>NZ_JBFREI010000004.1:0-616296 GCF_052114225.1 Chitinophaga sp. RAB17 | reverse complement strand
TTCCAGGGTTCATCATACCTGATTCCAAGAGCTTATGGCGTTATGCACCGCATGCACCATGAATTCAGCGATACCGAGCACGATCCGCATTCTCCACACTTCTTTAAAGACGTTTGGGGTATGATGGTACAAACCCGCAAACTCTATAATGGTTTTGCTACCCGTACCAGCAGCGTTGATCCTAAATTCACCGCAGAGCCATTACCAGAATGGGATGCCATGGATAAATTCGGCGACAGCAACATTACCCGTTTCGCCTGGATGGCTATCTATGTAGCTTTCTACGTGGTATTTGTTCCGGCCGGCATGTGGTATCTTTATTTACTGTTGCCTATCCACTTCCTGATGGGACCTGTACAAGGTGCTATTGTTAACTGGTGCGGTCATAAATATGGTTACCAGAATTTTGACAACAGTGACCACTCCAGAAATACTTCTCCATGGGGTATTATACTGATGGGTGAGCTGTTCCAGAACAACCACCATAAATTTAAAGACAGTCCTAACTTCGCTAAGAAGTGGTATGAATTTGATCCAAGCTACCAGGTAATGAAGCTGCTGAACTTTGTAGGTATCATCAAGCTGAAACCTGCCATGATAACACCTGCACAGCTGAAGAAAGCGAAAGCTGCGTAATAATACACTGTACAATCAATCTGTTACAATAATAGAAAGTGCCTTGCCGTAATGGTGAGGCATTTTTTATGCAGGTATATACCGTACTTCCCGAAGAATCAGAAAGATAAAACAAAGGTGGAAAATGTCCTACCTTTAGCGCATAGGCTATATGCTTTGTAGGTGCTGATACTAATTATAGGATGATCTACCATTACCCAAAACGCTGAGCACATGCATTTTTATCTGAAATATAAAGGAAACGAAATCAAAGGGAGTGGATTACCGATATGGTTGGAAACAAGATTTCCTATTGTTGATGAAACGCCAGGACTTGACAAAAAGCTATTGAATGGTGATAGGGCATCGTTGCGATTAATAGAGGGGCAGGATATTGTTTTCAATGAAAGCAATATCAATTTCGATTTCTTTGATCAACACAAGGATATTAAAATAGTGTCTGATGATTTTCTTAAGATGCTGACTGGATTGAAGATTGACTATTCATTTGCAAAGTTGAATGCCTTTGTTACTGGCAGCAAACAAAAGGCTATAAGAATTACACATAAATCATATTTTGTATGCTCCATTTGCACTGAGCTGGATGCCATTGATTTACATACTTCTGAATACAGACTGGAGAGAGCGGCAGATGGAAGTATTATTTATCAGGATGAGGAAAGAAAGGATCCCCAATTAAAATACATATACAGGTATCTTGTCGACAGTCAAAAAACAGACGGATATGATTTATTCCGGCCAAAGCAGCTGCCAGCGAGACTACTCGCATCAGAAAATTTTTTGATTAAAGCCAGGCAGGAGCATCTTTTGGGATTGCATTTGCCGCCAACCGTAGATATTGATCTGATGGACTTTCCCGGATACCGGGCCTCCCAGAGAGTAGTGGACAAAATTCAGGGAAGTTAAAAAAATCCCGGCTATCATTCGATAGCCGGGACATATACTTTACACAGCTGCCTGTTTCGGGCAGATGATAGAGAGCCTATTTTAAAGTAGCCAGTAACTTTTTGTTCAGCGTTACATAGTCATCGTTCTTAGCAGTGGTAGCCAGTTCGATAGATTTCTGTGCAGCTTCTTTTGCTACTTTTACATTCTTCGCTTTTGCATTGATGCGTGCTTTCTGGTACCAAACCCAAAATGCGTCCGGGCTTTGTGTAGCTGCTTCGTTGATCCACTCTACTGCCTTGGTGAGGTCTTTACCAGTTTCATAGTAATATACCGCTGCCTGGTAGTAAGGCTTTTTGTCGGCAGACTGCATCGCATCGTTGATCTGCGCAGTGATTTTATCATCGATATCAGCACCAATGGTTACTGGTACTTTTGTTTTGTCCCAGCTGAGGGTCAATACTACGGAGTTGGAACGTACGTCCTCAAAGCCGATGGTAAAGCTTTCCTGGCTGAAAGGAGCTGCTACAGGTTTTACCTGTACGCGGGCGATATCGTTTTCCTGTTTGTAAGCAGACGGGCTGGTTACATCCAGGCTGCTGGTCAGGATCACGGTCCAGGACTGAGCGCCGGGGATAGTGAGCAAGCCGTATTTACCTGCTTTCACAGGTACACCGCCAAATTTCACATCTTCTCCGAAAGTAATGGTAGTAGCACTGTTAGCGCCGGTTCTCCATACTTTGCCGTAAGGCACCAGATCGCCCATGATCACCCTGCCGTTTTTCAGCGGACGGGAGTAGCTCAGCTCTATGTTGGATAAAGCGAAGTCCTGTTTGATCGTTTGTGTAGGGCTTGGCGCAGGCATTTTAATTCCCTGTGCGAGGGTAGTGCCGGCATACAGCAATAGCATAGCGCCAGCTGTAGCAGCAAAGGTTCTGATAGTTCTCATGATTAGGTGGGTATTTAAAATCTATTCTATTAATCCGTTTCGGAATGCGTACAGTACCAGTCCAACGCTGTTTTTAACGTTGATTTTTTCTAATAATTTTTGACGGATGCCTTCTACAGTGCGGGGACTCAGAAAAATCTGTTCAGAAATCTCCTGGGTGGTGAGTTCATTACAGATCAGCTTCAGTACTTCCTGTTCCCGGTCGTTCAGTTGTATTTCGTTTTTGAGTGTAGGCTTAAACTGTTGCTTGTTTTTATGTAATACCTTTTTAAGCAGTGCCAGGTTTACATTTTCATTGAAATAAAATCCTTTTTCGTAAGTAGTACAGATAGCTTCATAGATTTCTTCCGGTTCCGCATTTTTGAGTAAATAGGCATTGGCGCCGTTTTCCACGAGATGGACAATGAAGTTGTCATCTTCATACATAGTGAGTATGATGATCTTTACATCAGGATACTTTTCTTTTACTTTGACGGTGGCTTCAATGCCATCCATGTTAGGCATTTTGAGATCCATGAGGATCACATCCGGTTGTTGTGATTCCATGATCTGCAACAGATGCAGCCCGTCATCGGCTTCAAATATGAAGCGGATATTTTCGTATGGAATCAGAGTATTTATCACTCCACTGCGAAAGATCTTATGATCATCCGCAATGGCCACTTTTATGTGTGCCATAAATGGACAGTTAGAAGATTTGCTATTATTTTATTGAGAATAAATTACTATAAGTCATGCCGTTACAAACACAACCGGACGGCAATTTAGTAATAAAACAACATAAGTATCAACTATTCTGTGTGGGCGCCTGATAATTCTCTACACTAATCGAAGCAATAGTTCCTTGTGGTGTTCTGGAAGTGAAGGTAATATTTCCACCGATAATATTAAGACGGCTTTCAATATTTTTAAGTCCCAGGCTGCCGGTTTTCTTGCGGGAATCGGCCAGGGACGGGAGTAATGCTCCATTACCATTATCTTCCACATTAATGGTTAACAGGGAAGGAGTGGTTTGGTAAGTGATCAGTACTTCCGTCGCCTCGGCATGTTTCAGGATATTATTCAGCAGTTCCTGCACCACGCGGTATACGTTTAATGCTTTTTCTCTATCTACGGTTTGCCCGTTGCCAGCGGTTTTGAATGCTATTTTTACCTGTTTATTTTTGTTCATCAGGTTACAGAACGAGTCCAGTGCATGCGCCAGGCCAAGGTTTTCCAGTGCCTGTGGGTGGAGGCTCTGGGAAATAAACCGCAGTTGCTGGATAATGATGTCCGCAAAGTCTTTGGTTTCTTTCAGGCGTTCTGTTTCGCCATTGCCGGTTTTCAGCAGGGGTTGAAGCCCGCCGAGATTAAGTTTTAGTACAGAGAGTTGGGCACCCACCTCATCATGAAGGTCTTCTGCAATACGTTTACGTTCCTGCTCCTGGCCCTGGAGTACGGCGATGAGGCGTTCACGTTGGAGTTGGAGGTCTTTATCACGAATGACAAGCTTATGTTGGATTACCTGTTTCTGTTGCAACATCACTAATATGATCACAATTACTCCAAGCATTAACATTACTGTAGTGCCAATTACAATAATATCAACTGTCTGCATATCTCAGTTTTTTATTCTTTGAGAGACCAATATAAAGAAGAATCATGGATATTATGCCAACAATATAGTTGATAGTAAATATTGTTATCGTCATTCCCATTCTGGCAACTCCTGAAGTTTGCAATGCCTGTAGATGATTGTAACTGATACAGAATAGAAATTCAGTACAGGAGAAAATGAATATCGCTGCACTATACCAGAAGACAGGCAACGAATCAATATAAATGGCTTTTTCAATAAGCTCCTTATCCTTAATCATCTGGAGGAAGTAATAAACACCATAAACAAGTAAAACCAGATTCTTTACTCCTGATGAAATAGAGTTGAAAGCCCGCACCCCTTCAATAAAGAATAAATCGAAAACAAATATTGCCAGAATTAAAAGCGGCATATATCGAACGATGGTGCGTACGGTGGGGTTTTTAATGGAGATGTAATAAAATACGGATAGGATAACAAATTGGATAAAGTACATTAAGTTGAAAAACCACATGTTATTGCCATAAAACTTCTGAAGAATATAAGATCCTCCGGCAAAAACGGTACAACTCAATATGTAATAAAACATGCACTTTGATGCCTTATCAAGTAATTTATATTGCAGGATGAAGGGGATCAGAACCAAAAATTCGACCCCCATCATGCAATAGTAGATAATCCAGAAGAATGTTATATTCACTTGATTGCTTTATAATTACGGTCTTTTCCCGGAACAATATTCAGGGCATGGAACGCCAGAATCTAATATTTTCGCCTGCAAAGTTTTAGCAACGGCGATAGTCTTATCTGTTTCAGTAATAGGTGTGGGCAGAATATCATCACCTTCTTCGTTTACTGCTACGAGAATCATCTTCTTTTCTTTTATTCCATCTCCATCAGTATCTATTTTTATTCCATAGTATATCCTTAAGGCTACTGCGCCTGGTTGATCTAACAATTCCAATACTTTGTCTTTGCCATAGCACATCGCCTTAACATGAGTACCAAAGGACTTTTGGTTTACATGATCATCATCATGATTTTTGGTGAGTTCGTTCATTTCGTCAAGCGAAATGAAACCACCTGCATCCGATGGAATAGGCCTCTTGTAAGAATCGCTCATTGTGGGTAAGTTTTAGTTTGGGGGTAAAATTATTATAAATTATCACATATACAAGCAGGCGTTAAGATGTAAATTAAAAAGCGCAGATATATTATGATCAGCGCTGATGCACTGTGCTATTGTGTTTTATCGATTTTAGCTAATGGTTAAAGGTGAATTGATTACGTAGACTTATCCGCAGAATGCGTAGAAGTACGCATTCTTTTATTTTATCAATGAACCATCAAATTTTTTTTTGGTTAATGGAGTTCATCATTATTTAATGCCATTAATAATAAGCATATACAGGCGTTTGTGTTCCTGGCTGCAAACAACAAGGTTGATAATATTATGACGTGTTTTAAAGATCCCGTGTTAAGGTAATTTCCCGGAACAATATTCAGGGCATGGAACGCCAGAATCTAATATTTTCGCCTCCAAAGTTTTGGCAACAGCGACAGTCTTATCTGTTTCAGTAATAGGTGTGGGCAGAATATCATCACCTTCTTCGTTTACTGCTACAAGAATCATTTTCTTTTCTTTTCTTCCATCTCCATCAGTATCTACTTTTATTCCGTAGTATATCCTTAAAGCTACTGCGCCTGGTTGATCTAACAATTCCAATACTTTGTCTTTGCCATAGCACATCGCCTTAACATGAGTACCAAAGGACTTTTGGTTTACATGATCATCATCATGATTTTTGGTGAGTTCGTTCATTTCGTCAAGCGAAATGAAACCGCCTGCATCCGATGGGATAGGCCTCTTGTAAGAATCGCTCATTGTGGGTAAGTTTTAGTTTGGGAGTAAAATTATTATAAATTATCGCATATACAAGCAGGCGTTCAGATGTAAGCTAAAAAACGTAGATATATTATCATAGGCGCTGATTCAGCGTGCTATTGTGTTTTACCGATTTTAGCTAATTGTTGAAGTTGAATTGATTACGTAGGCTTATCTGTAGATTGCGTAGAATTACGCATCCTTTTATTTTAGCAATGAGCCTTCAAATGGAAAGTGACTAATACTGATTTATAATAAACTACTAAGGCGCCTTTCGTGGCGCCTTTTCTTATATGAACAAAGCGGCATCATTGAATTTGAAAATTTATATTTTTTGGGAGATAACAAACGCCGCTTCTATAACCCGATGTAATTCCGTAAAACAGGAGAATACTTTCATTCGCTCTTTTACAGAGTTGTAAGGGCTATCAGGGTTAGTCAGCGCTTCGGTTTGTACTGAAGAAAGGATGTAGCTGGTTTCACCCGGACCGAATAGCTCGAAGAAGTTTTTCAAAACAGCTTCCGGATGGAGGAATTCTTCATCCGTTAGGCGTAAAGGCTTTTGTGTGAAAGCGTATATTGCGTGGGGTTGCATATGGATGATGTTTGAATAAAGATACTTAATTAGTTGTAATTTAACTAAAATTGGTTGTAATATTACTAATAAAAATTGTAATAATATCTATATTGCAGCTATTCAATTCATAAATAATTCTTATTTTGCTATAAATAATTCCGGAACCAAACATTATATGGCTAAGAAGATATATAATAGGATTAAAATAGTTATCGTGGAAAAAGGGCGGACAAATAACTGGCTGGCCGAGAGGCTAGAGGTAACTGTAGGAACGGTTTCCAAGTGGTGTACAAACAGCGTGCAGCCAGGAATAGAATCTCTGTTTGCCATTGCGGAGGCATTGGACGTAGATGTGAGGGAATTACTGATTAGTACAAAGAAAAATGGCTAGGCAATGCCCCGTACTATTATTACTTCTCGTATACTTCTCGAATACTTCTCCGGTACCTGGGACTCGTCTATCTATTACATTCCTGCTATACTTCTATTACAGTTCCACTACATTGCTACTACTGTTACATTACTCTTTTACTACACTCTTACTACACTCTTACTACTCTTTCACTGCACTATCGATAAAATTTATTCCATTCTGAGGCTCCTGACAGGATTGGCCACCGCTGCCCGAATGGCCTGAAAGCTTACCGTGGCCAGCGCAATGAGCAAAGCAACCAGACCCGATGCCGGGAAAATCCACCAACTGAAATTTACCCGGTAGACAAAGTCCTGCAACCATTTATTCATGACCCACCAGGCCAAAGGAGTGGCGATGAAGAAGGCGATGACCACCAGCTTTATAAAATCCGCCGAAAGCAAACCAACGATCCCTTGTACACTTGCTCCCAGTACTTTGCGGATTCCCATCTCCTTTGTTCTTTGTTCCGCAACAAATGTTGCCAATCCGAACATACCCAGACAGGAGATCAATATGGCCAAAACTGAAAAGATAGTAGCAATTTTTCCAACCTGTTGCTCGGATTGGTACATTTCGTTAAAGGAATCATCGAGGAACCGGAAGCTGAAAGGTGCACCAGGCGCCAGCGCCGTCCATTTGTTCCTGACCTGTCCGATCAGCGGGGCGATGACGGAGGTATTCACTTTAAAAGAGGCAAGGCCGGTGCTTCTTTGCAAGGTGAACATAAGCGGACCTACTTCGTGGTGCAGGGTTTCAAAATTAAAATTCTTTACCAGGCCTACGATCGGATAGGCGGTTGGCTTTCCGGCATCATTGAAGGTATATACATTCTTTCCTATCGGATCGGCATACCCTAAAATCCTGGCCGCCGCCTCGTTGATGATTACAGAGGAGGAATCCGTTCTGGAACCGGGAGAAAAATTCCTTCCCTTTAACACTTTGATACCTATTGTAGAAAAGTACCCGTCGTCAATCGCCCAGGTGGCTATATTGAAACTGTTGGATGCAGTTTGGACAGGGTCTTTGAAGATGTTATATACATTACGGGAAGATTTGGATACCGGAAGAAAGCCACTAAGCGTCCCGGCTTTTACACCGGATAATTGTGTCACTTCCTTTTTAAATGCATCCGCATTGCTGCCCAGCGCATCGGCACCATCAATAATCAATACCTGCTCCTTGTTAAATCCAAGGTCGCGTGTCTGAATATAATGCAGTTGCCGGAATACAACGACTGTCCCAATGATCAGCACAATTGAAATGGTAAACTGGACGATGACCAGGGCGCTCCGAAGCCCTCCACTTTTTGTTCCTGCCTTAAGCCTGCCTTTCAATACTTCGATAGGTTTAAAGCCGGAGAGGAAGAAAGCCGGATAGCTTCCCGCCAGCAGTCCTACTGCAAAAGGCAATGCGATCATCAGTGGCAGGATCACCGGGGAAAAAAGACTTGCCAGGGTCATTGTTTTGCCGGACAGTGAATTGAAAAGTGGTAGTGCCAGAAAGGTGATACCGATGCCGATCAATAAGGACAGAAATACCATCAGGACAGATTCAATGAGGAACTGCATCACCAGTTCTCTGCGATCAGTACCCAATACTTTGCGGACGCCTACTTCCCGCGCTCTGCCGATAGATCGGGCCGTTGTCAGGTTCATGAAGTTGACACAGGCAATGAGCAGAATGAACAGGGCCACGGCAGAAAAAATGGCAACATATTGCACACTGCCGGGTGGGCTGAGTTCTTCTCCGCCCTGCCTGTCGGAATACAGGTGTATTTGTGTTACAGGAATGAGCGAAAAGCTAAACCGGTTCCCCGATTTTTCCAGGTCTGCCATACTGTAGATCTGAAAATCCTTCATGATGGGGATAAGATGTTTTTCAATATAGTCGGGAAACTTTTTTTCAAAAGCTTTGTAATCAGTGCCGGGTTTGAGGACGAGGTAGGTGTGGAAATTAGCATTGCCCAATTGTCCCCATTTGTAGTCCAGGCTTTTCATCGGGAAGAGGAGGTCAAAATGGAAATGGGTATTGCCGGGAATATCGGCTATCACAGCACTCACTTTATAGGGAATGTCCTTGCCGCCTTCCTGCACTTCGAGCATTTTGCCGATGGCGCTGCCGGCCGATCCGAAATAGCGGACCGCAGTGGATGCCGTTATCACTACGGTATGGGGAACATTCAATGCAGTCAGGGTATTGCCTTCCAGGGCCGGGAATGCAAAGACATTGAAGAAGGTGGAATCAACATAAGCGGTACGCGTTTCTGTGATATACTCATGGTCTTTCCTGATCAGTTTTACGTCACCGCTGTGCGAATAAATCCGGGTGTATTCCTGCACCTGTGGATAATCCTCTTTAAGAATGGGCCCCATCATATCCGAAGTTTCGGCCACGTGAAGCTCCTGACCACCCCAACGGGCATCCCCGTTGATACGATAGATATTTCCTGTTTTATTATAGTAACGGTCGAAGCTCAGTTCATCCAGCACATACAGTCCAATCAGCAGAAAGCAGCCAAGTCCCACTGCCAGACCGGTGATGTTGATAAAGGAGAATGTCCTGTTTCTCAGCAGATTTCTCCAGGCGATTTTCAGGTAGTTTCTAAGCATGCTTTCAATTGGCTTTTTGCAGGTAACTACATTGCCCAAAAACATGCCTTTTCATATCAACCTGATAATCAGATGAACGAAGATGCCTTGTTGTCCGTATCCGAACACACATAGTCCATATCCGGGCGCATGACATGCTGCATTCTTCCTCATAACATCTTGCCAATCAATCTCACCACGTAACTCTCATGCTGATATGCGTACTTATACGTATTCATTTTTTTCAGTTGTTAAACGCTTGACTCCTCTTCTAAACTTCCTAATCTTTGTATTGTCAACTGGCTTAGTAATCTATTGTCCTCAGAAAAGTTTAATAGTAATTGGCCTTTCTACCTTGTTTGTCTTTGATTTAGTATATGCAGAAACAATTCATCAGGTGATGCTCGTTAACCCCTTTTTTTTCGTTAAAAAAATAAAATTATGAGTTACCTATTAATCGGAAACATCTCTGCACTTATTTGTAATGATTGTATTGAGCCACTGGCAAATGCACGCATTCGTATTTATCTGCCGGATATAAGAAACCGGACAGAAAATCAGGCATCAGGTATCTTTAATGACATGAAGCCGTTGTCAGCCAAAGAAGTACTGATGAAGGCCGACCGGTTGCTGGCTCACACCACGCTGGATGAAAAAGGAAACTTTAGTCTTAGCTGGGACGAAGTACATCTCTTTACCGAACCACTGGAACTGGACCTTTGTCTGGATCAGTTACCCGGTAAAAATGGTAGCCAGCAGTCGCGCAACTTTCACCTGAGCAGTATTGTGTTGCACTGGAAACGGAATAGTAATGGTTATGTTGGCGCCTATGCCTACGTAATACCTGCCACCATCTGGCATAACATTTATGCCAATGCAGGAGCCTGGGTAATTACAGGAGTGGTAAAACCCCATCTGGGCGCGGCAGGGCAGCCTCATTTGAAAGTAGAAGCCTATAACGCGCAAACCGGTCAGATAATCGGGCACGCGAAGACAGATGAGGTGGGTCGGTACTTTCTTCATTTCTCCCGCCAACATGTGCGGTCAGGGTTGATGAAGTCGATTATACCGGACCGGAAAAACCTGGGACCAGATGTGTATTTTAAAATTTATAAAAATGAACAACTGCTGTGGGCAGAAGATGAAAGGATGTCTCAATCCAGAGACCGCCGGGACATTGCCCCCTGCAGCAACCTGAATATAATTTATAAGCGTTCGAGAGTCAAAAGGGCGTCCAGTCAGATTGGTAGCTGGTTAAGCGATATGATTACGCTAACGGCCCAACGAAAAAATAAGAGTGATAAAGATCGTTTGCTAACCCACTACAGCTTATTGTAAAAGAAAAGAAAGTTCGAAGTCTTCCATCTGTTAGTCAACTCCGTCATCAACACGACGTTCCCCGAATGTTGACCCATCTTAATGGCAAAAGAGCAGCTACCTTTCCCCGGGTAGCTGTTTCTTTTTATAGCCCTTAGAACCTCGGATGAAAACGCAGCAGGGTATCTCTTAAATACTCCCGGTCCAGGTGTGTATAAATTTCTGTTGTTGTAATGCTTTCATGCCCCAGCATTTCCTGTACGGCGCGCAGGTCGGCGCCGCCTTCTACCAGGTGGGTAGCAAACGAGTGCCGGAAGGTATGGGGCGACACATTTTTATGAATGCCTGCTTTCTTCGTCAGCTCCTTAATCACCAGGAAAATCATGACCCGGCTCAGGGCGCCGCCCCGGCGGTTCAGAAAGAGGGTGTCTTCTTCTCCATACTTAACGGGCAACTGTATACGAACATTTCTCCGGTAAATATCTATCTGCCGCATGGCGTCTTTGCCAATGGGTACCATCCTTTCTTTATTGCCTTTACCTATTACGCGGATAAATCCTACGTCCATATGCAGCTGGGTAATCTGTAGGTTGATGACTTCACTTACACGCAGCCCGCAGCTATACATCGTTTCCAGGATCGCTTTGTTGCGGTGTCCTTCGGCGGTGTCCAGCGATATCTGGGCAATGATTTGTTCTATCTCTTCAAAGGTGAGTACGTCCGGTAGTTTACGTAACACCTTGGGGGCTTCGAGCAGTTGGGTAGGATCTTCCTGGGCCATGTCTTCCAGCAACAGGAATTTATAAAATGCTTTGAGGCCTGAAATTGTTCTGGCCTGGGAGGTAGCGGTCATTCCCAGTTTGGCAATCCATTGTACGCAACCTTGCAGGTCTTCCAGGGTTACATCCTGGGGGCGGAGTTTATCTTTGCCGACCGACATCAGGTATTGCTCCAGCTTTTCTACATCACGCACATATGCTTCTACGGAGTGGTCGGACATGGACCGCTCCAATCTTAAATACCCTTTAAACAGTTTCCGGAATGATTGCCACATAGAAGGGCAAGTTAAAAAGTTTTAGGGGAAACAACGTGAACGGCTATCCGAAATGGTAATATTATACCAGCTTTTTTGGGTCAAAAAGAGGAGAGGGGTATTTGTTTAAAGTCAGGCTTTCGTTGTATAGGTATAAATATCTGATAATGAATTATTTGACAAGATGAATATTTTGGTGATTTTACCTGAAAAAAGCCTGTTTTCTGGGCTTATTTAAGCATCACATTTTCATTAAAAATCATGTGTTTACGCCGATTTGGCAGGCGGCGGTGTTTGTTGAGCAAATTACTTTAGGTAGATGGATATAAATAGTTTTAAATGAAGAGCTTAGATACTATAAAAATAAAAAGGGCTGGCGTTTTGAAGCGCCAGCCCTTTTGCAATGAATTTGCGTTGTAGTACTAGAATTTTTCCAGACCGCTGAAGAAGAAGTTGCCTTCAATTGCAGCGTTCTCATCAGAGTCGGAACCGTGAACTGCGTTACGGCCGATAGACTCTGCGTATTTTTTACGGATGGTACCTTCTTCTGCATTAGCAGGATTGGTAGCACCAATCAGTTTACGAAAATCTTCTACGGCGTTGTCTTTCTCCAGGATAGCCGCTACGATATGGCCGCTGCTCATGAATTCTACCAGTTCACCGTAAAAAGGTCTTTCCGCATGTACTGCATAAAACTCACCTGCTTTAGCAGTAGATAACTGCGTCATCTTCATGGCTACGATGCGGAAACCTGCAGCGTTGATCATGTTTAAAATGCCGCCAATGTGCCCGTTTGCTACTGCATCAGGCTTGATCATAGTAAATGTTCTGTTGCTCATATAATGTTTAATTCCGAATTACAGATTAGGCCGCAAAAGTAATTACATTTTCTTTAGTGGTAAAAAATTTTGAAATTCTGGCTCAAATAAAGATCTTCGCACTTCGTTTTCTGTTTCAACCACTTGTTGTGATTGGAAATCAACTCTTAACATTACAGTTTTTTAATGAAGCCGATCGAGGAAATTAAGCCTTTGCTGGAAAGCCCTAAGAAAGTGGTCATCACGATGCATCAGAAGCCAGATGCGGATGCCATGGGATCTTCCTTAGCAATGTACCACTACTTAGTGCAGAAAGGACACCAGGTAACTGTAATATCACCCACTAACTTTCCGGATTTCCTGAAATGGATGCCAGGAGCTGATTTGGTTATTGACTACGAATCTTCCATGGACCGGGCTATCGAGGCATTGAAAGGCATAGAACTCCTGTTTTGCCTGGACTTCAACGCCTTGTACCGCACCAAAAATCTGGCGCCCCACCTGGAAAAACTGGATTGTATCAAAATCCTTGTAGACCATCACCTGGAGCCTCAGCCCAATTTCGAATACGGAATTAGTGATACCAAAGCCAGCTCAACTGCCCAATTAGTTTATGAAACTATATATAAATTGGGAGATGAGCAGTATATTAACCTCGAAATTGCACAGTGCATCTATGCCGGTACTGTAACCGATACGGGTTCTTTCCGCTTTGCATCTACTTCTGCTGCCGTGCACCGCATGGTGGCCGATCTGATGGACAGAGGCCTGCGCCACGAGGTAATACATCAGGCGATCTACGACAATTTCCTGGAAAACCGCCTGCGCTTCCTCGGACATAGTCTGCTGAACCGCATGGAAGTATTCTATGAATACAATACCGCCATGCTGGCCATTCCTTATTCCGACCTGAAAAGGTTTGACCTGCAAACAGGGGATACGGAAGGCCTGGTAAATTTCCTGTTATCCATACAGGGCATTAAAATGGCCGCACTGATCATTGACAGAAACTCAGAAGTTAAATTGTCATTCCGCTCCAAAGGAGATTTCGATGTGAATACTTTCGCCCGCAAATACTTCGATG
Organism: Chitinophaga sp. RAB17; assembly: GCF_052114225.1. Classification (NCBI taxonomy): domain Bacteria; kingdom Pseudomonadati; phylum Bacteroidota; class Chitinophagia; order Chitinophagales; family Chitinophagaceae; genus Chitinophaga; species Chitinophaga sp. RAB17. The sequence continues at coordinate 602,533 of NZ_JBFREI010000004.1, read as the reverse complement.
GTGGTGGACACTTTAACGCTTCCGGTGGTCGCAGCGTAGATCCCCTGGAAAAAACCGTTGACCGTTTCATTAAGGCGGTCGAGGAAAACGAGGATCTGCTGCAATAAGTTAAATAAAGTATTTCAACCTACTAATACAAACAAATGAAAAAAAACAATCAGTTATTAGTTGCAACTGCAGCTTTAGGCTTTCTGATAGCCAGTTGCGGAACGGGTGTTAAAAAAACACCGAGCGGTATTGAGTATATCGTTCACAAATCTGGCAGCGGAGCACAACTGAAATTGGGTGATACTGCCCTTCTGAATGTAACCCAACGCATCAATGATTCCCTGTTGGGCGAGTCCCGTAAAATGGTTGGAGCTGCCGTTCCGGTAGTGTTGCAGAAGCCAGCAAACAAGTTTGATCTGATGGAAGGTATTGCTCTCCTGCACGCAGGTGATAGCGCTACTTTTATCATTCCCTGGGATTCATTACCAGCTCAGGAGCGTCCTCCGTTTGGTAAAAAAGGTGACAAGCTGAAAATCACTTTCGCTGTAGAAGGTATATACTCTGCTGCTGCCCAGAGAGAAAAAGACGAGAAACTCATCAGTGAGTACCTCGACAAAAACAAAATCAAAGCTACTAAAAACGCTGCAGGCGTATACGTAGCCGTTAACCAGGAAGGTACCGGCGCTACACCTAACCCAGGTGATACCGTTTATGTACACTACACTGGTAAACTGACCACCGGTAAAGTATTTGATTCCAGCCAGGATTCAACTATGCGCCCAGGTATGCCTTTAGAACCAATTAAATTCCCTATCGGTCGTGGTTTCGTGATCAGAGGTTGGGATGCTGGCTTAAGCGGCCTGAAAAAAGGTTCCAAAGCAACACTGGTAATTCCTTCCGGCTTAGCTTACGGCTTACAGGGCAGTCCTCCAGTAATTCCTGGTAACTCTATCCTGGTATTTGACGTACAACTGGTAGACATTAAAGCAGGTGCTCCAGAAGCAGCAGCTCCGGTAATGCCGGCTCCAGCTCCAGCTCCAGGGAAATAGTGAAACAGCTGTTAGCTATTAGCTTTTAGCTTTTAGTAAATGCAGCGGAGATTGACAGAGAAGATTAACAATCCTCATAAAAAGAAAGGAGATCGGGTATAATACCCGATCTCCTTTCTTTTTATATTTAAACAGCGGTTAGCTATTAGCTTTTAGTAAATGCAGCGGAGATTGACAGAGAAGATTAACAATCCTCATAAAAAGAAAGGAGATCGGGTATTATACCTGATCTCCTTTCTTTTTTTATATTTATTTACTAACAGCTAACAGCTGTTTCACTAGTTAATCTTCTCTGTCAATCTCCGCTGCATTTGCTAACAGCTAAAAGCTAATAGCTAACCGCTGTTCTACGCATATCCGTCAATCAGCACTTCATATAACTTCACTTTCAGGTCTTCCAGTGATACATCCTGTGTCAGGACCCCGTCCATTGCATAGGAAACGGTACCCCTTTCCTCAGATACGATAATGGCCAGGTTATCGCTATGCTCGGTGATGCCCACGGCGGAACGGTGACGTAAGCCGATACGTGTAGGCAGATTCGGATTTTCAGACACCGGCAATATCACTTTGGCTGCCAGGATCTTATTACCTACTATAATCAATGCACCATCATGCAGGGGACTGTGCTTCTCAAAAATGCTTTCTATCAGCTTGGCACTCACGTTACCATCAATAGGAATACTGGATGCTGAGTCGAATTTTAGTCGATAGGTAGTTGCAATTACCATCAGTGCACCGGTAGAAGTACTCTGCATTCTGCTCACCGCAACAATGAGTTCATTGATAATATTTTCTTCTTCCTTATAACTCTTAAACTTATCAGGAAGGAACAACTTGGTCAAAAAACTATCCTTGCTCAGCGGTGTCTTCTTTCCCAATACCAGCAAAAACTTCCGGATCTCCGGCTGAAAAATAATAATGATGGCAATGATACCCACATTAATAAAGTTCTGCAGGATTATGGTCAGAATAGGCATCTGTAAAGCCCTGACCAGGAAATACGCTGCATATACCATCAACAACCCAACGAAAATATTGAAAGCAAGACTACCTTTTAATAAACGATATAATTGAATGATTAAAAAAACAACAATCAGCAGGTCCAAAACATTCAGCCAGCGAAACTCAACCCCATAAAATTGTATTACTTCCTTCATAGTTGTAAAAATAGCAAGATTTAATTAGCCTTTCATTTTCTCCATAATCCTTACCGCTTCTACAGCGGCTTTAACGTCATGTACCCTTAATATATGCGTGCCCTGTTGAAGGGCAATGGTATTCAATACTGTTGTGCCATTCAATGCCTCCACCGGCGTAATGTCCAGTAACTTATAGATCATCGATTTGCGGGAAATGCCTGTCAGCACCGGAACACCCAGGATATCTTTAAACAGATGCAGCTCCTTCAGCAGGGCATAATTATGTTCAATGGTTTTCCCGAAGCCAAAGCCTGGATCTGCAATAAAGTCTTTGATGCCCGCTGCGCGGCATTCCGCCAGCTTTTGTTTCAGATAGTCCAGCACCTCGGTCACTACATTTTCATATTGAGGACGCTGCTGCATGGTAGCAGGCTTGCCCTGCATGTGCATCGCAATATAAGGTACCTGCAACTGCCCAACAACCGGAATCATGTTGGCATCCATATCACCGGCACTCACATCATTAATAATAGCTGCACCGGCATGCACCGCTTTTTCAGCTACGGCGGCATACCAGGTATCTATAGAAATAATAGCAGTCGGATAACGGTTGAGTATAGCGTGAATAGCTGGTAATAAACGATGTAGTTCTTCTTCTGCACCAATCACATCTGCACCGGGACGGGTGCTTTGTGCGCCCAGATCCAGGATGGTAGCGCCTTCTTCCAGGTGCTGCTTCGCCTTTTCCATCACCAGGTGCAACTCATGCATACGGTTGCCTTCATAAAAAGAATCTGTGGTTACATTAATAATACCCATCACCGCTGGTGTAGACAGCGACAATAATTGCCCCCTGCAATTAATAGCTGGTGAGGAGAATGTTTGGATATGGTCTGGTTTCATTTGAATGCGTTAAGTAGTTAGCATGCAGGCCTCTGTTGCCTGATTTTCATATAGTTCTGGCCTTTTACCCGAAATTCTTTATTTTGCCTGCAAATCTAAGAAGGAAAATCAATCATTTCCGAATTTAGGGATTTAGTGCTTTAATTCAGCAACAGATTTACCAGCGGCGTCAACAAAATGTTGCGCTCATCAATTTTAGAGAAATGTAAATCATGATTGTCCTTATCTTCACGGATCACAATCACCATTAAACTATTTTATGAAGATTATCCTTAACCTGTTGCGTATAATCGTTGGGGTGTTATTCATTTTCTCCGGTCTTATTAAAGCCAATGACCCGTTGGGGCTCAGTTATAAAATGGAGGAATTTTTCGAAGTGTTGCATCTGACATTTCTTTCTCCCTATTCCCTGGCATACTCGATATTGATGAATGCCTTCGAAATCATTGCAGGGGTGGCCGTGCTGGTAGGATACCGCATGCGTATCTTTTCAGTGCTGCTGTTACTGCTCATCATCTTCTTTACCTTCCTCACCGGTTACGCGCTATTCAGCGGCACCATCCGTGAATGCGGCTGTTTCGGCGACTGTATCAAACTCACCGCAGTAGAAACATTCTGGAAAGATGTGATCCTGTTAGTGATGATCCTCGTGATTTTTTTCTACCGCAAACAAATTCAACCTGTCAAGGGGGCTGGTATTGCCCTGGTGATAGCAACGATCCTGTCTTTTGGTATTCAATGGTATACTTTAAAACACCTGCCTTTTGTTGACTGCCTGCCTTATAAAATAGGTAATAATATTCCGGAGAAGATGAAACTGCCTCCAGGCGCTACTCCGGACGTGTACGAAATGATGTTTATTTATGAGAAAGATGGTCAGAAGAAAGAATTTACGGCAGACAACTACCCATGGTCAGACAGCACCTGGAAGTTTGTAGACCGTAAAGACAAACTGGTGAAGAAAGGTAATGCAGAACCAGCCATCAAGGATTTCATCCTCACGGATGCCGATGGTGTAAATCAAACCCAGGCCATTTTAGCAGAAACCAAACCCGTATACCTCTTCCTCGTACAAAATGTACAGAAGGCGGGTAGCGGCTGGGACGTGAAAATGAAAGTGCTGCAGGACAAGTGGAAAAATCAGGGTATATTAATATATGGAGTGACAGCTTCTACCAAAGAAGAAATAGCTGCGTTTAAACAACAACATGGCCTGGAGTTTCCATTTGTACAGATGGATGGTGTAGCCATCAAAACAGCCGGCAGAAGTAATCCCTGCCTGATACTGCTGGATAAGGGTACCATCAAAGGCAAATGGCACTATAATGATATTCCGTGATAGCTTTTAGCTGTTAGCTATTAGCTGTTAGTAAATGCAGCGGAGATCACCTGCTGATTTTTAGTATATTACTAGCAGCTATTAGCTATTAGCTGTTAGTAAACGCAGCGGAGATCACCTGCTGACTTTTATTACATTTACTAATAGCTAATAGCTAAAGGCCAATCGCTAAAGACTAACTGCTAACAGCTAAAAGCTAACTGCTAACCGCTATCTATGCTTCGTTTTCTGCTTCGTAAAACAGGTTATGGTATACTGGTACTACTCGGTGTGGTGGTGCTGGTGTTTTTCCTGTTCAATGTATTGCCGGGCGATCCGGCCAGGCTTACCCTGGGACAGCGGGCAGACGTGGCCTCATTGGAAAACGTACGCAAAGAACTGCATCTCGACCAGCCGGTTGGGGTGCAGTTTATGTATTATCTGAATGACCTGTTGCCGGTAGGGGTGCATACACCCGAACAGGCAAAGGAGAATCTGCATTACATAACGGTAGCGCATATATCAAAAGAGAAAATACTGGTGCTGAAAACACCCTACCTCAGACGCTCATACCAGGGGAAGAAGCAGGTATGGGATATTTTAATGGAAGCTTTGCCCGGCACTTTGCTGCTGGCGGTAGCCGCGATGTTGTTTGCTACCATTACCGGCATCGCTATGGGCGTGCTCTCTGCCGTAAAACAAAATACCTGGATGGACACCGGTGCTGTATTTGCCAGCGTAGCGGGGATTTCCGCTCCATCCTTTTTCGCCGGTATCGTACTGGCTTATCTCTTTGGCTTTGTACTCAGTGATTATACCGGGCTGCATATGAGCGGCAGTCTGTTTGATGTAGATCCTTTCAAAGGCCGGGTATTAAACCTGCGGAACCTGGTGTTGCCAGCTATTACTTTAGGTATCCGCCCGCTGGCCATCATTGTGCAGCTCACCCGCAGTGCCATGCTGGATGTACTCCACCAGGACTATATCCGCACCGCCTACGCCAAAGGGCTCTCCAAGTCCAGGGTCATCTGGCGCCATGCGTTGCCTAATGCCCTCAATCCCGTTATCACCGCTATCACAGGTTGGTTTGCCGAACTATTGGCAGGCGCCTTCTTCGTAGAATACATTTTTGGCTGGAAAGGCATTGGTAAAGTCACCGTGGATGCCCTCGACAAATTCGACTTCCCCGTTGTAATGGGAGCTATCTTACTCACCGCAGGCATCTTCGTGCTCGTAAACCTGCTGGCGGATCTGCTCTATACGCTCATAGATCCGAGAATTAAACTGGATTAATGCAAGGGACATCTCCCGACACTAAAAATTTTTTTCAACTTTTTGTAACATCCGCTTTTTACAGTCGTCTTCTTTTCAAACGCACTATTCTGCATGTCATTAGAACGATTTCTTACACAGGTGGTCCCAGTCAGGCAAAAGCTTTACCGCTTTGCATTCCGCCTGTTAGGTAATGAGGAAGACGCGCAGGATATCACCCAGGATGCCCTTATGAAAGTATGGGGTATGCAGGAGAAGATGGTGGAGTTACAGAATATGGAAGCCTGGTGCATGCGTATTACCCGCAACCTGGCGCTGGACAAAATCAAGTCCAGGAAGTACCGCATGTCTGACGACCTGGACAGGGCAGGAGAGCTGCCCGCTGTACAACAGCAAAGTCCGCATGCTGCAACGGAACAGAACGATGTAATGCAAAAAGTGCATGTGGCGATCAATGCCCTGCCGGAAAAGTACCGTACCATCCTGCAACTGCGGGACATAGACGGGCATTCCTACCAGGAGATCGCCGACATACTGGATATAGACATGAATGATGTAAAAGTGAATTTGCACCGGGCCCGTAAAACGGTTCGGGAGAAACTACAAAATCTGCAGGTATATGGATTATAACAGGATCAGTGCATTGCTGGAAAAATATTGGGAAGGAGAAACTTCCCTGGAAGAAGAAGCAGGGTTGCGTGAATTTTTCAGTACTCCTCACCCTGATTTACCGGAAGCGTTGCAGGAGGCGGCTCCTATGTTCCAGTACTTTCATGTGGAGGCAACAAAAGTATGGGAAGCCCCCCCGGCAAAAGTAGTGAAGTTGTCGCCGTTCCGCCATTGGATGAAGTATGCAGCAGTATTGCTGGTAGCCGTTGGCATCGGCTATGCGCTTCAGCAACAGGGCCACCGGCAGCAGGAAGCGATCATTGCCTTGAAACAGCAGGAAATGAATGATCCGCAGCGCGCACTGGCCGAAACCAAGAAAGCATTACAGCTGCTGGCGAAAAACCTGAACAAAGGGACGTCCAAAATGCAGAAGCTCTCTTATTTCAATGAGGCTACGGCCATTGTAGAAGGAAAAGATTAATCAGCCATTCAAAAACCGATACTAAATATAGAAAGATGAAACGATACCTATTATTATTGATGGCGGTCTTTGCCAGTTTCCACCTCTCTGCACAGCAGGGGAGCGTCATAGACCGGTTTTTCCAGAAGTACGAAAGCGACCGGAGCTTTACGCTGGTCAGTATTACGCCCAAAATGTTCAGCATGTTCGCCAAAGTAGAAACGGGCGATGCAGATGCCAAAAACATGATGAAAGTAATACAGAAACTGAAAGGACTGCGGATCCTTGCCAAAGAAGATACCCGCGAAGGTCCACGCCTGTACAAGGAAGCAGCCGCTTTTCTCAGCAGCGATTTCGAAGAGCTGATGACACTGCGGGATAAAGACAGCGACCTGAAATTTATGGTCAGGGAAAACGCCAAAGGGGCTATCAGCGAACTGATTATGCTCGTAGGCAGCTCCAATGAGTTCATGGCCATGAGCCTGGTGGGCGATATTGACCTCAACGAAATTTCACTCATTGCAGGATCTGTCAACATCCAGGGAATGGATAAGCTGAAAAATATCAAGAAGAAATAATTCAAAAAAAAACTCCCATGAAATCATTCATTATTGCTGCCGGTTGTTTTTTATTGTCTGCTTCAGCAGTTAGTGCACAAGACAGATGTCTGCGTGAATTCCGTAACAAACACCGGGCAAATGCAGAAGTACATACCGTGTCTGTAGGCGGTTTCAGCATGAAGCTGGCGGGTTGGTGCCTGTCGTTTGCCGGAGATGATGCCGACGCTAAAAGCGTGAAACATGCCTTGAATAATGTACGTCGTGTAAAAGTATATACCATCTCTAACGTGAACGGTAGTACGGTAAGCAGAGACGAGATTGCAGATTTAAAAAGTAACCTGGAACGCAATGAGCATTTTGATATGCTGATGGAAGTAAGAGATAAGGGAAGCCTGGTGCATATACTCAACAAAGGGAAAGATGATGAGCTGGGTAATGTGGTGATGTTGATCCAGGATGCGTCAGATTTCGTGATTGTAAATCTGCAGACCACCATGAAAATCTCCGAAGTTAACAGCCTGATTCGTCAGTTTGCCTCCAACTGATCCCAGTTTACCTGATCATCACCTCTTTTACAATGTTCTCTCCGAGCATTTCATTCACCAACTTGATGATCTTGTCTTTAGAATAAGTCAATTCCTGTTTTAGTGGCGCCACTGTTGTAGTTACGATCAATTTATTATCGATCAGCTGGATACTCTGTGTGTAGCGGGCAATGGTTTTACCCATAAGCTTCTCCCAGTTATCCTGGATACGCACCTCCATGAGACGGGGTTTCATCCTGCTTTTGTTCATAAATTCCCGAAGGGCATCTCCGATACTGGTAGTTCCGTGGCGCATGGTGCGAAGGTACTAAAATTTAGATCTTTATCAGCTGTATTTCAGCGGTAGTTCCCGCAAAGGCTTGTTGCAGGCGGTCTGCGTGCGTATCTGTAATAAACACCTGACCATAACTATCGCTGGCCACCAATGTAATTAAACGGGTAACGCGCTCCTGGTCAAGCTTTTCAAATACATCATCGAGCAGCAGGAGCGGAGGGAACTTTTTATTTTGACGGATCACTTCAAACTGTGCCAGTTTGAGCGCGAATAAAAAGCTTTTACGTTGTCCCTGGGAGGCGCTGGTTTTCATGAGATGATCATTCAGCAGAAAGAGCAGGTCATCTCGGTGAATGCCGGTGGTGGTGCGTTGCAGCTGCATATCACGGTAACGGGCGGTATTCAGCTGTGCAGCATAGTCTTCCTCCTGCAGGGTACACTGGTACTGTATATTTACCACTTCATGGGTGCCGGAAATATAATCATACAGTTCCTGGACTTTCGGGATGAAGGTCTGGAGGAAAGTTTTCCTGGTTTCGTATACGGGTACGCCGTGCATCACCAGTTGCAGATCGAATACATCGAGCAGGCTATCCTGGTTTTGTCCGGTGGCGGCCATATTTTTCAGGAGGGTATTCCGTTGTAAGAGTATTTTCTGATAGATGATGAGGTGGTCGAGGTACTCCGGGTAGAGTTGTGACAAGAGGCTATCGAGCCATTTACGTCTTTCCTCGCTGCCGCCCAGGATGATTTCGGCATCATCGGGGGCAATCATCACGGCTGGAAACTGGCCGATATGCCGGGAGAAGCGGTCGTACCTGTCGTCGTTCAGGCTGATCTCTTTCCTGCCGTCTTTGACCGTGCAAATGATCTTTTCCGGCTGTGTATTCTTTTCAAGGTATCCTTCCAGGCGGAATCCGTTGGTTTGGTACTGGGTATTCTGGCTTTCGCTGCTGGTAAAATAGCTGCGGGTGAAACACAAATAGTAGATGGCGTCGAGCAGGTTCGTCTTGCCGGCGCCGTTTCTGCCGGTGATCCCCACGATCCGGTGCTGGAAGGAAAAGGTCTCCTGCGTGTAATTTTTGAACTGAACGAGTGATATTTTATTAATATAAAGCAAAGAAAAAAGTTATTCGTAATTAATAATATGCGAAAATTCTCAATTGTATAAATGATAAAAAACCGCACTAATGGGAAGTTCCCTGAGATTCCCGTGCAAATAAATGCAAAACTGTTTGAAATTGATGAATTTGCATAATTTAATGGGAATTAGAATTGATATTTATATTTTAGGATTTTCCTGTTATATTTGCGAACAAATTTAGAAAGAGTGCAAACTAAAACAGACGTGAAGACGAAATTCACCAAAGAGACATATCTGTACTGGTATGAATTGATGCTTTTGCTGCGCCGCTTTGAAGAAAAGACAGGCCAATTGTACGGGATGCAGAAGATCCGTGGCTTTTGTCATTTGTACATAGGACAGGAAGCAATTGCTGCTGGTGCGATGACAGCTACCAAGCCGGAGGATAAATTCATCACTGCCTATCGTGATCATGCGCTGGCAATTGCGAAAGGAATTTCCGCTAAAGCTTGTATGGCAGAACTGTATGGTAAAGCAACCGGTTGTTCGAAAGGAAAGGGAGGCAGTATGCACTTTTTCTCCAAGGAACATGGGTTCTTCGGTGGCCATGGTATTGTTGGAGCTCAGATAGGTACAGGTGCCGGACTGGCGCTTGCAGAGCAATACAAAGGAACAGACAACGTAGTGTTGTGTTTCTTTGGTGATGGCGCTGCCCGTCAGGGTATTCTGCATGAAACCTTTAACATGGCGATGACCTGGAAACTCCCGGTAATTTTCATTTGTGAAAATAACATGTACGCCATGGGTACTTCTGTAGAACGTACCTCCAACGTATTGGATATCTATAAGTTGGCTGACGCTTACGAAATGCCTGCCGATTCTATCGATGGTATGAGTTGCGAAGCGGTGCATGATGGTATCGAAAGAGCCGTAAAACGCAGCCGTGAAAAAGGCGGTCCAACCTTGCTGGAAATCAAGACTTACCGTTACCGTGGTCACTCCATGAGCGATCCGGCTAAATATCGTACTAAAGAAGAACTGGAAGAGTACAAGGAGAAAGATCCAATCAACGAAGTACTGAAAGTAATTCAGAAAAATAAATGGGCTACTGAAGCCGAAATCGAAGCCATCAACGAACGCGTGAAAGTGGAAGTTGAAGAGTGCGTAACTTTCGCCGAAGAATCTCCATGGCCTGATGATGATGAATTGTTGAAAGACGTTTACGTTCAGGAAGATTATCCTTTCATCGTTGATTAAGCAGTTGGCCATTAGCTTTTAGCTTTTAGGAAATGCAGCAAAGATTAATATATAATGGTCTTCGCTGCATTTCCTAAAAGCTAAAAGCTAACTGCTAATAGCTTTTTCGTTACCTATTAAATAACCAAGCAATCACAATTACACCTTACAATGGCAGAAACTAAAGATAAAGCCACCGTGCCTCAACCTACAAAAAATGATTTTGACCTGGAGAAATCCATGCACAAGGCAGAAGACTTCTTCTATAAAAACAAAAATGTTATTTCTATTGCAGTAATTGCAGTAGTAGTAGTGGTAGGCGGTTTCTTCGCCTATAACCGTTTTGTTAAACAGCCGAATGAAAACAAAGCACAGGAAATGGTTTTCCATGCACAAAACTACTTCGCAGTAGATTCATTCAAACTGGCACTGAATGGTGATGGTAATAATTATGGTTTTTTACAGGTAGCTGAAAAATACGGTAGCACACAAGCCGGTAACCTGGCTAAATACAGTGCGGGTGTTTGCTATATCCGCCTGGGCGATTTCCAGAAAGGTATCGACATGCTGAAATCTTTTAGCTCCAGCGATCTGCTGCTTCAGCCTACTGCTTACGGTTTGATCGGTGACGCTTACATGGAACTGAACAAAACAGATGACGGTATTGAATCCTACAAAAAAGCTGGTCATTACAATGATAACGAACTGACGGCTCCTGTTTACCTGTTCCGTGCCGGTCTGGCCCTGGAAAAAGCTGGTAAATCCCAGGATGCAATCACCATCTATAAAGAAATTAAGGAGAAGTTTCCTCAGACCAACGAAGGTCGTGAAATGGACAAGTACCTGGCTAGACTGGGTGATGTAAAGAATTAAATCAATTACGAATTATGAATGACGAATGACGGATTTGTGGGTAGATATCCTCGGAGATCATCTGCTACTATCTACCCACCAATCCGTCATTCGTCATTCATAATCCGTAATTCTAAACTGATTGTATGTCCGAGCATAATAAGAGCTTACTAAATGACGCTGGCATTCTCAACCTGGAGGATGCCAGTGTTGTTATGGTGTATACCGAATGGAATGACGCCATTGTGAATGAACTGGTAGCAGGTTGCGACAAAGCCCTGAACCAGTACCGAATCACCAAAACAGATAAAGTACTCGTACCTGGTGCTTTCGAATTACCTTACGCCTGTAAACAATACTGGGAAGCTACCAAAGGCACCGGCAAACAGCCTGGCGCTATTATTGCTTTCGGTTGCGTGATCCGTGGCGAAACACCTCATTTTGACTATGTGTGTAAAGCTGTAACAGAAGGTATTCTTCAATTGAACCTTCAGTTACCTGTTCCTGTTATATTTGGAATATTGACGGTAGATAACGAACAACAGGCGTTGGACAGGCTCGGAGGAGCGCACGGCCACAAAGGAGAAGAGGCTGCCATCACTGCATTGAAGATGATTGCATTGCAAAGAAAGTTAGCTAAGAGCTAGCAGCTAAACGAAAAAGGATAGCTAACAGCCAGTAGCTAACAGCTAAACAACAAAGGTTAGCTGCAGACTAACGGCTAACAGCTAAAAGCTATATAGATGAATGTACAGTTATTTATACCGTGTTTTGTAGACCAGTTGTTTCCTGAAACCGCTTTTAATATGGTGAAAGTGCTGGAGAAGCTGGGATGTAATGTGATGTATAACACGGAACAAACCTGTTGCGGCCAACCCGCCTACAATGCGGGGTATCAGGATGAATGTCGTACAATCGCTACCAAGTTTGTAAAGGATTTTAAAACCTTCGACTACATTGTTGCTCCAAGCGGTTCCTGCACCGGTTTTGTACGTAATTACTACGGCAAATTATTCGATAATTCTGCCGCACATAACGATGTGAAACTACTTAAAAAGAACCTCTACGAGTTTACAGAATTCCTCACAGATGTATTGCATGTAACTGACCTGGGCGCCACGCTCAACGGGGTAGGTACCTATCACGATGCCTGTGGTGCACTGCGGGAATGCGGCATCAAAGAAGGGCCACGCAAATTGCTGGAAAAAGTAAGAGGACTGGAACTGAAAGAGATGAACGACAGCGAAGTGTGTTGCGGATTTGGCGGTACTTTCGCCGTGAAGTTTGAGCCGATTTCTATGGGTATGGGTGAACAGAAAGTCAACAACGCCCTGACCAGTGGTGCAGATTACCTGATTTCTACTGACCTGTCCTGCCTGATGCACCTGGATGGTTATATCCGTAAGCATGGCTCCAATATCAAAGTAATGCACATTGCTGATGTACTGGCCAGCGGCTGGTAAATCGCCATATTAAAATCCGAAAATTTTATACAATATGAACTATTGGCTGGTGAAGTCTGAACCGTTTAAATACTCCTGGGATCAGTTTGTAAAAGATAAAGTTACTTTCTGGGATGGGGTACGTAACTACCAGGCGCGCAACAATCTTAGAGGCATGAAAAAGGGCGACCAGGTGCTGTTCTATCATAGTAATGAAGGAATGGAAATCGTTGGTCTGGCTACCGTGTCTAAAGAGTTTTACCAGGATCCTACCACACCTGATCCTAATTGGGTAGTAGTGGAACTGAAGCCGCTGAAACCCTTCAAAAAATTCGTTACGCTTGCACAAATGAAAGCAGAAAAGAGACTGGCTGATCTGTCGCTGATCCGCCAGGGACGCTTGTCTGTATGCGATGTGAAGCCGGAGGAGTTTGAAGCCATTATGGAGATGGGGGGTATGAAAAAGTAAATATTTTACAGAGATTATAAACGCGAAGGTTATCTTTCTTACCGGAAGATAACCTTCGGTGTTTTAAGAAAAGAGAGAAGGTTTTTTTTATCGGTTATGGAATTTGCAGCGGGTGAACATCATACAGGAAATTACACCGTATGAAACATTCCATTTTCCTGATACTCAGCACCGCTATATTGCTATTATCTGCCTGTAGCAGCAATAACTCTTCGCTTGCCAAACAATTAGTAGCGCCGGCTCCTGGTGCTACGTTGCCAGAAGAACGGATAGCAGCGATTGGGGTTACATCGGGATCAGCGGAGAAAGATGAGATGTCCCCTGCCGCCCTTGATGATCGGGATAACAGCGACCCGTTACCCATCTCCCAGAAAATTATAAAAAACGGGATTCTCCGCTTTTCTACTTCCGATTTTGACGCATGCCGCAATCGTGTAGCCGATACCGTTAAGAAATATGGTGGTTATATCGCTAATGAAAGCCAGACAAATACCAGCATGGAATGGCGTAATGAGCTGGAAATAAAAGTACCTTCCGCCACATTTGATAAATGTATGGAAGCTTTGGCTGGTGGCGCCACACGGGTAGACGAAAAAAGCATGACTTCTACAGATGTGACAGCAGAATATGTAGACCTGGATGCGCGTATGAAGGCACGTATGGCGGTAGAGCAACGCTACCTGCAGATATTACAGCAGGCAAAAAAAGTAGAGGAAATACTGGCAGTGGAAGCGCAGTTGAAAAGTATACGGGAAGAAATTGAATCTGCCAAGGGCCGTCTCCAATACATGGATCATCATGTGGCGTATAGCGGAATTCATCTTACCTATTATCAGACCTTTGCCAATACAGAGCCGCAGGCGCCGGGATTTTTCAAACGTTCCTGGTTATCATTTGCAGAGGGCTGGAACAGCTTTTTATCTTTCTCACTGGGCTTATTAAGTGCATGGCCTTTGTTACTTGGTATTGTTTTTATCTTTATTTTTATAAGACGAGGAATAAGGAAATGGAAATTAAAAAGGGCCATTGCCCCAACCCCAACTAACGTAAATCTATAAACAAATCAACATGAAACCAAGATTGGTGGTGCTGACCGGAGCCGGCATCAGCGCAGAAAGCGGGCTCCGAACCTTCCGCGACTCAGACGGATTATGGGAAGGCTATAATGTATACGAAGTAGCTTCGCCAAAAGGCTGGCAACAAAATCCTGCCCTGGTACAGGATTTCTATAATGGCCGCCGCAAAGATGTACAGGCGGCACAGCCCAATGCAGCTCACACAGGGCTTGCAAAGCTTGAAGAAAAATTCGATGTGCGGATTATTACCCAGAATATTGACGACCTGCACGAACGTGGCGGATCTACCAATGTGCTGCATTTGCACGGGGAAATATTCAAGATGCGTAGTGTCAATAATGATCACGTGATCTACGATATCCGGGACGATATTAAAATGGGAGACCTGGCAGAAGACGGCGGACAGCTGCGCCCGCACATCGTATGGTTTGGAGAAGCGGTGACGATGATTGAGAAGGCCGTAATGGAAGTACAGGCGGCAGATATTTTTGTAGTCATTGGAACCTCTCTGCAGGTATATCCGGCGGCTAATCTGCTGCAATATGTAAAGTTCAGAACACCTACGTATATCATTGACCGTAAGATCCCATCATTTGAATCCATGCCGAATCAGTTTACGATTGAGAAGCCCGCTACAGAAGGGGTGGCAGAACTGATACAATTACTCTAAGGCATAAAGCATAAAGGTGAAAGCAAAAAGCCATTGAAGCGATTGATTTAAGCGGAGATAATATCCGCACAGATCAGCGCTTCAATGGCTTTTTGCTTTCAGCCTTATGCTTTTATCGAATAAAAAAACCTCCCCGCTCTGGGGAGGTATCACAAGTCCTTGGTGCCCGATAGAGTCCATCATAGGAAAACAATAATGTTAGCTTTATTCAAAGCTTTCCTCAAATCTGATATCGTACTCTTCTAATTCTTTTAAAACGGGGTTGTAAATTTCCGGCATGACCGGTATCTGTAAACCTGTTAGTGTTACTTTATTCTGTAGTATGAGTTTTGCCATGATACCGAGTGGGAGGCCCACTGTTTTGGCCATCGCTGTGTGTATATTGTCTTCGCCCTGGGCGATCATGTAACTGTGCATCCTGGTGGCCATGTTACGGCGCTCGAATTCAATTTCATGCATCATTACAATCATGTCCTTGTCTGCCGGTTCCATTTTCAGTTTGTTTTCCACGAGGAACTGGAGGATGTCCGCATTGGTTTGCTCACCTAAATTTATGACATCTGTGCTTAATAATCCCAGAAATTTTAGCTGGCGGATGACTTTGGACTTGGTACTGACGCCGAGATGCTGGGCGATATTTTCTTCCGGGGTACCTGTTTGCTCTGTCACCTGGGCGGTAGCCCAGCTGGAATAGGTTAATTGCCCGGTGGCAATTTTAATGGTGTCTTCCGTCAAACCCAGCTTTATCAGGGCATTCCAGCCTTCACAGAAGTCGGGGTAGCGGAGGGTGGCGCGCATAAATGTGGCCAGTTCTTCCAGCTTGTAGGCCTCCATATAGCCGAGGGAGTCGCGGTTAGGGTAGAAGGCCAGTTTACCCAAACCTGGCACCTGTATGGTTTTGCTGTGGTCAAACAGTTGTTCATGATTTAGTTCTTTTACCTTTCCCTTTTCTTTGTAAGTAGCCCCGGAACTGCCTGCCAGCACGATGTTCCGGGCATTCCATGACACTTTATACTGCCATGGGTTATCGTTACTGTCCGGCGAAATGAGGCCGCCACAGTACGATTTAAAGGAAAATATCTGGCCACCTTTTTTCTCAATGGAATGAATGAGTTTCATGGCGGACATATGGTCTATGCCTGGATCCAGGCCCATTTCGTACATAAAAAGCAAACCGGCTTTTTCTATCTCCTCCTGTAGTTTACGTACTTCGGGATCAATGTAGGAAGCGGTGAGCAGGTTTTTCTTCGCTTCCAGGCAATCTTTTGCTACCAGGATATGTAGTTGGGCCGGTAATAAGGAAATGACCAGGTCCGTTTCCCGGATGAGTTGCAGTCTGGCGTTATGGTCTTTAATATCAAGCGCCGCAGGCGTTGCATAATATGATTTTCCTGTTTTGGACTTGATAAGCGACAGGTCGTGATCAGCTACAGTTAAATGCCATTTTTGTCTCGGCGCATTTGTTAACAGATAGTCGATCAGACTGGTGGCCGATTTTCCGGCGCCAAACAACAGTATGTTCTTCATAGTCTTCTTTAGAAAGTGATTAAGAATCAGGGGAATAACAGCTCTTTTGATACTAATGTTCGAATTTGAGGGCAAATTCGGATTTATTCTTCTTATATATATGTTTTCCGTTGATTCGATCTATTGATTATCAGGTGGTTAGAAACAAATACTTTGCCAATATTTATATTCTAATATATTAAACCAGCTTAACATATTGCAGATAAATTAAAAACAGGGCTATTTACCTATAACGTAAAGCACCTATAAATGGTTGTCATTCATTGTTTAAATCAATCATATATCGATATTGCAATATAATCGTTTATCCCTATAGCCCTTTTTATTCACATTTTCTGATATTTAGCTCGTAATAAGGGCTGAAATGGCTATATTTGCCTTTATCTGTTTTGAGCAGAAAAAACTGTAAATCAACACACAAAATGACAGAGCATACGGAAAATCATCAGGAAGGGAGAATTGTCCAGATAAATATCGAGGAGCAAATGAAAACGGCCTACATAGATTACTCTATGTCCGTGATCGTAGGCCGCGCCTTACCCGATGTGAGAGATGGTTTGAAGCCTGTGCACCGCCGCGTTTTATTCGGAATGAATGAACTGGGGAACCACAGTAACAAAGCCTACAAGAAATCAGCGCGTATTGTGGGTGAGGTAATGGGTAAATATCACCCACATGGTGATGCTTCCATTTATGACACCATTGTACGTCTGGCGCAGCCCTGGAGCATGCGTTATCCAATGGTGGATGGTCAGGGTAACTTCGGTTCGGTAGATGGAGACATGCCGGCAGCGATGCGTTACACGGAAATCCGTCTGCAGAAGATCGCAGAGGCCATGCTGGAAGACATTGAAAAAGAAACGGTAGACTTTACCAACAACTTCGATGATACCCTCGAAGAACCTACTGTACTGCCAACCCGTATTCCCAACCTGCTCGTAAACGGTGCCTCTGGTATCGCCGTAGGTATGGCCACCAACATTATGCCCCATAACCTCAACGAGGTAGTGGATGGTGCCATCGCCTATATCGAAAACAAAGAGATCACCATTGAAGAACTGATTAAACACGTAAAAGCACCAGACTTCCCAACAGGTGGTGTTATTTATGGTTTTGAAGGCGTTAAGCAGGGGTTTGAAACCGGAAGGGGTAGAGTAGTGGTGAGAGGTAAAATAACCTCAGAAACGGCTAAAAACGGCCGCGAAAAACTGATTATTTATGAATTGCCTTACCAGATCAACAAGGCCGTTCTGCATCAGAAAATTGCGCAGCTGGTAAATGATAAAATTATTGAAGGTATTTCCGATGTACGTGACGAAAGTGACCGTGAAGGAATGCGCCTGGTAATTGATCTGAAAAGAGAAGCTATCTCTAATGTGATCATCAACCAGTTATTTAAATATTCCGAGCTACAGACATCTTACGGTATCAACAACGTGGCGCTGGTAAAAGGCCGTCCACGTATCCTGAACCTGAAAGATATGATCGCTGAGTTCATCGACTTCCGTCATGAAGTAGTAATCAGAAGAACCCGCTTTGACCTGCGTAAAGCAGAAGAAAAAGCGCATATCCTCGCTGGTTACCTCATTGCACTGGATCACCTGGATCAGGTAATTGCCCTGATCCGTGCGGCTGCTACACCGGAAATCGCGAAAGATGGCCTGATGAGCGAATTCGGCTTGTCTGAATTACAGTCCAAAGCTATACTGGAACTGCGTTTACAACGTCTGACCGGTATGGAACGCGACAAGATCCGTGCTGAATACGATGATATCATGAAGCTGATCACTTATCTGAAAGAAGTACTGGATGATGAAGGATTACGTATGAAAATCATCCGCGAAGAACTGGAAGAAGTGAAAAAGAAATTCGGTGACGAACGTAAAACAGAGATTCAGTACCTCGCCAGCGAAATGAGAATTGAAGATATCATCGCAGAGGAAGACGTGGTAATCACCATTTCTCACCTGGGTTATATCAAACGTACCTCTGCCTACGATTACCGTCAGCAGAAACGCGGCGGACGTGGCGCCATCGGCGGTAAAACACGTGATGAGGATTACATCGAACACCTGTTCGTGGCCTCTACGCACCATACCATGCTGTTCTTCACGGAAAAAGGTCGCTGCTACTGGCTGAAGGTCTACGAAATTCCGGACGGAGAAAAGAGTGGTAAAGGACGTGCCATCCAGAATATGATTCAATTACCAGGCGATGATAAAATCCGCGCCATCATTGATATCAAAGACCTGGGAGACAAAGATTTTATCAATAACCATTATATTGTACTTTGTACCAAGAAGGGTATCATCAAGAAGACCATGGTGGAAGAATTCTCCCGCCCACGTCAGAACGGTGTAAATGCCATTACCATCAATGAAGGCGATGAACTGCTGGAAGCTAAACTGACTACCGGTGACAGCCAGATCATGATGGCCATTCAGAGTGGACGCGCTATCAGATTCCCTGAAGCAACCGTACGTGACACAGGTCGTGGCGCTATCGGTGTAAGAGGAATTGAGGTAGACAGCGAGAACGATGAGGTGGTTGGTATGGTTTGTGTTAATAAAGACGACGATCAGAAAACAATCCTGGTGGTTTCCGAGAAAGGTTTCGGTAAACGTACCAATATTGAAGAGTATCGTATTACCAACCGTGGTGGTAAAGGGGTGAAAACCATTAACATCACTGAAAAAACCGGTAATCTGATCGCCATACTCGATGTAACTGAGAAACACGATCTGATGATTACCTGTAAATCAGGTATCACCATTCGCATGGCCGTTGCAGATATCCGCGAAGCAGGTCGCGCCACACAAGGTGTTAGACTGATCCGCCTGGATGACAGCGATGAAATTGCTGCCGTAGCACGTCTGGACGAACAGGAAGTAGAAGCCATCCATGATGAAGAAGGTGTAGAAGGTAGTGAAACACCAGCTGTAGCCACTGACGAGACGCCAACTGCTGAAAGCAATGATGCTCCTCCGGAAGAAACCGCCGGCGAAGCTGAAACAACAAACGAATAACTTAGTTAAAAAACAGGCAACAGCTCCTTTAGGAAGAACTGTTGCCTGTTCCTGATAAAAAATACAGCCAGCTCTTAGTGGTAACGGGATTGCTGGTTGTATTATTATTTATTGGAGCACCATACTCTTATTGTAATCAGCAACTAAAAAAAACAAAAGCATGAAAAAATTATTGGTATCTCTTCTCTTTTGCACGGCCGGTGTATCGGTTATGGCGCAACGGGCAAAAGTTAGCAGTGCGGATGAGAACCTGAAGAAGCAAGATCTGGAAAAAGCCAAAGCGGACATTGACGCAGCATTACAGAACGATAAAACCAAAAACGAAGCTAAAACCTGGCTGGTAGATGGTAAAATCCTCGAAGCAATGGGCACCAAACAAAAGAACTCCGCTTTAGCCGGAGATGCTTTTGCCGCTTTCAAGAAAGCATTGGAAATAGATCCTAAAATGAAAGAGGCAGTTCTGGAAATGAACCAGCCTTTGTTCAACGTATACGCTACCATCGCTAATGCTGGTTATGCTAACCTGAACGAACAGAAATGGGATTCCTCTCTGATCAACTTCAAAAAAGCTTTCGAAGTTGCTGAATTCTACAATGGTAAAAATTTAGGTGGTTCCATTCCTACAGATACTGCCCTGACTTTTTACGTTGGTTACGCTGCTAACCAGGCAGGTAAAAAAGATGACGCTTTCACTTACCTGAAAAAAGCAGCAGATCTGCAATTCAAAGGTGAACCAGCGCTCTATGTAATCCTGGGTCAGCTCTACGAAGAAAAAGGCGATCAGGCAAACTGGTTGAAAACCATTGAACAGGCTAAAGTTTTATTCCCTAAGGATAAACGCTTTAACGACATGGAAATGGCCTTCTACAGCAAAACCGGTAAGACAAACGAATTACTCGGTATGCTGGAAAAGAAAATTGCTGACAACCCAAGCGATGAAGCTGCAGTACTGGACTACGCTATCCGTGTAGACAACCTGGCTAATCCCCGTGATGATAAAGGTAACGACGCTCCTAAACCAGCTAATTACGAAGAACTGATCGGTAAAGCAGAAGCAGCTTACAAAAAAGCCATCGAAATGAATGCGGCAGATGCTACAGCTAACTTCCAGTTAGGTGCACTGTATTTCAACCGCGCTGTTGTTTTTAACAAAGAACTGAACGGTCTGGATAGCAAACAACAATCTTCTCCTAAAGCAAAAGAATTACAAGGTAAAGTAGAAGGTCTGATGAACCAGGCATTACCTTTCTTTGAAAAAGCTGATGCAGGTTTCACCGCTAAAGCCAGCAGCCTGGATCAAAGCGATAAACAAACCTACGAAAGCTGTTTATATGCTTTACAGAAGATCTATGCAATCAAAAACAACACTGCTAAAGTAGAAGAAGTGAAAAAGAAACTGGACGGTTTGAAATAATAGCAGCTACTATACATATCATTGAAAAGAGTCCACCGCGAGGTGGACTCTTTTTTTATGCGCCCTTTTCAGCAACCTGAAGGCACAAAAAAATCCCGTCAACCTGAGGTAGACGGGACTTATTAACTCAAACGCTTTATAGCTTAAATTATGCTTTCTTAGCAGCAGCAGGTTTTGCTTCAGCTTTCTTAGCAGGTTTTGCAGCTTTTTTAGTAGAATCAGCAGCAGGCTTTGCAGCTTCAGTTTTAGCTTTTTCTTTCTTAGCTGGTTTAGCAGCAGGTGCTTGTGCGAAAGAAGCAGCAGAAATGCTCATTACTACTACAGCGGCGATCAGGCTTTTTTTCATGATAATTGTCTTTTAAAATGATTAGATGATGAATGTGTTGTTAAAATTTCTACAGTAAAAATACAGCAGGAGAGAAGGTGTTTTGGGTAGGTTTCGGTGAAAAGGGAATTACTGTCGTTGAACAAGGAAAAATGTACGGTAATGTATGCTGCGAACTATAATAAAATATTGATCGCTTCCTGTACGGCCTGTATACACAATTGTTTCAGGGTATTGAACTGCCCGGCGACTGCATTGGGATGGTAGTTATTTTCCTGCAGTTTTTCCAGTGGTTCCAATATAGGATAGAGATGAGCTTCCAGCCCTATAAATGAAACGGTTGTTTTTAAGTTGTGAGCGTTGGCACGGATCGCGCTAATGTCTTCTGCTACCACTGCTTTTTTCAGGAGAGACAGCTCTTCAGGCAGTTGTGCGATGAATTGCTCCAGCATCGTTTTCTCGAAGTGCAGATTGCCCTTGGAAAGGTCGTGGAGGTAGTGCATGTTAATCAGCTGTTGCGGGGCGTTACCATTTTCATGCGGATGATACCAGGCTGCCGGTAATTCCCGGGGCGGCAATTTGCCAATGTATACCTGGATCATTTTATAGAGTTCCTCTTCAATAATGGGCTTTGAAATATACTCATTCATGCCCATCTGCAAACATTTATCCCGTTCTCCAGCCATGGCATGCGCTGTCATAGCAATCACCGGAATCGTGGAGTGCAACTCATTACGGATCGCCTGTACGGCAGAGTAACCGTCCATTTCAGGCATTTGTATATCCATCAGCACCAGGTCGTAATGTTGTTTATCCAGCGCCTGTAATACCTCTTTGCCATTATTGACAATCTTATATTGCAACTGCCAGCTACTCAACAGATGACGAAGCAGGTTCTGGTTCATTTTATTATCTTCTGCCACCAGCAAACGTACATCCGGATGCAACGGTAACTGATCATTCTCGCTAAAATAAGTATTACCTTCTTCAGAAAGTGATTCTCCCAGAGTATAAGGTAATTCTACTTTAAAAGTGGCGCCTTCACCGGCTTTACTTTCCACGGAAATAAAACCATTCTGCAGTTCTATCAGTTGTTTTACAATGGTTAATCCTAATCCTGTTCCTCCGAACTTACGTGTGGTAGAGGCTTCTGCCTGGTTAAAGCGATCAAATATACTATGCAGTTTAGAGGCATCTATGCCAATGCCGGTGTCACTAACGGTAAACAATATACGAACAGCCTTTTCTTCCGACCATACCTTTGTTACGTGAATGCGTACGTCACCTTCGTTGGTGAATTTAACCGCATTGCTCGTAAGGTTTATGAGCACCTGTGTCAGCCGCATCACATCTCCGTATAAAATATCCGGTACTTCCTCATCAATGGTAACGGACAACTGGAGTTGCTTTTCTTCCGCCTTGGGTTTGAACATGGTGTTCACCCCATGCAGCACACTGCGCAGGCTAAAAGCTGTGGCTTCTATGCGCATCATACCGGATTCTATTTTGGAGATATCCAGTATATCATTGATGATCTCGAGCAAACTTTGCCCGGCATTTTCAATAACACCTACATATTCTTTTGATTTGTCGTTAAGGGGCTGCGCTTTTAACAGATGAGTAAAGCCCAGCACAGCATTCATAGGTGTGCGGATTTCATGGCTCATATTAGCGAGGAACTGGTCTTTTACTGCGGCCAGCCTTTTCTCCTGTCGCTGTGATTCATCCAGGGCTTCTATGAGTTGTTCCTGCCGGTGGATACGGCTGGTAATATAAAGAAATGCCAGTAAGCTGGTTAAGCAGGCAAAGAATACCAGCACGGTTCCCCAGCTTTGTGCTTTTTGTCCGCTGCTGTCAATCAGGTGAGTGGTACGGTTTACCTCCGATTGCCGGGTAGTATCCAGTTGCCGGATAATGCTGGTAATGGCTTCTCCCAGCCGTTTCCCTTTCTGATTATTGATCATCTTTTCAGCGGCCCACTTTCCATTGCTGTAAAAGGTATCCAATACCATCAGGTTAAAGTTGTTCTTCTCATCCACCAGGTAATTGAGCTGGGTGAGGAGCTTTTCCGTACTATCGTTTTTGATGATTTTATTAATCTCTTTGAGGTCGGCTTTGATGATAGCAATTTCAGCTTCGATGCCGGTGATGTGGGTAGTATCCTGGGAAATGACCGCCCCGCGCACTTTGCTGTCGGTTTTGGCCATATTGGTTTGCAACTTCTGCAGCTCATTTTTTACATTCAGCTCCTGCAGTAGTTGCTCATTGCCTTTGATCAGCTTGCGGATATTGTTGGAAGAATTAAACTGCAGCACAACAAATAACACCATTCCGGAAATGAACAGGCCGAGGAGGTAATATTTGATTCTTTTAGGCTGCATGACAGTTTAGTACATAGTAAACGCTGATATAGGAACGCCAGTTCATTAAAAGTAGGAAATTATTCCTTAGTTCTCTAGTTATTTAGCCTCAGAGCACAATTACTCTGAGGCTAAATAATAGAAAAAAACAATAATGAATTGTAATTATTTCGCTTTTGGTGCAGCAGGAGCAGCAGCTGGTTTGGCTGCTTTATGATGATGCGTTGCATGCTTTTTATGAGCGGGAGCTTTCGCAGTCGCTTCTTTTTTTACTTCTTTTTTAGGCGTTATTGCTTGTGCAAAAGATGATGCACTGATAAACAACATAGCTGCAGCGATGATAATACCAAACTTTTTCATGGTTGTATATTTTAGTTAGTGATCAATTGTTTGACGACCTAAAGATACATCCACTTCAAAGGCGATGGTATAACTTATGGCCCAACAGGCAGCAGCTATCGGTCAAAAAGGATAAAGTGTCGTTGAGCTACAGGAGATTCAATTTATTATTCAGGGCAGAGCGGTATGCATCCGCTATGGGTATAGCATTCTTCTGAATGAGGATAGTGCCGTCTTCTATGGACTCAATTTTGTCAAGCGCTACGATATAAGAGCGGTGTACACGCATAAACTTAGCGGTAGGGAGCTTTTCTTCCAGTGCCTTCAAAGTAGTATGTATGGCGTGAAATTTCTGAGGGGTATTTAGTTTAACATAGTCACCCATCGCTTCCAGGAAAAGAATATCTTCTGTACGTATTCTTTTTAATATACCATTATCACGTATGAAAACAAACTCCGTATCAGATACCTGCAGTTCCCGGTTATTACTGTCAAAAATTTCTTTCGCCTTTTCAATAGCCTGTATAAAACGGGCAGGTTGTACCGGCTTGATAAGGTAATCGGCTACGTTCAGCTCAAAAGCTTCTACCGCGTATTCTTTTTTTACCGTGGTGAAAATGATCACGGGACGTTTTTTACCCAGGTTACGGGTGAGCTCCAATCCGCTCATGCCGGGCATTTCTATGTCCAGCAGGAGGAGATCTATTTTCTCTTTCTGTAAAAGATTATAAGCTTCCATCGCGCTGCTGCATTCGCCAACAACGTGAAGATGCTCTACATGGCTGGCCAGTTGCTTCATGGCGGTCCGGGCCAGCTTATTATCATCTACTATCAGGCAATTCATGCGGCTAATTTAAGGACAAATCATAATATAAAATCATCTCAGCCGCAACTACGATGCAGTTTTTTCCGGGAGACTTATACTTTTAATTTTTACATTTGTAATCATGAAGTGGCTACTTTATATATTAAGCTGTTATATACTGCTGTTGTCCTGCATCCCGTGCACGGATAACAATGCCGTGAGCAGTGGCCCGGGAGTGTCTTATGCACTGCTGACTCCTTCACATAACCACGAATCACAACCAGACTTCTGCTCTCCGTTATGTGTGTGCAGTTGTTGTAATGTACAGGTAACCCCTGCTACTCCTGTGATCGTTTATTTCTACATGCAACAGGTAGTCCTTGATTATCCTGTTTTGCCGGTTAATCCGCTCCCTTCTTCTTCAGATAATATCTGGCAGCCCCCACAGCTGGTTTAATCATGTTTTACGGGATGTTTTTGCTATGAGCGTATCAGTGCCTTTAAAGGGTACAGATATGGTTCAGGTACACCATTTTATTACTTATTGAATCAATCATGCTGGATAAGATTATTCGTTTCTCTGTGAGGAACAAATTAGTTATAGGTATACTCACCCTTGTGCTGGTGGCCTGTGGTACCTACTCACTGTTACGCCTACCCGTAGATGCGGTACCTGATATCACCAATAACCAGGTACAGGTGATCACACAGTCGCCTTCGCTCGCTGCACAGGAAGTAGAAAGGCTCATTACCTTTCCGATAGAACAAACCATGGCGGTGATTCCCGAACTGGCGGAAGTCCGCTCTATATCCAGGTTCGGCTTGTCTGTGGTCACTATCGTATTTCATGACGATGTAGATATTTACTGGGCACGGCAACAGGTAAACGAAAAGCTCGGAGAAGCTAAAACCAATATTCCACCCGGAATAGGAACGCCGGAGATGTCACCCATTTCCAGTGGACTGGGAGAAGTATATCAATATGTATTGCATCCTCAGAAAGGATATGAAGACAAATTTAATGCACGTGAACTGCGTACTGTTCAGGATTGGTACGTAAGACGACAGCTGCTGGGTACACCCGGTGTGGCAGAAGTCAACAGCTTTGGCGGTTTGCTGAAGCAATACCAGGTAACCCTGAATCCTGATAAACTGCGCAGTTACCAGCTGAGCATTGCAGATGTGTTTAATGCACTGGAAAGAAATAACCAGAATACAGGCGGTGCTTACATAGATAAAAAGCCTAATGCTTATTTTATTCGCAGTGAAGGCCTGATTGGCAATCTGGCGGATATAGAGAAGATTGTGGTGAAGAATATCCCGAACGGATTGCCTGTGCTCGTACGGGATGTGGCGACGGTACAGATAGGTGATGCCGTACGTTACGGGGCATTGACCCGCAATGCAAGTGGTGAGGCCGTAGGCGGCATCGTGATGATGTTGAAAGGAAAGAACTCCAATGAGGTGGTAAAAGCAGTAAAAACCCGGATTGCACAGATACAGAAGACGTTGCCTCCGGGAGTGGTGGTAGAGCCTTTCCTGGATCGCAGCGAGTTTGTAGGCAGGGCAGTAGGCACGGTACAGAAGAACCTCATAGAAGGGGCGCTCATCGTTATTTTTGTATTGGTGCTGTTCCTCGGTAACCTCCGCGCAGGGCTGATTGTAGCCTCGGTAATTCCTTTATCCATGTTGTTTGCCATTTCCATGATGTACCTGTTTGGGGTATCCGGTAACCTCATGAGCCTGGGAGCGATCGACTTCGGACTTATTGTAGATGGGGCGGTGATCATTGTGGAAGCTACGCTGCACCACCTGGCCGGTAGAAATAAATCTAAAGGTCTGTTACGGTTATCACAGGCGGAAATGGACACGGAAGTATACGATGCTGCCAGCAAAATACGCAGCACTGCTGCTTTTGGTGAAATCATCATCCTGATCGTTTACCTGCCTATCCTCGCGCTTACAGGTATCGAAGGGAAGATGTTCCGCCCGATGGCACAAACCGTTTCTTTTGCCATCCTGGGCGCGTTTATACTATCACTCACCTATGTACCGATGATTTCGGCCTTACTGCTGAGTAAAAATCTGGATAATAAAGTAACGATCTCGGATCGTATGATGCGTTTCTTTCAGCGTATATACGACCCTGTTATAAGGGGCGCACTACGTGCAAAAGCCCTGGTAACGGGTACTGCCATCCTGCTTTTTGTAATAGTATTATTTTTATTTGGTAAGATGGGGGGAGAATTTATTCCTACCCTGGAAGAGGGCGACTTCGCCGTAGAAACCCGCTTACTCACGGGGAGTTCATTGTCAGAAACCATTGACAAAGTAAGTCTGGCTTCCGGCATATTGATGAAGCAATTTCCGGAAGTAAAAGAGGTGATCGGTAAAATAGGCGCCGCGGAAATCCCCACGGACCCTATGCCCATGGAGGCCTGCGATCTGACCATTTTATTGAAACCTAAAAAAGAGTGGATCAGCGCCCGCAGCCGGGAAGAGCTGGCCAATAAAATGCAGGAAGCGCTGGAAGCTATACCAGGCGTCAGCTTCGGCTTTAGTCAGCCTATACAGCTGCGGTTTAATGAACTGATCTCCGGCGTAAGACAGGATGTGGGGATCAAAATCTTTGGGGAAGACCTGGCCACGCTGGCCGGGCTGGCAGATAAGATTGGCGGCATTGTAAACCGTACAACCGGCGCCAAAGACCTTTATGTAGAACAAACAGGCGGCTTGCCACAGATAGTGGTAACAGCTGATCGAGATAAGATAGCCCGTTACGGACTGGACATTGCCACCATTAACCAGGCGATCAACACCGCCTTCGCCGGACAAAGCGCCGGACTGGTATATGAAGGCGAGAAGCGCTTCGACCTGGTACTCCGGCTGGATCAACAGAGCCGTCAGAGCCTGGCAGATGTACAAAACCTATACATTACCACTCCCTCGGGCAACCAGGTACCGCTGGCAGAAGTAGCCAACGTGAGTATGACGATCGGGCCTAATCAGGTGCAACGGGAAGATGCCAAACGCCGCACCATTGTAGGTTTCAACGTACGCGGACGCGATATTGCCAGCGTAGTTACCGACATTGAAAAAGCGATAGATAAAGAAGTGAAATTACCAGCCGGCTATTTTATACGATATGGCGGTCAGTTTGAAAATCTGAAAGAAGCCAATCAGCGTTTATCCGTGGCCGTGCCCATTGCATTGTTACTCATTTTCGGATTGTTGTATTTCACTTTCCGATCTGTAAAACAGTCGTTGCTGATTTTCACTGCCATCCCTATGTCGGCCATAGGAGGGGTGTTTGCCCTGTTACTAAGAGGACTGCCTTTCAGTATTTCTGCCGGCGTAGGATTCATTGCCCTGTTTGGCGTAGCGGTATTGAATGGTATTGTGCTGATAGGAGAATTTAACCGTTTAAAACAATCAGGCCTTCGTGATCTGAATAGTATTGTACTAAATGGAACGGCTACACGCTTACGGCCAGTATTGATGACAGCATTTGTTGCGTCACTCGGATTTTTGCCGATGGCCCTGGCCACCAGTGCAGGTGCGGAAGTACAGCGGCCGCTGGCCACTGTCGTGATCGGAGGATTGATTACTTCCACATTGCTGACACTATTGGTATTACCCTGTTTATACATCTATTTTGAAAAAGGCTTTTCAAAACAAAAATTATGAGCATCAGGATATTCATCTTATTAATGTTTCCATTTTCGGTATTGGCACAAACGCAGCCACTCACCATGGAAACTGCTGTGCAACAGGCTTTACAGCAAAATAAAGGACTCAAATCGGCAGATGCGTCTATCGATTATTACCGGAAACTGGTAGGTACCAGTGCCGAACTTCCCAAAACGGAATTGAGTCTGCAATATGGGCAAACGAATAGTTATGTTTCCAATGATAATAATTATAGTGTCTCCCAAACGATACCCTTCCCGTCTTTATTTGGTGCCAGGAAGCAACTGAATAATGCACAGGTAGAGAAGGCCGTATGGTTAAAAGCTTCCACAAAAAATGAACTCGTTTACCAGGTGAAACAGGTATACGTACAGTTGCTGTACCTGCAGGAAGTCAGGGCATTGATCGTTCACCAGGATAGCCTGTTTACCAATTTTGCCCGCAGCGCCGATCTGCGCTACAGAACCGGGGAAAGCAGGATGCTGGAAAAAACAGCAGCAGAAGGCAGATTAAATGAAGTGCGTAATTCCCTGCGGCAAAATGAAGCAGATATCAAGATCTATACTGCGCGCCTGCAAGCCCTGTTGGGTACCACCACACCAGTGACTATTTCTGAGTCTGTGATCCCGGAAGCCAATATGCTCCTGAGCAGTGACTCCGTAGCCGTAGCGGCTAATCCGCAACTGCAATACCTGAAACAGCAAATCAATATTGCAGAGAAACAGCAGAAGGTATTCAAAGCCGCTATACTGCCGGATATTACCGTGGGCTATTTTAACCAGTCATTTATAGGTAACCCGCTAAATACCTCCGGATCGCCGCTGGCGACCAATAGTAACCGGTTCCAGGGATTCCAGGTAGGACTGGCGTTACCACTCTGGATGGGTCCTCTCAAAGCAAAAGTGAGGGCGGAAGAAAAGCAGCAACAAGCCGCTAGTCTGCATTACGATAATAACGTGATTCAGTTGCAATCGCAATATGAACAGGCCGTACAGCAGTTTATTAAAAACCGCAACAGCCTGGAGTTTTACCAGCGTACCTCGTTGCCCAATGTAGAATTGTTATTGAAACAATCCGAGAAATCATACAGTAGCGGCGATATTGGCTATGCCGAATACTTTCTGAACCTGGAACATGCGCTGGCTGCTCAGCAGGGCTATTTGCTGGCACGCAACGATGTAAAACAGGCAGAGTTGTATATGGCTTTCCTCGCAGGACAACCGTAACTAAGACGTAGCACTGTTAGTAATAAACCGACTGCTTCGTCTTAACCGGCCGGCAGTCAACATTCATAAAACGATCCATCATGCAACAATTAAAAAAATATATCCTCCTTCCTGTTATAGCAATGGCTGCTGCCATGTTAGTGGTTTCCTGCGGTAATAAGCCGGACGCCAATAAAGCGACGGAGGCCCACGACCATGAAGAAGAAGCCGGGGTAGTAGAACTGACCGCCGAGCAATTTAAAACAGTGGGCATCACCTATGGTAAACCGGAAAGCCGGCAGATCAGCGGCGCTGTAAAAGTAAACGGACTACTGGATGTGCCTCCGCAGCAGCAGGTGAGCATTGCAGTGCCTATGGGTGGCTTTGTAAAACAAACGAGTTTACTGCAGGGGATGCGGGTAAAGCAGGGACAGGTAATAGCTGTCCTGGAAAATCTCGACTATATACAAATGCAGCAGGATTACCTGGAAGTAAGAAGCCAGCTGGAATATGCCACGAAAGAACACGAGCGTCAGCAGGAGTTGGCCAAAGAAAACGTAAACGCCCTGAAAACATTGCAACAGGCCAAGGCTACATGGCAAACCCTGCAAGCTAAAGAGAATGGGCTGAAACAGAAATTAGCGGTGTTGAACATCAATCTCGCCTCTCTGGAAAAGGGGAATATACAACGCACTGTAAACATCACTACGCCTATCAGTGGGTACGTTACACAGGTAAACGTGAACCTGGGGCAGTTTGTAACGCCTGCGGATATCCTGTTTCGTATTGTGAATACAGAGCATCTGCATGCCGAGCTAACCGTATTTGAAAAAGATATTCCCAAGCTGAAACTTGGGCAACTGGTGCGTTTTACTTTGGCGAACGAAACTACCCAGCGTACAGCCACCGTGCATCTCATAGGCCGTGAAATCAGCCCGGAAAGAACAGTGAGGGTACACTGCCACCTGGAGCAGGAAGATACGCAATTGCTGCCAGGCACCTATTTACAGGCCATGATTGAAACCGGCGCCGGTAACGTGAAAGCATTGCCCGATGCAGCCGTTATTAATTTTGAAAACAAGGCGTATGTGTTTATGAAAAAGCCAGCCACAGATAGTAGTTTCCATTTTAATATGGTGGAAGTGCAAAAGGGCAACAGTGAACAGGGATACACAGAAGTTAGCTTTCCTAAAGATACGCCGGACGCTGATATCGTAGTAACGGGTGCATACGATCTGCTGGCCAAGCTGAAGAACAGCGGCGAGCATGAAGGACATTAGACGGTTTTTTATAAGGTGATCTTCAGGCAGCTACAGCTGCCTGAAGATTTTAACCCGGATTCCGCCACAAACGTTCCTATGCTTTAAGATTTAAATAATTTCATATATTTGAAATTATTAATCAATAAAGCGATGAGTTATTTAAGATGGCCGGTCCTTTTAGGGGCATTACTCTTCAGTACCCTGGCATTTGCCCAGGTACCTGTTGTAACATTAGGGCCCGATTTCGGGGAGCCGGGAGATGGTTGGGATAAACTGATGCAGTTAAAGAATGGTAATACCTTCTACCTGCATTTTTCAAAAAAAGAAGGGCTGTCGGTATCAGTATATAATGCGGCGCATGAATTAACAGTAACGGATACACTCCACACACAGCAATGGAACAGCAGCGATCTGGAGTCCACGGAAATAGATGGTATTTATGAAATAAACGGGCAGCCGGTTATCTTCCTGCAACAACTGGTAAAATATAACCCGGTGTTATACCGGTTGGTACTGGATGGCGAAACAGGTAAACTTGTACGTGAAGACAAGCTCGGGGAATTGCCGTCTATTCAGCATCGCAGCGTGTTTGTAGAAGACAACCTGGCATCGCATGATATTTATGTAGAGAAAGATCCTAACAGTGACTATTACGCAGTGGCGTTATTTTCCGGGGCTGCTATTCAGAAAAATGACAGCATTCATGAACGCATACAAATCCTGCATTTTTCACCCACACATGACATCATCAATAAAGGTTGGTTTTACGTAGCAGATACTTCGTATAGCTATTTCAGTTATATCAGTATGGCGGTAGCGGGCAAAGCGCAGGTATACCTTGGTACGGTAGCATTCAATGCTAAACGTGCGGAAGGGGATGCTGGTCCCAGGGTGCTCTTTTCCATGTTGTCGGCAGACTCGGCCACCTTCGCCCATCATGTGCTGGATTATACTGCCGGCGCAGGTAATGTAGGCGGTTATATTCAGGCAGCGCCGGCAGTCGGGCAGGTACGCATGGTATTGTATATACCTGCTAAGCAAAAAGAAGGTGGCAGCGGTATCATCATGAATACTTTTCAGGCGGCTACCGGCAAGTTGAAGAAGCATGTACAACTGGCATTTCCGGAGCTGGCCCGCAACGTAGAACTTAATCTGGGGTATAAAGATCCCTATAAAGGAACACCACAACGGTTACTACTAAACGAAGATGGCAGCAGCACTTTGTTAATGGAAAATCTTTCTTTCTTTAAGCAGGGGAATTCGCAGATTAATAAACTCCATACTAACCTGGGAGATATTGGTATTGCCCTGCTGGACACTATCGGGAGAGAGAATACCACCATGGCTGTTTCCAAATACCAGGTGATTACAGGCATCTGTGAGCCCTTCCAGTTGCAGCGCCGTACTAAAAGTGAATGGATGTTCCGCAACAAAATTGCAGCGCTCAATACCAACACCTGGCTTTCCTATGATTATATTCCGCGCCCGGATGTTTCTTTTGTATTGTTCAATGATTACCTGCAATACCTGGATACCGGTGGGTCCGATAAAGTCCGTAAGCCGTTGAAATTCGCTACAGACGCTAATTTCGTTTGTTACCGTTTTTATAAAGGAAAAATGGAAAGACTATTTTTATTCGGCGTTCCGGAAGTAACAAAAGGATATGCATGTATGATGGGCGCAGCAGACTACAATGCACAAAACGGCGTATATGCTACAGTATTGATTTCCCGTAAAGGATTGGATAAGAAAGCAAACATTGCTTGGATAAAATTCTAAATTATAGCTCACTCCATCCTGCAGGAATTTCTCCCAGCCGGAATTGATTCACCGCATTGTGCGCCAGGCGTGTAGGTTCCGGCAGTCGGTATCCTTGAATGCATTGCTGTAAGATATCGAGGCTACCAGCAACATCTGTCAGGTGACCCGGAGATATAAAAATTGGTTTGACCTTATTTTTGCTGCGCAGTACATGACCCAATATTTGCCCCTGTTTATCTGTCAATGGCGTATGGCTGCCTTTCTCCGGTGCAGGTTCTTCATAATTACCAAACAGTTTTTTCTTGGCACTGCCTATCGTGGGCTGGTTGGTCAGTACACCAAAATGTGTAGCAATGCCCATGCGCCGCGGATGCGCGATGCCATGACCATCTACTACTAAAATATCTGGTTTTACAGGAAGCTGCTCCCAGGCATCCAGCAGGGCGGGCACTTCCCGGAAAGCAAGGAAGCCAGGTACATAAGGAAACAATACTTCCTTTTTTACGAGGCTATAGCCAACGGGTGTAAGCGATGGAAACTTTAGTAATACAATGCCCGCATATACGGTGGTGCTGAATTTATTAAACGAAATATCAGCACCTGCTATGTAATTTATCGGACCCTGATAGGGAACGATCTGTATTTCGGATTGCATTTCCCGCTGAATACGGGTGGCTTCTGGTACCGTTAGCTCATTATAGTTGATCATGAATTCCGCTGTTTATGATTCCATTCAGAAAAGCTTCAGCTGATCACCGTTCTTTGGTGGGGCTGGTTTTACCGCCTTCCCAAAAACAGTTCTGCCGCCGTATCGCCAGGAGTCTTGTCGTTCCTGTTCTACGACTTTATCAAAATTGGTATTCGGCTCAAAGTCCTTTTCTATTTGCTGGGAGAGGGCAGACAGTTTGCGTATAGCATCCTTCTTATCGGACTCACCTATTTTGGCCTTATGCAGGGCTTCTTTGAGCGTATGAATGGTTTCATCGTAAATCCTGGTAGGCACCGGGAAGGGATGACCATCCTTACCTCCATGGGCAAACGAAAACCGGGCCGGGTCTTCAAACCGGGAGGACGTGCCATGTATTACTTCACTTACCAGCGTGAGTGACTGTAACGTTCTCGGACCTACGCCTTCCAACATCAGCAGGGCTTCAAAGTCGGCTGGATTCGTATCATGTGCCAGTGCCAGCACACTGCCCAGTCTTTTCAGATTCACATTTTCTGCTCTCACATCGTGGTGAGAAGGCATCAACAGGTTGCGTATCTCCGGCAACAGGTGTACGGGCTTTTCCTTTGTCAGCTGGAGAATACCTGATTTGGTGGCGTTGGCCTGCAGATCGGTCAGGTTCAGGATCTGTCCCTGGTTACGTCCGTAAATAAAAGTATGAGGAGCCTCGGTAAACGATTTAAAGGCAGAAGAATGCCAGTGGTAACGCCTGGCCATACTGCTCGCATCATTCATTCCCTGTTGTACCACTGCCCATTCGCCATCGTCAGAGAGGATAAAAGAATGCAGGTATAACTGGAAGCCGTCCTGTATGGCGGTATTGTCTACTTTGGCAGTGAGCTTACTGCTATATACAAGCTGATCTCCCGGCAGGCCGGTTTTATGCGCAATGGCAGTCAGTTCCGCCGGTGTTTGTTTACTGTAGCGACCTTTACCTCCACAGATATAAATACCCAGTTCGGCTGAGCGGGGATTAATGGCTTTCTTTAAAGCCCCCATTACGCTGGTGGTTATTCCTGAAGAGTGCCAGTCCATGCCCAACACACAACCCAGGGCCTGAAACCAACAGGGATCGCTAAGCCGCTTTATCACTTCCCCTTTACCGTAGTCGGTCACAATGGCCTCTACAATAGCGCCGCCCAAAAGGCTCATGCGCTTTGCCAGCCAGGGTGGTACCTGTCCATAGTGTAAAGGCAGATCTGCATATGATGGCATATCAAATTAATTAAGAAGATGGTTACAATGGATTCGCCTGCACCTGGTACTGAAAGATATTTGCATTCTGTAGCAAAAACTCGTCTAGCTTTTCCATTTTGCTGCGGTGGCCCCGCACTGCGTAATTTACTTCTATGATATTTTCTTTCCGGACTACCATCAGTTTTCTATACTTCAGATGGAACCCCTGTAGGATATTGTCAACATCCATGTGTGGAAATTTCTCTTCATAAAAGTAAAGTGTGTAGAGACGCTTATCATTTATTTCCGCAATTTTTCTTTCCAGTATTTCCAGTGTTATCAATACGATGAGTGAGCCCACCAGCGCCGCTATGGCCAGCCAGTACTGGCTCATTCCAACCGCCATCCCTATCGCGGCAGCAATCCAGATGGCAGCCGCAGTGGTAATACCATCGATCGTATAATCTCCTTTAAAAATTACACCTGCACCGATGAAACCAACGCCTGTAAGGATGTTGGAGGCTACACGGTCCGGAGAATTGGGGAATCCCAGTTCTGCAGAAAGTATGGTAAATACCGCACTGCTCATACATATCAGCGTCATGGTACGCATTCCTGCGGCCTTGCGTTTATATTCCCTTTCCAGCCCCAGTAATGCTCCCATAACCAGTGCTATCAGCACTTTCAGGATCTGATCTTCTTCTATGACCTGCAAAACATGCTTCATACGGTGAAAATATATTATTACAAATGTACGCGTTGGCACAATTCTTTCCTGTAAGAAAAAATGACAGCCATTTAAACTGTTTGTCCTGATGAGTGTTATGACGACAGTTGCTAACCATAAATTTATTTTATAATGGAACCCTTTTTCTATAAGACTTGTGTGGTATTATGTATAGCCGGAATGCTCAGCATTTTTCTTTTTGCCTGTAGCGGCTCTAAGGAAGCCAGCAGGGAAGCTGATTCTGCTGCGGTGTCTATCCCTAAAGTTGATAGCACCAGCGTGATTCCCGTTGATACTACCAGGACCAGGCCCGATACCGCCCGATTATAATCAATGATCCTGTTTAAGGTGTGACTTTGTTAACTATACGAACCTGATTTACTTCACCCTTAAACAACGGTATTATGAAAAAAGTCACGAACACGTTCATGCTGGCCGGAGTAGTAGTGTTATTCCTCGCAGCATGCGGCAACGGTAATAAGCCGGCATCAGATTCAACGGTCACTATAGAAGATACAGCAGGCCTCATAAATCCAGACACGGTTCCGGCAGCGCAAGCGCCACCCGGGGCTATCAATCCCGGGGAAGATTCTTCCCGTTTCGGTACAGGTGCCGGGGATTCTTCCAAAAACAGACCGCGGCGTTAATTTCGCAGCATGACGCCTCCGGCGTTTGTTTTTCTGCAAAAAGAGAAACAAACACCGGAGGCGTTATAAATTTTATACCGCTTTTTGCAATATATTTGGATACACTTCGTCTACCTCTATTAACAAAGACTTATATCCGAAATGCAAAACGACCTTACATCCACGTCACCCAAAAAGCCCATTAAAGTGGCGTCCCTGAAAAAAACATTCCGTCTGTTCCGTTATGTTAAACCCTACTGGCCAGAATTCGCACTGGGCTTGCTTTTTCTCTTTATTTCCAGCCTTGCCGGACTAGCTTTCCCAAAACTATTGGGCAACCTGGTAGATCCTGGCAGTAATACACATCTGATTAATGGCATGAATAAGGCTGGCGTCATGATGATTGCCGTACTGATCGGGCAAGCCATTTTCTCCTTTTTTCGTATTGTATTATTTGTAAATGTAACAGAGAAAACACTGGCCACACTCCGCCAAACCATTTACAGTCACCTGATCCGGCTGCCCATGAAATTTTTCCTGGAAAGAAGGGTGGGAGAGCTGAGCAGCCGCATCTCATCTGATATTTCGCTGTTGCAGGAAACATTCACCACTACCCTGGCTGAATTTATCCGGCAAATGATTATCATCATCGGAGGTGTAGTCATATTACTGATTACCTCTCCTCAGCTGACCGCCTTTATGCTGGCCATTTTACCGGTAATGATGTTAGGCGCCGTATTTTTTGGAAAGTTCATCCGCCGCTTTTCCAAAGAAGTACAGGAAAAGGTAGCTGCTTCCAATACAGTGGTGGAAGAAACGTTGCAGGGAATTCTGAACGTAAAAGCATTTGCCAACGAATTTTTTGAAATAGCCCGTTATCGTCAGCGGACCAATGAAGCCGCCACTATTGGGATAAAAAGTGGTAAGTATCGCGGTGCTTTCTCTTCTTTTATCATCATGGGTATTTTTGGTGCGCTGGTAGCGGTGATCTGGAGAGGGGTAGCCATCGGCATGCCCACCTCCTCCCTGTTATCTTTTGTGTTGTATTCCCTTTTCATAGGCGGCTCCATTGCTGGTCTGGCGGAGGTATATACCAACCTGCAGAAGAGCATCGGGGCAACAGAACATTTATTGGAAATACTTGATGAACCGGCAGAACCCATCACACCGGTAACAGAAATTGCACGGGAAAACCAATTGGATGGGCAGATCAGCTTCCGCAATATCTCTTTTCATTATCCTTCCCGTCCGGATCTTTCCATCATGAATAACGTGTCATTTGATGTATATGCCGATCAGAAGGTAGCATTGGTAGGCCCTAGTGGTGCAGGTAAAAGCACCATTGTATCCTTACTGTTACGCCTGTACGATCCGGTGAGCGGCAGCATCCTGTTTGATGGTAAAGAAAGTACTTCTTTCCCTTTATCACAGCTGCGTTCACAAATGGCAGTGGTGCCGCAGGATGTATTCCTTTTTGGCGGTACGATCGCTGAAAACATTGCTTATGGTAAACCTGGCGCCACCTTTGAAGAAATGGAAGCCGCAGCGAGACAGGCCAATGCCTGGGAATTCATACAGCGGTTCCCGTTAGGACTAAACACAGTAGTAGGTGAAAGAGGCATACAGCTTTCCGGTGGACAGCGGCAACGCATCGCCATAGCGAGAGCGGTATTAAAGAATCCCCGTATCCTGATCCTGGACGAAGCTACATCTGCACTGGACTCCGAATCTGAAAAACTCGTGCAGGATGCATTGGATAAACTGATGGAAGGACGCACCTCTATCGTCATCGCACATAGACTCGCCACCGTAAGACAAGCCGATAAAATTATTGTGCTGGACAAAGGGCATATAGTAGAAGAAGGTACCCACAGCGAATTAATAGGACTTGATGGATTGTACAGAACACTGAGCGATATGCAGTTTGCGAGTTAAGCTGTTAGCCGTTAGCTGTTAGCTTTTAGCAAATGCAGCGGAGACCAAGATATATTTTAATAGAAGAAGCCCTTCCAATATGCGGAAGGGCTTCTTCTATTGATATTAATATAATCTTCGCTTGTTTCCGCTGCATTTGCTAAAAGCTAAAAGCTAACCGCTAACAGCTATTCCTCACATATATGGTTTCATTTCTTCATCAATATCTTTACGTAAATCCATTAGCTTTTTCGCATAGCCTTCCATGCTGATTTCACTGGCGGTTTGTGGGATCCATTTAGGCACTGTCACTGTTTTACCGGTATCGTCTACGGCTGCAAAAACCATCACGCAATGGGTCGTCTTTGTTTTTTGCTGTTGTCGCGGATTGCCGGCAAATACATCAATGGAAATATGCATGCTGGTGTTGCCGGTATAAATAATTTTAGCGTTTATTTCTACCAGGTCTCCGATAGAAATAGGCTTAAAAAAACGAATACCTCCCACATAAATTGTAACAGCATACTGTCCGCTCCAATTGGCCGCACAGGTATAACCTGCCTGGTCAATCCACTTCATAACAGAGCCTCCATGTACCTTTCCGCCGAAGTTTACGTCTGATGGCTCGGCCAGGAAACGTAGGGTGATAGTGTGATAAATAGAATCCATAAGTGTTGTTTACGGACTACAAATTACGAATTAAAAATTATCACCTCCGCCCATTTCACCATTGTTTTCTTTGGACTTGTTATTCTTCCTTTTAAACAGGTTGGTGTCCATTTTGCCGAAACGCCAGGTAGCATTCAGTTTCAGCTCACGGGTAAGGCGTTTACGGTAGTTTTCCTGCTCTGAAAAAGAGGTGGTGGTATAAGAAAGATTACGGTCAGTATTGAAGATATCACTGATGCCAAGTGAAATAGACAGGGCTTTGTTTTTCAGCATATCTTT
Organism: Chitinophaga sp. RAB17; assembly: GCF_052114225.1. Lineage (NCBI taxonomy): Bacteria > Pseudomonadati > Bacteroidota > Chitinophagia > Chitinophagales > Chitinophagaceae > Chitinophaga > Chitinophaga sp. RAB17. Next base: position 563,752 of record NZ_JBFREI010000004.1, on the reverse strand, counting down.
TTTGATCGCCGCATCTGCAGACCATTTCGGCTCCCTTTCTCCCTGTGGCATAATTTGTTTGGACTCATATTCCGCACTGACCTGAAAGGTGAGGTTCCAGGGCAGCTTAGTGTTGCTGTTTAATTTACCGAACCAGGTAATCCCCTGGTTAGATAAGTTGTTACCATTGCTGGTGGCATCGATCTTTGTCTGAGCGAGGTTGATGTTGGTTGTCAGATCCCAGCTCTTCGTCAGCTGACTTCTCAGGGTAAATTCTGCTCCGTAGGAATTCCTCGTACTGGCGTTGATAGGATACTGCAGCAATACATGTTGTACCTGTCCGTTCAGATTAAGGGTGGTATCTACATAAAAATCTGTGATGGCATTGGTGGTATTACGATAGTATAAAGATACCAGCAGGTTATGCTTATGCGCAAAATCTTTCAGGTATGACAACTCAAAGGAATTGGTGAATTCAGGCTTCAGATCCGGATTACCGGTGCTGGCGCTTTGGCCGCTATAGTCGATCGTAGGCAGCAGGTCCCTGAACCAGGGGCGGCGTATACGGCGGCTGTAATTCAGTTGTACTTCGTTATCTCCCTTGAATTTCTGTGACAGGAAGACGCTGGGGAAAAAGCTTACCGGGTAGCTGATCTTATAGGAAGATTTTTGTCCCAGTCTTGTTTCACCATCGTAGTTAGACTGCTCTGCTCTTAAGCCCACCTGGTAGCCGAAATTATCTTTGGCGCCGGTATAGCTTATATATCCCGCATTGATCTGTTCCTGGTAATGATAATTATTGGAGAGGGCAGAGTCCAGGGTGAATGTACCGGAAGGATAGTTCTGTCCGTAGGTATTCGTGAAATTATCAAACTTGCGGGTGTTGCTGCGCAGCCCCATTTCAATTTTGGATCTTTCCGTCAGCGGTCTCACGTAATCCAGCTGGGCGGTAAGATAGGTCGTTTTTCCTTCGCCGCTGCCATTGCGTAATTCCGGCTTCTTTGGGTCATAGATCGGCTTGCCGGACAAGTCGAAATATGTCAGTGAATAGTTAGAACTATTGTCGCCTGTGGCATAGTTATAAGTGAAATCGGCGGTCAGTTCTTCACCTTCTCTGGCAAAAGTATGTTTGTATCCCAGCTGAGTGGTATAGTTACGGAAACCGTTTAATGTATTGTCGATACCGGTTCCATAACGCACTTTCTGTTGTTTGGCATCCAGTTCATTCACTGTTTGCTCATTGTACTTATTAAAGTTACCGCCGGTAATATTCTCTGAAACTGTAATGGTATTGCGGTTATCAATGAACCAATCGAATCCTATACGGCCAGTCTGAAATTTGCGATAGAAGTCACCGTCTTCCAGTTGTTCGGTGTAGGTAGTGGTATCAGCGCCTATATTTTTTCTGTACAGGCGGCTGGTCATCGGTGATTTACGGTTGCGGACATTGTAGTTGAGGAAGAAATTGAATTTCTCCTGGCGAAGGTTGAAATCAATGCCACCATTGGTGCTGCCGAGGGAGGTAGCGCCCGCGCTGATCACACCGTTAATGCCTGCTTTTTTATTTTTTTTCAGCACGATGTTTAAAATGCCGCTCATGCCTTCTGCATCATATTTGGCTGAGGGATTCGTCACTACTTCAATATTCTGAATAGCATCTGCAGGGATCTGATCCAGCGTGAGGGTAGATGGGCGGCCATCAATAAAGATAGTAGGCGTACCATTGCGAACGGTGACGTTGCCGTCAATGTCCACGTTTACAGAAGGCACCTGTTTTAATACATCTGTGGCAGTACCACCAATGCTCGACAGGTTTTTATCTACATTAAATACCCTTTTATCTATCGCCATGGTAAAGGCAGGTCTTTCGCCTACTACATTTACCGCAGCGAGTGATTTTACATTTGCTTTCAGCTTTACATTGCCAATATCAATGCTGCCGGTTTTGGCAGAAAGAACAGCGACTTTATAAATCGTCTCATATCCGATAAAATTAAACTTGAGGATATATTTGCTGAGGGCAATATTTTCGAAACTGAAATCTCCGTTTGTTTTGGAGAGCATGCCTGTTTGCACGGAAGAATCCGGACGTAACAATGCTACAGATGCGTACTCAATAGGTTTGCCGGTTTGTGCATCCAGGAGTTTACCATAAATAACACCAGTGCTGGTGGGGGCAGCCTTCCCTCCGGGTTGTTGTGCCATAGCGGTAAAACAACATAACAATAGCCAGCCTGTAAATAACGATACAATTTTTCTCATAATAGCTTCCAACAATTTATAGCCCCGTAAAATTAGTTTTTATGAATGAGGAAATACCCGTTTTTGGGATGAAAGGTTGAATGGAACCCTTTACAGTCCGCTGTTTCAACTACAGAATTGAGCAGGATTCTTTGTGGTAGCAGGTTGCGGGAAGATTGGGTAAAAATACCCCAAATGTTAATTAGTGTTAAGCCCTCCTTATATCCGGCGTAATTGTATGGAGGCCAACGTAAAGCATACGCTAAATTTTGTGGATAAAAAAGGGTTCAATACAAGTTTATCTTTTCCGTTGTAACGGAGAGCAACGTATCTTTACAGCCAGCTGTTGCGTTATTTTAATTTTTTTATATGCATAAGGATTACCGCCCGGACTGGGATATTTATACGTGCCATATTGAAGAAAGTCCAGCAGTAATAGGCCTTGACCTTGATCTGAGACGATTTGCGCCATTAAAGGAAAAGCCGAATGCCATATATATAACAGTATATCTTAACAATCCACGTGAGGACGGATTCCCGCAGAACGATGAATTTGCCATCATGGGTGAAATTGAGGACAGTTTGGTGGAGCAGTTGCAAACCAGGCTGGATGCGCATTTTGTAGGTCGTACTTTTTCCAATGGTGTACGTGACTTTTACTTTTATGCGGGTACTACATTGCTGCATGATAAATTCATTGCAGATGCAATGATTAGTTTCCCGGATTACAGGTATGATTACGGTGTGAAGGAAGATAATAACTGGGAATTATATTTCGATTTCCTCTTTCCCGACGTATACGAATTTCAACGTATACAAAACAGGAAAGTTTTACGTATGCTCCGGCAGCACGGCGATGCTTCTGAAAAAGAACGTCCAATTGAACACTGGATTCATTTCAGAACAGAGGAAGATAAGGTCGCCTACTGGGAACATATTAAAGAAAATGGTTTTACACTTGCCAGAGAAGATAAAACAGATAACCCGGAGTTTCCCTATAAACTATGTATTTCCCGCCCGGACAAAGCCAGCGAGGCAACAATAGATAGTGTAGTGATGAGTCTTTGGGAACTGGCACAACAGGTAAATGCAGAATATGATGGCTGGGAAACGAGTATAATGAAATAGCTGTTAGCAGTTAGCTTTTAGGAAATGCAGCGAACATCGGCATATATGAGGTAGCTTTTGGCTTTTAGCAAATGTTATGTTGAGGATCATATGCCGATGTCCAACATAACATTTGCTAAAAGCTAAAAGCTAACTGCTAACAGCTGTTAAAACTATTTTCTCAGCATCCCTGCCAGTAAAGAAATTGCAAATAACACAAGGAAAATAAAGAACAGAATCTTGGCAATAGAAGCCGCGCCTGYTGCAATACCACCAAACCCAAATACGGCGGCAATGATGGCGACGATAAAAAAGATGAGTGCCCAGCGTAACATAAGTAGATGCTTTTATGGTGAACAATTGGTATCTGTAACTTTCTTACAAGTCATTCGTTCAATTTTTTATACAATTATCATTCCGCAAGAACAATATTTGCAGTAGTTGCAATTCCAGTTTTTTTCAATATAATTGTTGCCTGCTGCTAGCCTTGATGAATTATTTTAAAATATGGCCTACACTAACTGTCTTCTGCTGGCTTATTAGCCTGCATTGTCCTGCATTGGTATCTGCAGAAGGACTACAGTCCCCGCATTCAGGGGATACTATCCCGCATAAAGGTAGTGGCCTGTTTAGAAAAATCGGGGAATACCGCGATTCCATGCGCAACAAGGAGTACCGCCAAACGCTTATTAAGCGTATTACCAGGCAGGATGAACCCGTACGCTCCAACGATAATGACAGTACTATTATTAAAAGTGAGGCATATTTTACCCCCTTTGCGGGCAAAGTGATCAGAAATATCTACTATAGGAAGGTAAAAGTATTTGGTCCCAGCAACATCAATGATACCACTTTCTCCACCAGCATGAAATTAATTCACCTGGCCAACCGCCTGCATTATGACTCCAGAGAATGGGTAATCAGGCAATCGTTGTTTTTCAGGGAGAATCAAATGCTGGATCCTTTTGAGATGGCAGATAATGAACGTTATCTGCGTAACAGACCTTTTATCCAGGATGCCCGCTTATATATCCGAAACATGGATGGAGACTCCCTGGATGTGGAAGTCGTAACAAAAGACCTCTTTGAATATGGTGTTGACCTGTCACAGTTCAGCGCAAAAGATATCCGGGCAAGTGTGTCCAACAACGATCTGTTCGGAGCAGGGCAGGGCCTTAAAGTAGGTATGCAATGGCGTTCTGATTATTCTCCTACCTGGAATACCGAAGTACGCTATACGAAATATAACTTGCTGGGATCTTTCATCGATATGACCGTAGGGTACACTACCCTGAATAATTATGCCCAGCTGGACACCAATTCCTTTGAAGGTGCCGTGTTTATTAATTTAAACAGACCTCTGTACCGTAATGCAGCCAAGCTGGTAGGTGGTTTCGCCATGTCTAAAAACTGGTCTATCAATATCAGGGGAGCTATACCTTCAGAAGGAGACAGCATTTTCAGGGATTATAATTACACTGTCATAGATGGTTGGATCGGTTATAACTTCATTAATCACTATAAACATGACGGCACCATCGGCAGTAAGCCCAACTTCGCCGTGCTGGCCAGGCACTATAATTTATCTTTCCAGCGAAAGCCGGATCAGCTGAGGTATAAAGACGATCCACTTTATAACGACCATCGCCTTTATCTCCTGGAGTTGCAGGCATACCGGATTGATTATTTCAAAGCACACTATTTCTTTGGTTTTGGCCGTACGGAGGATATTCCTCTTGGCTACAATATCAGCGGCACCAGTGGCTGGGAGAGCTGGAAGGGGCGCAGGCGGCTGTATACAGGTTTGGAAGCACAGAAATTCTGGACCACCAGGCATTACGGGCTTTTTAACACCACTATCGGATTGGGCACCTATTGGTTGAAGTCCACAACAGAAGATGCTGTTATACATGCCAGACTGGAGTATTATAGTCGTTTGATCAATATCCGCAAAGCGCGTTTCCGGCAGTTTTTTAATGTTGATTATCTGGGTACTCCTAATCCTTTCTTTAATAAGCCGCTTAACATCAACATGGAATACGGCATATGGGGCTACAAGAACACTACCTTGAATGGTTTCCAACGACTAAACCTGGGTTCAGAAACGGTGTATTATAGTCCGCTTAAATTACTCGGTTTCAAATTTAATTTCTTCACGGCCCTGCAGGCGTCTGTACTCACCAAAAACAATGATGACCTGCTAAGAAATCCTATGTATCTTGGTATAGGGGGTGGTTTCAGGGTACGTAACGAAAACCTCTCCCTGAATACGATTAAAGTATCCGGCTACTACTATCCAAATGCACCGGACCCTATGAAGAAACTGATGCTGGAGATCACCACCATCGTGGATTTCCGTTTCGATGTTTCTGCATTGCGGGCACCTACTGTCCTGAATTTCCGGTAAGCGAAACTTCCGTATTTTTATAGTACTAAATTGTTGGTCATGGAATGGAAGAATGAATTAACCCGCCTGTTAGGCATTACTTATCCGTTGATACAGGCACCGATGTTAGGTATTACGACTCCCGCAATGGTAGCAGCTGTGAGCAATAGCGGCGGCCTGGGGTCTTTGCCGGTGGGAGGTTTGCCTCCGGAAAAAGTAACAGCGTTAATCCGCGAGGTAAAAGCACTCACGCAGCAACCGTTTGCTGTCAACCTGTTTACCTACGAACCCGCTTCCTGGCATGACCGCAAAGTTTTCGATGACATGCAGGATTTCCTCCAATTCCTTTGTGGGGCCAATGGTTTGGCAGCACCACCAGTGAATTTTGACAGCGTACCCTATTATTCCTGGAAAGTGCAGTTGCCTGTGCTGATAGCTGCGGGTGTTAAATACGTGAGCTTTACTTTTGGAATGCCGGATGCTGAAGGATTTGCGTTGCTGAAGGAGCATAAAATCTGGCTCATGGGAACGGCCACCAGTGTGGAAGAAGCGGTTGCGTTGAAAACCGCCGGAGCAGATGCTATTATTGCCCAGGGAATAGAAGCAGGTGGACACCGCGGTTCTTTTCTGCCCGGGGAGTTGCCAAAGACGGGTACCATGGCGCTGGTGCCGCAGGTAATTGATCGTGTACGCATGCCCGTTATTGCTGCCGGAGGTATTATGGATGGCAGGGGAGTAGCTGCCGCAAAAATGTTGGGCGCTGCGGCCGTACAAACCGGCAGTATTTATCTGCGTGCCCACGAAAGTGCCGCTACACCTGCGCATAAAGCTGCCCTGGCAGGTATAACGGATACGGATACACTACTTACACGCGCATTCTCCGGCCGCTGGGCCAGGGGAGTCCGCAACACCTTCATTACAGAAGTAGAGGCCTCGGGCCTGCCTGTCAGTGGGTATCCTTACCAGGACGTACTCACCCAGCCCATTCGCAAAGTGGCCAGGGAGCTGGATAATACGGCGTTTATAAATATGTGGGCAGGACAGGCTGCCGGCAAAGCCAGGGCCTGGAGCACGGCAGATATTTTTGCAGAACTGGTGCGGGAAACAGAGTTGTTGCTGCCTTAGTAATAGATACGTTTAAAGATCCCCGGATAATCTTTCACAATACTGTTTTCATCAAAAGGCAGGTCTGCCTTGAAGTCAGTCGTTACATTATCATATTGGTATTCCTGCTGGCCAAGTTTTGTGTAGCGCTGTTGTACTTTCTGTAATTCAAACTCAGGTAAATTGATATAGAGAATGTCCAGCATGATGCTTTCGTTGGCCTCCAGCTGCAGTCGCTTTACCGGTAAGGTATTGGTAAATGGTGTAAGTGAAATATCAATGTCGATGCAGTTATCAAAAGCATCAATATGGTTATTGTCTTTATCAAACCAATGACCATGGAGATCAGAGGTAAGCCGCAGTTCTGTTGGCGATAAGCCGTTTTGCCGGATATAAAAAGAGGAGACCTGCCAGGTTGGGGTAATCGCTATTTCATAATGAATACAGAATGGTTGTTCCTCTCTGACTCCGTTGATGCAGCCGGAAGCCAGCTTGCCTTGTGCGTTGTCCTGCAGGGTGAAATATTCCGTAGCCGGCCATTGTACCGCCTGCCATATGATGGGTTGCATGCGCTAATTTTTTATATTCGAAGATTTTATTTTTATAATCACGAGTTTGGACGTCGGTGTATTGCTTTTTGCAGCCACACTGTCTACCGGCACCAACACATTCGTTTCCGGAAAGTAAGTAGCTGTGCACTTTTCCGGTATGTCGAATGATACAATAATGAAGCCATAAGCTACACGTTCCGTCTGGCCGTGATAGTTATATAAATCCACGATGTCTCCCGGGTGAAAGCCCGCCGCAGCGATATCCGCAGGATTCATAAATATTACCCGTCTTTCGTGGTATACGCCCCGATAGCGGTCATCTAAACCGTAGATCGTTGTATTGAACTGGTCGTGGCTACGGATGGTCATCATCATGTATTCATCGATGGCCAACGGCGTTGTCAGTACCGCCGCTACGTTGAAATTAGCTTTTCCGGTAGAGGTATTGAACTGTCCTTTGCGTGCACCATTTGGAAGATAGAAACCGCCGGGATGTCTTACTCTTTTATTGTAATCATCGAAGCCGGGAATTACTTTTTCGATAGCATCACGTATGGCATCGTAGTGAAGGGCATACGTGGCCCAGGGAACATGTGATGCTTCGCCAAGCAAGGCTGTTGCCAGTTCACAGACAATCGCCGGTTCACTTTTTAAGGCGGAGGATACCGGCTGCAGATTGCCTTTGGACATCTGTATCACGCCCATAGAGTTTTCGCAGGTAACAAACTGTTGCTCATTTTGCTGCATATCTTTATCGCTGCGTCCAAGGCAGGGCAGTATAAGTGCTTCTTTACCATGCACTACATGACTGCGGTTTAATTTCGTAGATACGTGTACGGTAAGCTCGCAATTGCGCAGTGCCTGGGCTGTGTACAGGGTATCCGGTGTGGCAGAGAGGAAGTTGCCACCCATGGCCATAAACACCTTGGCATCGCCACGATGCATGGCATTAATGGCATGCACCACATCATAGCCATGTTCCTGCGGGGGCTGAAAACCGTATACAGACTGAATCTTTTCCAGGAAAGCGGCAGAAGGCTGCTCATAAATACCCATAGTCCTGTCGCCCTGTACATTGCTATGACCACGTACCGGGCAGGTGCCGGCGCCAGGCTTGCCTATACTGCCTTTCAGCAGTAATAGGTTTACTACTTCCCGGATGGTGTCCACTGCATTTTTGTGTTGAGTGAGTCCCATGGCCCAGCAGGCAATGATCTTCTTTTTATGGAAAAGTGCCTCTGCCGCCTGTTGTATCAGTTCAGGGGCCACACCACTATCTGCCATCAGTTGCGATAGCGTTTGTGTTTTCAGGTGCGCAATATAAGCTTCAAATCCCTTTGTATTGGCATCAATAAATGGCTGGTCAAATACGGTGCCCGGTGCACGTTCTTCCTGCTGTAACAGCAGCAGCGCCAGGGCTTTCAGCAGGGCCATGTCACCGTTGATTTTTACCTGAAGGAAAATATCCGTCAGGTGCGCCTTTATATTGAGTACCCCTTTTACGGTTTGTGGATTTAAGAAATTCAGCAAGCCGGTTTCCCGTAACGGATTAACGGAAATGATGGTAGCGCCGTTTGCCTTTGCTTTCTGTAACGCGGTAAGCATGCGCGGATGATTGGTACCAGGATTTTGTCCGAGGATAATAATCACCTCTGCCTCATAAATATCTTCCAGTGTCACAGATCCCTTGCCTATTCCGAGGGATTCACCCAGGGCTACACCACTGGACTCATGGCACATGTTGGAACAGTCGGGGAGGTTGTTGGTACCGTATTCCCTGACCATGAGCTGGTACAGGAAAGCCGCTTCATTACTGGTTCTGCCGGAAGTATAAAAAATGGCTTCATCCGGCGAAGCCAGCTGATGAAGATGCCGGGCAATTAATTGATAGGCATCTTCCCAGGAGATGGGCGCATAATGAGTAGCATCCGGTGCCAGGTACATGGGCTGAGCAATCCTGCCTTTTTTGCCTATCTCATAATCCGTTAATAATCCCAGTTCATCGATACTGTATTGCGCGAAGAAGTCGGGTGTTAGTTTTTTGGTAGTAGCTTCTTCAGCTACGGCTTTAGCGCCATTTTCGCAGTATTCTGCGATGCCGGATCTTTCATCATCCGGATCAGGCCAGGCACAACCCGGGCAGTCAAATCCATCTTTCTGATTCAGTTCCAGCAAGGCTTTCATGCCACGGAAGGCATTCATTTCTTCCAGGATATGCCGCATGCTGGATACAACGGCAGGAATGCCCGCCGCTACTGTTTTCGGAGGCCCCAGTTTAATACCGGTAAACCGGACTGGATTTTCTGCACTATCCATGAGTGGTGATATTTAATTTGAAATCAATTCTTTCCGGGCCGCTGTAAATATTGAACCGTTGTTCTTTTAAGAAGCCCAACAGGGTGATGTTCCACTGCGCCGCCATTTTTACGGCCATGCTGGAAGGAGCGCCTATGGCGGCTATTACAGGTATTTTCGCCATCGCTGCTTTTTGAATCAGCTCAAATCCGGCGCGGCCACTTAATAATAGTAAATGATTTTTTAAAGGCATTAAATGCTGTGCCATGGCAGCACCTATAATTTTATCTACTGCATTATGGCGACCTATATCTTCCCGCAATATCAGCAGGTGACCACTGTTATCGAAGAGCGCGGCAGCATGCAATCCGCCGGTGGTATCAAATAGCGCCTGTTCATTTCTTAACAGGGCAGGGAGACCGAATAAGCTGTCTGCAGAAAAACGGATATCGTTGTCATTAACGGAAACGGCTGTATGAATATCGGAGATGGCCGTTTTACCGCAAACACCGCAGGCGGCGGTAGCGGTAAAGTTGCGGGCAGTATTGCCTAATTGTGCAGTTACGCCGGGTTTCAGGTGTACGGTAGCAATATGGTCATCCTTATCTTCCGACAAAATTATTTCCTGGATATCATCCTGACCGGAAATAATACCTTCTGTAAAGAGAAAGCCGGCAGCCAGTTCCATATCTTCCCCCGGCGTACGCATGGTGACGGATATGTTTTGCTGCCGACGGTTATGAGAAGGCCCATGCACCAGTCTTATTTCGAGTGGTTCTTCTGCCGCCAGTATATCACTCGTGTCGGTGATACTTTCTACGGCTACTTTTGTAACGCGGGTATGAACAATTGCATTTGTCATACTCAAAATTACACTTTCACTACCATCTTACCACTGTTCTTGCCTGAAAATAATCCCAATAGTGCATCGGGTAGCCGATCAAATCCTTCTTCTACTGTTTCCGTGTATTTTATTTTGCCCGTCTTCACCCACTCAGATAGTTGTTTTACTCCTTCCCCAAAACGGGTGGCATAGTTACCAATAATGAAGCCTTGCATCAATATGCTACGGGTAACCATAACAGGCTGGATACGAGGACCTACCGGTACTTCTGTTTCATTATACAATGCAATCTGACCGCATAAGGGTACCCTGGCAAAGAAGTTGAGGTGCCTGATAACAGCATCTGAAATATCTCCGCCTACGTTATCAAAGTAAATATCTACGCCATTGGGACAAGCCGCAGCCACGGCGGCGTCCATATCTGTATTGCCTTTATAGTCAATGGCCGCATCAAAGCCAAAGGTATCAGTCAGCAGTTTGATTTTCTCGGCTCCGCCGGCAATGCCTACTGCGCGGCATCCCATTATTTTGGCTATTTGTCCTACTACAATGCCCACAGCGCCGGCAGCGCCGGAAACCACCACTGTTTCTCCCGCTTTGGGCTTACCGATATCCACCATCCCAAAGTAAGCAGTTAAACCGGGAACACCCAATAGTCCAAGGTAGTAGGTGAGGGGAATGCTGTTATCTATTTTCCGGAGATGATTGGCCGGGAAAATAGTGGCGGTTGCCCAGGGTAGAAAAGGACGAGGACCGCTGCTCATCACTGTTTCGCCAGCTTTGAAGTGGTCGTCTTTGCTTTCGATTACTTCCGCTACGCCACCGCTTTCAATGGGTTCGCCCACCTGGAACGGAGGAATATATGATTTGGCATCGTTCATACGGCCACGCATATACGGATCTACAGAAAAATAGAGCGGTTTTACCAATACCTCACCAGGCATAAGTTCAGGGAGGGTCGTTTCCACCGTTTTGAAATCAGCAGCCTGGGGTAATCCTTTGGGACGGGCGGCGAGCAGAATCTGTTTTATTTTCATACACGGAGGTATTTAGACGTAAATAAAAGCAATGAATAATTAACAGGCAAAAAATGCTTTTGTTTAGGACAAGGGAAAAGTGGGTGAATACATATGAAAAATGTACATTCGGGTTGAGAAACTTCACCACTTAATTTTAAAATCTATTTATGCGTCTTGATGATGAAGAAATGAGCGACAACGTCGAGAAACGTTCCGGTGGCGGCATGCGCAACATTGGTATCGGCGGCGGTATTGGCGGCATTATCATTATAGTGCTGGCGATGCTCTTTAAACAGGACCCGCAACAGGTAATGCAGGCGGTACAACAGGTGCAGGGCTCCGGAGAGGGGCAGGGAGGTACTGCTGAAAAGCTCACTAAAGAAAATGCCTCGCCGTTTGAGGTGATGTCTTCCAAGGTGTTGCGCAGTACGGAAAGGGTCTGGAAACTGGAATTCCAGCAAAAGAACAAGACTTATGAAGTACCCCGCATGGTGTCTTTTGAAAAAGGTACTGAATCCGGTTGTGGTTTCGCGGAATCAGCCATGGGACCGTTTTACTGTCCTGCGGATCATCGGGTATACCTCGATGTTTCGTTCTTTAACGAACTGGAACAGCAATTCGGTGTAAAAGGCGACTTTGCCAAAGCATATGTTATCGCACACGAGGTGGGCCATCACGTACAGAATCTGCTGGGAATCAGCGGAAGAATGCAGGCGATGCGCTCCCGGTTGAGTGAGAAGGAATATAATAAGCTGTCCGTCATGCTGGAGCTACAAGCCGATTTCCTCGCCGGGGTATGGGCTTATCGTGCCAACCAGATCAAACCATTCCTGGATCCGGGTGATATTGAATCCGGTTTGAATGCTGCCAGCGCCGTAGGGGATGACCGTCTGCAACAGGCGAGCACCGGGCAGGTGGTACCAGATGCCTTTACACACGGCACTTCCGCACAACGGATGTTCTGGTTTAAAAAAGGTTTTGAATCCGGGGATGTTTCCCAGGGGGATACCGGTATTGGGCTGGGGAGCTGGTGAGAGAAAATTACGAATTAGGAATTACGAATTACGGATTTGTGGGTAGACAACAGCAGATGATCAACATTTGCTATCTACCCACAAATCCGTAATTCGTAATTCCTAATTCGTAATTCCTTGTAGCGTCTCAATCGCCTGTTCAATCATTTTTTCGTCCCCGGTATATTTCCCGCTCACATCTGACAACTTCACTACTGGCGTCCATCTGGGCGCATCTTCAGGAAGGGCTTCATACATTTTAATCACGATATTCAGGGCCGGTAATCCCACATCATTGGTGAAATTGGTGCCAATACCGAATGACATTCCTATTTTCCCCCGGCAATAGTTGGCGATGGTAGCCACTTTTTCATAGTCCAGGCCATCTGAGAAAATAATAGTTTTGGTGAGCGGATCTACTCCCTTCCCTTTATAATGGGTGATGGTGCGGTCTGCAAACAGGATCGGGTCTCCACTGTCGTGACGCACGCCATCAAACAGTTTGGCGAATTTTTTGTCGAACTGCTCGAAGAAGACCGGTGTGGTATACGTGTCAGACAAGGCGATGCCCAGGTCGCCCCGGTATACCTGTACCCAATTTTCCAGTCCAAGCATATTGGCCATCTTAAAGCCGTATTTGGCGGCATGGAACATAAACCATTCGTGCGCATGTGTACCCACTGGCTTTACACCATTGCTCATAGACAGGTGAATATTACTGCTGCCGATAAAACAACCGTGACCATAGTCCCGGAGCGTTTTTACCACCAGTTTGTGCACGGCCAGCGAATGTCTGCGTCGTGTGCCGAAATCGGCAATAGTAATACCCATTTGTTTGTATTTCTCAATTTTTTCACGGGTAATCCGGATCACTTCTTCATCTGCTACCCGTTGTTGTCCGGTTAACTGGTAATAGAGTTCGCAGATAAGAGACATCAACGGCACTTCCCATAAAATGGTTCTATACCAATAGCCATCGGCATGTACTTCCAGTTCTTCTCCATGTTGTGCAATATGCACTTCTGCGGGATTATAGCGATAGCCCTGCAGGAAGTCCAGGTAGGTAGGATCCAGGTAAGGGCAGGTAACTGCGAGGTATTGTTTTTCTTCGGCAGTAAGTTGCAGGTGTTGCATATTATTCACGGCTTCTCTTAATGCTTCCGCAAAACCGGGAGGAAAGGCATGCTTGCCACGGTTAATAAAAGTATAACGGGCACGAGCCTTCGGGAATAATTTTATAACACCATGTTGCATGGTGAACTTGTAGAAATCATTATCGAGGATAGATGTGAGGATCATTATTTGCTGTTTAGATTCACAATAAAATTATATTTTTGTCATTAAATCATATTGTTAGTTACCATGCAGAACATTAAAGTAAAGTGGCCCCTTAACCCACAGGAAACCGTACTGTACAAAGTAAACGCCGTTTATCTCAAAAGTACCTGGCAGGCCAAACAAGGCGCCATATGCCTGACCAACGAAAGGATTGTGTTTGAAACAAAACCAATGATGATGTTTATGTTATTCGGCATCATTGGCTGGCTGCTTACCAAAAACAAAAAAACCGATGAATTCCAGTTGTCTGATATTACCAATTTCCAAAGAGGTAAACAAGGATTCAACAAGAAGGTAGCCGAGTTTGATCTGATTGATGGTAAGAAGTATCGTTTTGGACTTACCGGTAAATGGGAAGATTTTGATCTCGCTTACCAGAAAGCCATATTGGATGTACAACCGCTTTTCAGTGTGAAATAAACGCTTAGAGTTTAGTACCGCAATATTTGCAATAGTCCGCATTGGTGTCGTGTCCTTCACGCATACAATGCGGACAAATTCTGTGATCTACTTCTTCTTTGTTACGTATTCTGCTCATTTCTACCGTGACTATGCCGGTAGGTACTGCAATAATAGCATATCCCATAATCATAATAATAGCTGAAAATGTTTGTCCCAGCGGGGTGATGGGGGCTATATCTCCATAACCAACGGTGGTGAGGGTCACTACTGCCCAGTATACACTTACAGGGATGCTGGTGAAGCCGGAATTATGTTCAGATTCTATCACATACATGATAGCACCCAGCACAACGGTTAGCAATCCAATAAAGAACAGGAATACGAATATTTTTCTTTTACTTTTTTCCAGTGCCAGTGATAATTGTTTGCTTTCATTGAGAAAAGGCACCAGTTTAAAGATCCTGAAAATACGCATCAGGCGCAGGATACGGATGGTGAGCAGAAAATGGGCACCACCATAAAAAGCTTCCACATAAGTTGGCAGGATACACAGTAAATCCACTATGCCATAAAAACTGCGCATATAGGCGCTGGGCCTGTAACTACACCATACCCTGAACAGATATTCAATAGTGAAGATGATGGTAAATACCCATTCCAGTAAATGAAAAAGATCGCCGTATCGTGTCTGCAGCGGCACTACACTTTCCATCATTACTACTGCTACGCTGATAAGTATGGCGATGAGCAGTATGATGTCAAATATTCTTCCGGCAGTAGTGTCAGCCTCAAAGATGATGCTGTGCCACTTCTCCTGAAAGGGACTTAGTTGCCGTTTCGAATCGTTAGTCATCCTGCTGAGTTATGATGTTTAAACAAAAACTTGTTTATTTATGTTTAGTGAAAAATTATTAATTAGTTGAGATGCAACCGTTTTTTAACTTTGTATACTCCATGCGTGATGAATTGTTTAATCCTTTAACCATATTATGGCGAAATCTGATATCAGTGCGAAACTGCGCATGAACATTGCGAGCGCGGTTATTAGAACACATACTGCCTACCGGCTGAGATTACTGAATGTTTTTATGCAGGCCGGACTGGATCTTACGCCCGACATGTACTTTATTTTGCGTTACCTGTGGGGCGAGCAGGATGGCAGCCGTCAACAGGAACTGGCTGATAAAACAGGCAAAGATAAAGCCAGTCTTACCAAGTTATTGGACAACCTTGAAAAGCGGAACCTGGTGAAACGTACCGCTGACGAAACTGACCGGCGGAGTAAACGGATTTGGTTGACTGCAGCAGGTAAGAAATTAAAGGAAAAAGTATACCCGTTGGCGTTATCTGTAGTGGAGATGGCAGAGAGAGGGATTTCCAGGAATGAACTGCAGCAGGCGCAGGGAGTATTGGAATGTATTTATAATAATATTAAAAGATGATCATCGAAGCTTTTCCTATCTTTAGATTATGCTTACCGGTATATTGATTAATTTATTTGAGCGGGATCTCAGTAAACTGGAACAGGAGATCGCCGCGTATGACACCTCAGCAGCTGTATGGCGGGTTCCTCCCGGCATCACCAATGCTGCAGGCAATCTGTGTTTACACCTGTGTGGTAATCTGCAACATTTTGTGGGTGCTGTACTGGGAAAAACGGGGTATGTACGTAACAGGGAGCTGGAATTCAGCGACAGGAATGTGCCAACAGAAGACTTGCTGGTATTGATCAGCAGCACACGGCGTATAATCCTTACCGTTATTGCCGGCTTAACAGAGGAAGACCTGGAAAAAATTTACCCTGAAAAGGTGTTTTTTGATTCCATGACTACCGGGCATTTCCTGGTGCATCTGAGTACACATCTTAGTTATCATCTCGGGCAGATTAATTATCATCGCCGTTTAACCCAGTAGTTATTGCATGAATGCTTTTCTGCAGAAATTTATTAAAGTATATCAGCAGCTGAAATACTTTATATGGCCATATGCCGCCGTTGTATTTGTTGTGCTCTTTATCCGCCTGCTGTTCACTAACCGGGTAGACGCCTATTTTTTTATTAACGGGTTGCATACGCCGGCAGGAGATTTCCTGTTTCCCTATATTACAGAACTTGGAAGTACATCCGCCGCCGTATTGATTTCCCTGCTATTGTTACTGATCCGGAAACGTATGGGCGCTGTTATGGCTACGGCCTACCTGTTTACCGCTACCATTAGTTTCACGATCAAAGCGCTGGTAGGTTTTCCCCGCCCGCACCGCTATTTTACCGGCCGTTTACATGACATCTATTTTGTACCCGGCGTTGTTGTACTTGATAATTTCAGAAGTTTCCCTTCCGGACACAGTGTATGTGCATTCACCGCAGCAACGGTGCTGGCCTACTATGCCAAAAATAGATACCTGGGGCTGCTTTATCTCGTGTTGGCGATGCTGGTGGCTTATTCCCGTATGTATATGAGTCAGCATTTCCTGGAAGACGTAACAGCCGGATCTTTGGTGGGCGTATTTTTCACGATGGTATGGCTTAGTTTCTTCGGTCGTAAAGAAGCGCAACTATCAGGACAATAAATCTCTCTTCTGTTCAATTTCCTGTATAAGGGAATCCTGGTGTTGTTTCAGCATATCATTGTATAGCCTGGCCGGATTTGTGGGCTCGGGTACTCTTTCCTTATACCATACAGGTGTAGGTGTATATCTTGCCCATAATATTTCATAGCCAATATAGATCTGGTATTTGCCTTCTCTTACATTATCCGTGTGGCCCAGGCGTCTTTCCTCCCCGGGAGCCAGGTTTTCAATCAGGCGAGCCTGATGGGTGGTGCCCATCGTGGTAGTGATGACCTGGTCAATAGCTACTGTCATAAATCTTTTGTCTGACAGGTTTTTAACACTCCGCAAATATTTGGAGACACTGAAAACGCTGTTGGAAACACCCACTATCCTGGCGGCCTGCATGGCATCTTCTCCTGCAACAGGCTTTAATTTCTTTTCCTTAAAATTAGCGCTGCGGAAGCTTTGGGTTCTGAAATGGATATACCACATCATGAAAAAAAAGAAAATAATTACCGGAACATACATAGTTAATAGCTTTTGAGGACGGGGTTTGTTAAATCATAACTAGGCTACAGCAGGTCAACAGGATTTTAATTATCATTTTGATAGTGCTAAAATAACGGGAATCATTCATGGAATTGTAAATCCGATGTTAAAGAAAGTAAGATTATATTACCTCTTCACGGTAGCTTTTCGTAAAAATGAGTATTTTTTTCTGACGTTAACAATTAAATCACAAAATTTCTCGATAGAATCCTGCAACTTTGCCCCATTGCCAAAAACAGGTGTTTGTAACCAGGTCAGCTTTAGGGGTTAACCCCCATCTATTCTTCGCTTAATATTCCCCAAATTTTTTTAATATATATTAGTTGGGCATTTGCATGTCAATAAACTCATCCGGTTGTCGGTATGAGATATTTTTATCATGATCGGGAGATGGCGGACCAGGTTGGGATAAAGCTACAGTCTGGTAGCTGGAGCAGTCCTACTATGGCCGTTTCTCACCTCCATTTACCTTCTTATTCGGTAGTGCATCCGGAAGTCATCCCCGCATCAAGTCCACCTCATCCCCGTATCAAGTCCACCTCATCCCCGTATCAAGTCCACCTCAGCTGCTGTACTTCTATAGGTACATAGCGGGTGCCAGGCATAGGCTCGACGGGGCCTATATAAGGAAAAGGTAATGCTGACTATAATGATGGGGTTCTAATGAACTATTCCCAGGTTTTCAACCTGATCCGGGATTACCGTGGGAAGAAGATAAAACTAAGTCCGGCGCTGTGAAACTGGGGGTTATAGAATGGCATGATCACCTTGTCGGCCTTCCGGGAGCCGTCTTTAAATAAGGTTCGCTGTATCCAGGGATACATCCAGTAGGCGGCTTTGGTGCTTAACATGCCCACACCGGCGCCAGCCACTACATCGCTCAGCCAGTGTTTATTATTGTACATTCTCAGAGCCCCTGTGGCAGTAGCAGCCAGATAGCCGGCTACGCCATACCAGGGCGACACGTCTTTATATTCCTGCCGGAGGAATTCTGCCGCGGCAAAGGCGGTGGCGGTATGGCCGGAAGGGAAAGAAAGGAAATCGGATCCATCGGGACGTTCCTCATGCGACCAGTGTTTCACACCTTCTACGGTTCCAGCGGTCAGGATAGCTGAAATACCCAGGATAATGGTCCGGTCGCGCAAATTGTGTTTACCGTGTACACCGGCAGCATTCAGTATATATACTGCGGCTACGGGCGCATATTGCAGGTAGTTGTCGATATGTGTCCGAAAGGTGGGATGGTCCTCTTTCAGTTCTGCTTTAGTGGTGGTGTTGAGATCCCGGAGAGTTGGATTGTTCAGGGCAATTAAGCCATAGCCTATCATCGCTGCGGGAACAGCAATTTCAGCTACCGTTACGTGAAATCCGGATGTCCGGGTTTGGGTAAGCGGGTATTTAGGGACGGCTGTTACCATGCGAACGGAATCTTTTCCGGAAGGCAGGGAATCGGTATCCTGGGCTACTGCTACGCTGCTGGAGCAGGTAAAGGCGCCCAATGCCAATCCTGCTGAGAATATCATTTTCTTCATGCATCACTCCTTAGTCAGCCAAATGTATAGGCTAATTCTGGAGGAATTCTGAATCCCTATTCACCACCCCGGTCCAATTTAGGCAGGATCATTTCTGCTGTTTGCTTCGTATACTTATTATGGAAGATAAAGGTAATGAGTAATCCCAGGAGGCAGCCGGCCAGTACAGACAACACTCTTTCTACTGCGGTATCCCATACATGCGCACCGGCTTCATGTGTCATCACAATAATGGTAGCTGCCAGGGCAGTGCGGGTCGCGGCTTCAAGGTTGAGCAGGTTACAGATGATCACTGTAATGAAAACAGCTGTACACATCATCAGGATCATATTGGGATGCAACAGGATTAAAAGGAACCCGGAAATGCCACCTACTACATTGGCTTTAATGCGTGTAACCGCTAACGTTACTGCATCAGATCCATCGGGAGACAACACCAGCATCACAGAAATTAATACCCATATGATGTCTTTATAATCAAATGCCCATGACAGGCCAAGTACTACCAGCACGCCTGTGACGCATTTCGCCGCATAAATTAATAGCCGCTTTATTCGCTGTTGATCAACCATGTTGCAATGATAATAATTTATGGAAATATCCAGCGCAGGAAATAAATTGAACTTTTGACCGTTAGGGGTTGTTGTAATTACTCAACCAATAAGCGCATGAATATAAGAAAACTATGCTACCTGGCCACACTGATGTTATCGTTTCACGCCTGTATAAAAGATGCACCCATTAACCCGGAAGCTGATATTGAAACCTTTAGGATAGACCGCCAATATTTAACCGGAGACGTTTTCATAGACCAGGCAAATGCCAGAATTGTTTTGTCACTCACACCGGAAGCTTTTGATAGCGGTGTAAGGCCAACGATTACTGTTTCTTCGGGAGCATCTGTAGTGCCTGCATCAGGCGACTCACTGAAATTTAATGGCACAGGTACGAAGCAGTATGTAGTTACTTCTGCTAATGGTGCCAATAAGAAAACATATACAATCGTGGTTGCCAACTTAGGTGTATTTGCATGGGATTTTGAGCACTGGCTGGTGAATGATAAAGATAAATATCAGTATGTGGTAGAAATAGATAGTACTATAGCAGACACCAGTGAGTCATGGTCATCCGGTAATCCCGGGGTGGCGTTATCCGGTGTAAAGAAAGATCCGCTGGAATATCCGTTGCGGGCTACCACAGATGCTTATCACGGAAAATATGCTGCGGAGTTACTGACACGTGGAGGTACGGCATTATCAAACCTGGTGGGTATTAAATTATTTGCTGGTTCTCTTTTTCTCGGTGTATTTGATCCCACAAATGCGTTTGTGGCGCCGTTGAAAGCTACGCAATTCGGACAGCCCTACCTGGGTAAGCCTTCCCGTTTTACAGGTTATTATAAATATCAGCCGGGAGAGAAATACCAGGATAAGGCCGGAAATATTATTGCAGGCATGAAAGACAGTTGTTCGATTTACGCGGTATTGTACAGAGGAACGGTTCGTCTTGATGCAACTAACATTAACACATCAGACAGGATACTTGCCCGTGCCACTATCCCTGATGGTGGGCCCAGGAGCGCCTGGACAAAATTTGATGTACCGTTTGTAGAATTACAATCATATACAGGCAATGATAAAATGATGATGGCGATTGTAGCTTCTTCGAGTAAAGATGGGGATACTTATAAAGGCGCTATAGGCAGTCGTTTGGTGCTGGATAGCGTGCAGATTGTTCCGCAATAAATCATTCATGTGCAGCTATAGATGTGGTGCCTCCATTCATCTTTCGTACCTTTGCGAAGTTTTAACAAATCGAACGGAAAATGAATGTACGGAAACTATGTTGTATAGCGGCCTCGGTGGGCCTGCTACAGTCGTGTATTAAGGATGCGCCTCTCAATCCCGAAGCAGACATCGAAACTTTCACGGTAGCACAGAATCAATTGACAGGAGATGTTTTTATTGATCAGACAAAATCTCAAATCCGCTTGTATCTGACAGAGGAAGCTTTTGAAAAAGGAATTGCACCTGTTATCAAGGTAAGTGCCGGTGGCCATGTGTCACCTGCATCCGGCGATACACTGCGGTTTGACAATACCGGGATTAAAAAGTATGTAGTTACTTCTGCAACGGGAACAGAAAGAGCATATACAGTAGAGGTAGTGCAGACCGGTGTCTGGAAATTTGGTTTTGAAAGATGGGATACGTTGGTGGCTCCATCCGGCGGCTCCTGGAAATATGTAAACCCATTGG
Source organism: Chitinophaga sp. RAB17 (assembly GCF_052114225.1). NCBI lineage: Bacteria > Pseudomonadati > Bacteroidota > Chitinophagia > Chitinophagales > Chitinophagaceae > Chitinophaga > Chitinophaga sp. RAB17. Next base: position 542,586 of record NZ_JBFREI010000004.1, on the reverse strand, counting down.
CAGAAGACGGCCGTAATATCTGGGCTTCGGGCAATATTGGCATCGCCATCACAGGCGTAACAGCAATCAATGATTTCCCTTTGCATGTCAGCACCAATGCTTTTGAAGGTAAGTATGCTGCTGAAATGGAAACCATGCCAGGTAATGCCCTGTCCGGATGGATGGGTATTCACCTGTTTGCCGGATCTATGTTCCTCGGCAATTTCGTAACCGACTACCTGATGGAAAATCCGCTGAAGTGTACCCAGTTCGGACAACCTTACAGGGGCATCATGCCTAAAAGTTTTACCGGGAATTATAAGTACCAGCCAGGTGCGCAGTTCATAGACAAAGAGGCGAATCCTGTGCCTGGACAAATCGATAAATGCTCCATCTATGCAGTATTATACAGTGGTACTACCAGGCTGGATGCAACCAATATTCTTACTTCCGACAGGGTAATCGCTACGGCTATATTGGGAGATGGAACCGCAAAGAGTAGCTGGACACATTTCGATATTCCGTTCACACCTGTTGCCGGTAAATCGGTCATTCCGGGCGAGCCCTTAATGTTGGCGATCATCGCCTCTTCCAGTGCGGAAGGAGACCATTACAGAGGTGCTGTGGGCAGCAAACTGGTATTGGATAATTTGGAAATTGTACACGAGTAAAGATTATATCTGAGCATATGAATATAAAAATATCAGGACTGATGCTGGGTATGCTGATGGCAGCTACTACCTTATTTGCACAGGATAACGGAAACGAACAAACGAAGAATAGCGGATTTAAGCGCGGGCTGGAACATCGTATCCTGGCGGGATTTAATTTCGGAGGAACTGCGCCGGTGGGCTTTCCCAATACCATCCGCAAAATAGAAGGCTTCTGGCCGGAATTCAGCCCGTCATTGGGTTATGAATTGTCTTTCCGCGCTACGGCTAAATGGGGAGCTGCAGTAGCCGTTAAACTCGATTACAAAGGAATGGGTACGAAAGATGAAGTACAGTATTTTCCTACTATCATCACCACCAGTGATGGAGGTCGTTTCGAAGGCGATTTCAGTGGTAAAAATAAAACCATTGTACGTAATGCGTATGTATCTTTTCCAATAAGTGCTGTCTTTACACCAAACGACAAATGGCGCTTTAACCTGGGAGGTTATGTTGCCTGGTTATTCAGTTCTAATTTCCACGGAACCGTTTCTGATGGCTATATCCGCAATGGGGGACCTACAGGGGAAAAGGTGATCATCTCAGAAGCAACCTTTGATTTCGGTACAGAAGTGCGCTCTTTCGATGCTGGTTTACAGGGTGGTGCGTCCTATCGGGTAGGTAAAAAACTCAGTATCAATGGTAACCTGGATTGGGGCCTGCGTCCTATCTTCCCAGGTGATTTCAAGGGTATGTCTTTCCCATTATATAATATCTACCTCACACTGGGAGTGGCGTATAAAATATAAGGGCTTACTGTTAAAGTATTGCGACTGACCCCATTTAGCGTTTAGGCTTTAGCGTTTGATTAACGCTAAAGCCTAAACGCTAAAAGCTAAAAGCCGGTTCAGTATTTCGCTGCCTGTCCTGTTTTAGGCAGAGAGGCATTTATAAATGCCCGGATATCATCATTACCTGTTGTCAGATCATCTTTGCGCAGGTACATCATATGACCACTGCGGTAGCCACGCCAGGATAGACGGTCTTTCAAACGCCCACCCGGATCCATTTGCCACATACTGTATTTAGCATTGAAGTAATCACAGGCGCCATCATAATAGCCGGATTGGATCATTACATGCAGGTAAGGATTAGCCGCCATTGCATCGCGCAGGTTTTCACCGGTATTGTCGCCATTGTTATCCCATGGATGTACCGGGCCAAACATCATGTACTTCAAATCAGTATGGAATTTCAATTCTTCTCTGAGGTAAATATTAATAGCAGGTGTAAACGCATGTAACCAGGAGGTCAGCTCTGCATTATAGTCCGGACCGTTCCCCGCATCTTCCCGATCGATACCCCTGTAGCGGGAATCCAATCTACCTACCGTATATCCTTTATCTCTCAGTAATTCTTTCCAGAAGAAACTGGGAGGTACATTCAGGTTATGCTGCAAAATTACTTTCTCCGATAAGCCGGAGTAGCGGGCCATTTTAGCGGCTATATTTTTACGCTGCTGCTCTTCCAGAAATCCACCCTGACTGATAGCTGGGATCAGTTCATGAATGGTAAATGCTTCTACCTCCGGTAAAACAGCAGTGAGGTCTTTCTGTTGCAGATCGGCTGGTAAGGCTTTATGATACCAGGCAGTAGCGGCAAAATAGGGGAGCCGCAAAGCAGCATCCACAGGCCCGTTGCGCTGAATTCCAAGTTCAGTGGGGGAGACCAGGATAACGCCGTTCAGGTACATCCATTGTGCATTCTGTAATTCCAGTGCCAGTCCGGATACACGGGTGGTACCATAGCTTTCGCCTATCAGGTATTTGGGAGATGCCCATCTGTTCTGACGGGACACGAAAGTATTGATCCATTCAGCGAGATACCGGATGTCTGCATTAACACCAAAGAACTTTTCCCTGGGCACATCTTTCCCAAGTAGCCTGGAGAAACCCGTGTTGGCAGGATCTATGTAAATGATATCTGCAATATCAAGAATGGACTCGGGATTTTCGTGTATGCCATAAGGTTGTACAGGATATCCTTCCTCATCGATGTTCAGCAACCGGGGACCGGTGTAGGCGATTTGCATCCATACAGAAGGCGTACCTGGTCCGCCATTGAAAGAGATGACCAACGGCCTTGTATTGCGGTCTTTCACATCGGTTCTTTCGTAATAGGTGTAAAATAGCCCTGCCAATACTTTGCCGTCCTGGTCCCAAACGGGTTGAGTACCGGCAATTGCTTTGTAAGGAATCTTTCTGCCTTTCACCGTTACATCGTGATAAGTAGTAACCGTGGTATCCGGATTAAGCGTCACCGACCAATGTGAGGGCAGATCTTCTTTTAAGGAAGGAGCCGGCAGACTCTTCTTTTGTTGGGCCTGTACAGTTGTCAGGCTCACCATGCCCGCCATTAGCAAGGGTAGCATGATTGGCTTTCTCATTAAATTCATGAAGCAGATCTTGATTGACTTTAAAGATTGTGTAAAAGCCCGATAAATTCAAACACTTTGGGATGGACGGTTTCCCTTTGGTTGAAAGTCACTGGGTCTTTTTCCCACCAGTTTATAGAAGGTATTGCTGAAGGCAGAAACGCTGTTATACCCGGTATCCCAGGCGATTTCGTTGATGGTTTTCTCCGTTTCCAGGAGGTAGCCCATGGCTTTAATCATCCTGGCCAGTTTCAGGTATTGAAAGAAGGAAATATCCATGGTGGAGCGGAATAACCGTGTCAGCGTACGTTCACTGTAGCTGAATTCGTGTCCTACGCTTTCCAGCGATAAGGGTTCCCCTAGGTTTTCCTGTATGTATTTTAAAACAGGCTTAAGCCGTGGATTGTCCGTGGTGGGCAACGTAATGGGCAAGGGCACGGAGCTGATTTCAGGCAGCATGTTCTTCATGGCTTTAATGAATATAAAGCGCTTGTCATCGGGCAGCACATCACCATCCCAGGAGGCAGTATGAAGAATCATTTCCAGCAACAGATTGCTGACCGGATAAATGCCTGTTTTCGTATAGAAAGGATCGTCCTGGTCTCCGGGTTCACTGAAAAAGTAAACCGTGCGCACATAATTGGCCGGATACCGATGCTGGAAGTAATGTTCCACACCTGCTGGTACCCACATATAATGGCGGGCAGGAAGAAAGTAGGTTTTATCTTTTGTGTATAAAAAAGCCACACCACCCTCAACATACGTCAGCTGTCCTTTGTTATGCTTATGGTAGGAAAAATGATGCTCCGTTTTCCAGTGCCATACATATGCGGATTCCGGGATGGCATCAACATCTTCCAGTACCAGTTGTGGATTAATATCTTTCATTTGGCCGGATCTAACAATTTTATGGCAATTTATAGAAAATAAATTAACTAATAGGGTTGGAACTTTGCATCTTCATCACAATAGATATGTCTACAATTACTAATAAGTGGCTGGTGGGAGCGGTGTTTATCACAATATTCAGCACCCAAACAGCCTTTAGTCAGGACCCTGAGAAGAATACCCTAACGTTAACGGATGTATGGAAAAAAGCAGATGTTTACAACCGCCAGTTGCAAATTCAATACCTCCGTGTACAAAGCATGGACGAACGCACCAAAGCAGCCAAAGATGAGCGCTTACCGGAAGTAAAAGCCAATGGCGTGTATGCCCGTGTTTCCAATCTGGCCATCTACGAAGACGGCCTGCTTAACACGCCGACACAATATCCTGTTGTGCACGGCTATTACCAGTTTGGCGCAGATGCTTATCTCAATGTATACAACGGTGGTAAAACCACCCGGGAAATCAAAGTCAGACAAACAGAAGCCGAGCTGGCGAAAGAGCAGCAAAACCTTTCTACTACCGAAATCCGCTATAAAGCAGCCGCTCTTTACCTCGACATCTACCGGGGACGGATGTACGAAAAAGTAATGTTACAGGATATCAATGAAAGAGAGAAAGAACTGGAAGAGATCCGGCAGCTGCATAAGAATGGTGTAGTCCTTAAAAGTGACCTGCTCCGTGCAGAACTGAAGTTGTCTAAACAAAAGATGACACTGCTGGAAATAAGGAATGGCATCGCTATCGCCAACCAGCGGCTGAACATTATGATTGGCCAGGCCGACAGCATAGAGAATCAGCTGTCGATAGATACCCTGATAGCCTCCCAAACACCTGCACGTACCTACGAAGATTATGTGGCAGATGCCTACGAACATTCCTTTGCATTTAAGATTTCAGAAAAGGAAACGGCGCTGAGTGAATTGAAACTGAAGGATGTGAAAAGTAACATCCTGCCTAAAATAGGACTGTATGCCGAGTACGCCTATACATATCCGCAGATCCTCTTTTACCCTTATTCCATCGCCTTATACGGACTGGGACAGGTAGGCGTTAAAGCGGGAGTACCTATCTCCGCATTTTATCAGAACAAACACAGGAAGCAGGAAGCAAAGATAAACCTGGAGCGACAGGAAATTGAACATGCGGATACGAAGGACCAGGTAAGGCAGGAAGTGAAAGCGGCCTACCTGCGTTATACCGAAGCGATTACCCGCATAGGCGTTGCTAATGATAATATCACACAGGCAAAGGAGAATTTCCGGATTGTCAATAATACCTATTTCAATCAGCTGTCCTTATTAACCGACCTGCTGGACGCAGAAACGCAATTGCTGCAATCCCGCTTTGATCTTACCACGGCGCAAGTCACCGCACAATTGCAATACTATCAATTACTGAAAGCAACAGGCAACCTTTAATATATGAAGACGAACACCAACACGAAAACCAATAGAACTGACAGACTCATTTCACGTATCACCACGATCATCGCATCTATTGTAGTGGTATGCCTGGCTATCTGGGGAATAAGAACGTTACTCCATCAAATGAAATTTGAAGAAACCAATGACGCCCAGGTGGATGAATACATTAACCCGGTAGTGGCAAAGGTGACGGGTTATATAGAAGAGATCCGGTATGAAGAAAATCAGGAAGTAAAAAAAGGTGACACCCTGATTATCATTGATAACAGTGAGTATGCCGCACAACAACAGGAAGCAGAAGCCTCCCTGTTAAATGCAAAAGCACAGGTGGGTATACTGGAAAGTAATGTCAGCACTACCGCTCAGTCATCGAAAGTATATCAATCACAGATTGCCGCCGCCAAAGCAAAATTGACTCACCAGGAACAGGAATATGATCGGTATAAAAAATTATTTGATGTAGAATCTGCCACCAAACAACAACTGGAAAGGGTAGAGGCAGCACTGGCGGTAGCACGTTCAGATTACAACACTGCCATAGATGCCTATCAGGCTTCCCTGGCAAAAATCAACGATGCCAAAGTGCAGCAGAGCGCCCTGGAAGCGGAAATCAAGCGGAGAATGGCGGTAGTGACAAAGAATGACCTCAACGTTTCTTATACTATTATTACCGCCCCTTACAATGGTAAAATGGGCCGCCGCACGATTCAACCAAAGCAACTCGTGCAGGCAGGACAAGTACTGGCATATATTGTAGACTGGGAAGCCGGTAAATGGGTGGTAGCCAACTTTAAAGAAACGCAGATCCGTCATATGGCGGTGGGCGAAACTGCGCAAATAGCCGTGGATGCCTTTCCAGGAAAGAAACTGACCGGGAAAATCGAATCGCTGTCAGGCGCCACTGGCAGCCGTTTTTCATTGTTGCCGCCAGATAATGCTACTGGTAACTTCGTAAAAATTGCCCAGCGTATTCCGGTGCGTATCCGGCTGGATGGTACACCTGAGGAATTGAAATTATTATCTGCCGGTATGAATGTGAATGTATCTATTGCAAAAGAACGTAAATAATCATGGGGCAAAGTAAACAGATATTCCGCTCATGGGTGCCCGAATGGCTGATCAGACTGACTATCTTCCTGGTATTGTTTCCCACGGTGATGTTGTTCGCATTGTCTACAGCTAACGTGAACGCAGCTACGGGATTTTATGGGGCAGAGCCGCAGGATATACAATTTTCGATGCTGGTGTATTACGCATCTTTAGTGGCTTTCACGCCATTGGAGAAACGTTTTTTCAGCCGCATCGCCACCAAAGAATATTTTCTGATCTGCCTGGTACTACAGGTAATGGTGACTTACTGGTGCTATCACACCCGGGAGATTCCTGTTCTTTTCATCTGCCGTTTTCTGCAGGGAATACTGAACTGTGGTGTAACCAGCATTTGCTTAACCCTGCTGTTCAGCAGGCTGCAGTCTGAACACGCAAGGGAAGTAGGATACGCCATCTTTTATGGAATGATCCTCTGTTCAGGCTCATTGACCTCATTGGTGACCGCACCGCTGGTAGATGATTATGAATATAACGTGTTGTATAAAATGATCATTTATGCCTTTGTTCCGGGGGCGGTATTATTACTCCTGTTGATGAACAAAGTGCACCTGGTACGCCGCATGCCGCTATACCAGCTGGATTGGACCAGTTTCTTTCTATATGCGCCTATGTTGATGATGCTGGGATATATCCTGATATATGGGCAGCAATATTACTGGTTGCAGGATGCCAGGATAGTTGGATGTATGATCGGTGTAGTATTCCTGGCCGCCACTTTTGTGGTAAGGCAGTTGCATCGTAAGCGGCCTTTCATTAATATGGATGTATTTAAGTCGAGAGCATTCCTATTTGGTATTCTCTTATTGGGCGCGCTCTACCTGATCCGGGGATCGTTTAATGTAACGACCAGCTTTTTCTCGACCGTTTTGGGAATGGATCCGCTGCACACCTATGAGTTATTATCGTACAACCTGGTGGGGATTGTGATTGGCGCCGTGATCTCGGCGCGGTTGGTGATCAGGAAAAGACCGCTACAATTCATCTGGCTGGTGGGTTTTTTCGGGTTGCTGGTCTTTCATTGTTCTATGTACTTTCTGTTTGCTGCTGAGGCCGACCAGTCTACTTTTATATTACCACTGATCATCCAGGGTTGGGGGGCAGGCATGTTACTAACGCCCATCGTGCTGTTTATCATCTCTTCCGTACCGGAGAGTATCAGTGTATCAGCTTCCACTGCCGGGGTATTTATACGGTTTACTTTTTTCGCCATGAGCACTGCGTTGATTAATTATTTCTCTCTGTACTTCACCAAAACACATGCGATGCGGTTGAGTGATGGTATATCAGGAGTGGATAACGGGTTGGCGGAGCGGTTGCATACTTACCAGTCAGCCTTACAGGCGCGGGGCCTGATGGCAGATCAGGCGGCGAAACTGGCGCCGGGACTATTGGACAAAGCTATCCAGAAACAGGCATTTTTAAAATATGCAATGGACTACTACGAGTTGGTGGCCATCCTTATATTGGTACTGATGTTACTGATTGTGATGACGCCGTATATTATAAATCGTACAGTCATTAACGTGAAAGCCAAACAGCCGGCAGCAGCTACAGTTTAAGGAAGGGGCTCAGGAGAATTTTATTTTATCCCAGAGCTTATTCTTTACTACCTGCTCAATCACCTGTTCATGATAATTCCTGCTGATAGGGATGCGGTGGGACTGTATGAAAATTTCATTGCCTTCGATTCCTTCTATTTTGCTGATGGAAACAATGAATGATTTATGCACACGTATAAAGGCTTTCGGGTCCAGGTTCTGTTCCAGGCTTTTTAAGTATAACAGGGTTACATACTTCCCTTTCCTGGTGTAAATGTTAATGTAATTCTGCATAGCTTCTACATAGAGTATATCATCGAAACAGATTTTCTCATATTTACTACCGGATTTTATAAAGAAGTAGTCGGCATGTTTTTCCATTTGCGATGTATCAGGTGTAGCGGGCTTTGTGATGAGCTGGTGATAATCTTTTGCTTTATTGACAGATTTAAAAAAGCGATCAAAAGTAATAGGCTTTAACAAATAGTCGAGTACATTCAGCTGGAACCCTTCCAGGGCATAGGTTGGAAAGGCAGTAGTGATAATTACCATGGGGGGCTTTTGCACTATTTTCAGGAAGTCAATACCATTCATTTTGGGCATCTGGATATCCAGGAAGATAAGGTCTATTGGATGTTCGTCCAGTAACTTCATCAATTCTATCGGATTTTTACAGGTGGCCGTAAGATGTAAAAAATCGATCTCTCTTACATAACTCGCTATTCCCTCCCTTGCCAGTGGCTCATCATCAATAATTACACAGTTTATCATGGTCAACTATTTATAGGTTAAAGCCAGCTGCTGATTCGCAGGCGCTTGCTTGAGTGGAGTAAGATTTAATTTGAATCGTACGGTAAACATATTCTCATCGCGATCTATGTCCAACTCATATTGTCCGGAATAAATTAAGTCCAGTCGGCGCTGCACATTCTTTAATCCGATGCCTCCATAGTGCACTACTTCATCTCCCATATCAGGAGCGGTGCTGTTGGAAATGGTCATATCCAGTTGCTGCTGATCCAGCTGCATGTTGATGTGTATCCAGTTGGGAGCGTCAGTATGTTTAGAAACATGTTTAAATGCATTTTCCACAAAGGTCATGAGTATAAAAGGGGCTATCAGCAAGTGTCCGGTGTGTTGCTGATTCATCTGAACCGTAACTTCCATGTTATTATTCTGCCGTAGTTTTTCCAGCTCAATGAAATTTTCCAGGTAGGAGATCTCATTGCTTAGCGGGATTTGTTTGTCATTGCAATCATATAACTGATATCGGAGCAGATCAGAAAACTTGGCCAGGGAAGCAGAGGCCATGTCCGGGTTTTTATGGATGAGAAAGAATATGGAGTTGATGGAGTTGAAAAGAAAATGGGGGTTAAACTGGTACTTCAGAAAATTCAGTTCTGTCTCCAGTTTTTCTTTTTCAAGCAGTTGTTGGCGCCTTTGTGTTTGCAGCCAGTTCCTGGTCAGCGTAATGCTCATCGCCAGCGTCATCACCGCTAAGGTAGAGGGAAGGGCGGTACCAAAAAATTGATATATACAGCCTGCGGTCTCTTTACCGTAAAGCTCTGTCATTGTTTGGCCGGCAGCCATCGCACTAAAATAGTAGCCGGGAATAATTAAACAGGTAGCACATAAAATAGTAATGATCAGGGAGATGATATACACAGTGAACCTGCCTTTTTCCAGGTATTTTGGAATGAGGACGTACAAATTAAAATAGACAGCTGCTGCCTGGAAAATAAGATAGAAAAGAAACTTTATAGTAAACGGAGAAAAGAACATGGCGCTGGCCGCCTTTACAGGATTGCCGATGGCTACTGTCCACCACAGATAGTTATATGCCACCCAAAATGGAATATGGTGTAGCTTATATCTGAATAGCCAATAACGCGTTGATTTGCTATATGATGGAGTACTCATTTCATGTACTGATTTATACGGCAGGGGATGAGAACGCCCCTTCTGAAGTTACGCCAATCCGTAGGAATTTTAAACCCCTGCTATATGAATTCCCCTAAATAATTGACAAAATACCCTTCAGGGTATATGACGGGTGAAATATCGCCGCGGACAGCGGTTTCCGATCTTGCGACCGTTTTTTTTGCGGGTTGTCAATTATATCCAACGGGTGGTCATTCCCTTTTTTTAAATCTTCCGGCTACGCATTTCTTTGTCTCGAAAGCCCCTTCAGGCGATTTCCTTCTCAAAAAATAAAAGCATGAAAAACAGGATCTTTCCTTTGTTACTATTTTGTCTCGCGCAAAATGCCCATGCCCAGGTATCCGGAAAGCTGCTGACTCCCGGCGGGCAGGCAGTTCCTTTTGCTAACGTGCTGTTGTTAAAGGCGATGGATACCTCCATTGTAAAAACCGCTTTATCGGACGAAAAGGGCAGCTACCTGTTATCCAGCCCGGAACCAGGAAGGTATATCCTGCGCCTGACCAGTATGGGTTATGAATCCTGGGACTCACCTGTATTCGAGCTAACCGTCAGCCAGCCCGGGAAAAATTTTGAGACGCTGATATTAAAGGAAACAGCCAGGCAGCTGGGAGCAGTAACGATAGCCGCGACAAAGCCCTTGTATCAGCAGCAAGCAGAAGGAATAGTAATGAACGTAGAGAGTAGCGTACTAACAAAAGGCAGTTCTGTCTTAGCGCTGTTGGAGCGGTCACCTGGGGTAACGATAGACTATCGCAATAACAGTATTGCATTGAATGGAAAAAGTGGTGTAGCGGTCATGCTGAACGGGAAGCTGATGCGCCTGCCGGTGGACCAGGTGGTGAACCTTCTGACAGGGATGAGCGGGAATGACGTAGAGAAAATAGAGCTGTTAACCACACCTGGCGCGAGATACGATGCAGAAGGAAGTGCCGGGATCATCAACATTGTACTGAAAAAAAACAGGCAACAAGGCATGAACGGTTCTTTGACAGTTACGGGAGGATACGGTAAAGGAGAAAAGGGAATGGGGAGTATCCGTTTGGCTAATAATTCGGCCGGTAGCCACCTGTATGGATCTTATAACTTTTCGCATAACCGTACGTATAGCGATATGTATATTGACAGCGACCAGGATATGCCGGTATTTGGAGGACAGATGAATGTATTGGGTTGGGATACAGCAAGAATAGCGCAGAATAACCATGATGTATCGCTGGGGTTTGACAGGAATATAACCCCCAAAGTCCTTATAGGCGTGAGTTTATCCTATAATAACAGTAGTACATCTTCTGCTACGGTAAACCGTGCTATCTATCATGTATTACCAGATTCTCTGCTGAATTATGCAGGAGCTGTTAAAGGGATGAACCGCTGGAGAAATGGAGTGGGAGCCGTTTACATAGAAAAAGAAATAAGAGAAGGTGAAAAAATAAATGTAGATGTTGACTATCTTTTTTTCAAAAACAGTAATCCTTCAGTAGTGCAAAGTATTTTTATGAATAAGACCGGAACCACCGCCGGAGGCAATGATCCTCTTTTTTCACCGCAACAGAGAGGCTTTGCCAATACGGCTATTCATGTTGCTGTAGGCAAAGTCGATTACACAAAAACGTTGGCTAAAAATGTGAAACTGGCAGCCGGGGTTAAGGGCACTTATACAAAAAGTGCCAGCTCATCCAGGATAGAAAGCATGATCGATCATGAGTGGGTAAACAGGATAGAAACAGCAGAAGATATTGAAATGAAAGAAGCAATAGGTGCGGCCTATGCTACGGTTACCACGCAAATAAATCCCAGGGTGAGCCTGACTCTTGGCGCCAGGTATGAGTATGCGAATACCAAAATGAGTAATCCCGTAACAGGAAAAAATCCCCTGAACAGACGCCAGGGAGTATTGTTCCCGGAAATATCCTTTTCAAAAAAACTGAACGAAGCGTCTGCGCTGCAGCTGTCTTACAGCAAAAGAATCAGCAGGCCGTCTTACAATGACCTGGCGTCTTATGTAACCTATAGTGATCCTACTGCGGTGTACACCGGTAATCCATTACTGCAGCCAACGATCACCAATAATATCAAGTTGGGGTATAACTATAACGGATATACATTTTCCCTGTTATTCAGCAGAGATGAGCATCCGATAGCCAGGTATCAGCTGACCGAAAGGCCGGCAGCGAACCTTTTGTATGTCTCTCCCCAAAATCTCCTTTACCAGAACAATATCACTTTGCAGGTTAATTTACCCTGGAAGGTAACAGACTGGTGGAATATGGATTATGGGTTTAGCGGCGGGCTGCGGCAGTTTAAGCTGGACTATACCAGGGAACCTGTTAACAAAGCCTATTTTGGTTATACACTGAATTTCAATGAGTCCTTTGAGTTACCTGAAGATTTTACTATGGAGCTTTCTGGTTGGTACAATTCCTTGTTCTATAACGGATCTGTGAAAGTTGGAGGTATGGGTGCGCTGAATGCAGGTGTAAAAAAAGAGCTGAAAAATAACTGGGGGACTATTCAATTAGCCTGGACCGATATACTACGGACCGTTAAGATTAATGTGTACTATGGCACGTTGACGGAAGAAGCGTTTGCCATAAAAAATCACGTGGCTATCCATACAGAATCCGGTGTAGCGAGTGTGCTCAAGTTGACCTATACGAAGTCATTTGGATCGGGAGCTAAAGGGCCGGGAAAAAGAGATATTGGATCTAAAGCTGAAGGAGAGCGGATCCGGAAGGAGTAGAGGGATGATTTTTAATGGTCATTGAACCCTTTGTGTCCCGGGCGTGTTAATCAATTGTCCCTTCGCATAAACTTCCTGGCACCATCTCTCATTCAACCTTATAATTATTAATGTATGAAGAAGATCCTGGTTATTAGCGTCCTGATCGGCGCATCTTTTACGATGTTTGCGCAAAATGTGGCCAATTTGAATCTACGGAGAGTAGATAAAAAAGTAGTCCCGGTAGAAGTGACAGGGGCGGCAGAAAGAGAGTTTCGGGATGGGAGCATAACGACTTATTTCGCCGTACCTGCTCAGTATACAAAGGAGGATTGGCTGGTAACATCCAATGGGGCAAAGCCCGGGAGCAATCCGGACTATTATTCTGTGAGTGTAGAGAAGAATGGTGATACTTATTATGCCTTGTATGATAAGAGTGGTGCCAAGCTCGCCTCGCAGGTAAAAGTGAAGGATGTACCTCTGCCTGATAACATTGTAGCGGCTATAAAAAAGACATACCCGGGCTATACCATTGAGTCGGATAAGTATACACGGCTGGTAAGTGAAACAACAAGGAAATCTTACTTCAGGGTAACAGTAAAGAAAGGGAATACCGTGAAGAAGTTGTTCTATAATACAGATGGTTCGCCTGTAAAATAGTTTTGTTGGTTATTTAAATGATGCCAGCGGGAGCTTTTTCCGCTGGTTTTTTTATGTAGGGAGATGAATACCACCGTGTTGGTAGCGGATGCCCCGATGTTTGTCCGTATATGTACCCTAAAAAAAGGCTGCTACGAAGTTGTTTTCCACCTTTTCCGGTAACGCGGGGTCAATGATCTTTGAGTCGCAGGATATTTAAACTTTCCAGGTTTTGCCTTACATTGAGTAAGATGTGCTGACCCGAAACGTTCTGAATACCTGATCCATAAAATATTTATTCCCTGCTAATTTGTTTTTATGACTTCCTTGAAAATCTATGTTGTTGCAGCCATCGCGCTTATTGTTGGTATAGCATCCGGATGGATGGCCTCCCGTAAATGGCCGGCACCTGTTCAGTCTTTCTGTAATAATGCTGCAGTTCCGAAACATGCATTGTTGAGTTTTGAACAGGCCTGTCGCTACGTCGCCAATTATGGGAAGCTGGTGGATACGATACCAACGCAAGGTCCCCGGGGTTCTGATGTGGTTGATCTTCTACCAAACACCCGCTGTATTTGGTTTGATAAATCGCGGATAAGAGATTTGATTTGTCAGCTGGACCAGGACGGAGGAGATGGCATGCGGTTCTATTTCGCTACCTATGACAGTACCTATTCCCCCGGCAATTTGAAGACTGAAGGTGTATTAGCGGAGCCTGCACCCGCGCCTGATTATTGGGGACGCAATACGCTGGTCATTGTTTCTACAAAAAATAAAGTTGATTATTTCGGGGATTCTACTTTGCCGGCAGGTACACAGCAACGCAAAGGCTTTTTGTTAACGATAGAAGACAATGCGGAGAACCACGGTGAATTATGTCCACCTCCGGCCAAGTGCTATGGCGCCAGGTTGTTGAAAAATTAATGAAAACACGGAGCCATCATGCGATACTTCACTGTTAACACCGTGGCGGAATGGATCTGCTTTTTCATCGGTCTTGTTTGTCTTACGGCAGACAAAGACCTTTTGTGGAGGCGCTTTCCAGCTTACCTTCTCATTGTATGCCTGGTGGAAACCGGGGGGATTTATTTCCGGGAAACGCTGCATCTTCCCAACACACCTTTGTACAATGGATTAGTGCCACTGGAGTGTATTGCAGTCAGCAGTATGTTTTACTATTTGTTGAAACCCTTTTGCCTGAAGCAGCGTGTATTGATTGGCTGGTTTATATTGGTGGGCAGCAGTTTCCTGATAGAAACGTTGCCCGGCCGGTTTTCCCGATATGCACATCATACCATCGTCCTGATGGCAGTGGTGTTCATTGTGGCGTCACTCTATTATTTTTACCTGGTGCTGAAAGATGATCATTACGTAAACCTTTTCACCTATGCGCCTTTCTGGTGGGTGAGTGGTACACTCATATTTTATTTCGGAGGAACGGCTACGAATACATTCTTTGAATACCTGGTGAACGATCACGTAGCGGATAGTATTCAATATTCGCTGCGGTATCATATTTTTAAAGTACTGAACGTGTTATTGTATGGTTGCTGGTCATACGCTTTTATATGCAGGTATCGTCAAATGAAATAATGACCCTGATCGGTTGGATCAGTTTAATTTTCCTGATAGCACCGGGATTCCTCATCGCGTACATTAGCGTGTATAACCGCCGGAAGAAGAAACACCATGAAGAGACCCTGCAACTAAAACAAACCTTCCAGCACGAATTACTGAAATTGCAGATGGAGGTGCAGGAGCAAACATTGAAAACAATCGCCACGGATTTACATGATAACATTAACCAGATCCTTGGCCTGGCCGTACTTACACTGAGTGCAGTGGACCTACAGGATACGAAGCAGGCTTCTCAAAAAATACTGGCAACCGAAAATCTTACCCGTCGTGCTATCCGGGAGATCCGGGCCTTGTCTGGATTACTTCATGGAGAAGAACTGATCGGCAAAGGGCTGGTGCACGCCATCGGGTTTGAACTGGAGTGGCTTGAAAAATCGGACCGTTTCCAAATCATTCGGAAAGGAGAAATGAAACAACTGCCATCGCAACCGGATAAAGAATTAATTATTTTTCGCATCTTCCAGGAGTCCTTACACAACATTATCCGGCATTCCCAGGCTTCCGTTATTGTAGTGGAGCTGGCGCTGACGAATGATCTGCTAACGCTTCGGCTGGAAGATAATGGCATCGGGTTTAATGCTGAAGCGGTCGTGATGCAGCATAGCGGCATGGGATTACAGAATATCCGTAAGCGGGCGGCCATGATAGAAGGAGCAGCCAGTATTGTTTCCACACCAGGACAGGGCACTAGTGTTACTATTTCCATACCATATTCAATCAAAAGTGAATGACAAACAAAACCAGTATAACCATCGCCATTGTAGATGACCATACATTATTTCGGCAGGGACTCACCAGTCTGTTATCAGAATACAGCGAAATCAATATTGTATTTGAGGCTGCAAATGGAGCAGAAATGAAGGAGAAAATTGTGCTGCACCCCATCCCGGAGGTAGTACTAATGGACATCAATATGCCGGTAATAGATGGTTATCAGGCCACGCAATGGTTGAAGCAACATTATCCTGGTGTAAAAATTCTGGCGTTGAGTACTTTTGAAGACGATAAGCCTATCATCAATATGCTGAAAAACGGTGCTGGGGGCTATCTGCTAAAGGAATCAAGGATTGCGGAGGTCGTGAAAGCTATAACGGTTATCCATGAACAGGGTTATTTTCTCAATGAATTGATCTCTGCTAAAATGTTGCGTAATATCCAGGACGACGGAACCTTTCGTGATTCCTCTATGCAGTTAAGTAAGAATGAAATTACGTTTCTCCGGCTATGTTGTTCCGAATTGACATATAAGGAAATAGCCAACGAAATGAAGTTAAGTCCGCATACAATTGATAATTACAGGCAGGAGCTTTTTGAGAAACTGGAGATTAAGTCAAGGACGGGGTTAGTATTGTATGCGATTAAGAATGAGATTTTTACTCCTTGAAAAATCATTGTAGGGTACAGTTTAATTGTTAAATCAAACGAATGGCAGAGATAATAACATCTCTGCCATTCGTTTCAGTTTCACCCGTTGTACCGGAATTATTTATTTTTTGAAGCCAGGTGCCTCCAGCTACGCGCCATGATGAGGTGATGCAGGTCACTTATTTGTGCGATGGTAGGTGCTGGTTGGGGGCATACGGGCGCCGTTACAACAGGTACATCCTGACGGGGTGAGGTCAGATTGAGTACCTGCTCAAATGTAGGTGCCTGGTTTACACGTTCACCGAGATTCCATTGAGCGCGGTCTATCTGCATCCAGCTCAGCACAGTAGCAATTAGAGACGTATGATCGAAAGGAGTCTGGCCTTCAGGCATACGGAATACGCTGCCTGCGGGCACCCAGGGGGAAATAAGAATAGCAGGAACGCGCACACCGAATGTATCAAAACCGAAACCATATTGACCCGGATCATTTGTAGGAGGAGCTGCTTTCTGTGCAATAGGTACATGATCATATGTGCCGCCATGTTCATCAAAAGTAATGATGAATAATGTTTCGTTCCAGGCCGGCCCTTGCGACAGCGCATCATACACTTGTTTTACAAATGTTTCACCAGGGCATACATTTCCGGGTGGATGATAATCGGATCCGTTAATACCCAGTTTCCAGTACATGAGGCCCCAGTCAGGTTCCAGGAAAGTATAGGAGGGCAGTGTGCCTGCAGCAGCCTGGGTATAAAACTGTTGTATAGGCGCAAAATTCTGATCAAAGTCGCTGCTTCCCAGGTTCTGCTTAAACAGATCACGCGTGAGGCAATAATTATGCGCCCACCATAGTTGACTATAATATATCATCCAGTCCTGAGAAGTGCCTTTCCCATTTTCAGAGAGCACATTCCAGTGAGTGGGTAACGTAAAATCGACCATGAATGAATTATCCACCCAACCCTGCGTGGTTCCCGTGAGCCAGTGTTTACCCACTGAGTTGCCAGCCGCAGCGAATGCACGGTTGCAGAAGGTTTGGGAAGGCACAGAGGCATACCATTTGTCGCAGACGGAGAAATTCCTGGCCAGGCCATTTAATACAGGAAGGTCGGCAGGTGAGTAGGCCATCATGATATCATCCGGGCTATCAAATGCTGATGCATAGTCTATATAAAATCCACCCATTTCAGGCGTAGTTCCCACGGTGCCGCCCTGTAAAGGGGTATAGCATTGTATTTGCACATGCTTAAAAACTTCATAGGGATCAAATGGGGGAACAGTGAGATTTCCGGGAGGCGCCACACTAACGAAGTGTTTGTTGCCATCTGCATCTATATTATACAGGTCTGATGTAAGGCCGTTGAATTGAGGCGGGCTTTGCACATCAATGAGGTTTACCGCGGGCTGGTTCCCGGTATCTGCATATAGCCAGCCCAGTACATTATCGAAGGACCGGTTTTCGAGCATGAGATGTACTACATGCTTGATCTGGGACATTATCTGAGACATGGAGGGTATTTTTGTTACTGTTATTTAGATCATTTTACTGCGATAGAAAAGTCAGTGGCGATTGTAAAAATATTCCACTGGCTTTTCTATTCATTTTTTATCCCGCAGGGATTAATAGTTAGTTAATCACACACGCAGATACTGCGAGCGTAGCATCCGCTACGGCCTGGGCCACCAACGCGCCCAGAATAACTATTTCAGCGATGGCCGCAATACCGTCTGTAGCCAGCCATGCTGTTACCTGCGCTGTGATTACAGTGCCCATAAGCACCCATTCATACCAGGCCATATTATGTTCAATGGCTCCCAGAATCTGGCGAATACCAGTTACCTTATATACACCGGAGAAAATGGTAAAGATGGCTTTGGCTTTATCTGTCAATGAATCTGCCTGCTCAAGCGCAAGAATATCCTGTTCCAGACCGGTAAGCGCTTCGGTGGGGATGTCCGCCACAATAGCTTCTGCGGCATCTTTTGTAACAGACTCCGGTACACCCGCCGCTTGTAGTACAATAGATACAACATCGATCACACAGGTAACAATAGCGGCTATACAAGCACTGGAAAGATCAGTTGTACGGGGAATGATAGTGCCTTTCTGAAAGCTGAGGTCATATTTTCCATGTATCATTTTATACATGTCTTCCAGGGCCTGTTCCTTACGAATTGTTTTTCCGGCGAGGGATGGCTGATGATCTACCAGGAACTGATCCAGTGAGGGAGTCAATTGCAAGGCAAAGGCGGGAGCGTTGAGTTCTTTAATGTTTACGGTACTCATTGTTTTTGGTTTTAGATGATGAATGAATTGTGTACTGAGCAGAGTATGATTTTAATCAATTCAAATTTCCGCATAATGGCGCGCGGGTGACAGGTGGAAAAGAGCTTTTAGATCACCTGTTTTCAGGAGAAAAAAACAATGAAAGTGGTATAGGATATCGCAGGTTGATGTTTGATTATAAATCCTGGGGGGAGGTTGTCCCACCAGAAACGTTGATAGTCTCTGAGGGGCATAGGGAATATGGGTTAATAATCATTATATTTGAACTGAGTTGTTCTATTTAACATAATATAAATTATAAGGATAACTTGATTCCGTTTTAAGTCTTTTAAAAAGTCTCTAATTCAATGGGGCAACTTTTGAGTTTTGGCAGGCGCTCGTGGCAAAAATTGATCCTATTTGAGTCCGTCTTTGGTCTAAGTCACTATAATTCATTGAAAATGAATGTGCTGAGGTTTGGGTAAAAATAAATATCCGAGGTATCCCCTGGTTTATTTCATTCTCAGCGCCTTTATTTAAACACAAAAAATCCGTTTTAAATGGCCGTGAATACTCACTCCCATTTAAAACGGATTAAATAAACGATTTGACGCTTGTGCTCACAGAAAATCTGCCGCGTTACAGCCACTGGACGATCGTTAGAATTGTAAGCACCGTAATCGGCTTTATGGTGCCTCAAAACGACCCTGGATGACTGCTATGAACGTTTTACCGCCAGCATTTCAATTTCGATCAGCATACCATCCAGCGCTAAGCGCGGTACCGGAATCAGTGTATTGACCGGAAATTTTTTATCTGTCCAGATGAGCGAAGTTTCTTCTCCTAGTATTTTTAATTTGTCTTCATCATGATCAACCACCAGTGTAGTTTGTTTTACAACATCCCGGAAGGTCAATCCCTGAGAAGCTAATGCTGTTGCCAGGTTACTGAAAGCCTGTTTTAACTGTGTCCGGAAATCATTCACCAGATTGCCATCAGCCGTTTCACCGCCTTGTCCGGATATGTATACCAATGTATTATCAGCAGGTACCGTGGCCATATGAGAATATGCGTTCGGTGTAGGATCATACAATCCCGCGGGATTGATGAGTTGTGGAGCACTTGTTTCTTTTTCCATTCTTTTGATTTTTATCTTACAAAATAAAAGGAAATATCAGCAGTGAAACCCACACAATACAAGTGAATTCCTTACAGTAAGCGCTGGTTCTCCCAGGAGCAGTACTGATGGCGGAACACAGCTGGATGCTCCTAAAGCAATAGCCTCGTTATAAGCCACGGTGGCGTCTTTTACAGTAAGTGCAAAATGTAATAGCGCACCGGCTACCGGTGTTTCTCCTGCAATCGCCTTGCGTCCCTGGGTAGCTACATTGGCACCTTTATCAAATACTTCTATATAAGAAGTCGTACCTGGTATGTTCAACAACGCGGCGTACTCAATATTGAATTCCGGTAAAACCCAGCTGTGGTACAAGGTAAGCCCCAGTGCCCCGTAAAACTTTATCGTTGCTTTGTAGTCTTTCGCCTGTATGGCAATATGATGTATACCCGTAATATTTGTCATATGCCAAAGGTAAAAGCCCTGTGGTAAAGAAAAAGGTACTAACAAAATTGTTAGCGCAACTTCTTCACTTCGAGCCGCTGTGCGCCGTAGATGCCCGAATGTCCGCTGAAATAATAAGCGGTGAAACAAGCGATGGCAAAATATAAAACGTGCGTAGTCCCAAATAATTCAACACCCATTAAAGTACAGGCAATTGGAGTATTTGTAGCACCAGCAAAAACGGCAATGAATCCAAGTCCCGCGAAAAGGTCTACAGGAGCGCCTAACAGCAAAGCCAGGGTATGACCCAATGCTGCGCCTATAAAAAAAAGAGGGGTGACCTCTCCCCCTTTGAATCCCATTCCAAGTGTAATTGCCGTGAAAACCAGCTTCCAGAGCCAACTCCAGTCGTTTACACTGCTATTCGCCTCAAATGCAGCCAATATACTGATACCATCCGGTGATTTACTACTGACGCCTAAGCCCAGGTAGTCCGTTGTACCAGCCACATAACTCAATAATATAATGACAACACCACCAATAACAGGAATCAGCCAGGGTATTTTAATATATGCATTGGCGTTATATTTAATGCTATGCATGAGTTTCGAGAACAAAAAACTACTCAGCCCAAAGGCTACGCCACAAACAATTACTTTCCCTAACAACCAGAGATCCAGATGAATAAAGGGCAACGCCTCCATGAAAGGCTGACCAATATAGGTGATGCTGTAATGTGTATGATGAATCCCCCATGCACTACATACGATGTCTGCAAAAACAGAAGCAATCAAACAAGGTACCAATGCCTCATAACGCATCACACCTATTGCCAGTACCTCCAGGGCAAACACCGCTCCGGTAAGAGGTGTACCAAATACGGCCCCGAAACCAGCCGCGATTCCCGTCATTAATAAAATTCGTATATCCGCAGACGATAGTCCCAGTTTCTTCCCGATCAGCCCGGCCATACTACCGCCAATCTGTACTGCTGTTCCTTCACGTCCGGCGGAACCTCCAAATAAATGAGTAATAATAGTGGTGAGTAATACCAATGGAGCCATGCGGGCAGGTACTCCGCCACCGGGTTGATGGATCTCTTCCATGATAAGGTTGTTGCCCTTATCAGCCTGTTTGCCGCCAAGGCGGTATAACCAATAAATCAGCAGGCCAGCCAGTGGTAATCCAAATAATAACCACTCATGCTCCCAGCGTATATGCGTTACCTGGTCCAGCAACCAGAGAAATAATGCCACCAGCGATCCGACCACGATAGCAACGGGTGTTACCAATACAGTCCAGCGCAGCAGCTGATAAGCTACTGTCAATTGCTCCAACGAAGTTTTCAGTTTATTCATATCCTACAAATAGCAGCGTTAAATGGTAGTACGTACCATTCTAATATTTGTAGGCGCCATCAGACAGCTCCAGGCTGACGGTTTGGGTCAGGAAGACACCATTTCCTGTTATGTCGCAAAAATAACTTTAATCTTTTAATAATCCAGCATAAAATGCTGCCCCCCATAGCGCTGACTTATCATTATTGACAATATGAATGGGGACACTCGCCAGTAGCTCCGCCATCCGATCTCCCTGCATATAATGATGATAGAATTCTCCGGTTTCCAGCAGTACCGCTATCTTTGGTGGAATTCCCCCACCCAGAAACAATCCTCCCGTGGCTTTCATTTTCAATACCAGGTTGCAGGATTCCCTGGCCAGGTAACGTACAAACAACTCCATTGTTTTCACACATACCGGTATTCTGCCTGCAATAGCAGCTTTACTTATTTCTGCGGAAGGGTCTCCCGCATTCATAGCAGCCCGCAATTCCGCAGGTTCTTCCATTCCTTTTATATCTCTTAAAAACTGGTAAATGTCATACAGGCCAGGCCCGCTGATCACCCGCTCCCAGCTCACCACATCATATTTCTCCTGCAGATATCTCAGCAACAAAATGTCCAGATCTGTTCTTGGTGCAAAATCGGTATGTCCGCCTTCCGTAGGAAATGGATGATGATGCTCACCGTCCCAATAGAGTCCTGCCATACCCAAACCTGTACCTGGTGCAATAATGGCTATATTACCAGTATGTTCTGCTGCGCCACGGTGAAGTGTTGTCAGCTGTTGCGGTGCCAGGGTCGCCAATCCGTAAGCAGTAGCTTCCAGGTCATTGATCAGGGCCACGGCCGTGATCCCGGTGCTCTGCCTGATTTCATCTTCACTCAGCTCCCTGGATAAATTGGTCAGCTCCACTTTTCCCTTCACTACCGGACCAGCTACGCCAATGCATATACGCTGCGGTGGCGTGTCCCTGCTTTCACTGATAAAGTGCTGGATGATCTCAGAAAAATTAGCATAATCACGGGACGCATATTTCTGCTCCCGTATCATATCCAATTCCCCGTCAACAGTACTGAACAGTGCCAGATTTGTTTTGGTACCGCCCAGATCCCCTGCCAGCAGATAGGTTTTGGTATCCCCACTATGGGTTGGCGCAATAAACTGTGGCAGGTAGTGCTGCTTTTTCAATGTTTGCATCGTTGTGGAACTTTATACTTAAAAATAAGGGATTCCGGTAAGACTTCAGAATGATATGTTTTGTTAATAAATGAAGATAGAAATCCTGCGGGACATTATTGGAACAGCTTTTGTTCCGGGATGAACAATTTTAAGTGAAAAGTGTAATTCAAACAAATCACAGGCCTCATGGAAAGACATACTTATCAGACAGGAATTATTGGCAACTGCGCTTTTCTGGCGCATGTAAACAAGAATACTAACATTGATTGGCTTTGCTGGCCCCGCATGGATAGCTCTTTCGTTTTTGGCGGACTGCTGGATAAAAAGAAAGGGGGTGAATTCTCCATCCTTCCTGAGGCCGATTACGCTTCTCATCAGTACTACCTGGAAAATACAAATGTACTCTGTACAGAAATTACGACCACAGAAGGCAGCTATCGCATTACCGATTTCGCCCCCCGCTTTCTGCAGTATGAACGTTTTTTTAAGCCGCTGATGCTTATCCGGAAAATAGAACCGCTGGAAGGCTCGCCGCGCATCCGGGTAAAATGTGAGCCTGTTTGTGATTATGGCGCAGAGAAACTGAAACGGCTACGGGGCAGCAGTCATATTGAATTCGGTGGCTGTGATGAAAATATCCGCCTCACCACTAATATCGCTGTCAGTTATCTTTTTGAAGAAGAATATTTTGTGCTGAATGATACCCGTTACCTCATCCTTACCTATGGGCACCCGCTGGAAGCCCCATTGGTGAGTACGGCAGAACGATTCCTGCGGGAAACCATCTCCTATTGGAGAACCTGGATCAAGCACTCTTCTATTGCCAACTATTTCCAACCATATGTTATCCGTTCTGCGTTAACGTTGAAAATACACCAGTATGAAGATACTGGCGCTATCATTGCTGCCAGCACCACCAGCTTACCGGAATTCCCGGAAAGTGGACGCAACTGGGACTATCGTTACTGCTGGATGCGTGATACCTACTATGTGATCACCGCCTTAAACCATATCGGGCATTTTGAAGAAATGGAACGCTACTTTGGTTATATAACAGATATCTCCTTCTCCGGCGATTTCCGTTACCAGCCACTGTATGGTATCACCGGCCAAAAGACTTTATCCGAAACCATCCTCCCCCACCTGGATGGCTATCTGGGTAATAAACCCGTACGAATCGGCAACCAGGCCTATGAGCATATTCAGAATGACATTTATGGACAGGTATTAATATCGATGCTTCCTTTATATACTGATCATCGTTTTGTTTTTTCTGAGAGAAAAGATTCCGACCGCTGGATAGAACTGCTGTTGAAGAAGATTGAAAAAACAATCGATGAAAAAGATGCAGGCATCTGGGAGTTCAGAAACATGGCTAACATCCATTGCTATACGAATCTCTTCCAATGGGCTGGCTGTGCCGCCGCAGAAAAGATGGCCCGGACCATCGGCAATGAGCCTCTCCTGCAAAAGGCAGTGGAACTTAAAAATCGTGCTGCCGCACATATTGAAAGCTGCTATGATCCGGTAAGAAAAGTATATACTAATGCTGCCGGCAGTCAGCACCTGGATGCCAGCACGTTACAACTGATCATGATGAATTACCTGGATCCGGCTTCCGAACGTGCGCGTGATCATCTGGTTGCATTGGAGAAAGAACTCAAAACTCCGGAAGGCTTATTTTACCGTTATCGCCACTCCGATGATTTTGGTAAACCTAAAACTACCTTTCTCGTATGTGCGTTCTGGTATGTAGAAGCGCTTGCCTGTGTAGGCCGTTTGGATGATGCCCAACGCGAATTCGGTAAGCTGCTGCAATACTCAAACCACCTGCTGCTTTTTAGTGAAGACGTAGAGGCTGAAACCGGCAGCCAATGGGGTAACTTCCCTCAAGCGTATAGCCATGTAGGTTTGATGAACGCCGCTTACAGGATATCAATGAAACTGGATATGCCGATATTTTTATAGCTTTCAGCCATTAGCTTTTAGCTTTTAGCAAAATGCAGCGGAGATAGACATATATTATGTTCTCCGCTGCATTTTGCTAAAAGCTAATGGCTAAAAGCTATTTACGCTTCCCTGCTTCTGAGGGTCCTCAACAGGTGTCTTACTTCATGATAGCTTCTTAAGTAATACTGGGCAGCGGATACCTGGCTGCCTACTTTAATGGTAATGGCTTTTGGCGGAAGCGCTTTAAAGATGTCTTCATCTGTTACATCATCTCCCATGGCCATTATGAAATCGTACTTTTTATGATTCAGCCAGCTGAGTGCTGCTTTACCTTTGTTGATCTCCACGTTTTTCACTTCAATCACTTTATCACCGGGCAGTACCTGTAGTCCTTTTTCCACGGTGTAATAGCGCAGGGTATTCATCAGTTCATTAGCACGTAATTCGCCCAGGCCGGATTCTACTTTACGGTAATGCCATACGAGAGAGTAGCTTTTCTCTTCTATAAAAGAGCCCGGAGTACGGTCAGTGGCCAATTCCATGATAGGCTGTATTTCCTTCTTCCACTTATCCGTTAAACCCGGCAGCTGGTACCACTCTCCTTCCTTTGTCTTCTGCCAGGCGCCATGTTCCGCGATCAGGTCCAGTTTCAGATGGCCGAACCACTCCCCTAATGTTTCATGGTTTCTGCCACTAATCATTACGAGGTCGTTACCTGGTATGCTGGCCAGCTCCCTGAGCAGCTGGTACAGATCCGGATCCGGCGATGCCATATCGATGTTCGGTTGAAAACCCACCAGCGTCCCATCGTAGTCCAGGAAGATAATCCGCTTTTTTGTACTAAAGTATTGCTGCCTTATTAATACAGCCGTTTCCTGGTTCACGCGGCGGGCGAGCATATTCTTTTGCATTTCATTTACTTCATCCAGCCGCGTCATGAATAATTTTACCCAGTGATTAATATTGAACTTGGCAACTATTGAGCGCATTTGTTTCATGCGGCGTTGTTGCTCCGGGAGCGGCATGTTGAGTGCATCTACGATAGCACGGGTAATGGCGCCAATGTTATTGGGATTTACGATGATGGCGTCTATTAATTCTTTAGATGCACCAGCCATCTCGCTCAAAATCAACACTCCGTCATTGTTATTGCGACTGGCCACATACTCCTTGCTTACCAGGTTCATGCCATCACGCATAGGCGTTACCAGGCAGATGTCTGCAAAGTTATAAAGGGCAGATAAGGTTTCCAGCGGGAACGAACGATAGAAGTACTGGATAGGATGCCAGGCCAGGGTACGGAAGCGGGCATTGACATTCCCAACATACTTATCTATCTGATCACGCAGCTCCTTATATTGTGACACGGTATCACGGGAGGGCACCACAATCATATACAGCACTACCTTCCCAATATACTCCGGGTGCAGTTGTAACAGCAATTCAAATGCTTCCAGTCTTTGCAGGATCCCTTTGCTGTAATCCAGGCGATCAATAGACAATATTAACCGGTCCTCTGCCTGGAAGTTTTCCTTCAGGTGCTGCATCTGTTGCAGTACTTCCGGATCTTTACCCATGTCGGCATACTTATTAAAATCAATGCCCATAGGGAATGTTTCCACCACAATGGCCCTGTCATTATAAGACACCACATTCGCGGAGGTGTTAACAGGTAGCAGACGGCTGGCCGCATTCAGGAAATGGCGGGTATCATCAAAAGTATGGAAGCCCATCAGGTCTGCGCCCAGCATACCTTCCAGTATCTCTGTGCGCCAGGGGATCAGGCGGAATAATTCGTAAGATGGGAAAGGGATATGTTGAAAGAAACCGATGGAGATCTCCGGCATTTCGGCCCTGATCATCCCCGGCAATAACAGCAGCTGATAGTCGTGTATCCAGATAATGTCTCCGGGCTCCGCTACCTTCATAATAATATCCCTGAATTTTTTATTTACCTGGTAATAGGAATCCCAATGGTCCTGTTCATAGTGTGCATATACGGCCATATAGTGGAAAACAGGCCACAATGTTTCATTTGAAAAGCCCTCGTAAAAGTTGTTAATTTCATCCTGTGTCAGATAAACCGGCATCAGGTTCATTTTACGCAACTGCTTCGTCATTTTTTCCTGTTCCTTCGGATCGGTGATTTCCTGTCCCGGCCAGCCTATCCAGATATTATTCCCTTCTCTGTAAATAGATCCCAAACCTGTTGCTAAGCCGCCTTCGCTGGGCTGTAGCGTATAATCACCGTTTGTTTCTGAAATCTTTACTGGTAGCCTGTTCGATACAATAATGGTCTTTCGCATAGTCAGTTTATATAATCTATTATCTAATTACGTTCAATCGGAATAGCACCAACAAAAACAAAAAATGCACCCAAAAGAGCGGAACCTACATATATAAATAAATACAATGCTGCTACAATGACTATGGTTCTTCAACAGGGTTTATCCCGAGAGGGATAAGGGCTATACCTGTACAAGTGTGAAACCACAATATAGTCATTATCAAGGGGAAAAGAAAGTAGAAAGCTTATTTACGCCCCAGGGTCATCATCACGACTCCGCTGATAACGATGGCGGCAGACAGTCCTACCATCCCCGTAATCGCTTCATTGCCGATAGCCCAGCCTAGAAATAAGGCGACAATAGGATTTACATATGCATAAGTGGCGGTGAGTCCTGGTGGCGCATTTTTAGACAACCAGCTGTAAGAAGTATATCCTACCAGGGAGCCGATGAGTACCAGGTAAACATAAGCCTGCCAGGCTTCCATCGTCATAGCTGGCAGGGTTCTGATGGCGCCGGGTTCAAAGATCAGGCTGACAAAGAAAGAGAAAACGCCTCCTGCCAGCATTTGAATGGCGGTACTGGTAATTTGCGTGGGCATGGGTAAGCGCTGCACAAATAAGGTACCTGCCGCCCAGCAGATATTACCTGCTACGACTACTGCCACCGGCCATAATGGAAAGGTGCGCGCTTCATGATGTGTAAAGGGGTTAAACAACAGGAAAAGACCTGCAAAGCCTATGGCAATACCCAGCAATGTTAATCCGGAAGGACGCTGCTTACTGAAAAAAGCCCAGTCCATTCCCATGATCCAGGCAGGCATGGCAGCTACCATAAGTGCTACCAGCCCGGATGGCATATAATGTACCGCCAGGGCTACAGTTGTATTACCAATACCGATAAGGGCAACTCCCACAAAGCAGGCAGATAAAAACTGCTGACGGTTTGGCCAGGTCTTTTCCCTAAGGCATCCGATGGCCAGCAACAGAGAACCTGCTACCAAAAAGCGCATAGACGACAGAAAGAACGGAGGCACCACTTTGGTGGCGATCTTCATTCCAAGGTAAGTGGAACCCCAAATAATATATACGGCTAAAAGGCATAGAATCATCTTGGATGATAAACTGCCAGGCTTCTTATCCATTTTTCTTTCTTTTTGTACGCTGATAATTCCGGGTTACTTTATCTACATCTCCACAGGTACTCATGCTGCACCACTTTCGGGAGCCATTACGACTCTTATCGAGAAAAAGCCATCCACAGGCGGGGCATTCTTTTATCTGTGCGGGTTTATCTCCGGTATATAATTCTACTGCCGATTTTACCAACCACCAATACACCTGCTCCAGTGCTGGTGCATTAAACTGTAATTTTCCGGTGCCCGCTGACCAACTGATTTCGATGTTGGCATATGCTTCCCCAAGATAAGTATTGAACTGCACCAGATCACCAGCCGCCGGATTTTTGCCTGCAATCATGTCAGTAAATAGCCGATGCAACAACTCCCGCAACGCCAGGCTTTTTTCAAAAACAATCGCTGCTTTTTGCGGATAGTCTTTTGCAAGCCGTTCGAGAGTATGAATAATTTTGGGAGATAAGGCTTTGGTATGTGCATACCATTGCAGCAATTCTTTGAAGCCGGAAAGGTAATCACAGGTTGTTGATTTCTTACGGTTGTCAACCGTATTGACGAAGTCAAGACACAAAATTCCGCCGTCAAGCCGGAGTGCAGAAATGGATTTGGGAACAGACATATCTCCTTCTTTTTAAGTCCTCCCAACAAAGGTAAATTTAATTATTAACCGGCAAAACTTATTTTACTGGTTAATAAAAAAGGAGGCATAAAACAAGATTTTATCTACCTAAAACAATACTTAAATATTCGCTTATTAATTATTTAAAAATCAATTATTTATAAAAATAAAAACAGCCCTTCAGTGGGCTGTTTTTTATAGACTATTGATACTATTTTAATAACTGGAAATGAAAAATGTTCCCTGATTCAGGAAATGTCTGTTAAAGATACATAATTTATTTTATATATACTTCAATAATTGCATTTGTAGGTCTTCTTGGTGCAAGAAAACTATCTACCTGGTGGTAATGCAACTTCAATTCATCTCTCAATGCAAAAGGGAAAAAGTTATTTAGGCCTGGTGCGTATTCAAATAAAATGATGTCATAATGATGATCCTGTACCTTCTGTTTATAGATCGCCAACTGCCTGTTGAACATCCCTACTCCCAAATGATACCACAACGGACAGTCCGGTCCCGTTTCTGGTTTGTAAGGAATAACTACTGCTAAAGGCGTCAACTCGGACATATTCAGCACCTTTAAATCTGACTTATTGTCCTTTACTACAGGTAAGGCCATGATCCGATCCATCCCTTTTACAGTGGAAGGTGGCATATATATTTTACGGAAAGGCTTCAGATCTGAAAATATCCAGGATGAAACAGGAACATCTGTTGTGTCTTCATTGATCATATAGTTTCGCCTGTTTACTACATTCTCATGATTCGGATTATGGGCATCCACCATTTCCTGTGCGGGGAAAAGACGGTCAGTAAAACGTCCGATATACTTCCACCAGGTACCTGACCACCAGAACAGCACCAGCAAAGTACCTATCAGCAATGACCTGGGACTGTCTACATATACATGCAGCAGCTCACATAAATAAGTGGCCACGAAAGCAAAAGCGAAACTGTGAAAAAAGATGTTATTGTCTGGCGGAGTGTAGCTGGTTACCTGGAAAATAGCCGCCTCTCCTAAAATACCCAATGTCAGTAAAACAAATAATACTTCCCGGCGTTGTTGTAACCAGGTATTCCATTGTTTCACTTTGGCAACAATACAAAACACCACCAACACCACATATGCTTTGATCCAATTGGAGCTTCCGAAAATTTCATCCGTAAAATCGTTTAGGGCTAACCGTGAGCTATGAGGAGGTTGTCCGTGATTAAACCAATAGCCGAATCCTGGCATCAGTGGAACAATAAAGAATACCGCTACCAGTCCAAACATCCCAATGAAGATGGGGAAGTCCACCCAGCGGCGGGTCTGGTAACAGTTATACGCCAGGAACAACAGGCAAAGCATAAAGGCCATGCCTCCTCCGTCTTGTTTGGTAAAAACGGACAGGAAGATAAAAAGCGCCGCTGCCGCCATCCATAGGTAACTACGGGTACGGTTATCCGAAAAGAAAGATTTAAACAGGAAACTGATCCCTATCAGCTCAAACACGATCACGGTATGATTATACCAGGGCCAGAAATTGAAAAAGGAATAAGACAATACAAACACCAACAATGAGAGCAACCTGATTCCCGGCCGTATGTCCAAACTTTTCAGGATGGAACGAAAAGCAAAACCTGCCATTATATTAATAAGTACCTGAGCTTTGACAAGGGAAACCATCTCCGGCCCGAAAATTTTAAAGAAGAGTGCAGGGATGATCCAGAATCCATAACCCAATGGCGATCCAAAATCCTTGAAGGGAATCTGACCTGAGGAGATACGATAAGCTCCTTCCCAGGAAAGGAAAATATTCACACGGTATGGAAATGTAACAAATAATGGCACGAGCGCCAGCAAGACAATAATCAGACTTTCGGTAATGGTCCACTTGCGACCTTTCAGGGAATAAATTGACATAGAAGATTGGGATTTGCTGTAATTGTAATAATCCGCTAATATGAATGGGGGCAAAAGTAATCGAATAAATTGTATCTTGACCCGTCAGAATCAACTTTTTAGTTCCCCATGAAATACATCAAATTACTTAGACCAAAACATTGGGTAAAAAATGCATTCCTGTTTATTCCACTTTTTTTTGCAGGAGAAATATTCAACACTGCCAAGTTGCTGCATTTATTGATAGGCTTTATTGCCTTCAGCCTCATTGCGAGCAGCATTTATATTATTAATGACTACAAAGATATTGAAGCGGATAAACAGCATCCCGTTAAATGTAAACGCCCGCTGGCTTCCGGCGCCATATCCAAACCAACAGCCCTTATCCTTTTTGCATTATGTGTGCTGGGTGGAGCTGGCATTGCCACTTTCCTGGGTGTCAAGTTCGCATTTGTGCTGGGTATTTACTTCGTACTCAATCTGCTCTATTGCTTCGGCTTAAAGAATATATCTATACTGGACATCATGATCCTGTCTACCGGATTTGTGTTACGGGTAAAATCAGGTGGTGTTGCAGCCGATGTAGCCATGTCTGAGTGGTTGATGATTATGATCTTCCTGCTGGCACTTTTTATGGCGATAGCGAAACGCAGAGATGACATCCTGATTAAACTGGATTCCGGGAAAGAAATGAGGAAGGCCGTCAGCGGATACAATATGGATTTTCTGAATGTAATGCTGGCATTGGTGTCTGCAGTGATCATCGTATGTTATCTAATGTATACCATTTCGCCTGAAACCCAGACCAGGTTTCATACTTACCGGCTATATTACACCACCCTCTTTGTAATTGGCGGATTATTACGATATTTGCAAGTAACCTACGTGGAGAACAATACAGGTTCTCCCACTAAAATCCTATATAAAGACCGTTTTATTCAATTGACCATACTCCTGTGGGTACTTAGTTTTTATGTATTAATTTATTTACCGACAGATAAAACATTTTTTGAATAATGCAAAAACGGTTAGCGAACTGGGGAAACTACCCCGCTGTTGCCAGTGAAGAAAGCGTATTTACACAGGAAGATCAACTCCGCAAATATGTGGTAGCTCACTCCCACATGATTGCCAGAGGCAACGGTCGGTGTTATGGTGATGCCTCTTTAGGCCAGCATAGCATTTCCATGCTGAAGTATGATAAGATGCTTTCTTTCGACGCGACAAATGGCATTATTGATTTGCAAGCTGGCGTAACACTGGACCAGATCCTCGATATCATTGTCCCTAAAGGATGGTTTTTACCTGTTACACCCGGTACCAAGTATATTACTGTTGGTGGCGCCGTAGCTTCCGATGTACATGGTAAAAATCACCATGTTGATGGCGCCTTCTCCGGCCATATCATTGATATGGACGTATTAACCGCCTCCGGTGAAACGATCTGCTGTGCAGCAGGCACCCATGATGATTTGTTCTGGGCTACCTGTGGCGGCATGGGCCTGACCGGGGTAATTACCCGGGTAAAATTCAGTCTTAAAAAAGTGGAAACCGCCTACATCAAACAAACGCAGCTGAAAGCCAGGAACCTGGAAGAAGTAATTCGCCTGTTTGACGAATATAAACACTACACCTACTCCATGGCCTGGATTGATTGTCTGCAGAAAGGTGATTCCTTTGGCCGGAGTATCCTGATAGTAGGCGAACATGCCACCCCGGAAGAACTGAGCGAACAGCAAAAGAAAGCACCACTCACCCTCCCGGCTAAACGAAAACTGACGCTCCCCTTTAACCTGCCTTCCTTCGCATTGAATACTTTTACTGTGAAGGCTTTCAACTGGTTATACTACGGGAAGAATTATAAAAAGGTGATGCATAAGGTAATCCCTTATGAGCCCTTCTTCTATCCGCTGGACGCCATCCTGCACTGGAACCGCGGTTATGGCAAAGCTGGATTCGTACAGTATCAGTTTGTAGTGTCTCTGGAACAAAAAGAGGGTCTGATAGCTATTCTTAAAAGGATCAGCGATAAAGGCTGGGGATCTTTTCTGGCTGTACTCAAAGTATTTGGCAAACAGGATAGTCTTATTTCCTTTCCGATGGAGGGCTATACACTGGCGTTAGACTTCCCTATCCGCAAAGGACTCTTTGAATTCCTGGATGAACTGGATGAAATTGTACTGCAATATGGTGGTCGCTTATACCTGTCTAAAGATGCCAGGATGAAGCCCGAAATATATTGGAACAGCTATCCGAATGCGGGCAGGTTTGCTGATATTGTAAAACAGTACAACAGCGAGGCCCGGTTTGAATCGCTGCAATCCGAAAGATTGTCATTGATAAAATAGTTTTCCTCTGATTAACCAAACACCTCTCATGCCAACAGTTTTAATACTAGGCGCAGGTTCGGACATGGCAGTAGCCATTGCCAGAAAATTTGCGTCCGAGAAATATGATATTCAATTAGCGGGTCGTCAGATGGCTGCGCTACAGCCGCAGCAACAGGATCTGCAGGTACGCTATGGCATTACTGCCACTGCGCATACATTTGATGCCAACGACTTTAACTCTCATGCTGGTTTCTATACCAGTCTGACGGCTCAGCCAGATATTACCATTTGTGTATTTGGTTACCTGGGTGATCAGGAGAAGGCCCAACACAACTGGGCGGAAGCTGCTGCTATTATCAATACCAATTATACCGGTGCTGTCTCCATATTAAATGTAGTGGCAGAAAGCTATGCGGAAAAAAAGCAGGGTATCATTATAGGTATCAGCTCTGTAGCAGGTGAAAGAGGCCGGCAAAGCAACTATATATATGGTAGCGCGAAAGCCGGTTTTACTGCTTACCTCAGCGGACTGCGTAACCGACTTTTTCGTACTGGCGTACACGTGATGAGTGTACAACCAGGCTTTGTAAATACCCGGATGACACAGCATCTGACACTTCCTCCCCTGCTCACCGTACAGCCGGAAGCTGTAGCGGACGCTGTATTTAATGCGATGAAGAAAAGGAAAAATGTGTTGTATGTAAAGTGGCATTGGAAATATATTATGCTCATTATCAAATTAATACCAGAAGGTATTTTCAAAAAACTTTCACTGTGACGATTGCCTTTTTTGACTTTGACGGTACCATTACCAACAGGGACACCCTCTGGGAAATCATCCGTTTCCACAGAGGCAGGGCTGCCATGTATGCCGGTATGGTACAACTGTTGCCGGCATTGCTGCGGTTCAAATTAAAAATGACGCCGGCACAGGAAATGAAGGAACAGGTGTTGGATTATTTTTTTGGAGAGATGTCTGCCTCGGATTTTGCCGCAGGCTGCGAAGACTTTTGCCGGGAACGTTTGCCTTCCCTTATCCGGCCCCTTGCGTTAACGGCTATACGAAAACATCAGCAACAGGGACATCATGTAGTGGTTGTCACTGCCTCTGCGCAGGACTGGGTAGCGCCCTGGTGCCGGAAGGAAAACATTGTATGTCTGGGTACCCGACTGGAAGTGAAAAACAAACAGATCACAGGTAAGATCCAGGGTATCAACTGTAATGGAGAAGAAAAGGTAAATCGCATCCGTCATGCATACCGGCTGGAAAACTTCGGAGAAATATACGCCTACGGCGATAGTGAAGGTGATCGCCCTATGCTGGCACTGGCGCAATATGCCCATTTTAAGCCCTTTCGATAAGCTGATTTAGCTGTTAGCAGTTAGCTTTTAGCTTTTAGCAAAATGCAGCAGAGAACATAATATGTCTATCTCCGCTGCATTTTGCTAAAAGCTAAAAGCTAACTGCTAACAGCTAAATCGGTTCCTCTCTCGCCGCAGGCGGAAAAACATAATGAAAGAGCAATGCCAGTATAACCACCAGCAAGCACCCAATGGCATTGAGCCACAGAAATGAAACGCTGCCCGTCCAGTAAATAACCAACACCGCGACTTCCGCAATGATAGCTGACCAGAAAGTAGCGGTTCCTCCTACCTTCTTTAAGTAGAAAGCTACCATGAAAATACCCAGGGTAACTCCATAAAACCAGGATCCCAGCACGTTTACCACTTCTATCAAACTACCCAGGCTGCCTGCAAACTGCGCTACCACAATACAAAACACTCCCCATATCAAGGTCCAGAGTTTAGACATTTTGAGATAGTGATCTTCTGAGGCATGCTCATTATACAAACGCTTGTACACGTCAATTACCGTGGTGGAAGCCAGCGAATTCAGTGCAGCAGCGATACTCCCCCAGGCGGCCAGGAAGATAATGGCAATAAGTAAACCTACCAGTCCTTTCGGCAAACTGTTCACCACAAAATGCAGGAATATATAATTGGTATCGTTCGTATCAGCAGTAGGATCAGATGCTTTGATCAGCGACAACGCCTCTGTTCTTATCTGTTGCGATTTATCATCGGTTTGTTGCAAGGCCTTTTTGGCGATGGCCACCTGTGCACTGTTGTCTGTTTCCAGTGCAACAGCCAATTGTCTTACCTGCTGCTGCTTCAGCTGTCCCAACTCACTGTATTTATCCTCGAGCTTTACCAGTGCCGGCCCCTGTTCAGTTTTATGTACTCTGGCCAACTGCGCTTCATTAAAGAAGATCGGCGCTTTGAAGTACAGATAAAACACAAACACCAGGGCGCCAATCAACAGGATCAGAAACTGCATAGGTACTTTCACCAGGCCGTTCATCAGCAATCCCAACCTGCTTTCCTTCACTGATTTGGCAGTCAGGTAGCGACCTACCTGCGACTGGTCCGTACCAAAGTAAGACAACGCGAGAAAAAATCCCCCGATGATCCCACTCCATATATTGTATTTGTCTTTCCAGTTGAACTTTGTAACAATCACATTCAGTTTATCCATTTTTCCGGATACCTGTAATGCCTGTTTGAAACCGATATTTTCCGGCAGCAGGTGTACTACCATCCAGCCTGCGAGAAACATGCCCCCGAAAATGATCACCAGCTGAAAGGTTTGCGTATAGGCTACAGCCCTGGTGCCTCCCACTACAGTATAGATAATGAGCAATCCACCCATAATCATATTTGTCCAGTAAAGATTCCAGCCGAGCAAAGAAGATAAGATAATGGAGGGTGCGCAAATACTGATACCGGTAGATAAACCACGTTGTATCAGAAAGAGCGAGGATGTCAGCGTACGTGTTTTCAGGTCAAACCGCTTTTCCAGGAATTCGTAAGCAGTATACACTTTTAGCCGGTGAAAGATGGGGACAAAAGTGATACATAACACAACCATGGCCAAAGGCAACCCGAAATAATACTGGACAAACCGCATCCCATCTGTATAAGCCTGGCCTGGTGCAGATATGAAGGTAATAGCGCTGGCCTGGGTACCAATAATAGATAGCAGTACAATATACCAGGGCATAGACTGGTTATCCAGGAAATAGCTTTCCATGTTTCGCTGGCCACGGCTTTTCCAGACGCCATAAAATATAATTATTGTGAGTGTACTTATCAGTACAATCCAATCTAAAGGGCTCATGAAAAGGTTTTGGTGAATAAGTAGAAGAGTACAATCAGTAATACCAACCAGGCTATTACCAATACGTACCAATAATTCCATGTAGGAAAAATCGGTGGTTTCTCTTCGTGCAGGTTGTCAGCTGCCATAGACGTTAATCGTTTGAATTACTTTTACTCCACATACTTCCTGTCAACAGCCCCAGCGCAATCCCTATCACTAAACCTACCTGTACCCGTTTGATAGAAAAGCCTATCAGCAAGCCGAGTATTATACAGAAGATAGCCGCTATTCTCAATCTGGGCCGATGTTGTTGGTGTTTATTGCTCATTTTCGTTCAATCCCTATTTTACAGAAATCAGGTTTACAAATAACCGGTATGCACCTGGTACACCAGCAGGCAGCTGCCTGAAAAATGATAGGCCGGTATATACATAGCTTCCTTTACCATAATGTGCCACCAATGTAGAACCATCCAGTGCAGATTCTCCTTTATCATTCATGGTAAAGAGCTTATCATAAGCCTTATCAGCGTTTACCGTGTAATATAACCCCCTTTCCTGAACCCAGCCATTGAAATCAGCGGTGGTAATTTCATTGGGATAATGGAATACGGGGTCTTTTGGGTTGATGAAATGCACAGGGGCATTTTCATCTGTAACCCTGTCACGGGAAAGCCCGAATGGATAAGGTCCCATATCATTGATGACCAATGGCCCGTTTACATTATACTGGATAATCAGCTTGCCGCCTTTGTTTACGTACTCCATCAGCCTTGGTTGCCAGTATTTCATACGTGCGTTTACGTTATATGCACGCACACCGGCAATAATCGCATCATATTGCTGCAGGTTACCACTCATGATATCTTTTTCCCCCAGTTCAGTTACATCGTAACCTACCTGGCGAAGCGAAGCTGCCACCATATCACCGGCGCCTGGAATATATCCCAGGCGGTTACCGTTATGTTTCAGGTTCACGGATACCAGCCGGGCCTGTGCTGCAGGGAATAAAGTAATGAGCGGAATATGATCGTAGCGAATCTGTTGTAGGCTCTGCGTGTATTCTTTACCGTTACACTCCATTACTACCGTGAACGTATCTACGTGATTATCACTCACTCCCTTAACAGGATTAATATTAAAACGAAGCTCTACTTCATCGCCTTTTTGAGCAAGCGTATAGGCAATGCTGTTGTTGGCGGCAGTGAAGCCGGCAGGTAATTGCAGATGTACAGTACCTTTCACATTATCCGCCATTGCTTTTATTTTCACGGGTACAGATTGAGGCCTGGTATCGGTAAATATATATACCTGGCTGTTGAGGTCAGCTACTACCGGAGGTGCAATGACCAGCGGCTGGTAGATCTCTCCTTTAACCGGATCGGTGTATTTGTATTGCAGTGGGCGGCTGATGGTAAAGTCTTGGTCACCGATGCGCAGGTGAATTTGTGCCTGCAGCGCGGGTATATTTTCCGGATTGCCCACCAGTAAAGGATCTTTAATGATGTACATGCCTACGGGATGTGCATCCGCCAGCCAGTAGGGCTGTGATTCCGGTGTATTAGCCGGCACAGGCAGGGTTTGGGAAATGCTGGTAAATTTATTGAATGCCAGGTCCTGTTTACCGGAGGCGTTAGGTTTGCCCGGCAGGTCGATCTGTTGCAGGGTTACTTTAACATTGCCTCTGTTGATCAGTTGTACAGTAGCTTCCATGTTATTGCCCGGCACTACAGTGGGTGAAGTGCTATAGGCTTCTGCCCACAAACCTGCGCAGGCATATATGAGTTGTTCTGTTTCTTTGAGCTTCAGATTGCGCCAGTAGCCGTCGGGCAGGGACTGGATAGCGCGGCGTATTTCCAGCAATGCAGGAACAGAGGCGGTAGGATCTTCCATGTTGTAGGCTGCGAGTGCAGCATCCACCAGCGCTCCTACTTTGCTTCCACCCGGAATCCTTGACCAGCTGGTATTTACATCATCGAGCAGGCTGTTTTTAGGCGTATTTCCTTTTATCGTGAGAAAATATTCCTGGGAGCTGCCGCGGGAAGCCGGAACGCCAAATCCCTGGCTTTTGTGCTGGGAGCGGCTTTCGGCGGCTATTTCCCCGAAGCCTTTACCCAGCAATGGGTTAAAGGTACCTACGTCCATTTTGAACTGGTCGTCTGCTGTGGTGTTGACATTGCCGAAGTTAAAGGTATTCCACAGGATGCGTTTGGCCTGCCAGGGTTTCACCAGGGTGAGTTGTTCCGGAAAGCGTTTGGGATCTGCGGCGGCGGTGTAAGCTTCTTCCGCGAGCATAGCCGAGGCAGTATGATGACCGTGACCGGCACGGCTATCCGCCGGGAAACGGCAGATGATCACGTCCGGTTGAAATTTGCGGATCATATATACTACATCTCCCAAAATCTTCTCCCGTTCCCAGATAGTAAATGTTTCCTGCGGATTTTTAGAGAAGCCAAAGTCCTGTGCGCGGGTAAAGAACTGCTCCGCCCCATCGATGCGGCGGGCGGCCAGCAGTTCCTGTGTGCGGATCAATCCCAGCAATTCGGACTGTTCGTTGCCAACGAGATTTTGCCCGCCATCACCACGGGTCAGAGACAGGTAGCCGGTACGGTACAATTTCTCTTTCGCCAGGTAGCCTAACAGACGAGTATTTTCGTCATCGGGATGGGCGGCAATATACAATACGCTACCGAGCGTATCCAGCTTTTTCAGTTGAAGTTTAATGTCAGCAGCATTCCATACGGGAGAAGGTTGTGCCATAGCAGGCAAACCCATTGCTGTCAATAAAATTATAACCAGGGCGGTGTAACGTCTTATAAACATTTGGTGGTACGTGAATTTACAGATTGCCAAAAGTAGTAATTAATTGGTGGCAGGAAAGGATAAATTGGTTGAGTGGCGGAAATCATGGCTAAAAAATAAAAGTCCCGGTTGGACCACCGGGACTTTCTTTCTTCATAAGCAAAAACCAACCAGCTTAAAGCAAAAACCAATTATTAACAAAGGCGGTTTAGATTTAATTGTACCCTTCGTTCTGCTGGTTGCGAATATTGGGGTTAGCATCCAGTTCTCTCTGTGGGATGGGCAGTATCACTTTGGTACTGGGCCAGGCCACTTGTATTGTTTTGTCACTCGCCAGATATTTGGTGAATGATCGTTTTGTTCGTATTAAATCAAATAGGCGATGTCCTTCAAAAGCAAGCTCCTTGCGTCTTTCCAACAGGATAGCGTCCAGGAGTGCTTGCCCGGTAACAGTTACCGGTAAGGCATTGCGATCGGCACGTTGTGCCACTACATTCAGATCAGCCTGCGCTTCCGGTGCTTTTCCAAGGTGAGCCAGTGCTTCCGCACGGATCAGGTACAATTCTGCCAGCCGCATCACTTTTATTCCTTCTGAGAAAGTGCTGACATCACTGTATTTCGAAATGACATTGGCGGGGTTTTCTCCGCCATTGCCAGCGCGTTTACTTTTCTGCAGAAAATTCCGCCGTACATCGCCGGAAGTATAAATATTAAATACATTATTTGTTGCCAGTACATCTCCATAGCCGTCCTGGTTGAACATATAGCCCAGCCCATCTGTGCCGGGATTGTCTACCGGGGTATTGATAATTTCAAAAATCGTTTCGCTGTTGCCTGTAATTTTAAAATCACTGACCAGTTTGTCGCCTGTCAGCAGCGAATATTTATTGCTTTTGATCACTGTATTGGCCAGTGCCTCCGCGTCCTCCCAATCCTCTTTGTACAATAATACCCTCGCCAACAGTGCTTTTGCAGAATACACATTAAGTCTTGCTGAGGAGAAAGCAGTACTGTGACTTTCTTCAAATTTCCGGATAGCGGTTCTCAGGTCGTTGATAATCTGCGCATAAGTATCTTTCATACTACTGCGGGAAGGCGACTGCACAGAGTCTACATTGGTAATCGTTACAATGGGAATCCCCATATGTGAGGCATTTGCCGTAAAATTATAGGGCTGTGCATACATGCGGGACAGATCAAAAAATACCTGCGCCCTTATCGCATATGCCTCTGCCACTATCTGTTTTGCTTCGATGCTATCTGCTGCTGATGGTAACAGTGAAATAGATGGTCCTTTCGAAATAACCATATTCGCGTTCGCTACCACACTGTATAATTGATTCCAGGAGTCTGTAGTATACACGTCATTAGCGGTAACGATATACTGGTCCTGATTGCGATAGCGGTTGGTGTTGATCACACTGACAAAACTATTATCAGCCCTCAGATCCGGGAGCAGTGGCATGGTTCGTCCATAATAGTTGGCACTCTGCATCAGCGAATACACACCGCTGATGGCTGCCTGCAGACCGGGAAGATCTTTGATAGCACGACCTGTTTCGGTAGACTGGTCCGGTTTTAATTCCAGAAAGTCTTTGCTACAGGCGCCTAACAAACCTGTCAGCAGTAGCATGATACCATATGTATATTTCTTCTGCATGAATACTTTAAAAATTTACATCCAGTCCTACCAAAAATGTTTTGAATACTGGTGGTCTTTGATCGTAATCCCCTGTTACCGGTACTTCCGGATCCATTGTGAGACGCTTATCTTTTACGTACGTCCATAAATTATTACCGCGTACATATACTTTCACTTCGTTGATACTGGCTTTCTTCAGCCAGGTTTGTGGCAGGCTGTAGGCCAGCATCACATCTCTGAGGCGGATAAAGCTGCCATCGTAGAGGAAGCGGGAAGACACCTGGTTACTAAGCCCCGACTGTGTGCCACCAAATACTACTTTTGGAACGGAGGTGATATCTCCGGGATGTTGCCAGCGATTTTCGTAAGTAAGACGAGACATTTTTGAGCCGCCGCCAAATCCGCCGCTACCATCTGATTCTGTGAAGGGGCCCCAGTTATCGAACACTTTATTACCCCAGTTATAGAAGAACTGGAAGCTCAGTTCAAAACCTTTGTAGCTGAAATAGTTGGTGATACCACCATAAAATTTGGGTAAGGCACTCCCCTGATAAAATCGTTGTGCTTCGCCATAAGACTTAGTGGTGCTGGTTTTAGAAGCATCCTTATACCAGAGCGCTTCTCCGGTTTGCAGATCAGCTCCTGCAAATCCAACCAGGTAAAACTGGTAAAAATCTCTGCCTACTTCTCTTCTGTAGTTAAGATAGGTAATCTGATTATCCAGCCTGGTAATTGTATTTTTCAGCGTAGAGAAATTAGCATCTGTACGCCATGAAAATTCATGTTCATTTTTAGCGATGATATTGCGGGAAGAAAGTGCTATCTCCATACCGCTGTTTTTCATCTCTCCGTTATTCCTGAAAACGGTGGTAATGCCATTAGAAGAAGATACCGGTACATTCAACAGTAACCGTGAGGTAGTTCTGTTATAGTATTCAATGGTACCTGATAAGCGATTCTTCAACACCGCGAAATCGAGTCCTAAGTTGAATGGCCTGTTCTGTTCCCAGGTAAGGAAAGAATTGGGGTATTGCGTGAGCACGTACCCCGGTTTCCCATTATAATCATTACCGGGACTATACAGTGATAAAGATGCATAGTTGTCAATAGCCTGGTTTCCGTTGCTGCCGTAGCTGGCTCTTATCTTTAATTCGTTGATGCCTGAAATATTCTGCAAAAAGGGCTCCCTGTAAATATTCCAGGCAGTTCCCAATGACCAGAATGCGGCGCTTCTCTTTTGACTGCCAAACCGGGAAGAGGCGTCTCTTCTGATAGAGGCTGTGAAATAATATTTTTGTTTGTAATCGTAGCTGTTGTTCAGGAACACGCCTGTTAAAGAATTGGCATTAGACACGGAAGTTACTTTTTCCGGTTTTGATGCATCCGCCAGTGATTCCATTCCCGGAAGCAGGTTAGATGCCTCGGAAGCGTTGCCGGTGTTGGTGGTTTTTTGTGCCTCATAACCAATGAAAGTACTGATGCCGTGGTAACCCCAGCGTCTGCTGAAGCGCAGGATATTAGTAGATACCCAGTTGTTCCATAAACTATTATTTACCGATACCCAGCCATTGGTATTTCTGCCGTCTGCAAAGCCCGGTGCAAAAAATAAATTGCTGCGGGCATAGTTCAGGTCAAGGCTGATCTTTGTTTCAAACGAAAGGAAATCTGTAAATGAATATTTAGCGGCGGCGCCTCCCAGCAAGCCATATGTGCTGCCTGTCCGGGAGTTCCCATTCATTACAGCTACCGGGTTAAAGCTATTATTATAACTAAAATCATAGCTGCCATCATTGTTGTAAACCTTCAGCCAGGGCTGTATCCGGACTAATGAACGTACTGGGTTTCCCATGAGTCCCATATCCGCTACTGCATTTGCACGCTGGTAGGATAAAGACAGGTTTACATCAAACGATAAACGGTTGGTGACCTGGTTACTCAGATTCAGCTTACCTGTCATACGTTTATAGTCCACTCCTTTCAGGGCTGATTTAGAATCATATAACCCTCCGGAGACGTAAAATTTTGTTTTATTACTTCCGCCTGCGGCAGATAGATTCGCCTGTGTATAGCTTCCATGGCGGGTCAGCACATCCATCCAGTTGGTATTTACAGTAGTATCCACGCCACGTGCGCGGATTTCCTGCTGGAAGCCTGCTTCTCCGGTCCCATCTGCCTTGTTGATCCAACCTTCCCGCAACAGCTCCATCATCTCTTTTGTATTGAGCGGATAGTTGGCCTGCGGAATAGTGAGTTGGTTGCTACCTCTTTGTATGGAGGCGCTGATCTTTGTTCTGCCCTGGCTACCAGTTTTGGTGGTAATTAAAATTACCCCGTTGGCAGCGCGGGAGCCATAAATCGAAGCAGATGCGGCATCTTTTAAAATAGAGATGGAGGCGATATCTGCGCTGTTGATTCCTGCCAGGGAATTAACATTGTAATCTGTAAGATTGTCCGTTACTACGGGTACGCCGTCTACTACGTAGAGCGGCGAGCTACCTGCTGTAATGGAACCTATACCACGAATATGAATACTCGGTACGGAACCGGGTTGACCGGAACCGTTGGTAGATTGTAAGCCGGTTACATTGCCTTGTAAGCTTTCCTGGAAGCTGCTACGGGGTGCTTTATCATACAATGAAGCATTTACCATAGTAGCTGATCCTGTCAAAGAACTTCTTGTTTGCACACTATAAGCGACTACCACCACTTCATTCAATCCTTTGGAATCGTCTTTCAGCACAATGTTGAAGTGGGTATTGTTACTTACCTGCACTTTTTGTTCTTCATAACCTATGAATGAACAAATCAATGTAGAGAAAGAAGGTACTTCCATATGGAATAGACCATTCTCATCTGTAGTGGTGCCTTTGTTAAGGCCCGCAATACGCAAACTCACACCTGGCAGCGGATGTCCGAAAACATCTGTTACCGTTCCGTTGATATTGATCCCTGTGATCACTTTGTCTTCCGGCGCTATGGCGACCAGGTTAGCAGAAAGCTGCTTAAAAGTGAGACCGGTATTCTTCAATATCTTTCGTAAAATATCTTCTGTCAAAGCATTACTTACATCGATAGAGACCTTGCTGTTAGCCGGGATCAAATCATTGCGGTACACAAAACGGTAACCGCTTTTCTTTTCAATCAGCTTTAGCAGCTTGGTCAATGGCAATGATTCAGCTTTGATAGAGATGCGACGGTCCTGTTGACCGAAGGCATCTCCTGCTATTTGCAAACAGGTAATAAGAATAATAAAGGACACCAGTTTCATTATCAGTACAACTTTTCCCAATGTTTTTAGACGCAAAAGGATTGCATAATGTATGAATTTTTTCCATACATTTAGGTTGTAAAAGGTCATAAAACTACGACAGGACTACATTGCCAAGTGAAGCTAACTGCCGTTTGATCTCAACAAAGGGGGTAAATGTTTGCAGCATTTGCCCTTTTTTTATATGAGAGGTATCGATTTTTAGTTTTTTTTCAACCCCTTATTGGGTAATAAATACTTCATTACTCACTATCCGGCAATGAAATGTTGTTGTAACCTTCAGCGCTTCCAGTACTTCCGGAAACGACTCATCTTTAAATGTGCCGGTAAAATGGTAGTTCTTTAACCTGTCACCGAGATGTATTTTAATTCCATACCAGCGTTCCATTTTAAGGGCAATATC
Organism: Chitinophaga sp. RAB17; assembly: GCF_052114225.1. Taxonomy (NCBI): domain Bacteria; kingdom Pseudomonadati; phylum Bacteroidota; class Chitinophagia; order Chitinophagales; family Chitinophagaceae; genus Chitinophaga; species Chitinophaga sp. RAB17. The sequence goes on along the minus strand of NZ_JBFREI010000004.1, from coordinate 498,421 downwards.
TTCGAACTTATCGTTATCAAATATGAGGAAATTATCACGCCAGGCAGTTTCCACCACCATGCTATCGGGTTGATTACTGCGGATCGTTTCTACTTTATAACCTGCTACCAGGTTGGGTTTGGATAACTTGTTTCCATTGCTGTGCTGCAGAATAATTTTTTGATTCGGCAGCAATTTCACGTTCCGTTCCAGCCCATCATTCAGGGTTACTTCCACCGCACCTGTGATAAGGGTAGCTTCCGTTGTCTGATCCTGCGTATAGGCTTTGACGTTAAAAGAAGTGCCCAATACTTTTATGCCCATTTTAGTGGTATGGATATAAAATGGTTTTCCGGCATTCTTTGCAACATCAAAAAAGGCTTCTCCTTCCAGCGTCACTTCCCGGTCGTCCAGGTTGTTCATATCAGGATTATAGGTTAAACGGCTGCCTCCATTGAGCCATACTTCTGTCCCATCCGGTAGTTGCGCCTTAGAGCGGGAACCATCCCGGGTAAAAATAGCGGCCATCGCCTTCTTGTCGCCTTTCAGCGGGGCTTTGTTTGCCAGCAGGTAAACGCAATAGCTTCCCAGTAACAGTACCAGTACCGATAATAGAGATACGACTTTACGGATATTTCTGCCTTCTCTTTTCACAGGCAGTTCTGCCGATGGAAGCGTCATCTCCATTTTATGAAGATGCCTTTCCAGGGCATTGTCTATTTTATGATCCCATTCTTCACTATTGGCTGGTTGCGGCCAGCTGCTTAAAACGGAAAGTTTATATCTCAGGTCCGGATCCTTCCGCAACAGCTCTTCCAGCTCACGCAGCTCTCCCATCGTGGCTTCGCCCGATACCTTTCTTCCCATCAAAAGCCATATTCTTTCCTGTTCCATGTGTATGATACAAAAGCATGATTATATAGAAGGACAAGTAAATTTTGAAAATCTACTACTCCATCTAAAAAAAAATTAAAATTATTTTGTTTTGATAAAGGAGAGGTTAATGACTTCGCTGATCTTTTTGAGGGCCTGGGCCATGTGTACATCAATGGTATTCACAGAGATATCGAGGATTTGGGCTACCTCTTTATACTTCAGACCATCTTCCCGGATGAGCTTAAAGATCATTTTCCTTTTTGGAGGGAGGGCATTCACAGCCGCTTCTATTCTTTTAACCATTTCACCCGAAATGAAAATCTGTTCCGGAGTAGCGTAGCTTACGCTGAAATCCACGGCCAGTTCGTCCAGACTGAAATGTTGGGTACGCGCGGCTTTATTGAGATAGTTGAGGGCAATATTTTTAGTGGAAACATAGAGGTATACCCGGAGGTTCTCTACCTGAAGTAACCGCTCCCTGTGATTCCAGACGTTCATAAATACGTCTGATGCGATTTCTTCTGCAGACTCCCAGGATTTGATAATGGAATAGGCAAACTGACTCAATGGCTTGTAAAACAACCTGAACAACGCTTTGTAAGCCTGCTCATCCCCTAAGGATGCCACCCGTTCCACCAGTAGCTGTATATTAGCTTCTTCCCTCAATGATTTCGTTTTTGGTTGAAAGTTGATCCCTAAAGATAATACGGATTAATATTAAATTAATATTGTTTTACATCTTTTTTTGTGTAATATATCGTCTGGCTAATATAGCGGACTCTACTGCGTTAAGATGGCAGTCATTTCTCCACCCTATTTTTTAAACATAAAGTAAACCGCTCCTATCAGGAAGAAAAAAGACACCAGGTAGTTCCAGCGGAGGGGTTCTTTCAGAAAGGTGACGGCAAAAATGCTGAAAACGGTGAGGGTAATGACTTCCTGTATCGTTTTCAGCTGGAAGCCGCTGAATCCTTCCTGGGCGCCATAGCGGTTGGCCGGAACCATGAAGCAGTATTCAAAAAAAGCAATGCCCCAGCTGATGAGGATCACCTTCCAGAGGGCTACGTCCTGGTGTTTGAGATGGCCATACCAGGCAAAAGTCATAAAAGTATTGGAAATGGTGAGAAGGATGATGGTGCGCATGAATCGATTTTTATCAGCATCTAATATATAGGCGTCTGGGCAAGATCCCAAAAATCATTTTCAAATTTTATGATAGGACAAAAAAAAGAGGGACCGTATCGGGTCCCCCTGGATCAAACAAAATGGGTTTCCACATTGAATGATGTTGTGTTGTTGGTTGCTATTTCAATTTTAATTCAGACTATTGCTCCAGTTTAATTTCGCCCAGATCTGTAGCCTTTCCGTCTTCTACTTTTACATCTTTAATCACGGCATTTTTATATGGGCTTTTACCGAGAATGGTAATAGTATAAGCACCGGCTTTTGCAGCAGGGATGGTAAATGCACCCTGGGAGATAGCACCTTTCAGCTTATCTGCACCATTTACGGCTTCTACTTCAGCAGCACCGTCAGCGGGTGTAATTTTACCGGTGATAGAACCACCTTCTACGGCAACACTTTTCAGTGAATCGAGACCCTGTAAAGAATCTACACGCTGTAAAGAATCAAATCTCATTAATGAGTCTGTACCTTTTAAGGAGTCAAGACTTTGTAAAGAATCTACACTTTGCAAAGAATCGAGTCCATAAACTTTCATGGAGTCCAGGCGAACAAGAGAGTCTACGCCTGCGATTGAATCCACCATTGCGGCGGTGCTGTCAACAGACTTTACTGCGGCTACGTCTGCACTTTTAAAAGCGGACATTCCTACTACCATTGTTGCTAATGCGAGCATTCCTACAATTGATTTTTTCATGGCATTCAATTTTTTGTATGGTTAATATTTAATGATGACTTTTATCCGGCCCTGATAGATGTGCATGGTTTTTGATATATGCCCTCATCGTTGGCTGCCGTATAATAACAATACATCCAGATATTCACTTACCATTAGTCAAAGAAATGTTAAAGTGAAAAAAAGAATACGGGGCGGTAAACAGGTAAGCGTTCGTAATTAGTAATTTTAAAAATTATCTTCGCACTACGGAAACAAATACAAAAGATCAAAAGCATGTTGCAATTGAGTAATGACGAAATAGTAAAAGGCATCCGGAGCAGAAATAAAGATGTATTTGAAGCTGTTTATAAACAGTTCGCCCCTTCTATGTATAATATTGCCGTGAGGTATGTGAAGAATGAAGATGATGCTAACGATATGGTACAGGATGTTTTCCTCAATTTGTGGAAAGGTGCGGAAAATCTGGATGAAAGAGCCCCTATTAATCATTACCTGGCGAGAGCTACGGTGAACACCTGTTTAAACCGTATAAAAAAAGAACAACGCCAGGAAGTGTACACCAAAGAACAAATGCTCCATGCCAACCAGGCGGCAAATAATCACTCCCTGCTGGAACATAAAGAACTGGAAGCACAATATCGCACCGCACTTGAGAAATTACCGGATCAATGTCGCCGCGTTTTTGAAATGAGCCGTCTTAAAGGATTGTCACCGGCCGAAATCGCAGAACAATTAAACATCTCTATTAATACGGTATACGCCCATCTTACCACAGCTTTAAAACGATTACGGGTGGATCTGATTAATAAATCATGATCCCAGCCAAAATTTTTTTTTGTACCGCTTAATGGTATAACGTTCCCTGGTTGTATTACTAATAAGTAGCCATGAATAATCAAACTGACATAGATATAGTAGTCCGTTACCTGGAGGATCCGGAAAATGAGCAGTCCAAAAAACTGCTCAACGAATGGATTCAACAGGATGCTGGTAACCTGGATATTTTCCTGGATATGAAAGCGATGTGGCATGGTGATCCGCTCCCTGCTCCCTCCACTTTCGATACACATGGAAAATGGCAGGAGCTCAATGCCACACTGGACAAGGTGCCGGTACCGACTACATCTCCGGCTATCACCAACACCCGTGTCATTAAAATGAACCGCCGATACTGGTGGGCAGCCGCTGCTGTACTGGTCATTGCCGGCACATGGACCTGGCTCGGACCCGGCGGTTATAAAACATATGCTACCACACAGCAACAGGATAGCCTGCGCCTGCCGGACGGTTCTATGATGTACCTGAACGCACATACACAGATACGCTATGCGCGCGGATTTGGAAAAGAAAACAGACTGATTAAAATAGATAAGGGAGAAGCGTTCTTTGATGTGACAAAGAATGATGCCCTCCCCTTCATTGTAAATGCCCCTGAAGTAGAAGTACAGGTATTGGGTACCGCCTTTAACGTGAAAGCCGCCAACAGTGGCGTAAAAGTATTCGTGCAGTCCGGAAAAGTAAGTGCTGCCTACAAAGGCACAGAGAAAAAAGTTATTCTCACCCCTGGTGTAGAAGCCTCTCTGAAGCATAATGGCAATACAATTGACACCCGCATACACAAAAAGAATAATAACATCCTGGCGTGGAAAACCCGGACCCTGACCTTCGATGATACCCCGCTGAATGAAGTTGCGGCGTCATTGGAAGATTTTTATAATGTGCAGATAAAGATCAGCAATCAGCAACTGGCTGATAAAAAACTGCTGGCTACCTTCCCTAATATGTCGCTGGATGAGGTACTGGACATTATGAGAAAAACCCTCCAAATTAATATTACGCATAAAAACGACCTGGTAGACATCTACTAATACGCGCCTGACCTCTTGCTTATGCAGCATTTATTGCTACAGGCGCGTTGCTCCAATACCAGGTTTGGGTGCGTGCCTGATTTTATTTTCGTTGTTATCCTGGTATTGGCCAATGCTGTAGCTATGGCTCAAAATCCTGTTGCCCAACCCAAAAGAATTTCCCTGCAGTTTAGCAATGCCAGTCTCAAAACGGTGATCCGGGAAATAGAAAAACAAACCAAATATACTTTTGCTATATCCTCAGAAGAGCTGGAAACCCGCCACGGCGTTAGCTTACATGTGCACAATGCCACCTTGCAGGAAGTACTACCCAGTATCTTCCCTTCTACCAAATATAAAGTGGAAATAAAAGACGGGCAGATCATCGTCATCCCGCTTAATACTACCGCATTAGACATCACGCCACCAAATAATAGAAATCCCGACAGTAACAAATGGACTATTACGGGCACTGTCAGCGATGGTATGCAACCACTGAGCGGAGTATCTATCCGGGAGAAAGGCAGCACCAATGGCACAGCCACCACAGAGAATGGTACCTTTAAACTGGATGTCGTCAATGGCCAGGCCGCGTTGCAAGTATCCCTGATCGGCTTTGAAACAAAAGAAATTTATGTCCGTGAACGCAGAAATATTTCCGTCCTCCTGCAACCCGATCTTCGAAAACTCAATGAGTTGGTCGTATTGGGATACGGCTTACAAAAACGGGCCAATATCACCGGCTCCATTGCACAGGTAGATGGTGTACGCCTCAGAAGCAGACCCGTAGCCAACGTAATGGCTGCTTTACAAGGTACCGCCACTGGCCTGGTAGTGACCCGCAGCAACGGACAACCCGGACGTGAAGGATTCAATATCCAGGTAAGAGGTGTCAGCTCCGCTTCCGGCAATACGCCTATTATAGTAGACGGTGTACCTGGCTCCCTGGCGGTATTAAATCCGGATGACATTGAATCAGTGTCTATCCTGAAAGATGCTTCCGCTGCCTCCATATATGGCGCGCGCGGCGCTGGTGGCGTAGTGCTGGTGACCACCCGTACCGGCAAACCCGGTAAACTCAAAGTTGATTTCAATACCCTCGCCGGATTTGAAACACCTATTCGTTTACCTAACCGCTTGCCATCCTGGAAAGCCGCCACCATGCAAAACGAAGCCGCTGTAAACGCCGGCGAGTCCGCCCCCTGGGATCCCGCTGAAATTGCACTGATGCAGTCCGGCAACCATTATGCAATAGATTACCAGCATCCGGATAACTATAAATACTACTATAATTTTGATCCGATACCTGTGCTCACAAAAAGTAAAACGGCCGTGCAGAATTATAATGTGTCGGTTAAAGGAGGTGATAGCTCCAACCAGTTTGCCGCATCTGTAGGGTATTTCGGCAGACAAGGACTTTTCGCTGTTGGCCCCGACAGAACCCACCGCGTGAATGCACGCGCAAGCATGAATAATCGTTTCAATAAACACTTCAGTCTGGAAACACGTTTGTCTTATGCACAAACAAATACCTTTTCTCCCTCGCAGGCGGTAGAAGGTCCCAAAGGCTTACTGGCCGGGCTTTACCGTGGACCGGGTAATGTACCGGTATACGTACCCAATACTAATCATTATGCCTACGGCGCAGCACCTACCTACCCCGTACTGGAAGATGGTGGCGAGCGGGACGAAAAGAATAATTACGCCGATGCCGTATTTACCCTGCGGGCCGATAGTTTGGCCAAAGGCCTTACCCTTCGGGTTATTTATAGCCCGCAGCAACATACACTGCAGGATAATCTGGGAAGAAATACGATTGCTTTATGGAATCGTGTAGACACAGCTTTCCTGGTACAACCCAATAACCTGCTTCAGAAAAGCAGGCTGGTAGCCAAAGGAGGTAACCTGCAGGTGTTGGCCGACTATGATGTTAAAAAAGAAAAACACAATATTCATCTGTTGGGAGGCTATACACAGGAGACCTATAAAACAACACAGCATACGGATGCTTCGTACAATGTGGCACCAGCCGATATCAACAATAATAATTTTACTAACGCGCCCGAATATACGCAGTTATTAGCCGCCACCGGTTCTCTGCAATCTTTCTTCGGTAAGCTGAATTACAATTACGATAACCGTTACCTGCTCGAAGCAAACCTGATAGGTGCCCGTTTAACGCAATACAGTACCTCCTTTCAGGGTGGTAAACAATGGCAGGCATTCCCTTCTTTTTCTGCGGGATGGCGCTTAAATAATGAAACCTGGTTTAACCGTGCGTTTCCCTTTTTTAACGAGTTTAAACTGAGATGGTCCTGGGGCAGGTTGGGTAATGTGAACAGCTGGAACAGCATTCCTAATGACGAGCGGTTACAGACCTTTACTTTTAATGACTCCTGGCGTATGCTTCCATTCGTTTATAAGAATCCGGTTATACAGGCACATGGCTGGGAAAATATCTCTACAAATAACTACGGATGGGATGCCACACTTTTCCGTGGCCGGTTAACATTGGCAGCAGATTATTTTGTTAAACGAAACAGGGATATGCAAATCCCGGTGCTGACTGCCTCTACACAAGGTGCGTGGCCAATAGCCTTCCACCGGGGAGAAATGAAAACCTGGGGCTGGGAAATTAATGCAGGCTGGAGAGATGATCGTGGCCCCTTTACCTGGTATATCAATGCCAATTTGTTTAACAGCCAGAATAAAGTATTGCGTAATGACAACGTTGTCCCTCAGGCAGGCTGGAACCAGGGTATAGCAGGTTATCCTTACTCCTCACTGTTTGGTTACCAGTCCGATGGTTATTTCCAGACAGCCGGCGAAGTGCAGCAGCATGCCTACCAGAGTGCGCAAACGGGTCCCGGTGACCTCCGTTATAAAGATATCAACGGCGATAACAAAATAGATAACGCCGACCTGGTATATCTGGGAAGTACGGATCCTCAGTTTTCCTATGGTATAGATGCCGGGTTTGCCTGGAAAGGATTTGATTTTTCTGTTTTCTTCCAGGGGGTGTCTAACCGCAAAGTAATGCCGGATCCCCGTTATAATATACCGTTTACCGGTACATCGCAGCAACCCTGGGATATTAACCAGGACTATTGGACGCCGGAACATCCTAATGCCCTCTTTCCACGCTTATACCTCAACGATCAGCACAATACGGTGCCATCTTCTCACTGGGTAATGAATGGGGCTTATATCAGGCTTAAAAACCTGCAATTGGGCTATACTATACCGAAAGAGTGGCTACAGAAAATCCGCGTGAGCAGTTTGCGTATTTATTTCTCAGGGCAGGACTTATGGGAAACGACGAGGATGAAAATAAAATATTATGATCCGGAACAGGCTGGCGGATATAACGGGAATGTATATCCGTTTTTTCGTTCCTATACGATTGGACTGGGGGTAAGTTTTTAAGCGGATATTGTCTTTGTCCAGGATTATACTGATTACACTGATTTCTATTTTGATTTATAAAAATAAAAGATGAGGGGAAATATAAGCAGATAATCGCTTATGTCTCCCCTCATCTTTTATAATCAAAAAATAGAAATCAGTGTAATCAGTATAATCCTGGACAAAGACAAAATACTATTCGGTCTTCTTACCTGCCAGTAAATACAACGCCGCCATACGAATCGCCACGCCGTTTTCTACCTGGTCCAGAATGATGGACTGACCAGAGTCTGCCACATCAGAATTTATTTCCACGCCACGGTTAATAGGTCCGGGGTGCATAATGACAATCTCTTTATTCAGGCTATCCAGCAGCTGCCGGTTTACACCGTAAGCGAGAGAGTATTCCCGGAGGGAAGAGAATAAAGGCGTGTTTTGTCTTTCCAGCTGAATACGCAGTACGTTGGCTACATCACACCACTGCAACGCTTCACGAATATTGTAGCTCACGTTTACACCAAGTGCTGCAGCCATGTATTTGGGGATCAGCGTAGGCGGACCTACCACGGTTACTTCTGCACCCAGTTTCTTGAGGCAGTAGATGTTGGAGAGGGCTACCCTGGAGTGCATGATATCGCCACAGATGGCTACCTTTTTGCCTTCTACACTACCCAGTCTTTCGCGGATAGAGAAAGCATCCAGCAATGCCTGCGTGGGATGTTCATTAATACCATCGCCCGCATTGAGGATTGGCACATTGATGTGCTTGGCCAGGAAATGCGGTGCACCGCTGGCAGAGTGTCGCATCACCACCATATCCACTTTCATGGACAGGATGTTATTGACGGTGTCTATCAGCGTTTCGCCTTTGGATACAGAAGATCCGGAGGCAGAGAAATTAACGGTATCTGCACCCAGACGCTTTTCCGCTAACTCAAAAGAGATGCGTGTGCGGGTAGAATTCTCAAAAAATAAATTAACAATTGTTGTATCGCGTAGCGTAGGAACCTTTTTAATAGGCCTTTGTAAAACCTCCTTAAACTGGTCGGCTGTTTGAAAAATAAGCTCTATATCCTGGCGCTGCAGATCGCGAATTCCGAGTAAGTGTTTTACAGAAAGTGACATTAATGTGCAAATATAAAGGGTGAAATCTGAATTCTGAAATCCGGATTCATTTTAGTCAATTAGAATTACTTCGTCATTACCATCTCTTTCGTTCCATAATACCCTTACTTTCTGGGAAATGAGGGCATCAATGGTACGTCCGGTATAGTCGGGCTGAATGGGCAGCTGTCTGCTGAAACGTCTGTCGATCAACGTAAGCAGCTCCACAGAGGCCGGCCGGCCGAAATCCAGCATTGCATCCAGGGCAGAACGGATCGTGCGACCTGTGTACAACACATCATCTATCAACACCACCTTTTTATTTTCTACAGAAAAATCAATACTCGTTTCACTGGGTACATGCAACGTTTTGCTTTGATTAAAGTCGTCCCGGTAAAAGGTAATATCCAGTTTACCGTAGTCGATATGCGCACCTGGTACCAATTTCAACAAGGTCTGATGAATTCTGCCGGCTAAATAAATTCCCCTCGGCTGCAGTCCAATCAGCACGGTTTGTTCAAACTGTAAATGATTTTCTATCAACTGGTGACAAAGCCTGTCTATCGTGATAGCCATCTGCTTGCCGTTTAGTATGGTTTTCAAAACACAACGTTTTAGGCGCCAAAAATAATGATTAAATGCAACAGATAAAAAGCTGAATATGAGAAAAGCCTGATAAACAATGGAATATTTCCTTTTTGATAATATTTTTATATTATATATTAATTTAAGATAACAGATAGTGTAAGAAAAGAAGCTGCCGGACTCCCCTTCTCTTCGTACTTTAGCAGTATCAATATTCAGATATGAAACTTATTAAGTCAATTATAGCTATGGCCGCTTTCTTCCAGCTCTGGGGCACCGATTCCCAGGCGCAAATTAAAACAGGAGATAAAATACCCGCTTTCTCCTTACAGGATCAGAATGGAAAAACTTTTGATATCAATACCGTGCTGGGTAAACAGCCCCTGGTCATTTATTTTTATCCAAAAGATGAAACCAGCGTATGTACCAAAGAAGCCTGTTCGTTCCGTGATTCCTTCCAGGATTTTCAGAAATACGGTGCTATGGTAATAGGTATCAGTTCTGATGACGTAGCCTCTCATAAAAGCTTTGCCACGCATCATAACCTTCCTTTCACCCTGTTGAGCGATACTAAAAATGAAGTACGCAAATTATTTGGTGTGCCTAAAACTTTTGTGATTCCGGGTCGTGTTACTTATATCGTAGATAAGAAAGGCGTGGTGGTACATGAGTTTAATTCAATGCGCGATGGAGAAAAACATGTAACGGAGTCACTGGCTGCCTTGCAGAAAATGCAATAGTGTCTGGCTATCCGGGAAGTTGAGATACTATAATCGTCTTAAATCTTTAAACGTGCTGATCTCTTCTTTCAGCGCAAATAGCTGGATGCCCCATATCAATCCGCGCACCAGTGCAAAAGCTACCAGGGCAAGGGAAAAGGATACCTGCATAAAGCTGCCTTCTTCGCGGTTGGTAAGGGTAATTACGCGGATCAGCATGATGAAAGCAACTACGAGAAAGATACCTGCTTTAACACCGGTGGTACGCATTTGCTTGCTGAAATATTCATCAAATCCTTTGGCAGCAGCAATGCTGGCTTCCGGATTTGGGGTACCATCAGCAAGGAGCCGTTGTTCCAGATCCGCTACCCGGCGTTGTTTATGATGTTCAGTGAAGTATGTTTTAATGATATCTGCCTGCATAGTTTCCGTGATTGTCAATTGAGGCTGCAAGGTACAAAAAAGGCGATGGATATAGATCCACCGCCTTGATATAAATCATGAACATTTACTAAGCTTCTTTCAGGAACGGATACCGGTAATCGGTAGCTGGTACAAAAGTTTCTTTGATGCTTCTTGCACTCAACCAACGGTAGAGGTTCAGCATAGAACCTGCCTTATCGTTGGTACCGGATGCACGGGCACCGCCAAATGGCTGCTGTCCTACAACGGCGCCGGTTGGCTTGTCATTGATGTAGAAGTTACCTGCACTGTTCACCAGTTTGCGGGTAGCCAGTTCCACTGCATAACGATCCTGTGCAATGATAGCACCGGTTAATGCGTATTCGGAAGTGGTATCTACTATCTGCATAATCTCTTCGAATTTATCTGCTTCGTATACATGTATAGTCAGCACTGGTCCGAAGATTTCCTCACACATGGTTACATACTTAGGATCGGTGGTTTCAATAACAGTAGGTTCAATGAAGTAACCTTCTGATTTATTGTAGTTACCGCCTGCAATGATTTTCGCTGCAGGATCTTGTTTCGCATTATCGATGTACTTCGCAATTTTATCGAAAGAACGTTCATCGATCACTGCATTGATAAAGTTGCTGAAATCCTCTGTAGTCCCCATTTTCATGGTTTTCAGTTCAGCTACCAATTTTGATTTTATATCGTCAGCAAGATTGTTTGGTATGTATGCACGGGAGGCAGCAGAACATTTCTGGCCCTGGTATTCGAATGCGCCGCGGGCTAAAGCGGTAACGGCAATATCAACATCGGCTGATTTGTGAATGAGCACGAAATCTTTACCACCTGTTTCACCCACTATGCGCGGATAAGTTTTGTATTTATGGATGTTTTCACCGATGGTCTTCCACATGGTCTGGAATACACCTGTAGAACCGGTGAAGTGGATACCTGCGAAATGAGGATCTGCAAAACAGATTTCGCCGATAAGCGGACCGCCGGCATATACCAGGTTGATAACGCCATCAGGTAAACCTGCTTCGATCATTACCTTCATGAATACCTGTGCAGCAAATACCTGGGTATTGGCGGGTTTCCATACCACCACATTACCGCACATGGCAGCAGAGGCAGGGAGGTTACCGGCAATAGCGGTAAAGTTAAACGGCGTTACGGCCAGTACGAAACCTTCCAGTGGACGGTATTCTACCCTGTTATGGATACCAGGCGCGCATACCGGCTGTTGACGGTAAATTTCACTCAGGAAGTGTACATTATAACGAAGGAAGTCGATCAGTTCGCAAGCACTGTCTATTTCAGCCTGGTAAGCATTTTTGCTTTGTCCAAGCATGGTAGCAGCATTGATGTGGTAGCGGTATTTGGTGGCGAGGAGTTCTGCGGCGCGCAGGAAGATGCCGGCACGTTGTTCCCAATCCATATTAGCCCATTTTTCACGTGCTTCCAAAGCTGCTGCAATGGCGGATTTCACGTGAGAGGCATCACCCACATGGAATTGACCTAATTTGTGTTTGGTTTCATGCGGGGGACGCAGGTCTACGGTATTACCTGTACGTACTTCTTTACCGCCGATGTACATTGGTATATCAGCTACTTCTCCCTTAAATGCGGCTAATTGTTTCTTTAGTGCAATTCTCTCAGCGGAACCGGGCGCATAAGACAACACGGGCTCATTAGCCGGCGCTGCGTACTCAAAGTATCCTGTATTCATTGTAACCTGATTTTAATATTCGTTTATTTGGTTATTTGTCTGCTGAATCAAACATCCAGATAACAAACAACCAAATAAACAAATGATTACGTGTTTTGTTTCCGCTGCAAAATTAATGGTTACAACGCCTACGCGCTTATTAATTATTAGTAGATACTTATTAATTATTGTCCTCTTCCTTCTGCATCATCAGATATGCTTTGACAAATCCGTTCAGTTCGCCGTCCATAACAGGACCTACGTTACCTACTTCAAAATCGGTACGGTGATCTTTGATCATTTTATACGGATGGAATACGTATGACCTGATCTGTGAGCCCCATTCGATTTTGCGTTTGTTGGCGTTGGCTGCATTTTTCAGCTCTTCTCTTTTACGGATCTCTTCTTCATACAGGCGTGACTTTAACATGGTGAGTGCCTTTTCGCGGTTCTCTCCCTGTGTACGTGCCTGCTGACATTCGATGATGATACCTGAAGGAACGTGCTTCAAACGTACGGCTGTTTCTACCTTGTTTACGTTCTGTCCTCCCTTACCACCTGAACGGTAAAATTCCCATTCCAGGTCTGCGGGGTTGACAGCAATCTCGATAGTATTGTCTACTAACGGATACACATATACGGAGGCAAAAGACGTGTGCCGGCGGGCATTGGAGTCAAATGGTGAAATACGTACCAGACGATGCACACCGCTTTCTGCTTTCAGATGACCGTAAGCAAAGTCACCATCAAATTCCAGTGTAGCGGATTTAATCCCGGCACCATCACCATACTGCGTATCAATTTCTGATACTTTCCAACCTTGTTTTTCACCATACATGCGGTACATACGCAGCAGCATTTCAGCCCAATCCTGGCTTTCTGTGCCGCCTGCACCAGAGTTAATGGTTAATACTGCAGGCATTTCATCTTCCGGCTGGTTCAAAGTAGATTTAAATTCCAGATCGTCCAATGCCGCTACAGCAGCACCATAGGCCTGTTCTACTTCTTCCTCGGAAGCTTCTCCTTCTTTGAAAAAATCATTCAATACGGCACTATCATCGATAGCAGCGTTTACATGATCGTAAAGGTCAACCCAATATTTGTTTACCTTAATTTCCTTCAGAATCGAAGTGGCTCTGACGTTGTCATCCCAGAATCCGGGCGCCAGGCTTAGTTGTTTGTCGTTTTCTATTTTAGCTAATCGGTCAGGTACGTTAAAGAAAACCTCCCAGGACATATAAACGGTCCCTCATAGCTTTAAGTTGCTCAGCTGTCATAGCTGGCAAATGTATGTAAAAATACAGATATCTGCTAATGTCACGGAACTTTGTTTTATTGTCCATTTTAGCATAATATTTGCGTGACAACATGGTAACCATGTCGCTAATATTATAAAAAGTACCCATCTATTATGGTAAGCCATGAAACCCTCCACTTCAAAAATAAATCCATATTCAACACGCTCGGGTATATTATAATGATAGCTGCAAACGTACTGGCAGTGGCACTTCCCATTAACGGCAAAACTACTGCACAGATATCGGAGGAATATCCCAACCTTTTTGTACCAGCTGGTTTTACGTTTTTTATATGGGGCATTATCTATCTTTCACTACTTGCATTTATTATATATCAACTATGGCTGGCATTCTCTGATAAACATCCCGAAGCACTCTCGCGACTGATGCAAAAAATGAAAGACTGGTTTCTCATTTCATCAGTAGCCAATGCCTGCTGGCTATTTGCGTGGCACTATCACCTGATACCTGTAAGTATGGTTATTATGCTGATGCTGCTGATCTCTCTGGTGATTATACAGCTGAACTTCAGTATTGGCACCGCCCCCGCTACCCTGCCCGAAAAAGTATTCATTCATTTTCCTTTCAGTCTTTACCTCGGATGGATTGCTATTGCCACTATCGCCAACCTAACCACACTGCTGGTGTATGCCGGCTGGGAAGGCAACCTCCACAGCCAGATTATATGGACGATTATCATGATAGGCGCAGGCACACTCGCCAGTATGGCCATGATACTGCTACGCAACAATATCGTTTACGCGCTTGTTAGTGTATGGGCATTTTATGGCATCCTGGTAAAAAGAAAAGCGGCAGACGTGCTGGATGAGAATTATATTATCCATGCCTGTATCATTGCCATTGGAATTATTGCGATAACAATTTCCTGGCAATTCTATAGGAAACAGAAATCCTGATACTAAAAGATTATTTTTGATGCGCATTTAATATATACAATACTATGTTTCCATCTACCAATCCAACTACCACTAAATCGTGGGATGCTTTAAAGAAGCACGCCGAAGAAATGAAAAAGGTGCATATGCGCGCCTTGTTTATGGAAAATAAAGAACGCTTCGGTGAGTTCTCTCTACAGTTTGAAGACATCCTTTTTGATTATTCCAAGAATATCATCACTGAAGATACCCGCACCCTGTTGTTAAGCCTTGCCGCTGAATGCGGCGTAGCTGATGCAATCAAAGCTATGTTTGGTGCAGAGAAAATCAATGTAACAGAAAATCGTGCAGTACTGCATACCGCATTGCGTAACACTTCGGATAAACCCGTTTTACTGGATGGCCGCGATGTAATGCCGGATGTAAAAGCAGTACTGAACAAAATGGATCACATCTGCCGCCAGATACATTCAGGTGAATGGAAAGGATATACGGGTAAGCCTATACGTTATATTGTAAACATCGGTATCGGTGGCTCCGACCTCGGCCCGGTGATGGTAACAGAGGCACTGAAGCCTTACTGGAAACCGAATATTCAGACCTACTTTGTTTCCAACGTAGATGGCACCCACATCGCTGAAACGCTGAAGAAAATAACACCGGATGAAACACTGTTTCTGATAGCCTCCAAAACCTTTACCACACAGGAAACCATGACTAACGCACATACTGCGCGCAGCTGGTTCCTGGACCATGCAAAAGACGAAAAGTTTGTAGCCAAACATTTTGCGGCATTATCTACCAACGAAAAAGCGGTAACTGCTTTCGGTATCGACCCTACCAACATGTTTGAGTTCTGGGATTGGGTAGGTGGCCGTTACTCCCTCTGGTCCGCTATTGGCTTGTCTATAGCGCTGACTATTGGCTTCGAAAACTTCACCGAATTACTGGATGGTGCACATGCGGCAGATAATCACTTCTCCCGTACACCACTGGAACAGAATATTCCCGCTATCATGGCGCTGATAGGTATCTGGTATGGTAACTTCTTTGGCAGTGCTACCGAAGCAATCCTTCCTTATGACCAGTACATGCACCGCTTTGCTGCATATTTCCAACAGGGAAATATGGAAAGCAATGGTAAATCAGCAGATCGTTTAGGCAAGCCCGTTAGTTATGAAACCGGCCCTATCGTATGGGGTGAACCAGGTACCAACGGACAACATGCCTTCTACCAACTCATTCACCAGGGTACACGCCTGATCCCCTGCGACTTTATCGCACCGGCTATCAGCCATAACCCTATCGGTGATCATCATGTTAAACTGTTGTCCAACTTCTTTGCGCAAACAGAAGCACTGATGAATGGCCAAACCGAAGCGGAAGTACGTGCTAAACTGGAAAAGGATAATGTACTGGCAGATGAAATTGCTAAGATATTACCTTCTAAAATATTCAGCGGCAACCGCCCTACCAACTCATTCCTGCTAAAGAAAATCACTCCCCGCTCACTGGGTTCACTGATAGCCCTATACGAGCATAAGATCTTCGTGCAGGGTGTCATCTGGAATATCTATAGCTTTGATCAATGGGGTGTGGAACTGGGTAAACAATTGGCCAGTAAAATACTGCCGGAGCTGGAGAATAATGACATAGTGTTAAATCATGATGCCAGTACCAATGGTTTGATCAACGCCTGGAAAGGGATGCGGACCAAAGCATAGTACTTTGTAACATATGTAAAGAGAAAAGGGGAAAGCGAAAGCCTTCCCCTTTTCTCTTTATCCCAAAGAAAAACCCCCGGAGAAATCCGGGGGTTGCCTATTATTTTTAAGTAAAAAATTTAAGTAAAAAATCTTACCATTTGTCTACCTCGTCTGAGCTATGTGAAGCCGGGGCGGCTACTGACGCCTCAACAGGAACAACTTCTTCTTCCACAGCTGCTGAAGCGCGTACTTCAGATCCATCTGCTTCTGTTTCGTCCTGTTCTTCCTGCACATAATCATGGTTGTAGGCATCAAAGTCGAAATCGGGCATCAACTCAGTCTTAACATAGTTGATGGTTTCGGTTAGTGCGTTCAGGAACTTGTTAAAGTCTTCCTTGTACAGGAATACTTTATGCCTGTCATAACCGTTGTCATTAAAACGTTTCTTACTTTCTGTTATAGTAAGAAAATAGTCGTTTCCCCGAGTGGTCTTTACATCAAAGAAGTACGTTCTTCTTTTGCCCGCTTTCAATCGTTTAGAAAAGATGCTATCATTGTTTCTTTCCTGTTGATTGTTGTTTTCGTACGCCACAGTTGATAGATTTAAGTGTTAACGAATCAAATCCTGTTACAATAAGAGACAAATATACTATTGTTTTACAAATATCAAAATATTTTTAAATGATTTTGAAAAATCATAAAAGCCGCGTGTAACCGGCCTCCGTAGGGGATATACAAGAACATGATTGTTATTCAGTTATGCTTTCGTCTTCTCCGGATTGCTGGCGCGCGTATAACTCTGCGTAATATCCATTCAATGATAATAAATCATTATGCGTACCTTCTTCTACGATCTTTCCTTCATCCAGCACAATGATTTTATCGAATTCAAATAACGCAAAGATGCGGTGGGTAATGATGATAGCGGTTTTATTTTTCAGATAGGCGTACAGGTTGCCTATGATCTCTTTTTCGGTACGCGCATCTACAGCAGACAGGCAATCGTCAAAGATAAGAATATGCGGATCCTTGATGAGGGCGCGGGCGATGGAAATACGCTGCTTCTGTCCGCCGCTGAGTGTTACCCCCCGCTCTCCTATTTCCGTATCAAACCCTTCATTGAAACCGAGAATATCTTTTTCTACAGATGCCTGCCTGGCGGCCGTTTGTACGGTCTGCAAATTGGCGGAAGGATCTCCGAACCGAATGTTATTGGCAATGCTGTCGGAAAACAGGAACACGTCCTGTGGTACATAACTGATCTGACCACGCAGATTAGACAGCTCCAGGTAACGTACATCGTGCTCATCTACCATTACCTTTCCTTCCTGCGGATCGTACATACGGATGAGCAATTGGGCCAGCGTACTCTTGCCTGCACCTGTTCGTCCAATAATCGCCACTTTCTGTCCGGGGGCAATGTGCAGATTGAAATTGCGGATGGCGGTAATACCGGTATGCGGATACGTAAAGGTTACATTTTCCAATCGTACCCCTCCCTGCAGTTTCGCAGCTTTGGCATTGGGAGCATCCTTAATAACCGGCTCCATCTGTAAAAATTCGTTTATACGTTGCTGTGAGGCAGCCGCACGTTGTATCATGGATGCTACCATTCCGATGGAAAAGAAGGGAAACATCAGCATATTCACGTAAATCACAAACTCCGCCAGGTTGCCCACGGTGATGTTGCCATGAATCACCTGGATACCACCAATGAAAATGGTGAGTATAACGCTTAATCCGATCATTAAGGCCATGGTAGGCTGAAACAGGGCATCTGTCTTCGCCAGACTGATAGAGCTGTCTTTATACGCTTCGCTGGCTTCCTCAAAATGTTTAGCACTGGCGTCTTCCTGTATGTAGGATTTTATCACCCGGATACCGCTGTATGATTCCTGCGCAATGGAAGTGATATTAGACAACTGTGATTGTATCCTTTCGCTTTTCCGGTGAATGATCCGGTTAACGTAGTAAATAGTCAATGCCAGCAAAGGCAGCGGTGACAAAGTATATAGTGTCAGTAAAGGATTTACTTCCAGCATCAGGTACACAATGATCACAATGAGGAACAAGGTACGGGAAGCATACATAATAGCCGGTCCTACGTACATGCGTACGCGTGATACATCTTCCGTGATACGGCTCATCAGGTCACCCGTACGATGCATTTTGAAAAAATTCAGGTCCAGCTTCTGATAATGCTGATATACTTCATTCTTCAGGTCGTACTCTATATGGCGACTCATCACGATCAGTGTTTGTCTTTGCAGAAAAAGAAAGAATCCACTAAGTAATGCAAAGATCAGAATGCTGACGCCATAAAATGCCAGCACATGGGTAAAATCCGCCCGGAATGCGCCTTTCAGCGGTGTATCACTCAACAGTCTGTATTCGTCAATATTGTGAGAGAGCAGATCAAAAATCTGTCTGACCATAATAGGTTGAAAAACGCTGAAGACAATGGATATCGCAGTAAACAACAATCCCAGGATCAGTCGCCATTTATTGGAGAGAAAATATTTATTAAGTGCCGCAAGGTGTTTCAATGGTGAATGCTTTAGGAACAAAATTAAGGTATAAGTAGCAGAAAGCGGAAGGCAGAAAGTAAAAAGCTATTGTAGCGAAGATAGAAGCGATTATTTACAAATACGCTTAAGTCTTCTCTACAATAGCTTTTTACTTTCTGCCTTAAGCTTTCGCTTATTTCGCTGCGAAGGAATTCAGTATTCCATCGAGTTGCGGCGCATATTTTTCGAGTTCATCGGCAAGGGTAGTCAGTGTAATGGCATAGGCAATATTATTCTTTACCAGTATCGTCACGACTATATTCAGTTTTGTTCCCGTTTCCTTGTGAACGTACTGGCATTTCATCCATTTCGCTTTCACATCGGTCACGGTGCGTTCTCCATCGTCGAGCTTCTTGTAGTTGTCGAAGTAGTTTTGCATTTCCTGTTGGGTGGTAGCCATGTATTTATCCAGCGTAGACCCACTTTTCAGCTCCTGGGTAATGATATTTACGTTGGCCTGAAATGCGTTGCCTGGCTGCAATGGTGCCATCATAAAGGTATATTCCACCCGGCTGATCACCGTATCCTTCTTGGTCCAGCCTTCAGGTGTTTGCACGGTGAAGGTACCGTTGCCGGCATTCATGCCCGGTGCTTTTCCGGCGTGTTCCAGTATTTCAGCGGAGCTTAATTCTTTGGGAGATTTGGAGCTATTGTTACAGGCGGTAATGCTTAACAAACAAACTGCCGCGGAGAGTAATTGTATTTTCATCGTGCACATAAGGGATAAAATCGCTCCGGCATTCACGCAACACCGGAGCGACTAAAATGATTATAAACTTTTCAGTGCAGCTATTATTCTGGATTCTGCATCCGCAGCCGCCACTTCTTCTTTCACAAATTTCTGACCGGTAATATTTTCGAACAGCTCAATGTAACGCTCACTTACGCTGCTTACAAATTCATCTGTCATTTCCGGCACCTGTTGTCCGTCTTTACCCTGGAAACCATTTGCCATCAGCCACTCGCGAACAAACTCTTTGCTGAGCTGTTTCTGCTGTGTACCATTTTTCTGGTTTTCTTCGTATCCTTCCGCATAGAAATAACGGGAAGAATCCGGTGTATGAATTTCATCAATCACATAGATGGTATCACCGATTTTACCAAACTCGTATTTGGTATCTACCAGGATCAGTCCACGTGCTTTGGCCATTTCCTTACCTCTTTCAAACAGTGCGAGGGTGTACTTTTCCAGTTGCTCGTAGTCTTCTTTGCTTACCAGTCCCTGCGCAATGATTTCTTCACGGGAAATATCTTCGTCATGTCCTTCGTGCGCTTTGGTAGTTGGGGTAATGATGGGTGTTGGGAAGAAGTCGTTTTCCTTCAGGCCTTCCGGCATTGTAACACCGCACAGTACACGTTCGCCGGATTTGTAAGTTCTCCAGGCATGGCCGGTAAGGTTTCCACGTACCACCATTTCCACCGGGAAAGTTTCACATTTCAGTCCGATCGTTACATTTGGCAGTGGTGATGATTTTACCCAGTTAGGAACGATGTCCTTAGTAGCTTCCAGCATAATGGCGGCTACCTGGTTCAACACCTGACCTTTGAATGGAATCGGGCGGGGCAATACTACGTCAAATGCAGAGATACGATCACTTACTACCATTACCATCAGCCTGTCTTCAATGGTGTAAACATCGCGTACTTTTCCTTTGTAAAAGGCAGTTTGACCTGGCAATTTGAAACTTGACTCTAACATGAATAAAAAAATATTAATAATTAAAGATGAAAATCACGGTTACGAGTTGCAAAAGTAATCAGGAATCACATGATTTTTTGCGATTGCGGATTTTTTTTTCCTGACGCCGGTAAAACTGATCATTTAGCTCATGCCCGCCAGCTGCCGACTGTTGCTGGCATATGGCCTGAGCAGGCTAATGATCACCTCATTTTCGGCATATGGGATCAGGTATTCCCGGAACGCTTCTACTTCGGTGGTATTCACTTCTGCAGGCATATAGCCCATTCCGTAAAAACGGCCTTTCTCCATGAGGATACAGCTTTTCTCGTTGCTGTGGCGGCCTTTGTCTACAATGATCACAGATGGTTGTTGTTCCTGCAGGAAGGCGATGGCCGCTTTCATGCGTTCATTATAGGTAGCCGGCGCTTCTGCTTTTTCACAGGCGCCCTTACAGGTAGCAGCGGTAATACCGGCACAGGTACCATTACCTTTCTGGAGGAAACACAATTTGGGGCATAGCTCAAATTCCCTGATGAGCGAGCGTAACAACCGGTGTCCGTCTATTAACAGGTTAAAGCTATGCACCGGGTGCGAATACTTCCGTTTCTTTTCTATGGCCAATCTCAGGTAACCCTGCTGGTCTTCGAACAGGTAGAAACCATATCTGAACTCTACTCTTTTCTGGGAATAGTTGAAAACAGGCCACAGGCGCTTGATCTCTACCGACTCCAATATACAGGCCATTAACTCGGTAGCTGTTTCCTGGTGGGTAATGCTATGAATGGTACGTAAAAAATTCTGTCGTTGCCGGCTGGTGCTATTGCCTGTAAAATGGCTGTTGACGCGCTTCTTCAGATCTTTGGCTTTGCCCACGTATACGATCTTTCCTTTCTGATCATGGAAATAGTATACGCCTGGCCGGTCTGGCAGGGACTTCACCTGTTCCGGTGGCAGATTAGGTGGCAGGAACTGTTCCTTGGATCCAACCTTTAAGGCAGCAGCGATCACCTTTTCTTTGTCGTTGGCCAACATCAGACCGAAAAGCTGTGTGGTGGCTTCTGCATCTCCGCCTGCGCGGTGACGGCCATTGACCGGAATACTGAAGTGCCGGCAGATGTTGCCGAGACTATAGGATTTCAGGCCGGGAAATATTTTACGTCCCAGTCTTACCGTACACAGCTTTTTGCATTGCAGATCATAGCCTGCATTACCCAGCTGGTGCTTTATAAAGGAGTAGTCGAAGTTTACATTATGTGCCACAAAGATCCGGTCTTTCAGCAAATCATATAACAGGGGTGCGATCGCTTCAAAGGGCGGCGCTTCCGCTACCATACTATTACTGATACCGGTCAGTGATTCTATGTAATAAGGAATGGGGATACCAGGGTTCACCAGGGTTTGGTAATGCTGTGTGATTTCCTTCCCGTCATACAGGAAAACGGCGATTTCCGTAATACCATTGGCGCTGGCATGGCCGCCTGTCGTTTCTATATCTACAATTGCATACATCCGTTACAAAGATAGGGATTGTTGTTGCTTATTCAAACGCCTTAATCCAAGCAGCGCCAGCAACGTATAAAAAGCGGATAGCCCCAGCAAATGCAGTACAGACGGCACATTATCGGCCAGGGTACCGCCGGTTTGCACAATAGACTGGTACACCCGGAGAAACGGAGTGGTAGGCACCATAGACGAGAGCCATTGCAGCGGCACCGGCAACGACTCATAAGGCCAGGCATAGCCGGCAATAAGAAATACCGGATAGGTAGAAAAAACCATCATCTGTGCAGCCATCAGCTGACTCGGAAACATGCTCCCCAGCCATACTCCCAGCGGTATGAGTGTGAAAAAGAAGATGAAAAATACGACGGCCACATCAAAGGCATGACCCCGGAAAGGGATATGCAATGTGGTATAATTAACTGTCATAAAGAAAAAGGCGTAGCAACAAAAAAGGATCATGTAAAAAAGCCCTTTGCCCCAGAGGGTGGCAGACAAACCACCTCCGCCGGCACCAACCATTTGCGGAATTTGCAATCGCTCTTTATCAAGCGCCATGCTCTCCGCCAGGCCGATCAGTAAAGTCTGTTGCAGTATCAGCGCCAGCAACCCGGGCAACAGGAAAGCACCGTAGCTGGACCGGGGATTATACATAGGGCGGTAATCAAGATTCACCGGCTGAGTCTCCCGCATCGCCATCTGTGAATTCAGTCCCTGCCTTTCATTATATTTTAATCGCACCCCTGCCCCTACTGTGAGTGCCAGTGTGGTTATGGCGCCGGCCAGTTCGCTGGAAGGCAGGAACCGCGCCGCATTTACCGCCAGTACAATATCTCCCTGTTGCAAAGCCAGTACTTTCTTTTGTACACCGTTAGGAATATAGAGAAACCCCTGGCATTCGCCGTAGTACATTTTCTCCTGGGCATCCTTTAAATCCAATGCCCCCACCACTTCCACAATCTGCATTTTAGTGAGCTGCTGCAGAAAAGTACGCGACAATTCACTTTTATCATCATCCGCTACGGCCAGTAATACTTTTTCTTCTACCTTATAACTATATATACTGCCATAGAAAAAAGCATACAGGAGCGGAGCTATCAGCAAAGTGAGTAACAGGCTATGGTCTTTAGCTACCAGCTTTACTTCCCGCAGGAACAACCGGCTAATATGACGAAAAAAATCACTCATGCTGCAATTGGAGTTTATTCAATCTGCGCTGCAGAAACAACAGCGCCACCGGGAATGTGACAATAATATAGATCAGCAACTGCCCTATTTCCTTATGCACGTAGTGCAACGGCAATTGCATAAAGTACACTTTGAAAAATCCATCGAGGAACGGGGTAAAAGGCATCAGCCATGCATAATACTGGTCGTACCAGGGCATGGCCCAGCGGGGAAAAGTAAACCCACTGAATACAAAAGCCGGGGAAGTATAGAACAGGCCCAGATCACAGGACACCATTACATCACTGACGATAGCAGACACCATAAACCCTATACTGATACATCCCAGGATAAGGAGAGTAAAGATGGTGAAAAGCGCCCAGGACCCACCGATCCGCCCACCGGCAAAAACAGGATACACAATACAGGTGACCAGGATATAATGCAACCAGCTTACACTTAAAAATGCGAGTCCTTTTCCCAGCAGGATATTAGATGCGGAGCCGTTGGCCGCTTCCTTCAGCTCCCAGAGCGTACCTCTCTGGCCTTCCAGGTTGATGGCCAATACCGTCACCATGATCATCATCATTTGAAGTGCTACCGCAATAAGACCGGGTACCAGGTACTGCAGGTAGCTGAATTGCGGATTATAGAGCAGGTAAGAATTGAGTTTGATGGGCTGTACCAGCGCCATGGCCTTTCCGGCCGGCATACCGGTTTTCATAAATTTTTGCAGCGTCACCCCGGAACCGGCGGTGATCAACACTTTCGCAGCATCTTTATAAATCAGTTTACCCGTTACCACTGCGGCCGTGTTAGTATACAAGGTGATGTATACCGGTTGCCGGCTCTTGATATGATCATCCATCCGGGCAGGGAAGTGAATAGCTCCCTGGATCACACCCCGCTGCATCATTTCTTCTATGGTAGCTTCATTATGTACCTGTTGAGTAATATGAATACTTTCCGTTTGTTCCAGCATGAAGCTAAACTTGCGCGATAAGGGCGAGTTGGCTTCATCCCAGATGGCGACAGGCATGTCGCGGGCAAACTGGTTGTGGTAAATATATCCGTATAGAAAGCATACCAATGCCGGCAGTACCAGCAATACCAGGTAATGTTCCGGGAGGGTAAGTATGCGCTTCCATTCCCTGATCGTGATATTAATAATGGAACGCAGCATCATGGCAAAATCATAGAGGCCGTCATACCAGGACGCAGTCCCCGGATATCGGCCTGATTGATGGGTTTCAGGTCCACAGTGAAAGTGCGCAGTTCAAACTTGCCCTGATCTTTTACCGGTACCCAGTTAGCGAATGTAAGGGAGGGTGACACCTTGGACACTTCCGCGTCAAAGCTTTCCGGTTCACAGCCTGGTACCCGCATTTTAAATTTAGTGCCCAGGGGAAATGCTTTCATGTCATCCTGCCGGATGTTGTAGGTAATATGATAGGTAGCGGGTTTCTGTATGGTCATCAGCGGATAACCGATGGAAACGATTTCTCCTTCTTCTATCACCATCGAGGTAATGATGCCATCTGATGGCGCGTGGATATAAGTGTTATCCGATAATGCCTTGGTGAGTTCATAGCCCTGCTCCGCCTGTCGCACGATGGCCGCCGCTGTGGTAATGAGTTCTGGTCTGCTGCCTTGTTGCAGCATATCCATATTCAGTTTGGCTGTCTCCATTTCCTTTTTGGCAGCCTGCAGTTTAAAATATACCAGGTCTTTTTCCTGTCCGGAAATGACATCATCATTAAAGAGGTTTTGCATACGCTGATATGTTTTCTGCATCAGCTCATATTGTTGCTGGGTAATGTTATACAGGTTATCGGCGGCTTTGATGGCTTCCGGCCTGGCGCCTTTCTGCAACAGGGTAAGTTGTCCCTTGGCGGCATCTATGGCAGCTTCCGCCTGGTTACGGATCGCATTTATTTCGGTAGATCTGAGCACACCCAGTAATTGTCCTTTGCGGATGGTATCCCCTTGTTTTACCAACAGGCTATCCAACCTGCCGGGAAATTCCGCTGCCACATCTACATAATCTGCATCTACCATACCTATCACTGATTTATCCGGCGCGGCAGGTTTCTTTACAAAAAAGATCAGCGCTATAATTAATATGGCAATGGGAATTAACAGGGCCCAGTAATTTTTTAATACAGCTCTCATGAATTATATCTGTTTATCTGTCAACGTAAGTAGCAAATTGTTCCGGTGTACCAATTACATTCCAGTATTCTGCCAGTGCCAGGTAATAGCCCATCACGGCGGTATAATAGATCTTCTGCATTTCTTCTTCCTGCAGGAGTGCATCGTTTACATCTTTTACGGATGACAGCTGGTTCTGCATCCTGTCCGTTACCAGGGTCGTGGTGGTATGTGCCTGTTGCCTGGCACTATCGAGTGAAGCCACATCATTTTGCAGCGCCTTCATTTTATTCATGGCGATGCGCAGTCTCAGCTCCAGTGTTGTTTTAGTATTGGCCGCCGCCAGTTGAGCTTCTTCTACCAGCATTTTAGACGCCTTGGTGCGTTTGAACTTCTGGAATCCATCGAAGAGGTTCCATTGCATTTCCACGCCAATCAGCCATGGGGGGATGGTAACGGGTAAATCTTTCTGATAAAGATTCAAACTACCAATCGCAAATATGTTGGGCAATGCCAGCGAGCGGGAAGCTTTCAACCCTACATTGGCCAGGTCTGTTTTGTTTTCTACCAGTCGGTAAGTAGGATTGTTTCGCAGCTGCTCCAGCTGACCGGTTTCGGTGACTGGCTTCAATTCATATTGCAGAGTATCGTCAATGAAGATGGGTGTTTCCAGTGGCTGGCCCAGCAGGTTGTTCATCTCCAGCAGGGCATTTTCTTTTTCAAGTCCCAGATTACTATAGCGGTTAGTGGCCTGTACATAGGCTACCCTGGCCCAGTTGAGCAGGTAGGGTGGCAATATCTGGTTATCTTTCAGGGAGGTAGCGTAATCCCTGTTTTTCTTAAATGCTTCCACAATCACCTCCTCATGTGCCATGATGGTATTCAGGTAAAGTATGCGGAGGTACTGCGCGCTGATAGCGAAATACAACCCTTTCTCCACTACCTGCTGATTAAATTGTCCGGCAGCTACCTGTGTACGTGCCAGCTGCTGGGCGGCGGCAATTTTTCCGCCAAGGTATATCGGCTGCCTGAGTGCCAGGGCAGCGGTAAAATAAGATTGTTTGGTGAGCTCAGGATTATAATCCGGATAGAATGTGTTGATGATACCTTTGGTTGCATTATAGATAACATCTTTAACGCTTTGTGGAAGGGGCTGCCCGGTGACCTGCTGAAAAACGGTATTGGCAGTATTTACACTCTGAGCGGAAGAACCGTTTACCACGCCGTCTTTAACCTGCTGCAGATTTATCTCCAGTGGTTTACCCAGGTAATTATACCCTGCAAGTAAATCCACTTTCGGATAATATAACCTGTTTTCAGCCTGCAGCGTATATTCCCGGGCCTGCAGGGATCGTTGTGCCTGCTGGACTAAAGTATTTCCCTGCTTTGCGAGTTGATAACATTGCTTTAAAGTCAGCTGTTGCCCATTTTGCTGCGCCTGTGTATACAGTACGGTCATTAAAGGCAATAAAAACAAGTAGTATCTCATACGGTTTTCTTTTCATCAGGCAGGTCTCCCAAATGACCTTAACACCTCAAAA
Organism: Chitinophaga sp. RAB17; assembly: GCF_052114225.1. Taxonomy (NCBI): domain Bacteria; kingdom Pseudomonadati; phylum Bacteroidota; class Chitinophagia; order Chitinophagales; family Chitinophagaceae; genus Chitinophaga; species Chitinophaga sp. RAB17. Next base: position 471,416 of record NZ_JBFREI010000004.1, on the reverse strand, counting down.
CAATATTTCATGAATAATGTTTGAAGTATTTGAAAAAAATTATACATAATTTGATAATAAAGTACTTACCTTAAAATCCTTATCTTTAATGGCTGCTGTAAATAGTACATCAATTACAGTATTTGATCCATTTAAACCCTGACATTATCACCCGATATTTGTGATACAAAAACATTGAACAATAAGTATAGATGCTTGTTAAGATATAGCCCTGCAGCGATTTTCGAGGCAACAATAATTTTCATTGAATCATTTAAAACTACATTTACTTATGGCAAAACAACAATGGGCAATAGATGCTGACCACAGTGAACTTGGATTCAAAATCCGCCACCTGATGATCACCAATATCAATGGTAAATTCTACAACTTTACGGTGGACGCTGAAACGGAAGAAGAGGATTTTATGACGGCAAAGGTGAAGGTAACGATAGATGTAGATGCTATTTCTACTGGTAGCGAAGACCGCGACAAGCATCTTCGTGCGCCTGATTTCTTTGATGTAAATAAATACCGGAATATCACATTCGAAGCTACTAAGTATGAAAATGTGGACAATGATGGTTCTTATGAATTATATGGAGATCTGACCATCCGTGATGTCACCAAAAATATCAAGCTGGCCGTAGAATTCGGTGGCGTGGTGAAAGACCCCTGGGGCAATACCAAGGCGGGTTTTACGATCAATGGAAAAATCAATCGCAAAGATTTTGGCCTCAACTGGAACGCAGCCACCGAAACAGGCGGCGTACTGGTGGGTGACGATGTGAAGATATACTGCGAAGTGCAGTTGATTAAAAAATAGTGGTTAGCTATTAGCTGTTAGCTGTTAGCTTATCATATGTTGGTAATATAGCGATGAACAGCATATGATAAGCTAAAAGCTAAAAGCTAACCGCTCTAAAAACGGAACTATGAACGAAATAACAGGACTCCATCACATTACTGCTATCTCCGGCAATGCTAAAAAAAATTATGATTTTTATACCCGGGTAATGGGCTTACGTTTTGTCAAAAAGACCGTAAATTTTGATGACCCGCATACTTATCATTTTTATTATGGAGATGAAACCGGTACTCCCGGTACTATCCTTACTTTTTTCCCCTGGGAGGATATTATGGCAGGACGCAGGGGCACTCATATGGCCACTGAAATAGGGTATTCTATACCGGAAGGCAGTATTGATTTCTGGTTAAAAAGACTGGAGAAAGAGAATATTATTTACAATAAACCTTCTTCCAAATTCGGGGAAATATACCTGACTTTTATAGACCCTGATGGTTTGAAAGTAGAACTAACAGTACCGGAAAAACCGGACAGCAGAAAACCCTGGGTGACTACCGAAGTGGATGAAGAAAATGCTACGCGTGGCTTTCACCACGTAACACTTACCCTGGATGATGTGCAGCCTACTGCTGATCTGCTGGTATCTGTATTTGGATATAAACTTGAAAAAAACCACACCAACCGTTACCGTTTCGCCAGCCCTGCCGGTGATACGGCCAACTATATCGATCTGGTAGAAGCCAAAGGCGAACCCCGTGGTCATGTAGCGGGTGGAAGTGTACATCATATTGCCTTCCGGATGAAAGATGATGCTATGCAAATGCATTACCGGGAATTACTGGAGGCACGTGGTTTAGATGCGACGCCGCAGCTGGATCGCAAATACTTCCGGTCTGTTTATTTCAGAGAACCGGGCGGTGTTTTATTTGAGCTGGCTACGGACGTACCGGGGTTCACAGTAGATGAACCGGTAGCAGAACTGGGTACTCACCTGATGCTGCCACCTCAGTACGAAGCACAGCGGGAAGAGATTGTAAAAAGACTGATTAAACTGGATTAATATGGATTTCAGACCAATGCAATATGTATACGAGCCGGTTGGTAACGAGTCTGCCTATACGTTGCTGTTATTACACGGTACTGGTGGAGATGAGCGTGATTTGTTACCGCTGGCAGGATCGTTGGGAAAAGGATTCAATGTAGTGAGTCTGAGAGGCAATGTAGAAGAAAATGGCATGCCCCGTTTCTTTCGCCGTTTAGGCCTGGGCGTATTTGATGAAGAAGATGTACATTTCAGGACACATGAGATGGTGCATTTTCTGAAAGAGCTGGCTGCAACAGAAGGTTTTGATATCAACAAACTAATTGCAGTAGGCTATTCCAACGGCGCCAACATTGCAGGGGCCGCACTAATTTTGTATCCTGAGTTGCTGGCCGGGGCAGTGTTATTTCGCCCTATGCAGCCGCTCAGCGGCCTGGAAGACTCTTTTGAAACCCAGCGGCAGCAACCCGTGTTCATGAGTTCCGGAACAGAAGACGGTATGGTAGACCCGGCCGCTACGGCTGCCTATGCAGCCCTGTTAAGTGCAAATGGATTCCAGGTAAGCGCCTACAATATCAATACAGGTCATAACCTGGTACACCAGGATATTACGTTAGCCGCCGAATGGATGGCCAATCATTTTCAGTAAAAAAAACACATGGACCAGGAAGTTAAAATAAATTTATCCGGGCATCCCTACCAGGTATCAATAGAAGCAAGGGATCATCGCTGGCTGGCAGACGAACCAGAGGAAGCAGGTGGCGGTGACACCGGCCCTCAGCCCGGAGAATTGCTCCTAAGTAGTTTGGGCGCCTGCACCGCAGTAACAGTAAAGATGTATGCTAACCGGAAAAAATGGCCGCTGGATAATGTGGAAGTGGAGCTACGATTCAATAGTGAAGGCAAGCCGGATCCGCTCACTACTGTGATAGATATGGAAGTTCATTTTACCGGCAACCTGACGGAAGAACAGCTGGCCAGGCTATTACAGATAGCCCACTCCTGCCCTGTTCATAAAATACTGAGCAATCCTATTATAGTGAATACAAAAGCTGTTTAACGATGAAAGACATTACCAAACACTACACCAATGGCGACGTCACAATTGTATGGAAGCCAAATGTATGTATCCATTCAGAGGTTTGCTTTCATGGTCTTCCGGCAGTATTTAACCCAAACCAGAAACCCTGGATCAATGCAGCAGCTGCCACTACAGAAGAAATTGTAACGCAGGTAAAGCATTGCCCTTCTGGTGCGCTTACCTATTTCATGAATGCGGAAGTAGCCGCTCAGGGAGGCACAGAACCACAAATTTCTGCGGAAAGCATTGTAGAACCCACGCCCAACGGCCCGCTGCTGGTGTACGGTAATATTGTTGTAAGAGATGCCAACGGCAAAGAAACACATAAAAACAAAGTCACCGCTTTTTGCCGTTGTGGAGGGTCTTCCAACAAACCTTACTGCGATGGTACCCATACTAAAATCAATTTCTCCGACAAATCTTAAAGCACCCGATATGGAGCTCACTATTCAAAACAATACTGCCAAACATCAGTTTGAAACAGTGGTGGATGGACATACTGCACTGATTGCCTATACACTGTTTCCGGGTGGTATCGCCTATGTTCACACAGAAGTACCGCCGGAGCTGGAGGGCAAAGGTATTGCCGGGCAACTGGCTAAATATGTACTGGAATATGCAAGGGAAAATCACCTGAAGGTAAAACCTTATTGCCCTTACGTAAATGCCTATATGAAAAGACATCCGGAGTATAATGATCTCCTGTAAATAATTACGAAATAGGAATTACGAATTACGGATTTGTGAGTAGATAGTAAACCGGAATAATAGCTTTCCGCTTATGTCTACTCACAAATCCGTAATTCGTAATTCCTAATTCGTAATTTCACCAAAACAATCCTCTTTATGCAACTATTAAAATTCATCCAGCAACCCTGGCATTGGTCGTTGTCGGGGCTGTTAATAGGGCTTACGGTGCCGGCGTTGTTGATACTGGGCAATAAGGCCTTTGGTATTTCTTCATCGCTGCGGCATATCTGCGCTGCGTGTTTCCCGGCCAATATTTCATTTTTCAAATACGACTGGAAAAAGGAATCCTGGAATCTCTTCTTTGTAGCGGGTATAATGCTCGGTGGTTTCCTCGCAGGGCATTTCCTGCAGGATGGCAACGACATACAGGTAGCCGCCGCCACACAGGAACGGCTGGCCACTTACGGTGTACATGACTATAGTGCGCTCCTGCCGCCGGAAATATTCAGCTGGTCCAATCTTTTTACCTGGAAAGGATTGATCTTTTTTGTATTCGGTGGCTTCCTGGTAGGTTTTGGTACCCGTTATGCCGGTGGTTGTACTTCCGGGCATTCTATTATGGGCATGTCTAACCTGCAATGGCCTTCCCTGGTAGCTACCTGCTGCTTTATGGCCGGAGGATTTTTCAGCGCCAATGTATTGATCCCTTTTATTTTTAAATGTTTTAATTAAGATGAAGAATATAAAATTTCTGATAGCAGGTATTTTCTTTGGTATAGTGCTGGTGAAAGCGCAGGTGATCAGCTGGTTCCGGATACAGGAAATGTTTCAACTGACTTCTTTTCATATGTATGGCGTTATTGGTACAGCGGTGGTAACAGGTATTATTTCACTGCAGCTGATCAAACGATTCAATATAAAAACAATTGCCGGTGATCCTATTACGGTAGCACCGAAAACATTTAATAAAGGGCAGGTTTTCGGCGGCCTGATATTCGGACTGGGATGGGCTATCACAGGGGCTTGTCCGGGACCACTCTTTGCACAGATTGGCACTGGTTTTACAGTAGTAGTGATTACTTTATTGAGTGCTATTGCAGGCACCTGGGTATATGGTGCGTTGAAATCTAAATTACCTCATTAAAAAAGAAAGCTTCAAGGAGCTGGCCCTTGAAGCTGTAGTTGCAATTCTCTGGATTCACTAATAGTATTTAGTTTATTTTTTCCAACTGTCTTTAATTGCTTTGGCAGAATCCAGGTGTGCCTTTAAAGTAGGCAATGTGTTACGGGCCCATGTTTTCAGGTCATCATCTGTTACATTATCTGACGCCTTTTCAAACTCACTTACTACATTTTCATGGCCATCTACCATCATATCAATGTAGTGCTTGTCAAAGTCCTTTCCTGTTTTCTTAGCCATATCATCGATATGCTTTTTATCATCGGTAGATAATTCTGCTGGCAACGTAATATTCTTCTTCTGTGCCATCGCTTTCAGTTCATCGCCTGCTTTAGTATGATCGTTCACCATCATGGTACCAAAAGCCTTCACTCTTTCACTCTGTGCTTTCTCTTGTGCCAGTTTTCCCATAGCAACTTCTTTCATACCAGCATTAGCTGCATCCACTGCGAACTGGGATGATTTTTCATCTACAGGTTTCACTGTTTCATTAATACTCTGTGCGCTGTCTACCGGCTTTTCCGACTGTGGATTCTTAGCATTATTACCGCAGGACTGCGTCATCCATACTGCTAAAAATGTTGCTGATAAAATCACTAACTTCTTCATTGCTTATTGTTTTGGGTTTGTAATAGGTGTGCTTGTTTACAGGGATAACTTTGCAAAAACGGTACCCGGAAAAGGAGATGCCTTTAAAACGCAATCAGGCCAGGGGTTTCGAAGGATAGTTAAAAGTATAGCGGACACAAAATGCTGTAGACTGTTTTCCCCAGAGCGCGAAAAAAAGCTGGTTATTCAGTTTTCATTCAATGAAAACTGAATAACCAGCTATCTGTAATTAAAAGATGATTATTTTGATTGCGCTATCGAGTAAATAACAACGATCGCTAAAATAATACCCAGGATAAGGCCGACAATCTTTATCCAGCTATATGGACGATCGCCGGTTACTTCACCGGTGCAGGCATTTACTACAAAATGGTACAGCTTTCCATTGTAACGGTAGGCGCTGATCCAAACAGGGAGTAACAGGTATTTTAAACCGAGGTTGTTGTAATCCACATCGTAGTTATCGATACTCTGTTCATCACCGCCGATGTCGTCACGGATTTCTTCCCTGATAACGGGATCCATTCTTTTCTTGGCGATCACCAGTGCCTGTTCAGCATCAGTTTGATAGAGCTCTGCGCGAAAGCCGCTCAGATAACGGCCATCATACTTCTTAAGCTGATCCAGCAGCCAGGGTTCCAGGATCTCCGCCATTTTAAGCGGTAAGGAAGGACTGGCAGACACCAATACATCACGGAAGTTGTTATTCACGCGACCGGAAGCAGGATACCAGGCAGTATGCCGTACCTCTCTGGTCCGGGTAACTGTCTTTCCATCTTCCTCTGTGGTATAGCTTTCCGTGGTGTAGTAATATTCACCCCGTTGTCCGGTATACTCAGTGTCTGTATCCGTATCGTAGCTCCAGTGAGGGATGTAGATACCCTTCAGTTGCTGCGAAGAGCCATCTTTCACCTTCTTTACCATGTCTGAAGGAGCAAACCAGAGTTTACTCATCCATGTCCGGAAATACTGCAATGCCTCGCTGTCTTTCACTGCGAATGGCAATACATAATGCGGTTGCAGAATGGCGGTGGTTTGAGTGGTATCTATCACCAGTGGTGAAGCGCAAAACGGACAGGAATCTGCCGTTACATTGGGCAACATGGTAGTGGAGGCGCCGCAGCTGACACATTTCACCACTACGGCCTGTTGGGTAGCTTCTGTATGGTTTTGCTGCGATGCAATAAATTCATCATAGCTGACAGGTTGAATAGCGGCAGGAAGTGTTTCTTCTTCAATCTGATTCACTGTTCCGCAGTATTCGCATTTCAGGCTATTGGTACCTGGTGCATAATGCAGGATAGATCCACAGTTCTGGCATTTCAGCGAGTTAACTGTTTCGCTTGTTTTTTCCTCAAAAGACATAGGAATATTTTGGGCCCGGATCAGGAAAGTGATGGATTATTTTGTTTCAAAACAATCCATCACTTCATCACCGGATCATTAGTTTTTTTATGGTAATGGTGGAGGTACGGTAGCTAACACCGGTGCGAGTTCAGGTACAGTGCCGGCGGCAGACCAGGCGGCCATACCGGTTTTCCATACCAGTGTTTGTGCATTCAGGCTGCCTGCAGCCGCCAGTTGACGGAGCTGTTCCTGGTCAAAAGGACCACTTTGTTTACCATCTACTGCTACAAAGAAAGGAGCAGCTGTTGGTAATGGTGGAGGTGCACCACCACCGGCATTCGCCTGTTGTTGGTTATTATTCTGGAAGATATTACCTACCTGTCCCATCATCGCTGCGCCCATGCCAGCACCCAGTCCGGCTGCTGCGAGTCCGCCACCGGAAGGATTTTCCGCTGCTTTCTCCATAGCGTTTGCTGCCTGGAACTGAGAATATGCGCCCAGGTTTCCTACAATGCCAATGCTGCTGCGCTTATCCAGTGCGGCTTCTACTTCAGGCGGCAGGGAAACATTTTCAATGAGGAACTTGGTCAGTTCCAGTCCCAGTTCATTGAATTCAGTACCTATCTTACCAGTGATGGCGGTAGATACCTCTTCGTAGTTGGCTGCCAGGTCAAGTACAGGGATTTTGGCCTCAGCAATGGCTTCCATACCGCGGGATACTGCCAGGTTACGTAACTGCTCGTTGATCCCTTCCACAGTAAATTCGGGGTTGGTAGCAGCTACTTCTTTCAGAAAGGCGCCTGCATCTTTTACACGGAAAGCATAACTACCAAAAGCCCGGAGTCTTAATGGCCCGAACTCTGCGTCGCGGAGCATTACCGGGTTCTTGGTTCCCCATTTCTGATTGGTGAACTGACGCATGCTTACAAAGAACACGTCTGCCTTAAAAGGGCTGTTAAAACCATATTTCCATCCCTGCAGCGTGCTCAGTATGGGCATATTTTGTGTAGTAAGCGTATACATGCCGGGTTGAAAAACATCGGCAATCTTACCTTCATTCATAAAAACAGCTACCTGCGACTCCCTCACGGTAAGTTTGGCGTTCATTTTTATTTCATTCTGGTAGCGGGGAAACTTCCACACAATTGTATCTGTGGACGAGTCTGTCCACTCAATAATATCAATAAATTCGTTCCTGAGCTTATCAAAAATTCCCATAGTAACAGGTTTTATAGTCCGTCAAATTTAGAGAATTATTTATTCGAAAAGCTACTTCTGAAAAGTTATAATTTCCCCAAACTTACTTCACGGTTGTTTTCAGCCATTTTTCCAGGAGACCAGGCCAGGCCTCTGCCGCAGGGTTACCCGGACGTAAACCGTATCCATGGCCGCCTTTGGCGTAAAAATGAAGTTCTGCACTGGCTTTGGCATCCCGGAGGGCACCCGCCATTACCAGGGCACTATTGCCATAAGGATCATCAGAAGTAGCAAAAAGAAATATGGGAGGCGTTTCACTGTCTGGTTTCAGCTCCGGTGTCAGGGTTCTGTTTTCCCCTTTATCCAGGTAAGCCGGGTACACAAGAATGCCAAAAGCAGGACGGGCGGACAAACTATCGGCTTTGTCGAACGGCGTGTAAGCATTTACGTTATATAGTGTGGCAGCCCTGGCGGTGAGGCTACCACCAGCAGAAAAGCCCATTAAACCTATCTTGTTGGCCTGCAACTTCCATTCTGCAGCACGACTGCGTACTATCCGGATAGCCCTTTGCGCATCCTGGAGCGCACCGGCTTCTTTCTTAGGCACCCGGTATTGCAAAACAAATGCAGTATACCCCAGTTTATTCAGCCACGCAGCAATTTCATAACCTTCCAGGTTAATAGCGAGGATGCTGTAGCCTCCGCCGGGGCAAATGATAATGCCAACCCCATTATTATTATTTGCAGGCGCCGGAAACACTTCCAGTAAAGGATCAGTTACATCGGTCAACCGTTTTACATTGTTGCTCCCATCTGCAGTTACCTGCGCCATCTGTTTGGCACCAGGTTCTCCCGGTACTGTTCCCGGCCACAGATGAATGGTTTGCTGTTGCGCGCTGATAGCGGTATTAAGTCCTAACATAATGAATAAAATACCTAATTGTTTCATAACTGGAATTTCATGTGATAACAACAAATGTAATAAATGTTATGGCCAGATAAAAGGGCAGCTTTCTTAACAGTGCCAACCAAACCAAAAGGATCTGCATAGCTATTTCAGACACCCGGAGGGCTCATAGAGTAGTGAAAGAGTAGTGAAAGAGTAGTGAAAGAGTAGTGAAAGAGTAGTGAAAGAGTAGTGAAAGAGTAGTAAGAGTGTAGGGAAAGTGTAGTAAGAGTGTAGTAAGAGTGTAATCCAACAGTAGTAGCAATGTAGTGGGACAGTATTGGTAATACGATGCATAGACGAGTCCTAAGTATCTGAGAAGTATCCGAGAAGTATCTGAGAAGTAGTAGTAATGTGCAAAAATCAATGTTTTACCGGACAAATTATCGAAATAGGCCGCGGAGGAAGAATAATTGCACCGGGCCTAGAAGCCCGGTGCTGAAAATCAATGATCGTTATTTATTACACACCTGCAAGGGCGATCATATATTTATTTTACACATTGGAGCCAGGCTTCGGCCATCAGCTGGGCGCCGGCTACACTCGGATGAACGCCATCAGCGGTCCAGTAAACTCCCGGAGCCGATTTTTGAGCTTTATCAAAAACGGATTGATATGGGATGAAGACCGCCTCGTACTTGTCGGCTAAGGCACGGGCGGCTGCACGGTACTCATCAAATGCAGGATACCATTTTTCATCTACGGCTTTCACACCTGTTACTGCAAAAGGCTCTCCAATGATCAGCTGTACATCCGGCAACTGCTCTTTGGTATGCCTCAGTAATTTATCATAATCTTCTTTGTAGGTTTGAATGGTGCCTTTGTAGTTACCATTCAGCGTATGCCAGAAGTCATTTACGCCCACGAGAATACTGAGTACATCCGGCTTAATGACCAGACAGTCGATATCCCAGCGGTCGGCCAGCTGAAATACTTTATTTCCACTGATTCCCTTGTTGTATACTTTCAGATTTTTATCGGCATTCTTAAGTAACAGGTCAGATGCGGCCATCAGCGCATAACCGCCGCCTAATGCAGCACCGGTATTGGGCTGGTCATTATCTCTTTTACGCCCGGCATCAGTAATAGAGTCTCCCTGGAATAACACCACCCCTTCTTTTTTGAGTGTGACTTTTTTGTGTTTTTCTGCGGATACCGCTGCGGATACAATACCTGGAATGCTGATGGCAGCAATACTTCCCAGCGAAATATTCCTGAGAAAATTACGACGGTTAGTTGAATTCATAACGGATCTTAATTAAGTGAAGCATCGCGGCATTATCCGCAATCGCGCCCTTAAACTATAAAAAAGAATTTATATTTTTCAGACAAAAGCACTAAATCCCGTGATGGCCCTTCCCACTATCAGGGAATTAATTTCCTTGGTGCCTTCATACGAGTAAATAGCTTCCGCATCCGCCACAAAACGGGCCACATTGTATTCCAGCAATATCCCGTTACCTCCCATCACTTCGCGGGCACGACTTACCACATCACGGGTTCGCATGGTACAAAATACTTTTGCCAGTGAGGCATGTTCATCTTTTAATTCACCGGCATCCTGGATTTCAGAGAGACGGTAGACCATGGTTTGCATAGCGGTGAGATTGGATAACATTTCTACCAGGTGCCCCTGTATCAATTGAAATGCGGCAATCGGTTTTCCAAATTGCTCACGGGTACGGGTATACGCCAGCGCATTTTCATAGGCCCCACGGGCACAGCCTACTGCTTCCCAGGCAACGCCTGCGCGGGTCATGCGCAGTACCTTGGCGGTATCTTTAAAAGAGTTGGCGTTTTGCAGGCGGTCCGCCTCTGCAATATGACAGTCTGTTAACGTAATCAGTCCGTTTTGTACAATACGCAGGGCCATCTTATCATGGATCTTTTCCACGCTGAAGCCTGGCGTATCTTTCCGCAGCAGAAAACCTTTCACCTGGTTATCATCCAGGTCCCGTGCCCATATCACGATCACGTCTGCAAAGGTGGCGTTGCCAATCCATTTCTTTTGTCCGTTCAGCACCCAGGTATCGCCCGTTCGTTTAGCCGTAGTCGTTAACCCGCCGGCTGTACCGGAACCTACTTCTGGCTCTGTTAAACCAAACGCGCCTATTGTAGTCAGCTGCTGCATACCGGGCAGCCACTCCTGTTTCTGTGCTTCAGAACCCAGCATATAAATAGATCCCATAGCCAGTCCGCTCTGCACCCCAAAAAAGGTAGCCACAGAAGCATCTATCCTGGCCATTTCCATGGCAATAATCCCTTCCATCAGGAAAGACCGGTTAGGACAACCATATCCTTCATAGGTAACACCACAGATATTCAGCTCCCTGAACTTAGGAATGATCTCAAATGGGAATTCTGCTTTCAGCCAGTATTCATTCACAATGGGCTTTATTTCCTTTTCCATGAAAGCCCTCACCTTTAGCTGCAACGCCCGGTCTTCTGCATTCAGCTTGCTTCCCAGATCATAAAAGTCCCCTTCAATAGGCGGCAATGCTTTTTTGGCACCGCGACTGCTGAGCATTTTCATCAACCCGTTCAACTGCGTGTCATCCATATGTGCTACGGACTCCATTACTTTTGGCAGGTCTACTTTTTCGGAGAGTTTCGCCAGCATCGCAAAATCAATACTCTTCAACAGGTGGTAAGCGTTTTTCAGCTTTGAGAAAGTTCCGGACATCTTGCATGGTTTTATATAAAAATACGGAATCACGGGAATTTTGTCTTTACCAGGATTATACTGATTCAGATGATTTTCCAGATTTTTGTTTTGTGATTTCATAAGATAAAAAGATGAGCGAAGATCGATGTGACTATCCTCATCTTTCTTCGCTCATCTTTCTATCGTTTCCAATCCTGAAAAATAAAAATCCGGAAAATCATCTGAATCAGTATAATCCTGGTAAAGACAAACTTCGCGCTTATTACTCTATCACAAAACCTTCTTTCAGTTTAATATCCTCCGAAGAAGCGCCTATCAATACTTCAAACTCACCGGGTTCTACGGTCCAGTTCATGTTACGATCCAGGATAGCCAGATCATCCGGATGTAATATGAATGACACTGTCTTCTTTTCTCCCGGTTCGAGTCCTACCCTTTCAAAACCACGCAGCTGCATCACATAGGTGGTCACACTACTGACCTTATCTTTCAGATAAAGTTGTACTACCTCATCACCTTTTCGTTTACCCGTATTAGTGATATCCACGCTGATATGTATATCGCCCTGGGCAGCTTGTTTTGCGGGTGTTACCACGAGGTTGCTGTAGGCAAATGAAGTATAACTGAGTCCAAATCCGAAAGGAAACAGGGCACCATTTACGCTCGTATTACCGTAACCGTTATTTCCTGAAGACGGCTGTCCTGCATGGGATCCCGGCTTAAAGGGAAAGTTCAGTTCGATTTGTCCGGTTGATTTCGGGAAGGTCACAGGCAAGCGCCCGCCGGGGTTATAGTCGCCGAAAAGTGTTTCTGCAATGGCCGTACCTCCCTGTGGCCCGGGGAACCAGGCTTCGAGGATAGCAGGCAGGTGTTGTTTTTCCCAGTTGATGGTAAGCGGCTGCCCGTTGATCAGTACAGCAATCACCGGCTTGCCGGTGGCGTGCAGGGCCTGTAGCAATTGCAGTTGTCTGCCTGGCAGTGATAAGTCGGTACGGGAAAGGCTTTCTCCTACTCTCTTTTCATCCTCTCCCACTACGGCTATGATTACGTCTGCATTGGCAGCCTTACTAACGGCATCGGCTATACCGGCTTTTTCTGTGGAGTCCAATGGCGTGGGCACCAGCTCAGTGCCAGGCCAGCCCGGATTAATAACATCGCAGCCTTTTGCATATTGAACGGTGATGTGCTTACCGGCATATTGTGTGATGCCTTCGAGTACGGAGGTCACTTTATTATTGGATGGGCCGTAGCGGCTCACAGCATGCGTGGTGGCTGCCGCCAGCGGACCTGTAACGAGGATACGGCGGATTTTTTGTTTATCGAGGGGCAACGTTTGCTCTTCATTTTTCAACAATACCAATGACGCTCTGTTTAGTTGCAGCGCAAAGGCTTCATCGGCAGCGGTATGTACGCCCTTGTCTGCCAGTTTTGCATCTCCATAGGGATGATCAAATAAACCAAGGCGGAATTTCACCCTTAGCACATCGGCTACACGGCTGTCGATTGTTTTCATTGACACCTTCCCTTCCTTCACCAGTTCACGCAGGGGCATAATAAATTGTTCCGGCGGAGTGAAGTTGGTGCGCACGTTCAAACCAGCTTCCACGGATTGTCTTACCGCGTCTTTGTAGTCTGCCGCCACATGGTGTTTGCTGAAAAGATATTCTACCGCTTCGCTATCCGATACTACGTAACCGGTGAAACCATATACTTGTCGCAGCAGTTGTGTTAAAAAGTAATAGCTGCCGGTAACAGGTACGCCGTCCCAGTCATTGTAACTGCTCATTACGCCCATAGGATGGGCTTCTGTGATTACGCGGCGAAATGGATACAGGTATATCTGGTGCATTTCGCGGGGGGCCACATGTGGATCGGTGCGGGCCTCTCCGTCTCGGCCTCCTTTGGGGACGCTGTATACGGCAAAATGTTTCAGGGTAGCGGCTACGCCTTCCTGCTGCACCCCCAGTGTCATTTGTTTGCCCAGTTCTGCCACCAGGAAAGGATCTTCCCCATAACATTCCACAACTCTCCCCCAGCGCGGATCACGGGCAGGGTCCAGTATAGGTACATATACATTCGTATAGCCGAGTAGTTTAGCCTCTCTTCCCACGATATGTCCGGCGCGGCTGACCAGTTCCTTATTCCAGGTGCTGCCAATGCCGATAGGTGCACACAGTGGTGTGGCGCGATCATGACATAATCCGTGTATCCCTTCGTTGGTAAAGTCTACCGGGATGCCCAGGCGGGTTTCTTCAATAAACCAGCGTTGCACCGTATTGATAGCGGTAGCATGTTTACTGTAGGGAAAGGAATATTCGGATTGTGCTTTTTTGTTATATGGCAGACTATTTAATTCCTCGTCAATATTGGCGATGCCATCCTTCCAAACCTGTTGCTTCCATGCCGGGGTGGGCATTTCATCTTTCAGTACGCGGCCATAACCATATAAGGTGGCCATCTGACAGGTTTTCTCCTCTATGGTCATCTGCGACAGCAGGTCTTGTATCCGCTGGTCTATGGGCTGACGGGCATCTTCAAAAATATCCTTCTGGCCATTTTTATTAAAGTCGATCCAGCCATCATGGTAAATGGAAGCTGGTTGCTGAGCGGTAGCTACTGACACAGAAAGTGCAGCCAGTAGTATACCCGTGGAAAGGTGTTTGGTCCGGTATGTGTGCATTCCAGGCGTTGTTTTTAAGTAACAACGCCCAAATTACAAGTCATTGCAATGGATTGCAAAAATAATTTCAAACAGCATCAGAATTGGCTAAAATGATACAAGGGCATAAAAAAAGGGTTGCATAGAACCTCATGCAACCCTGGTTTTAAAAAAAACACAACTAAAAAAAACGAGAACTTCCACAAACATATAGGCATGGCTGTTATGCTCTGATAACGCAGGGAAATGCATTTCCCTCTATCTCTTTTCAAAAAAAAATTATGAATCTGGAATTACGAATTACGAATTCGTAATTTTCAAAAAGATAGTTACTTTCGCAGCGATCATTTCATATATTTAAAATATCGTGAAGGTTAAATGATTACATCACCTTCTTACCAGGCATATAAAGAATTATTTCATTCACAGTATAATGACTTATGTAACTATGCCTATAGCTTCCTAAAGGACGATGCTGCGGCGGAAGATGTGGTACAGGAAACTTTTATCAAGCTATGGGAAAAACACCAGGAGCTGATAGGTATACCTAATATAAAAGCATATCTTTTCCGTGCGGTCCGTAATAACTCTATATCTGCATTACGCAAACTGAACACGGAAGAAGCAGGGAATAAAGGCTTTGAATGGGTAGCAGATATTGCGGAAGATCCTAATGCCAAAGAGATAGAAAATGCCAAACCGTATTATGAGCAACTCATTTATGAAGCCATTGCCAATTTACCTCCGCAATGCAAGGAAGTATTCACCTGTTGCAGGCTAAATGGCATGACACATCAACAAACCGCAGTTAAACTGGGGTTATCAGCCAAAACTGTTGAAAATTATATGGGACGGGCACTTAAACTGTTGCGAAAGTACCTCCATCAATATGGATTACCGATGAGTATCCTGTTTTTATTGAAATTATTTACACCCTGATAGAGGGTAGTCACACTAACGAGCGTTATCTAAGTAGAGCACACTGTAACTATGGAGCATTTTGACACCTACCTGCATGAACTTATAGCTAAAAAGCTATCCGGTCAATGTACTGAAGCAGAATCTGCGGCATTACAGCAATGGCTGGATGCCTCCCCTGAAAATAAGGAGGAATACAATATTCTGTCCAAGTTATGGCAGGACACTACTGCCGCTGTTGGCCCAACACGCCAATACAATACCGCCGCCGCATGGGACAAAACTGCGCAAGCAATACGCCCTCCTGCTTCCCGGATGAAATCACTCTATACAAAATATGCCGCTGCTGCAGCTATATTGCTCCTGCTTACCGCAGGCGCCTGGTGGCTGGAGAGCCGCTCCGCGCTGAAGAAACACGAACTGGCTGCCAACGATGGCAAAATAAAGAGTTTTGAACTCCCTGATAAATCGATGGTCACCCTACGTCAGGGTGCGCGGATCAGGTATCTCAATGGCTATCATCATGAACAACGTATCGTAGAACTGGAAGGGGAAGCTTTTTTTGAGATCGCCAACGATCCCGGACACCCTTTCCTGGTGAAAACACCCAACCAGTCTGTAGTAGAAGTACTGGGAACTTCCTTTACCGTACAAACCGGAAAGGACAGCACGGCCGTTACAGTAGCTTCCGGCAAGGTGAAACTAGGCGTAGAGGGTGATACTGCCGCCGTAATTCTGGGCAGCGGACAAAGAGGTACCTGGGGAAATGGGCAATTATACGCCCGTAATAATAACAATCTGAACTTTATTGCCTGGAAAACAGGGATTTTGCAATTTAATGATGAGTCTCTTCTTGAAATATTGCCACAATTAGCCGACTTTTACGCAAAAGAAATCAGGGTTGATGATCAATACCGTGAAACAGCATCGCAGCAGAAAGCTACGATCACATTCCGGAATCAGTCCTGTGATGATGTTTTGCATGAATTACAACTATTGCTTGGGTTTAAATACCGTCAAGACGGCGACACCATCGTCATCAGCCAGTAGCCTCTTAAATCGATTTTTATACATATTCAGTATCTTCCTGTTTCTCGCGCCGCTGATTCCACTACAGGCACAGAACAGGGAGAATGATTTATTACAGGAATCATATATTCCTCCCTCCAGGCAGGGGACCATTCTCTTTTTCATACAACATATACAAAAGTCAACCGGGATCAATATATCCTATAGCTCCAGCTTCCTGCACCTGAATAAAAAAGTTCAGCTAACAGGAACAGAGCATACAACGGGTGAAGTATTAAGTACCATCTTACAGGGAACCGGCATTCAGGCGGCTGCGTTGAATGGAAAAATATTCCTGCTCCGGGAAAACTCACAGCCTCAGTATTATACCATCAGCGGCTTTGTAAAAGAAATTAATAGTAATGAGCTCATTATCGGGGCATCTGTATACGATCCTATTACCAGGAAGGGTACAGAAACCAATGCCTTCGGCTTTTACAGTCTTCAGGTACCTGACACCTGCCAGGGGATCGTATTTTCGCATATAGGCTATAAACCGGTTTTCCAGCACCTCCCCCCTCCTGACGAAGGGCAGCTGGACATACATATGGACGTCCGTAGTATGTTACAAACCGTAGTGGTAAATGGTGAAAAAGAAACGATGACTTCCCAATCCGGATACATTAATATGCCAGTGACTTATGTATCCAGCTTTCCGTCACTCCTGGGTGAAAAAGATGTGTTGAAGTCCCTGCAGTTGTACACAGGCACCAGCAGTTCCCTGGAAAGCAGCAGTAACCTGCTGATCAGGGGCGGTGGAGCTGATCAGAATCTCTACCTGCTGGATGGCGTTCCACTCTATCATACCGGTCACCTTTTTGGCCTCTTTTCTATTTTCAACGGTGATGCCGTAAAAGACGTGTCCTTATATAAAGACGCTTTCCCTGCCCGTTATGGTGGCCGTCTTTCTTCTGTAGTGGATATCCGTACAAAAGACGGTAATATGAAGGAATGGCATGGGAGTCTGACCCTAAGCCCCGTTTCCGGCAATATGTTGCTGGAAGGTCCGATTGTAAAAGATAAAAGTTCCGTTTCCCTTTCGATACGAAGATCACTGGTAGATGTGTTGTATGGAGCCAGGTATCTGAGCGACTACGGTAAGTATTACCTCTATGATGTAAACTTCAAACTAAACCAGGTTATTGATAATAAAAACAGGCTTTACGTCAGCTTTTATAAGGGTCAGGACAAAATGTTTATCCAAAGCATCCGGCCTATTACAGTGCTGTTTGATGATTACAATTTTGACTGGAGTAATATCACTGCAGCCGTAAAGTGGACCAGGGTAATCAATCCTAAAATATTCACCAACACCATTGCTACCTACAGTCGTTTTTATAATGTATTCACCCAGAATACAATCATTCCCCTTTCCTTCGATGACTCCTCAACAGTAAAGGGTAAGGGCGTTTCCAGGGTCAGAGATATTGCCATCAAAAATGAAACAGAATACAATGTCAGCAACTGGCAACATATTTCTTTCGGTGGCGGTTATACCTACCACAACTTTGCCCCCACCGCATATCATAACAATATTTCTGCGGGAGAAGCCACACAGCGGAAGGCCCCCATTTATTATATGTCCGAGTTCTCTGTTTATGGAGAAGATGAACTCAGCTTGTTGAACGATCGCCTCATAGTCAGGCCCGGGCTGCATTTTGGCGCGCTTGCCCAGAAAACTTCGTTTTACACCAGCCTGCAACCACGCCTCATGGTACGCTGGCAGCTACCAAAGTCGCAATACATACAGTTGTCCTTTGCCAAAATGACCCAGTTCGTGCACCAGTTGACCACACCGGTGATCAATCTGCCTACTGATTTATGGGTACCCAGTACTGAAAACATTAAACCTGAGCAAGCCTTTTCATATGGCCTCTCCTATCAACGGCTGTGGAACAACACATGGCGATTTAATGTAAACGTTTATTACAAACAGCTTAAAAATATTGTTACCACCAATACGGTATTGAATATATTCGATAACTCCGATCTATGGGAGAAAAAAGTCATTGCAGGCAGCGGCTATAATTATGGCAGTGAGTTGCAACTGGAAAAAACACAGGGCAAGCTGACAGGTATTTTTTCCTATACGCTTTCCTGGGCCTGGCGGCAGTTTGACCGGCTGAACGGTGGTAAAATGTTTCCTTATAAAGAAGACCGCCGGCATAATCTTTCCCTCGCACTTAAGTACCGGTTCAATCCGAAATGGAATGTTTCTGCTACCTATAAATTCTCCTCCGGAGCACCATTTACTTTGCCTGTACAAATATTCCCTGACTTTGACTGGAGCCGTAATATCAAGGGTTACCTGGATGAGCGCTATTCGCCCTTCTCCACCTATCAGGTCAATTATCTGCCTTATATATCCAGGTTGAATAATTACCGCTTAAATCCGGTGCATCACCTGGATGTAGGTGCTACACTTAACCTCGGCAATGAAAGGCGTTTCAAGCATGTGATTTCGGCGGGAGTGTATAATATCTACAATCGCAGCAACCCGTTTATCGTAAGCTTTGACCAGTTCTCTTTCTTTGAATATGACGAGGTGTCTTCGCTGCAGTTGTATCAGTACAGTCTATTCAGAGCATTACCTTACCTCAGTTATACTTTCAAATTTTAATCATGAAATACGGGTTTACATTATTACCAATTGTGTGTATGATATTGTTGCTGGGATGTGAGCAGGAATTACCGCTTCCCCGTACAAACGGCGCTCCCAGGGCGGTGGTTTACAGTGAGCTGGTTGCCAATGGTATTCCCGAGGTGCGTGTAGGCAAAAGCAAGCCCGTATCCGGCCCTTATCTTGATAATGGCTTTCAGCTGGTGGACAATGCCAATGTTCAACTGATGGATAAGAACGGAACATTGCTGGAAACCCTCACCTATGTGAATGACTCTTCTAATCCAATGAGCGTTTACCGGGGTAAAATAAAGCTCGATGCAGCCAGGAACTATAAACTACAGGTAGATGTACCATCGCTCAAACCCATTACCGCCATGGCTACTATCCCACCTCCATTCAGGGTGGAATTACTGGATACCCTGCGTTCACTGCTGAATGGTCGCCCGGTACTACGTTTTCATTTCACCGTATATCCGTTACCGGGAGTAAAACAATATATAGTCATGGAAGCGCTGAAACAGAGTGTAGATGTAGATACCACGTTCATGTACCAGGGGGTGAGATACCGTAAAAGCGAGCAGGAAACATTGTACGAGCAGGTGAAAAATTCACCCGGCGCAAATGCCAGGAAAGACAGCTTTTTCCTGAACGACTATCTCCGTATTCCCTGCTATACACAGGATGAAAATGCAGACAATAATCAGGTGGGTGGCCTAAACGAAAATTATAACAGCATCCTGTTTACCCAGGCGGGCAAACCGTTAACTACTTATTTCTACATCAACGCTACGGCACTCAGTACCAATCCGGAGGACGCGATTCCACCTGTAGGAAGGGTGCTGGTATATGTAAAATCTGTTTCCAGAGAGTATTATGATTTCCTGCTTACCTACGAAAAAGTGAAGCGCAATCCGGGGCTGAACAGCCTTATACAGGCTATTCAGCTCAAAAGCAATACTACCGGAGGATTAGGTATTGTAGGTGGCAGCTATCAGAAGCTATACTATTTGTACTACGACAAACTTTAAAGAAGAGCCAAAAGCGAAAAGCAGAAAGCAAAAAGCTATTGAAGCGGATGATGATTGGATATTCGCTTCAATAGCTTTTTGCCTTCTGCTTTTCGCTTTCTGCTTACTTCACTTCATACACGTTATCTCCTTTATCAATATCTGCTGTCCAGGTACTGCCCAGGGTTACTTTTTTTATCTTTTTGGGAGATGGAAACGCGAGCGATACGGTTTTGTTTCCCTTTTCCCAGCAGGCAATACTCCGGTGTATTTTAGCGGTGCTGTTATCTTCAAATAACACCGTAATATCTACCGGTACCGGTTTGTTGCCCTTGGAGATGATCTCCACTACTCCCTGTTTCCCTTTTTGGGTGACGCTGCGGATACCGAGGTCCGGATAGCCATTATCGAAGAACCAGCTTTTCCAGAACCAGTCCATATTTCTTCCTGCGCCGGTATTCATGCAGTAAAAGAAATCATAGGGTTGCGGATGTTTGCCATTCCATTGAGATATATAATAATGCAAGGCTTTGAGAAAAAGACTGTCGCCCAGCATATCTTTTACGTACAGGTATCCCAGGGCTGGTTTGGGATAGGAATTGGTGACGTAGGCATCTGTTGTTTGATTGGAAGGCGTCATGATAGGCAGATCAGCGGCTTTACCTGCAACATAATTATAAGGCGCCATACCATAGTCATCGATGATGGTACTGTCTATGCAAGGTGAAATAATCCATTCCCCGATAGTAGCCCAGCCTTCATCCATCCAGGCATAGAGCGTTTCGTTGGTCCCCATATAAAAAGGAAAAATGGTATGAAATATTTCATGGTCCGTGAGTTCAATCGCCTGCGCTTTGTCTGCCAGGGGATTATCATTCACCATCATGGGATATTCCATCTGATCCAATCCATCGAACACGGTTTCGTGATTATACGGGAATGGCCATTTCGGAAAGTAGTGGCTTATTTTATCAACGGTGATGCGGGCGTAGTGTACCACATCAAAGAAATCGGCATGAGTGGCATTAAAGGCTACGTCAACGCGGGTACGTCTTTTCGTTGCTGCATCAACTTCCACGCTGGTAGCATTCCATAAGTAATGATTGCTGAGTCCTATCGCAAAGTCGGTCACGTGATTGGCTTCGTACCGCCAGGTTTGAGTGCCTTTACTCCGCGAGATATTACCCGCGCGAACATCGTTACTATCTATCACGGCAATGATATCATTGCTTTTTTCTGCAGCCGCAATGCGTTGTACATATTTATCATTGTATACCTCTGTGGTATTCTCCAGGTCGCCGGTAGCCCATACCTGGTAGCTGCCGGGAACTGTAATGGCTACACGAAAATCGCTGAAGTCGTTATAGAACTCCTGCGTACCAACATACGGGATCATATCCCAGCCGTTGACATCATCGTAAACGGCAATACGTGGAAAGAAGTAAGCGATGAAATAAGCGCCGGTATCAATAGCTCCTGTTCTGATATGTGTGTTTTCATTGAGGGTGTAGGAGAAGTCCAGGTCAAAACGGGCTGTCTGACCGGGATACAACGCAGGTATGCTTAGAGGCATATTCGTGCCCCGGGGGCGAACAGACATTGGTCTGTCGGTACCGTTTACCTTCATATTTTTGATAAGTACCCCATCTGTCAGATCATCCGGGGCAATGCCCATACTTCTGATGGCGCCCTTCTGATAAAGATTGGGAAACAATTTAAAGTTGACCATACTCAGGGTATCAGGACTGTTGTTGACATAGCTGATTTGTTCTGTACCTGATACAAGATTGGTAGCGGGGTCAAAAGTAACCCGGATATCATACACTGCTTTGTTCTGCCAATATTTGCTCCCCGGTGCGCCGGTGTAGGTGCGGGTTTGCTGATCATATGCCTTGCGGATGCTGAGCGGCATATATAATGGGGTCTGGGCGATGCCTTGCTGCGCGACTATCAGCAGCAGCAAAAAAATATAATATTTCCTCATAAGCTAATTAAAAGCGGTGGCTTCAAATGTAGGGAATTACCGGGAAAATGCACCGCAGACAAGCGCTTAATATGAATCCGGTCAAAATGGAGTGTGAGTCGTATCCGCAGGAACAATGGGGGCTTTTAAAGAGTCTGCAGCTGTGCGGAGGCTATCTGCCGGAGTTGCTGTACTATCTTTGCCCGTACCACCTTTGGAGGGTAAGGGAATAGTGGGTGCATGGCTGCGGCGTTTGGAGGAATAGCTGCTGGCAGCTCCCTGCCTTTGCATATCCTTCATTGTTTTTTTATCAAAGAGATATTTAGGATGCTTTTCGGGTCTTAGTCCCCGGTCAAATTGTGCCTCCGCCCCTACTGCGGGTGCCGTGTATATTTTCTGAGATGAATGACACGCAAAGAGCAATATGATAGCAATCAGTACCAGGTACTTCATGTAAGTGAGTATGAGCGTGAGTATAGATAAGGGACGGGGGGACAGGTATCTAACGAAAAAACGGGAATTTTATTTTCCCTTTCCATCGATTAGTTGTTGTTAATTCAAGACCACTGTATTAAATTTAGCGTAAATTCATTGGTTGTCATCCCCTTGTTCTAATATTTTATATCTTTAACCGCTATTTCAATCCCGATGAAAACCCTCCCGCAGGAGAGTCACGGCCACATTCGTTATTTATAACAAAGCACTATGAAAGTATCTACAACCAGCTTCCCAAGCGTTTTTGAGACCGCATTCGGAAACACAGAAAACTCAAGTAAGGACTTGCTCAATGGGTTAAAAATTAAAAAGGATGATACATGGTACCTGGTGGGCAATCTTGCCAGAAGAGGTGGTATCAATCCTGGCAGGGTTACCAATGCGGCGCCCAGTGAAGAGGATTATGAAATACTGTTCAAAGCTGCTTTGCTGAATACCATTGATAAAGTACAACAACCCATCGCACTGACAGTTGGCTTTCCGTTCTCTACCTATAACATTTACAAAACAGCTGCGGAACAGTTTTTAAGTAAAAGACATTTCCTGATAGACTACGATACACAAACTTACAATACCAAAGGTTCTTTCAAAAAGGCCATGTTTGATATTGAAAAGTATGAAGTCATCCCTGAAATTGTGGGTGGCATCATTGGTTTAAAGAAAACCATCAATGAGCCTCAACTGGATAATTTCATAGCTATCAGCTTTGGATTCGGCACTATCGAAGGTGGTATGGCTACCGGCGATGGTTTGATTCACCGCACCTGCTTCAGCTCTCATGGTATCCGTTATGCGATTAATAATCTTACCCGTGAGCTCAACCAGAAGCATTACCTGGAAATGAAAAATGAACACCAGGTGGATGACGCCTTTATGAAAGGCTCCATCTTCACTAACCGCAAGCGTATTGATCTGCGGGATATGCGTAAAGGTGTGCTGACCCAATATTACAAAGAGGTGGTATCTCCCCTGATGCGTAGTTACTTTACGGATCTGGATTTTGAAACCTGCGAAAAAATATACCTGATGGGTGGCGGCGCCCACTATCGTGAGCTCACCGATGCTTTTGTAGAAGAGTTCCGTGATTTTATTCCGGTAGAAGTAGCACCTGAGCCTGAAAAACTCATGAGTATCGGCTATCTTTATAACTCATTAAGAATTTCAGATAACAAACCACAGCGAAGTGTAGGTCTGGATCTTGGTAACTCCAGCTCCATTGTTTCTACTTTTGACGATCAGGCACAACATACACCCGGCACAACACCGAATACTAATCCTAATCCCATCACCCTCTAATTTTTACGTGTGATCAACGTCAGACATATTTTCCGAAATATAATTGTTCCCGGAGCTTTCCGTATCCCTAAAACAGTATCCGTGAATGGCAGCATTGATGCTTCCGTTTCTGGTCGGATAGATGGCAATGTGCGGGGCGATGTAAAGACCAGTGGTAAACTGGTAGTGAGTGAAACGGCAAGTATACGCGGCCACATTTATGCTGCCGACCTGGTAGTACATGGAAAAGTGTATGGCGATGTTTACATCAGTAATAAAGCACATATCAGCAATAAAGCCCTGGTAAAGGGCGATGTAAATGCGATGGTGCTTGAAATAGAGGAAGGCGCCGTAGTAGAAGGAGCTATCCGCAAAAATGTGCTGCCGGTACAAAAAACCGAACACGCCACCGAAGCGGAAGAGTTAAAAATATCTGCACCGGCAGACGTTGCCGGTCCGCATGAGGAGGAAGAACAGAATACCAGCTGGTTCTAACCTGTCTGCCAACAATGGAACTTTATTAAAAGGGCTGTTTCTTAATAAGAAACAGCCCTTTTACATTTTCAGTTTCGTAGCACCATACCCGTTACAGGGCTATCATAAGTGTCAGTATCTCTTCTTTTTCAGCGGGTCCAGTAACTGTGCCAGCCCATTCATTTTAATCACCAGCATTGTTTCCAGGAGCATACCTAACTTACCCTGCGGAAAGCCTTTGCGCTGGAACCATTCCAGGTAGCTTACAGGAAGGTCGCAAAGGATTACGTCTTTATATTTACCAAATGGCATCTTCATCACTACTAACTGTTGCAGCAACTCCGGATCGGGCTGTGACATCTCCATAAAAAAATCAGGATTTATAATTAAGGTACAAATTTAAATTATAAATCTGTTTTCGCGGGCTTCTTCGTATTTTGTAGATGCTCAAAATAAATCCCGCATGAAAAATTACCTGTTTCTGCTACTTATCATTTTCTTTATAGGATGTGTGCAACCCGGTGGTAAAATCAGTCTTGCCAACGCCAATACCGTAGTAGTAAAAGATCTTTTTGAAGCATTCAATGCACACGACTGGCCCCGGCTGGCCGGCTGTTACAAGGATACGGCTACTTTCCTGGATCCTTCTTTAGGCCTGGAACCGGTGCAGCACACCCGCGCTCAGACGATCAAAAAATACCAGGAACTACAGCAAATGTTTCCGGATATTCATGACGAAGTCGTGAATATGTATGGCGATAAAAATCATATCACCGTTGAATTTGTTTCTTCCGGTACCGGTCCTGATGGCAAAAAATGGCACCTTCCTATTTGTACCGTCTTTACAGTAAACGATGGTAAAATAGTAACCGACAATACCTATTACGATAATAGTCACTAATTAATTATTTCTTTAGTAGTCCGGCATTGTCCAGGGCTGTAGATACCTGCGCCGCAAAGGATTTGGCAAAAGATTCCAGGCTATTGGGATTATAGGTTTCCGACTGCCCGGACCATACCAGTTTGCCATCCTGTGATAAATCATACAGGTTACTTTCCAGGAAATATGTTTTATCTGTGGTGTAATAACCAGGAGAGTAAACTGCTCCATACATATGTCCGTAATATCCCCAAAAGCGGCCATACCAGCCATAAGCGGGATAAGGCGCATAGGACATGGTGCCTGGTACATATCTCGACTGTGATTCCTTGTTCACAACAGAAACGGTTAATATGGAAGTATACCCGGCCGCTTTCATTTTTTCAGCCGCGGCGGTTTTGTCGGCATCGCTTTCAGGATTGAATTTGGGTGGAAAAATATCCAGACCACGGCCGGCTGACACGCCGCGCTTTTGCAGGGCTTCGGTCATTTTAGCTTCTACCATTTGTTGTGCGCCTACATTAGATGTAAGAGCTGCCACCAACATATTATGATATCCTCCCGCCGGCGCTTCCGGTGCTTTCCAGGTACCTGTCATATGCACCGTTGTACCACATGCCCCCAATAATAATATAGCGCCGAACAGCGCTGAAGTGATGATTGCTTTCATAGAATTTGTTTTATCGGAACCTGACTGGTTGCTCCAGAACAACAAACCTGCGCGGCAAAAGGTTTAACCACAGCTGCTTATAACCTTCTCAGCCATATAACAGGAATAAAGTGTACATTAGTAGTCTTCCATCATGATGTATATGGCCCCTAACAATAACCGGGATATAACTACCCTGTTGCTTGTGGATGACGATCCGGATGATCAGGAATTTTTCAAGCTTGCCCTTCAGGCTGTAAGGGAGAAGATATCCTTTGCGGCGGCGGGTAACGGACAGGAGGCGTTGGATCAGCTGACAGCAGAGATCTGCACACCTGATCTGATATTCCTGGATATGAATATGCCTTTAATGAATGGGCTCACCTTTTTGCAGAAAATAAAGGCCTCTGCCACCCTCAAACACATTCCTGTTATCATTTATTCTACCAGTGATGAACCTCATGAAATGAGCATGGCCAGGTCTATGGGCGCTATTGATTTCATTACCAAACCTACTAAGTTTGCGGAGCTTTGCCAGCTGCTACACGAAAAGCTGGCTCTACATGCGAATGCCTGAGTATAATTTTTACCGGAAATTATCCCGCCTTTACCGGAAAATGCGGGCTGTCCGCCCCCCGGCTATTTCCCCCCTCTTTTGCCCCTTCTACATTTGTATAAAATACGATACAGATGTTTACGGCTATCCTTTCACTGACTTCCATTTACCTCACCATACTGCATATGATTTATCATTATGCTACCAGCAGAACTAACCTCTTTCCTTTTAACCACACCAGCCATTCCGCCATGCAGGAGCGACTGGGAGAACTGGTAGTTTCATTTCTGCTGCTCTTTCTACCACTGCCATCTGTACTGCTGCACAGTCGTTTATGGCCAGCCGTTACCACGTTCTTAACCGGTCTTTCCGCCGCAGAAGAATGGCGTACCTGGCAGGAACTGTATGCCTCCAATACGGAGAAAGCGTGGAGAAAAACAGCACAGTTAACTATTCGTCCTTAGCAGCCATGCGACGGGCATAGGCTACCCTATAAAATTCATACCCCTGCTCCCCACGTTCCGGTAAATACCGCTCCCGGTATTCCGCCGCCCCCAGATCCTCTTCCAKTTTAAAATCAAACGACTCCAGGTAAGCTGGCAAGGCTGCCGGATCAAAGCCAAAGGTCCATTGCTCTTCCAGGCCGGCTACATCCTGCAACAACTTCTCTCCCCCATAAAAGGCCGCCGGATCATCCAGTATCTGCTGATGCACATACGTAAAAATGACGGCCGAACCGGGCGCAAAACGCCTTAAAAAAGCAAAGGTGCTGTCTATCGCCTCTTTATTGAGGTAGTTCGTTACCCCTTCCCAGATGATGGCGGTGGGCAACGTAAAATCGAAGTTGTTTAATGCTCCCAGCTGATCCAGGCTTTGCTTATTGAAATCTATCTGATAATAAAATACCCTGGCCGGGATTTTATGTGCGCGGAGTTTAGCCAGCTTATAGGCAGCAGTATTGGGATGATCAATCTCTACCACCTTAACCTGTTCCAGGAATGGCAGGCGTAATCCGCGGGTATCAAAACCAGCCCCCAGGATAAATACCTGTTGTGCTCCATCCCTCACCGCCCGCTGTAGCAGGTCATCAATATATTTCGTACGTGCGATACCGGAGGATAATGCGCCGGGGATCTTTCTCCTGATAATGCTTTCTGCAATAGCTCTCCAGCCTGGAATACGGCATAGCCAAACCCCTGTTCTCAGTCCTCCATCCAGAAACCAGGTGGCAAAAGGGTCTGTAAAAAGTCGTTGGTCTTTTGGGCGGGTAGTTTCTAATGCCCTGAATAAGGCCATGTATTGGGCTGTTCTACTCGTCACATTAGCTTTCATGGATTATAATTTACAAGGGATAATAGTAACTGGTCATCAATTTAGTTAAAAATTATGATTACTTATATTCCTCATAAGACCAACAACTGGCCGTATAAATGGCATGGTCTCTCCCGGGCTAAAAAGAAAAAATGGCCTCAAACAGATCAATTTTGCGATTATTTCAAAAAATTACCTATTTTTAGAAAATATTCTAAATTGCGTTGCGAAAATGAGCCACTCATTAAATATTGACAAATTAGACCTACAAATCATCTCGGAAATGTCAACCGATGCCGGGATCTCTTATGCGGAATTAGGAAAAAAGCTGTTCGTTTCCGGCGGTACTATTCATGTCCGTATCAAAAAGCTGCATGAAATGGGCGTCATCAAGGGCACCCGTTTACAGGTAAATCTGCGTGCCATCGGATACGATGTGCTGGCCTTCATTGGCATTTACCTGGAGAAAAGTTCCCTGTATGAAAATGTAGCAAAACAATTATTAAAGATCCCGCAGATTGTCCGGTTAAACTATACTACCGGCTCCTACAGCATGTTTGCGGAAATCATTTGTAAAGACAGCGGAGAGCTACGTAAAATTCTGCAGGATGACCTGCAACATATCAAAGGCATAGAACGCACAGAAACGATCATTTCGCTGGAAGAAAGTTTTTCCAGGCCGATAAATGTGAGTGAAGTTATATAAAACGGAATTCCTTGTTTACCAGCGCTGCTCCTTAGCAGCGCTTTTTTAATTGCTCTACATCAAGATAAGTAATCCCATCAATGAAAAGTTAAAGTAGTAACGGTATCAATCTTTACGCAAAATTTAGTACTAGCTTCCGGTTAAATAATTGACTACCATATGAAGCACTACCTACTTCCTGTAGCAGTACTATTTTTTTTCTCCTGCAAACCGGTACCGCCAAAGTCATACTACACGGGGCTTTACAGCATCAAGGCTTATGACAGCACCCGCTCATTTGATAAAAAATTACGGCCGGTAAAAATTGATCTCTTTTATCCGGCAGCCAAAATATCCGGTACTGTTCCGCTTAGTTATGGTGACATCCTCGATATGGCGGCACTGCGACTGGATTATAGTTTACCTAAAGACAGCTGCCACCTGGAAAGCCAGCAAATTGCAGACGCGATTACGCAGGAATTCAAGCTGGACAGCGCCAGCCGCGTATTTCATTATAATACAGAAGTATACCCGGCACCACTACCGGCCAGGGATAAACGAAAATATCCGGTAATCATTTATGCTGCCGGCATGAATGGCAGTAGCTATGAAAACATCAGTTTGTTCCATCAGCTGGTACAGCAGGGTTACATCGTAGCCGCTATCAGTTCCGTTGGACTTTACCCTGGCTATATGAGCGCAGCTGTTGACCTGGAAGAACAGGTAAAAGATATCCTGTTTACCCGGCAGCAACTATTGCAGCTACCACTGGCTGATACCTCCCTCATAGGTTTGCTCAGCTGGAGTATGGGAGGTAGTGCCATCACCAAAGCAGCAATGCAGTCTGCTGATTTCAAATGCCTGTTATCTTTTGATGGCACAGAAATACACCGCTACGGCGAAGATGCGGAATGGGACAAGATGTACAACGAGATGACACGTATCCCCTCCGTACTTCCGGAAAAAATTAAAATTCCCTATTGTTATCTGAGTGGCGCCCATCCACCTAAAGTAGATTCTATCTACGATGTACAACAACACAGCGCGGCCTCTCCCAAATATTTTATGCAATTTAAACAAGCGAGGCATGAAGACTTCTCTTCCATGATCAGCATTGCGGAGCAGGTGCAGCCTGCGTTGGGAGATGTTCATAAAAAAAGGCAGGAGGTAATCCGGAACCTTACCGGGATGTTTTTCGATGAATACCTAAAAGGCAATACAGGGTTACATTTTGGTAAACATATCGACTCTCTGATCAGCAGTTACCCGGCGGAATATAGTAAGGGATACTAACCAGTATACTATCACTTTCACCTGGTTACCGCTGCAGGTAATATTGATGTGGTGGGTCTGGATCTATGCGCGGAAGGCCCGCGCCGAAAAGAAAAACGCTTCAGGCGGGAAATAGCCTGAAGCGTTGCTTCTTATTCTGCGGCCAGTTTCCTGACATCGCGGGTACCGGCATACAGTTCGTACTCCAGCAGGCGACAGTCGATGGTACTGTTATAGAATTCTATTCTGCGTTTCGCTTTCAGTCCTATTTTCTTTGCCAGTTCGAGGTTACCGGTGAAAACGTAGCCATGATAGCCACCACATTTCTGCTTCATGAAGTCCCCGATACGACCGTACGTTTCTTCCAGGTCTTCAATTTCCCCGAGGCGCAAGCCATATTCAGGGTTCATGTATACTACGCCGGCAGCGCCTTCCGGCACTTCTGTGCTGGCGAAGTCGCATACGCGGAACTCAATCATATCTTCCACACCGGCAGCTTTCGCATTTTTACGGGCGTTGACGATGGCCATGTCACTCAAATCTGTAGCAATGATGCGCAGCTCCGGTACTTCCACGATCTGTTTTTCCAGCAAGCCTCTTTCGGCCAGGTAGATAGCCTCATCGAAACCCTGCAGGTGCATGAATGCATAGTTTTCACGGAAAAGTCCGGGACGGCTGTTAGTAGCGATCAGCGCAGCTTCAATAGCTACCGTACCGGAACCACACATGGGATTAACGAAAGGTGACTTACGATCCCATTTGCTGGCCAGGATGGTGGAGGCAGCCAGCGCTTCCAGCATTGGGGCGCGGCCAGGTATTTTACGATAACCGTGGCGGGCCAGAGAATCGCCGGTGGTGTCTACAAATATTTCCGCATTTTCATTTTTCCAGAACAGGTGAATAACGGCGCCGGTTAGTTCCGCACCGGTAGATGGACGTTTACCGGTTTTTTCCCGCATACGGTCTACTACAGCATCTTTCACGCGCAGGTTGGCGAACATGCCGTTATTGATGGATTCATTCTGCACATTGCTGGTAATAGAGAAATAGCCGTTTTCCGGAAGCACTGTTTCCCATGGATAGGTATGCAGGTGGCTGTATATTTCATCTGCATCCAGTGCCTCGAATTGTTTCAGGCTGTATAATACCTGGCTGGCGCAGCGCAGGTTCAAATTAAGGCGGATACATTCATTGAGGGAGGCATTCAACCGTACACCGGTCACGAATGTTTCTTCCACAGTAAATCCCAGATCTTTCACTTCCTGCTCCAGGAAGGGTGTCAGGCGTTTGTTACAGGTGATGGTAACGGTTCCCTTTGTTGTATATAATGACATAAGGCGGCAAATTTACCAATCTTTATGATAATCCCCTTGCATTCCTTAATTTAACCACCTCATTTATATCCCTGCACATATGCGATATTATATTTCTCTGTTATGGATGATGATCATTTATCTGCCACTGCAAGCCCAGGTAAAGGCGAAGCTGGTACGTAATACCCTCATCATGCCGGTACCTGTAACCCGCTCCAGTCATGCTTCTACTATTACCGCCCTCCCCGATGGCAGTTTGATGAGCGCCTGGTTTGGTGGCCGGGAAGAAGGTAGTAAAGATGTGGTGATATGGGCTTCGCTCTATAAAAAAAACAAATGGCAGGCACCGGTGAAACTGGCAGATGGTATTATAAACGATACACTTCGCTATCCCTGCTGGAACCCCGTATTGTTCCGTACCAGGGCTGGTTTACTCTGCCTGTTTTATAAGGTTGGTCCTAATCCACGGGAGTGGTGGGGCATGGCGCGGTACAGCCGTGATAACGGCGTTAGCTGGTCATCTCCCGAAAAACTGCCGGAGGGCATACTGGGGCCCATTAAAAACAAATGTATTCAATTGCCCGATGGACGCCTGTTGCATCCTTCCAGTACAGAAAGTGTGAAAGGCAATATATGGATATCACATATGGAAATCAGTGACAGCACAGGGCATCAGTGGCAGAAAATAAACATTCCCTGCGATACTTTCGGCGTAATACAACCCACCATCATTACCCTTGCCGGGGGCAGGTTACAGGCGCTTTTCAGAAGCAGGCAGGATGTGATTGCCAGCAGCTGGTCTAACGACAACGGCTCTACGTGGACACCGGTAACCGGTTTATCTTTATTAAATCCCAACTCCGGTATTGATGCTGTTACCCGGCCGGATGGCTTACAGGTGCTGGTATACAATCCGGCCCCCAGTGGTAAAGACTGGTCCAATGGCCGCAATGAGCTGCGGGTAGCTGTCTCAAACGATGGCATGCAGTGGCAGGATGTATATGTGCTGGAAAAACACAAAGGCGGCGAATACAGCTATCCTGCTATCATCGCCGCCTCAAATGATTTGGTGCATATTACCTATACGGATGACCGGAAGAATATCCGATCAGTTACTTTGCAACTGAAATAACTGAAATAAAGATCAGTTCCATATTTCGTTGGCTGCAGTCAGTATCACAGGTGCCTGGTCAGTGACTACAATGGTATGTTCATGCTGGGCTACAAAACCTCCTTTATTCCCCACCAGCGTCCAGCCGTCATTGGACTGGTTGGCAAAGGAAGAGGTAGTAGATATAAAGGTTTCTATGGCCACTACGGCATTCTTTTTAAAGCGGGTTCTGTTGAAACGTACATAGCAGTTGAGAATATCATCCGGTGCCTCATGTAAACTTCTGCCCACGCCATGTCCGGCAAGGTTGCGGATAACGGTATATCCTGATTTCCGTGCCTCTGTTTCAATGAGTTTGCCTACATCTGCCACGCGGGTACCGCCTTTGATATACTGAATCGCTTTGAACAGAATAGCTTTGGAAGCATCTACCAGGGCCTGGTGCTGATGGATATCCTGCCCGAGAACAAAGGAGCCACCATTATCCGACCAGTATCCACCCAGTTCTGCAGATACATCGATGTTCACCAGATCGCCTTCCTGCAGGATTTTTTTCTCAGAAGGAATGCCATGTGCAATTTCATTATTCACACTGATACAAGTCCAGCCGGGAAAGCCATAAGTCAGCTTAGGCGCTGATTTAGCACCTAATTTATTTAAGATCTCTCCACCGAATTCATCCACCTCTCTGGCCGTCATGCCTGGTTTAGCATAATGCCTCATTTCTTTCAGCGTGATAGCTACTGCTTCGCTCACCCTTTTCATGCCAGCGAGTTCTGCTTCTGTAGTTATTGACATATTTTTTTCTTTAAAAGTAGCGAAAATAGCTTTTAGCTGTTAGCTATTAGCTTATCATAGCTGTTAGCAGTTAGCTTTTAGCTGTTAGATTATCATATGTTGTAAGTAGCCGTTAGCCGTTAGCTGTTAGATTATCATATGTTGGTAAATAGCCATTATCATATGTTGGTAAATACAGCGAAGACTAACAAATGATAATCTAACAGCTAAAAGCTAACTGCTCACATCAGTATCCCCCATTCATCATCACGTTCCGGGTAATCTTTAAAGCGTTCGTCACCGCCTCTGTCTTTCCAGTCGGAGTCAATCACCAGTTTGGAGCTGATACCTCCTCTGGGATTACAGATCAGCGTAATCCGCAGTCGATCTGCCTCGTACACTTCCATCATGTGATCATAGATGATATTAATGAGACGCTCATAGGATACAATGATATCACGCAGGTGATATACGTATAGCTTGAGCGACTTCAGTTCTATGATCCTACCCTTTGGGTAGAAGGTGATGTACAACTTGGCAAAATCCGGCTGTTCGTGCATCCCCAGAAAAGTAAACTCCGGCACCTTTATCTTCATCTCATACTTTTCCTTGGAGGGGTTGGGCAATCCTTTCAGGATTGTTTTATCAATTTGTTGATAAAGCTTTTTAGTCATAGTTGATTTGTGATTGATAGGTGGCGGCAAAAATAATATCTCTCTGACTCAATTGCCGTTACAATCTACACAAGATAAGATTTATTGAATATATTTTGGCGGTACCTCATCTGTCAGCCAAACCCCGTTGACGGATAAATAAAACGGAATACCATCCCGATGCATTTGTCCGCTGAGTATCCTGAGTATTTTGGCCGCTCCTCTCCTGTTGCCTACACTTGTTGCGGTGTCCAGGTTTTCGGAGAGATGCACATGATGCCGGTTCATCTTTTGCAGACCACGAGCCCTGATCTCCTGCATAAATTTAGGAACGGTGCCGTGATATAAAAATTCTGGCGGTGTGGCCAGCGGCAGGTCCAGTGCTACTTCCAGGGAATGTCCCTGGTTGGCTCTTATCCGTGTTTTATCTTCATTAAATGAAAATCGCTGCTTATCATTTTCTGCCACCACTGTTTCCAGTTCCGCAAAAGTAAAGCGTTGTCCATGTGCCTGACATTGTTTAAGCAAGGTGGCTACATCTGCCCAGCCATGGGCGTCCAGCGTCAGCTGTATTTTTTCCGGGCTATGCCGGAGAATAAGACTCAGAAATTTACTGATCGATTTAATGTTCATGTTATTTAAGTTGATCCCGTACTACCATGAGTGCATAACCCAGGAGGTTATGTCCACGCCATTTGAGGGGATTTTCCACGTGTTCGTTACCGGCAGCCATGCCTATACCCCATATACGGTCCATAGGACTGGCTTCCACCAGTATGCGATCCTGTGTGTTTATTAAAAAAGTTTTCAACGCCGGATGTTGTGAAAATTTATGATAATTACCGGTTACTACCAGGTCAAATTTGTGTGCATCCCAGGTAGCGGCATCAAAATTTTTCACTTGCCGGCCCAGCTTCTTTGCCTGATCGGGAGTACTAGCCTGCAGCACTTTTTCCAGGATATCCTGATCTCCGAAAAGTTGCGCTTTACCGGCCATCATCCAGTGTTCAGCTGTTTTGTAGGTGAGGTCGTTTACTTTAAAAGCAGCCGGCCACCACTGACTGAAACAGCTCTGGGTAACACTTCCATCGGCTGCTGCACGATGGCCCCAGAAAAACAGGAATTTTATTTTTTCTTTGGCTTCATATTTAGCGATCAGCCATTCGTTGTTATATTTCATTGTACTGAAATTTATGGTGGAAGGCATACCGGTTCTGTGCTTTCGCTGAAGCATCATACACGGCGAATACCACGTTAGCAAATGCGTTTTTAAAGACTTCATTTTCCTGAAGGTGATGCGCAAACCACTGGGCTACTTCTTCAGCGCTATTGCGGAAAACACCGCAGCCCCATGCGCCCAGGATCAGGGTCGTTTGTTTTTGTACCACGGCTACAGAGAGTAACTTCTCTATTCTGCCAAGCATGACTGCTGCAATTTCGTTGAGCCGTTCGGCTTCATTATTCCTGATGGCGCCTGCATTAGCCGCTGGTGCGGTGATCACAGATACACAGTAAGGCTGATCCAGCAATGCATCCCGATCATCCCGGAAAACGGGCACCAACGGGGAATAGATCATATTATCTGTATACAGGCAGGTATGATAAGCACGGTTGATATCATACATGGCCTGTTTGGATTTCAGACAGGCGTATAGTCCGCTGGCTCTTGACAGCGCTTCTTCCTGTGCCTGTGCTCCTCCAAGAAAACCACCTCCGGGATTTTTTGCAGAGGCAAAGTTCAGACAGCAAACATCCGTCATTCCTTCTTCCACAATCAGGCGCTGTGCAGCTGCAAAGGTAGTTTCAGCAGTAACTGTGATGTTGGTATTATATGGTGTAGCGGCTTTCAGCTGCTGATCTCTTTGTGCAAATACAGTGGTAAAGTCTTCCGGACGGTAATGGATCGTATTGATGATCGCCTCCTGTAATGCAGCACTGATATCTACCGATTCATTGCTGCTGTTATGATATCGACCTGCCTCCATTATATTCAATGTATCGTATGCAATGGCTGTTCGTTTATTTCTGTTCATGTCGTTGCTGTTTGCATCAGGATGTCGTGAATTTCCGGTGGGGTTAACCATTCCATCTTACCTGATAGGGTTCAATATTTGTTTACGTCAATATGACGCAAAGTAAAGAAATAATTATTTATCTGCCATATTTTTTTTCCGGGAGATGGGAATGCAGGAAGGTAACGGAGACGCAGGAAGGTTTACAGGGGATGGTTTGTAGTAAGTAGGAATATTTGGGAAGATAGACAAACACGCAGTTGGTGAATTTCCCCGTTACTTTTTTATCTTGATAAAAAAATACCGTGTAACCGCCACTGTTAGTATTAACTTAAGAGAAGCAAATTCTGAACATGGAAAAATATTTAGTCCCGATAGGCATACTGTTACTCTCTAATATAGTGAGTTATGGGCAATCCCCTACCACCCCTGTTACACCTGAAAATATTATCATTCATCCCGGCGCCACGCTTGCAGTAAAGGATAGTACTTTAAGAAAACAGGTTCGGGCATGGTGCCTCTACCAGGCGGATTCGGCCAACTATAAAAAGGTGAAGGTGCATCCATCGGCTGCTTATTTTCCAGGGGCAGTGAAAGCCGGCGCCCTGGCCATCACCCGTACCGTAAACATACAGCATCATAAAATGCCGGACAGTTATGTTCCCGTTCTATCGCGGCTGCAGTTCTCCGGTGTTTTTGATGACAATCTTTACAGCACAGGCCTATATGCGCCGGCAGGGCAGGTTATTACCATCCGGATGCCAGACTCGCTGAAGGATAAAAGTATCTCCGTGCAGATAGGTTGTCATACTGACTTTCTGGGATACTGGATGGCCTGGGAAGAAGACTGGCGACGGATGCCCTACATAGTAAGATCAAATCCACTGAACAAGGCAACCGTGAAAGTGGTCAGTCCCTTTGGCGGGCTGATATACATCCGTGCCAATCCAAAATCAGAAGGCTGGGAAGGCAGCTTTACCATTAGTGGCGGCGTAACCGCTCCCATGTTTGTACTGGGTAAAACCACGATGGAAGAATGGAAGGAACAGCTGAAAAACAATAAGGCACCCTGGGGTGAGTTGATGTCGGATCAGATGATTCTGACGCTGCCGGATACGATATTACAAAAAGTACAACAACCGGATTCCGTCATGGCGCTCTGGAACCTGATCGTAGCGGGTGAAATGGAGCTGGCACAAATCCCTCAACCGGTATACCGTCCGCAGCGGATGGTTATTGACGAACATCTTGCCGGTGGTGCACTTCACAGTGGATATCCAATTATGGCGCATCACTCTCCTTCCACCGGGCAGTTTTCTGCCGATGTGATGATCAATCCCGGCCAATTACTTGTTCCCAGTGAGGGCGGCGCCAACTGGGGCTTCTTCCACGAGATTGGCCATAACATGCAGAATATCGATTGGGTATTTGGCGGTACCACTGAGGTAAGCTGCAACTTCTTTTCCCTGTACATGTTCGACCGGCTGGTAGGTGGACGTAACGGTGCTCACCCGGGTGTTTCCAATCAAAATACCGAACTGATGATGCGCAAGTATTTCAGTAAAGGCGCCAACTATGATACATGGCAACAGGATCCATTCCTGGGACTGATTATGTTCCGGCAGTTGCAGGAAGCCTTTGGCTGGGAATCCTTCAAAACATTCTTTCGCCGATACCATGAGCTGGCCAGGAAAGACCCGGAGGGAAATTATATTAAAACGGATGAGCAGAAACGCGACCTGTGGGCAAAAACATTTTCAGAGGTAACCGGGCGAAATGTAGCGCCATTCTTTGAAGCCTGGGGAATTCCCATCAGCAACACCGTGAAAACGGAATTAAGCGCATTGCCTGGCTGGATGCCGTATAATTTCCCGGAGAAGTATTAACTGAACAGACCTGGCTTGATGATGTAGGGCTATATTATATTAAAGACCACTGGTAAACACCAGTGGTCTTTTTCTTGTTAACAATAAGAGAGGGAAAAATAAATTTGGTATTCAATTGTACACAATCTAATTTTGCACAATAAATATGAATACCTCATGGCAACAATTGAAAAATTATACACGGCACAGGCTACCGCAACAGGCGGCAGAAACGGACATGTTAAATCTTCAGACGGCGTATTAGACCTCGATGTAAGAATGCCCAAGGAATTAGGTGGCAGCGGTGGCGCTTACAGCAACCCGGAGCAGCTTTTTGCCGCAGGTTATGCCGCTTGTTTCGACAGCGCCCTTAACCTGGTGATCAGAACACAAAAAGTAACTACCGGTACCACTACCGTTATTGCCAATGTTAGTTTGGGTAAGAACGATAACGGCGGATTTGGATTAGCGGTAAAATTACAGGTAGCAATACCAGGCGTAGACCCGGAAGTAGGAAAAGAACTGATTGAAAAGGCACACCAGGTATGTCCTTATTCCAATGCTACCCGCGGTAATATAGAAGTTGAGTTAGCACTGATTTAAACCTTCATCACATGCAAGTATTGATTGTATTGACATCGCACAGCGAGCTCGGTAACACCGGTCACAAAACCGGGTTCTGGGTAGAAGAATTTGCCGCACCCTATTATGTGCTGGCAGATGCAGGCGCAGAAATAACGCTGGCCTCCCCTAAAGGCGGACAGCCACCCATTGATCCGAAAAGTGAGCTGGCCGAATTTCAGACGGCAGACACCAATCGTTTCAAACAGGATGAAGCGCTGCAGAAAAAGTTGGCACATACCGTGAAACTGAATGAAGTAAATGCAGAAGACTATGATGCGGTGTTTTACCCGGGTGGTCATGGCCCCTTATGGGACTTAGCCGGTGATCCCAGCTCCATTGCGCTCATTGAAGCATTTTACAAACAGCATAAACCGGTAGCATTTGTTTGTCACGCACCGGCAGCACTGGTGAAAGTAAAAGGACCCGATGGTGAACCATTGGTAAAAGGTAAAGAAGTGACTGGCTTTAGTAATACAGAAGAAGAGGCAGTGCAACTCACCAACGTAGTACCATTCCTGTTAGAAGATGAATTGAAGAAACTGGGCGGTATTTACAGCAAGGGCAACGACTGGCATCCTTACGCTTTAAAGGACGGTTTACTGATCACAGGCCAGAACCCTGCTTCCTCTTCAGAAGTTGCAAAAATATTAATCGAAACATTAGCTTAATTTTGCGTTGTTAAATTATCGATATTGAAACAACTGAAATTATCAAATCAGCTCTGCTTTTCGTTATACGCATTATCAAGGCTGGTAACTTCACACTACCAGCCTTTTTTAAATGCGATAGATCTCACCTACCCGCAGTATCTCGTGATGCTGTCGCTGTGGGAGTATGAGCTGCTATCCGTAAAAACACTGGGCAACCTGTTGATGCTGGATTCCGGCACCTTAACACCTTTGTTAAAAAGGCTGGAAAGTAAAAAGTTAATTAAACGTGTGCGCAGCAAAGAAGATGAGCGTATTGTAAATATCCACTTAACAGAAACCGGTGCACAACTGAAAATGCATGCGGCGGATATTCCGGAGAAAATCAGTTGCAGCATGGGTTTTAC
Organism: Chitinophaga sp. RAB17; assembly: GCF_052114225.1. NCBI lineage: Bacteria > Pseudomonadati > Bacteroidota > Chitinophagia > Chitinophagales > Chitinophagaceae > Chitinophaga > Chitinophaga sp. RAB17. Next base: position 432,628 of record NZ_JBFREI010000004.1, on the reverse strand, counting down.
CACGAAGGAATATGATACACTGAAGCCGATGATTAGTGAGATATTGAAGAGAAATGAAGCGCAATAAATCATTCATCCATTTTGATGTGAATGATCTTCCATCTATAAATCATACTTTTTATTATCACCTGATATAAATGAAAAAGGCCATCCGCTTATTGCGGATGGCCTTTTTCATATTGTTTTCTGATTGTTTACTGCACCTTATAAGCATCATTCTGTTCCATATTCTTATTCGCATTCATTTCTGATTGCGGAATAGGCAGGATCGTTCTTTTATCTGTTTTGTCAATGGCAATACTTCTGCCGGAAAGATATTTGGTAAAACCCAGTTTATTACGGGTAAGGTCGAACAAACGATGACCTTCAAAAGCAAGCTCCTTGCGGCGTTCATTAAGTACTATGGCTTTCAGCGCATCACCCGTGGCGGTAGTGGCTGTCCAGTTAGCATCTGCACGACCAGCAACAACGTCAACATCGGCAGCTGCCAGTCCATCCAAACCCTGATGAGCACGGGCTTCGGCACGTGTCAGGTACACTTCTGCGAGACGGATCACTCTTACCGGCTCTTCATAACTGGTATTATTCGTATACTTCGTGATCAGGTAAGCGGGGTTCTCACCGTTCTTACGGGAACCTTTAGTAACGAAAGCACGTCTTGCATCTGTAGCAGTATACGTTTTATACAAGTCTTCTGTTGCCAGTCCATCGCCATAGCTACCGGACTGCCAGTAGAAATTCACCAGCGCATCACTGTCCAGGTTATCCAGGATGTTGTACTGGATTTCGAAGATAGACTCCACGCTGTTCTGCTTCCTGGAATCATCTGCCATAGTTGCGCGCGGCAGCAGGGAGTATCCTCCTTTTTTGATCACATCTGTTGCCAGCGAATCGGCAGCTATCCAATCGCCCTTATACAGCTGCACCCTGGATAACAGTGCTTCCGCGCCATAGTAGCTCATTCTGCCACGCATGGATGATTTGAAACCAACAGGGGATCTTGTCATCAGCGTCATTGACTTATTAAAGTCTGCAATGATCTGCGTATATACTTCTTTAGCGGTATTCCTTTTAGGGGCGATGATCTGCGTGTTGTCGATACCACTCTTTATCACCAGCGGCACACCCAGGTGTGAACCATCGGCGGTGTAATTATAAGGCATGGCATAAAACCGCATCAGGTCAAAATAAGCCAGGGCACGCAGCGCGTAAGCCTCTCCGATAATAAACTGTGCTTCTGCTTTGTCCAGATCCGGATAATCGTTGGCCTCCGCTTTGCTGATGAGCAGATTAGCATTTACTACAACGCGGTACAGCTGTTTCCATAAATCACTGGCTACGCCATCGGTCACGGTAACAATATATTGATCGTAGCTCAGGTAACGTTTCTGATTTACACTGCTCACAAACACGTTATCACTTAACAGGTCCGGCAGTACTACAGCATGACGACCATAATAGGTAACCGCCTGCATCAGAGAGTAGGTGCCGGTGATGGCGGCACGTGTTCCGGGCAGGTCTTTAATCGCCAGGTCGGCATCCGTTTGCTGCTGCGGATCTATTTCCAGGAAACTTTTTTTGCAGGATGCCGATAACAGCAAACCCGCTATGGCATATATGTATATTGACTTTTTCATGTTAGTTGAATTTGAAGATTAAAACCTGATATCGATTCCCAGCACCACTGTTTTATAAATCGGCGCATTCTGATCTGCCTGACCATCTATACCTACTTCAGGATCAAAATTCATACGTTTATCTTCTACATAAGTGAACAGGTTACTTGCTTTGGCATATACTCTTACACCGCCCATGTGCGCGGCTTTCATCATGTATGCAGGCAGGTCGTAAGACAGGGATACATCGCGTAAACGGATGTAGTTGCCACTGTAAAGGAAACGGGTAGAGCTATAGCCGCCAGATTGCGTGCCTTTATATACCACCTTGGGTACATCGGTGATATCACCTTCTTTCTGCCAGCGGTGCAGGTACGTATACCTTGGCAAACTGGAAGCACCATTCAATGGAGATGCACCGTCGCCATTGGCATTAGATCCCCAGTTGTCATATACTTTGTTACCATAATTAAAGAATACCAAACAGCTTAAAGAAATGCCTTTATAACTGAAGGTATTGGTTAAGCCGCCAAAAAACTCAGGCAAAGCACTACCCTGATCATATTGTACCGCATTGCCATATACGTTAGTGGTTTTGGTTTTAGTGGCATCCGTATACCAGAGGGATTCTCCGGTTTTAGGATCTACACCGGCATATCCTTTCACATAGATCTGGTAAAAATCACCGCCTACATGACGATCGTAGATATCAGAAATGATAGGGCTATTCAATGCAGTCACCTCGTTCTTTAAAGTAGAGATATTAAAGCTGGTATTCCAGGTGAACCCCTGGTTGCGGGATACAATGTTCTGCGTATTTACCTGGAATTCCCATCCACTGTTTTTCATCTCACCCACATTTGCATACAGGCTGCTGAGACCATTGGTAGCAGAAATCGGCATATCCAGCAAAAGGTCGGTTGTTTTACGCGTGTAGTATTCTACGGTACCGGTTATACGATTTGCCAACAAGCCAAAGTCGAGCCCCACGTTAAATGGTTTGTTCTTTTCCCAGGTCAGGTTGCTGTTGCCGTATCTCGAAAAATAATAGCCAGGGCTTTGGTTATAATCTGTACTGCTATACAAGGCACGGGAAACAAAATCACCGATGTCCTGGTTACCATTTACACCGTAGCTGGTGCGGATGCGCAGTTCTGATACAGCACGTACGGATTTCATAAATGCTTCATCTGCTATATTCCACGATGCACCTATTGACCAGAAATTACCAAATCTTTTTGCACTGCCGAAACGGGAAGAACCATCGCGGCGCATGGAAGCACTCAGGTAGTAGCGGGATTTAAAGTTATAACCGGCGTTGGCAAAAAATGAATTGAGGGAGTTGGCCGTTTCGTTGGATCCTGCTGCTGTAGCAATAGCGGCATTATCCATGGTATAGGTGCCTGGCAGAAAATTCTGTGCTCCTGCATTGTTACCTCCTGCACTTACTTTCTGTGCTTCATAACCCAGGTAAGCGTTTACACTGTGTTCGCTAAAGTCTTTATTAAAGCGGAGAATACTGGTATTTACCCAATTGAATGTTTTGTAGGTAGAATAGGTGCCTTCGCCGCCATTGGTACGTGCGGTACCAATGCCGCCTTTATAAAATATCTGTACATCATTGTAATTGAAGTCGATGCTGGACTGGTTTTCCAGGCTGAGTGATTTTGTGAAATCATATTTTGCGCTGGCGTTTCCTACTGCACCGTAGTCGGAGCGCATATTCCAGTTTTCTTTCACTACAGCCAGCGGATTATATTTATTCAGGTAGCTGAGGTCATAAGTACCATCTGTGCCAAACACGCGCAGCCAGGGCATATAGCGTTTGTACATACGTACCGGGTTACCATTGGATCCTGCATCTGATTGCTCACGACGCTGACGGTAACTCAGCTGCACGCCTAATTTGAAGGATAATTTATCGGTGGCCTTATTGCTGATTTTAAAGTTACCGGTAGCGCGTTTGAATTCGCTGCCTTCCAGGGCCGCCTTGCTGGTATAGTAACTGCCGGAACCATAGAAAGTCGTTTTATCTGTTCCGCCGCTGGCAGAGAGATCGTATTGCTGGAACTGGCCGTTGCGGGTCAGCACATCAAACCAGTCTGTGTTTACGGTAGTATCAATACCGGCTGTTTTAAGTTCAGACTGAAAATAGTTTTCGTCTCTGCCTGCATTCTTCACTCCTTCTCTCAACAGTTCTATCATCTCTGTGGTGTTCAGGGGATAGAGATCTTTATTTAAGGTTACTTTATTGAATCCAAACTGGGAAGAAGCGTTGAATTTTGTTTTACCGCTTTTCCCTTTTTTGGTGGTGATGAGTACTACACCATTTGCTGCGCGGGAGCCATAGATAGAGGCGGCGGCCGCATCTTTCAGCACTGTGAAGCTTTCGATATCGGCGCTATTCAGGCTGCTAACGCTCGTAGCGGCCAATGGAATACCATCTACCACATACAGCGGAGAGCTACCGGCGTTTACGGAACCTACTCCCCTTACACGGATATCCGGCGCAGCTCCTGGCTGACCGGTACCACTGGTCGCCATCACGCCCGCTACATTTCCCTGCAGGTTTTCCTGCACAGAAGCCCTCGGAGAGCCCTGAAAGGCGTCTGCCTTCAACGTGGCAGCAGAACCGGTGAAGCTGGAACGCTTCTGGGTACCATAGGCCACCACTACTACTTCGTTGAGTGGATTCAGGCCATCAGGCAGCGAAAGATTCACTAGCGCTTCCTTACCGCTGAGTGTAACTGTTTTAGTGGCTTTTTCAAAACCAATAGAAGATGCTGTAACGGTGTAACTACCTTCTTTCAGGCCTTTGATCACAAATACGCCTTCTGTATTGGTAGTAGCGCCATGAGAAGTACCGGACAAATGTACCGTAGCTCCAACAACAGGCTCACCTTTAGCATCCGTTATCTTACCGCGAATAACGCCGTCTTCCTTTACCGCTGTTTCAGTGCCGGTAGCAGGTGTTTCGCTTAACGCGTTATAAATAATAAAGTGATCGTTCACTACCCGGTAATGCAGCGGCGTTCCGGACAGCAGCAGATCCAGCTGCTCTGCTATGGTACGGGTACCTTTAGGTATGCTGATGTTGTTGAACACAGCCACCTGCTCCTGGGTGTAAATAAAACGTACTTCTGCCAGGCGTTCTATGCGTGACAGGGCCGTTTTGAGCGACTCATGCTCTACACTCAGTGTAACCGTCGTCTTAGCCATGGTTTGCCCCTTGCCGGGAGCTGCCATCAGCAATTGTGTGCTGGTAAAAGTAATGACCGCAGCAATTACATTTAATCTCATAAAAAGCTTCAGTGTTCGTTGGTTGATAACCACTTTCCTGTGCCGGCACGGGGCATGACCCTGTGCTTTTGCACCAGGCAAAAGAGTAAATTTTTGCATAAATTGCAATTGGTTTTAAGTGTTCTACATAAGTATTTAAGACCTGTTAAGCAATCCTGGTAGCAGCCGGGGTTGCTTTTTTAATGTATAGGCGATTATGGTGGCATACCTGTTCTTTTAATATTATTGACAATTTCCGCCGCTGATGGTGACGATACTATCCCTGATACTATAGGCCGACTGATTGAATGCACAGAGTACAGCAAGAATATCTTCCAGCGATGACTGGTTTTTAAAAGAGGTGGTGAACCGGCACTGCTGCAAATGGGACTGGTGGAAGACAATGGTGATACCGTATTGTTCCATCAGGACTTTGGCGGCTTCTTCGTAGGTAACGTTGTTAAATACGAGATCTTCTTTCACCCAGTTGACTACCGGTACTACATTTACCAGATCATTTTTCTCATATCCCACCGCCGCCTGGTCAACAGCAATCTGCTGATTGGATCCTATTACGCCCAACGGTTTGCCATCTGCTTCTACCTTTACCTTTCCTTTTTCCACCGTCACAGTTACTGATTTATCGCCGGGCAACGCCTTTACATTAAACACCGTACCCAGCACGGTGGTGGCTACTTTACCGGTATGTACAATAAAAGGCTGGCGGCTATTGGCAGTAACATCGAAATACGCTTCCCCAATGAGGTATACTTCACGGGCATTACCGGGAAATACCTGCGGATACTTTAATTCACTGTGGGCATTCAGCAGTACAGTACTTCCGTCTGGCAGTTTGATAAAGTGTTTTTTTACTTTTTCTGTTTGCCTGGCAACTGCTTTTTCCTCTACTATCTTATCCGGCAGCAAAAAATAGCAGGCAGCGCCCACACACAGCACCAATGCAGCAGCGGCGGCGGCCAGTCGGCGGAATGTAAATGCGCGTTTCCGGATGACCGGCGTTTCTTTTATCTTATCTAAAACCTGCTCATACAGCGCATCGTAGGCCGGCTGCATGTCACTGCTGCCGGGCAACTGATCCTCATCAGCATCGAAGCCCTGATAGAACTTCTCTACGAGGTAACGCTCCTCTTCCGTACACTGGCCGTCCTGGTACTTTTTCAGGAGCTCGGCCAATTTTTTTGCGTTCATAAGGTGGATGTCTTTCTATGTAAACACTTCAGAATGACTTTACCGCCATCCCAACTCAAAATATTTTTCAGACCGTGAATACCTGCAATAATTCGATTTCTCATTTTTTTTAAATACTTTTCATCCGTGAACCTGTAACATCGATGTGAATAATGACTGATTCTAATGTGATATATGCTGACTTACCTGATGAGCGCCTGCTGGCAGCTATGAAGCAGGATGATGAAGCTGCTTTCAAAACGCTGTACCAACGTTACATAGATGTGATGTACCGCACTGCTCACAAAAGGCTACTGTCAAGGGCTGCAGCAGATGATGCCGTACAGGAGGTGTTTGTCCGTTTCTATGAACGCCGGCAGTTGTTGGATCCCCGTCAGTCTGTAAAGGCCTACCTGCTCACCAGTCTCAAAAACCGTATCCTCAACGAATTCCGCAACCAGCTGATACATGAAGCGCATCATGCCAACATTGCCGCTACACAGATCACTCATCATATAATACATCCTACGATCGATGGTAAAGCACTTGAATTACGCTTCCGTCAAACCCTGGGTCAGATGCCGGAAAAATGCCGGGAAGTATTTGAACTGAGTCGTTTTGAATTGCTGACCAATAAAGGGATTGCAGAACGATTAGGCATCTCCGTTAATACCGTAGAAAAACATATGGGTAAGGCACTGGCTATCCTTAGAAAGGAGTTCAACGGGCAGGAGCTGGTATTATTAATATTATCTGTGGGCTATAATTTCTTCGCCTGAATTATTATCTTTCTTTCAGTTAAACCATTTTCCTGTTGAACAGGGAACCTATTTTCTGTTTTAATTAATTCCACGATATGGACCACTTTAACATTAACCGTCGCCGCTTTCTGAAAGGGGCCACGGCCACCCTCGCACTTTCTGCGATAGGCGCCAGCGCACTTGATTTCATCAATCCCGACAAACCCTTTCGGGTAGCCCTGATAGGCACCGGCTGGTACGGCAAAAGCGATTTATTCCGCCTGATACAGGTAGCACCGGTAAAAGTAATAGCACTATGCGATGCGGACAAAAACATGCTGCAGGAGGCTGGTGAAATGGTACGTAAAAGGCAGGCTTCCGGTGCAACGCCCCGGCTGTATACAGATTATCGGAAGCTGCTGTCCGAAAATGAGCTGGACATTGTATTGATAGGCACACCGGATCACTGGCATGCTTTACAAACCATCGCGGCCCTTCAGGCCGGCGCACATGTATATGTTCAAAAGCCCATCAGTGTAGATGTGATAGAGGGAGAAGCCATGGTAGCGGCTGCGCGCAAATACAACCGGGTAGTGCAGGTAGGTACACAACGTAAAAGTACTCCTCACCTGATCGAAGCAAAAAAGAATATTGTAGATGCCGGCTTGCTGGGTAAAGTATCACACGTAGAAATGTGTTGCTACTATCATATGCGCAACAACGGCAACCCGCCATTGCAGGCAGTACCAGATTATTTTGATTACGATATGTGGACGGGGCCCGCTCCCCTGCGGCCTTACGATGGGCTACCACATGTTCGCTGGTGGCGCACCTTTATGGAATATGGCAATGGTATTATGGGTGATATGTGCGTGCATATGTTCGACACGGTGCGCTGGATGCTGCAACTGGGCTGGCCCACGCGTATCAGTTCTACCGGCGGCATTTATGTACAAAAGGAAGGCAAATCAAATATAACAGATACCCAGTCCGCCATTTTCGAATACGAGGGACTCAACTGTGTATGGCAGCACCGCAGCTGGGGCACGCCGGCAGATCCTAAATATCCGTGGTCCTTTAAGTTGTACGGAGAAAAAGGCACTCTCGCTGCCAGCACCATGTCTTACGACTTTATACCTGAAGGTAATGGTACACCTGTACATAAAGATGTGGTATACGAAAAAGAGAAATACCCTGAAGACGTTACAGAACCAGCTATAGAGCTGAACGCCGCTCCTGCCACGCGACTACATATGCTCAACTTCCTGGGCGCCATTAAAAATGGCGGCCGGCCCGTAGCGGATATTGAAGAAGGACATATATCCACTGCCAGCTGCATTCTCGCTAATATTTCCCAGCAAACCGGCCGACCAGTGGTTTATGACCCACATAAAAGGATTATTACCGGCGATCCTGCTGCCACAGCGCTTTTACAGCGGCCCTACCGGGGCCCGTGGGTGCATCCGCAGGTGTAAGTATTACCTGATCCAGGCCATGGGCGGGATACAACATAAAATACAGCACCGACAAGGGCCATGAGTAAGCATATAAGGGATAAGAAAGAACTACATTCTTATCTTGTAACAATTTATTTTGTTATTATAAGTACACTTATTATATTTGCACTTATAAAATGATTATTAATTCTAAAAACAAATCTTATGTGGTCACAATCTCACACCCTCGTTACTAAAGAAGCTACCAAAGAACAAATGTGGAAACTGTTTGCAGACGTTAACAACTGGCATACCTGGGATAACGGTATTGAATATGCTAAACTGGACGGCAAATTTGAAAAGGGAAATCATTTTCTGCTGAAGCCTAAGAAAGGCCCAAAAATCAAAATCGAATTATATGAAACCATTCCTAACAGAAAGTTTGTGGACCTCACCCACTTCCCTTTAGCCAAAATGTACGGTGAGCATACTTTTGAGGATACCCCTGAAGGTTTGAAGCTCACAGTCACCATGAAAGTATCCGGTGTACTGGGCTTTTTGTGGAAGAAAATAGTAGCACAGGATATCGTAAATCATTTACCGGAAGAAATGCAGAACCAGGTGCGGGTAGCCAGCAAACTATAATTATTTTTGCAAAAAAGGCAAGATGAAAAAAGACGATAATGCTTTTAGCGTAGAATCGGCGGAAGAAAGTCCAGGCTTCCTGTTGTGGCAGGTCACCAGTTTATGGCAGAGAGAGATCAGGAAAGCCCTCGAGAAGTATGATCTTACGCATTCTCAGTTTGTGCTGCTGGCCAGTACCATGTGGCTCATGCAGCAAAACGAACCGGTGACCCAGATCCTGCTCTCGGCTCATTCCAAAATAGATCCGATGACTACTTCTACCGTACTTCGTACCTTGCAGACGAAAGGGTTGCTGCAAAGAAAAGAGCATCCTACAGACACCCGCGCCAAAACTGTTGCGTTAACCGAAGCCGGTGAAAAGATGGCCAGACAGGCCATCAAAGTGGTAGAAAAATTTGACAAGGATTTCTTTACCCCCCTGGGATCCAAAGTAGGTGAGCTTAACAGAAACCTGCGGTTATTGTTATCGCAATGAGGTGTCAAGCTGCAAAAGCGCTATATTTGCTCTCTTGCTCCTTACCAAACTTACCTCATCATGAAACATGTTGATTTCCCGGACAGTGGCTATCATAATACCTGGTACTTTTATGAAGATGCCCCGGAAGGATATCCAACAATACAAGCCCTCCAAAAGGGTGCGCCAATACCCAATACTGTATTTGAGGACCTTGAACGGGTATTGGCGATTACGATCCGTCACGAACTACTAACGCCCACGTATATACGCCTGGACGATATTATAGAAATACCTTTCAGCTCCCTGCCGGAGTTCATGATCCAACTGAAAAAAATACTGGCTGATAAAAGACCATTGAGCATTTTCAGCATCGGTGGCTATGGCAAAGTACTGCTACCTGGTGGGGAAGCGGGTATGCAAGCCGATTTGATCACCATAGAAGACGTACTCTTTTTTGACAGAGATCTCAACGTGTCTACCGCCAAAAGCGTATGGGTGCCTATCTCTATTGATCATACCCATCAGTTTCAATGGCAGCTCCCCCTGGCTCAACTCAATGCTGTAAGGTTACAGAATGCGCTGAAAGAAATCAAACAAACGCTGAAGATCAGTGATGCCAATCCGGATGAAACAGACCCCGATAATCCTTTTGTGATCAAAGATTATAAGTTATATCTCCATCCGGATATTATCCAACATAAGAAAGATTTTGATATACCGGATGTGGATCTGAGCGAGTTTATACATGCCTGATTAGATTTTTCCAGCGTAAACATTCGCTTGTGGCAAGCATAAAAAAGCAGCTCCGGTAACCTGGAGCTGCTATAGACCACGTTAAGAAAAAAAATTTACTCCCTTATAATTTTCACCTGCGCAGGTGCTTTGATATCTGATTTTATTTTCCCGTTCGCCAAGCGTGTATGCTTCACCGTTACAATGCCATATGGTGTCGGAAACGTGCCTTCAGCATATTGAAGATCACCCAGGTGTGGTGCTACCTTCATCACTTTACAACCTGGTGCTACCACAGAGATACCCAGTACATGCTCAGTTAGCCAGGGAGTAGGCCCGGAGGCCCATCCATGGCATAAGCTATGGCGAAAACCCTTATAGCAGTAAGCACCATAATCACCATGAATATCTTTTTGTCCGGGTTGCACCAATGCGTCAATGCGGGAGGCATTGGGAAGCCAGTCCATGTTAAAATCTTCCCAGAAAGTAGTAGCCCCCAGCTTTAGCATCGCTCCCCAATAGGCACGAATATCGTTTAGCCCTCCCTGGTAGTCTCCTGCTTTGGCTTTTGCCTGCAGCATATAGTAACCATAAAAAGTAGAATAATCCTTTACACCACCAACAGATAAAATATCCCGGTTGATTTTTTCCGCAGGCACCAGACCTGATAAAGCCAGCAAGGCAGCGGCCTGTTTGGAACCATTGGCATCCGGCACATTCTTTTTCAGGCGGGCAATGGCGGCTTCACATTTTTTCACCGTGACAGCATCGTTTAATACCTTGCTCAGCGCTGCACCGGCGTCCAGTGTCATAATCATCATGGCCTGCAATCCGGCATGTATGCCGGGTTTATTTTCGCTGGAAGGCCAGTCCAGGAAACGCGTGCCGTCCTGCAAGTCCTCGCTGTTATTACTATCAATTTTTTTAGATAAATGATCCAGCAAGCCTTTCAGATAGGCCGCCTGTTGTTGCAGATAAACCAGGTTGCCGGTGTGTTGATACCAATCCCGCTGAATAAGCACCCACCACATAGAATACGACACCATGCCGTTCATGTATTGAGGCAGCGGCGTAATATCCCGCGACAAGTCCAGACTCTTAGTCACCACTTCATTATATCCAAATACAGCACTGATGGTAGACGTTTCAGGGTGCATATCACCAATCCATACGAGGCGGTCGCGCTTAATACCATCCCATAAATAGTCCTGCATGTTGAGGTGAACCGTATAGGCGCCTGTCAGCCAGATCTGGTTGAGCAACGTATCACTGCATTTGAAGGAGCCGAGATAAGGGAGATCTCTGTAAACGAAAATAGCCCTTACTTCTTTGAGTTGGAGTGCTGCATTATCATCCAGGAGATCGATGCGAACGAAACGGAAACCAGTATTGCCCACCTCCAGTTTGCCCAGCCAGGGCACTTCCACGATCATATCGCGTATGGCGTGATCGTTGGTGGCATTTTTGCCGGGTTCAATATCGCTCATGGCTTCACTCACGGACTCACCGAAGCGCACCCGCAGTTTCACCGGTTTACCACTTTTATACATACCGGTGACCAGTTGCAGGCCGCCGTGCAGCTCCTTTCCAAAGTCGAACAGGATACCGGGATGTTCGGTGGCACTGCTTTTCAGCTCACACATATTTTGATTCGCCAGGTCGGCCTGTCCATTGCCGGGTAGCAGGAAACGTGCAGCATTGGTAATGCTGCTACCGGTATTGGCTGTTTGCCATATAATTTTTTCGGGAGATAAGTACCGCCGTACGGTAGACGTAGTTTGAACCGTGGCCATACGTGTGCTATCAAACACCGGTGGCAACTGAGCCTGGGTGGATATATCATCCAACAGGAAAATATTTGCAAGCAGGAACCAGGTGTATATTTTCATATGATATCATTCATGTTGGTGAAATTAATAGGTCACTGCTATCAGTTTTACTGGCCCTGATAATCCGGCCGACTGGTAGGCAGATTCCGGCGTATAGGGGTTTACGTTACTCCACGTTTTACGTGATGCAGCAGGTAGTTTGCTATCTCCTATCAGGCGATTTACCCAGGTATTGACTACCGTTATTTCCAGTTTGTTACTCCCTTTTTTAAGCGCATTTTTTACGCTGACACGATAAGGTGGAGTCCATACCGTACCGAGTTCCACCCCATTCAACTTCACGGTGGCCATTACACTCACATTGCCAAGATCCAGGTATAGCGTGGCTCCCGCCGGTAATTCATCTGCCTTAAAAGTAGTTTCATATACTGCTGTACCGGAATAGTTACGGATCTGTTCATTCGTACTGTTGCTCCAGTCGGTCAGCTTATCGAAGACTACCGGTTGGGTGGGGCCTCGTTGAGCAGTATCAAAGCGTACCTGCCAGGGTGCGTTTAACTCCTGTAACAACGTAGGTGCAGGGAAGTTAGTCCTACCACTGTTGGGCGCTGTAGCTTTTTTACGAAACATTACAAAGCCACTTTGGTAAGGAGCTAACGTTAATGGTACTACGGTATTTTTATCTTTCTCTATAAATGCAGGCAAGTCGCGGATATCACCCGTAACGGCGTCCCACCATTCCGGCTGTTTACCCGTTAGGCGGAAAGCCGGCGACAAGCTAATATCGGTGGCTGCCTGATTGGTAATGAAATACAATTCTCCTTCCGCGGTGGTACGATGCGCATAAAGTACCGGTGCTGGTAAGTCCGCCACATCTGCCTGTAACCGCAGGGTCTGTAATGCCTGCTCCATGCCCATACCGCTAAGCACCTGCCCGTTGCCGTATTGGCGCTGCTGTAGCTGCTCGTTGCCCCATAAAGTAGCTGCCAGTTGGCGCACCTGTGCATCTGCCTCCGGGTAATGCTGTAAGCTGGGTGAGCGTAGCGGTGCAGGCCCAAGTATAGTAGCGCCCTGCTTGACCAGTTGCGCAATTTTTTGTAACAACTCCGGCCGCATTGTTTCCAGTTGTGGCAGTACCAATAAGCGATAGCTCATGCCATCCGGCAATACCAGCTTACCTCCTTTTACCTGCACCCGGTTCATGATCACCTCTGCATTGATGTAATCATAAGAATAGCCTTTGGGCAATTCTGGATTTCTGATGCCCGTCATTTTAGGCGCATCTTCTCCGATGAAATACGCTATATCATTTACGGCTTTGCCCTGTTGCAGGAGGTAGTTACATCTCCTGATATAATCTACAAAGGCTTTGCCCTGGTAAAACCAGGTATTCTTGCGGTTAAACTCTGTTCCGAAGCCGGCGTTTACTCCGGGGTTCAGGTCTTCGTATGGTTGTGTTATAAATACATGTAACAGTGTATGATTAATCCCTTCCGTGAAAGACCAGTCGCCACGGCGTTTCAGCAACGCCGGATAGCGTACAAATGCCTGGCCTCCGGCGGTGAAAGATTCCGCTGCCACCTTTGTTTTACCGTAGATGTGCGCGGCGGAAGAAGCGGCGCGGCATTCAATATCTCCCAAAGTACCTTCATTCCAGAATTCACCACCAATTTCATCCGACTGTCCGCCATACTTCAGAAATTCAGAAGGGAAACCCCAGTGGCCATAGTTTTCCAGCCACAGCTTTAGTCCGTCTTTGTGACTTGCCTTGCGTAAACCGGCTACATATTTATAGGCTACCCGATCTGCAATGAGGCGGCGCAGGTCCCATAGGAATCGGTCCGACTGATCTGCCGAACCCACTACCCTGCCGGATAACACCGGCAGCCAGGGCAAAGGATCATAGCCATATTGTTGCGCAAAGTCTGTGGCCATATCATCTGTCCAGTTCTGCGAACCTGTTTCATAGCTATCTGCCACTACCCATTTCAGGGCGGTACGTTCCGCTGCCGGTATGCTGTTGCGGATTTTTCCCACAAAAGAATCATAGTGGTATTGTGACCAGGTGTCGCTGATCTTATCTATTTCCAGCCCTATACCTTCCTTAGAAGCCGGACCATTGGTAACGCCGGTGGGCAGCATGCCATAGCGTACCACGATCCAGTTACCTGCTGGAACATTCCAGTTAAGGGTGCCGTTGGGCAATAGGTTTTTAGTGAGATGAATGACTTTAGCAGGATCGATGATTCCCCCCTGCCCATCTACTGGTGGCTGTTGCGGCCACTGGTATTCGTTCCATAAAGGCAAAGGTGTCTGGAACATTTTAGCCAGCTGTTTTTCTTCGAAACGCTCTACACGTGGGGCCGCCAGCAACTTTATTTCTGCCAGTACCGGATGCCCGTCACTGATCAGCAGCCTGAATTGCCTGCCGGTGATAGCTTTAAAGGAAACGGCTACAGGAGCGTAAGGCTTAAATCCTACGTTGGGTGCAGGGTTGCTACGATCCAGTTCAAATATTTTTACGCTATGCCAGGTGTCACCTTCTTTTACCTGTAACTCAAACTGTGCTTTGAAAGGTCGGGCAGCAGGGTAAATGATCAGGCTTCTCGCCGTGAAGTCTGCTTTCACGGCGATGTCTATGGTGACAGGACCTGGTCGGCTCACTGGTGCTGACACTGCTACTTCTTCGGTGGTATTGCCATCTACCAGGTTTTCGATGTGCACGAAGCCGGCATTGGAGCTGAGTACCGGTGCATGTTTGCCAATATCATCCCCATCTCCTGCGGGTACGGGAAAAGCCATCACTGCTACGGTCTGAAAATCTGCAATGTTGGGTGCTGGTTGTGAAAATTGACGGGGACCCTGTACGTTTATTTCATCACCGGCAGTAAGGTAACGCATCGACTGTGATGGCTTGATCCAGGGACCACCGCTCTGGCTCCAGCCGGGGCTGTTGAACAAGCCAATGTCTATTCCGTTTTGGGAGGCAGTGCTGATGGCTGTGCGGGTTACTTTCCACCATTCTTCCGAAAACAATTTTACTTTTCCATAAGGCACTTCTTCTTTCGGATAACCGATATTCCCGATGAAAGCACGGCCTATACCTACTTTCGCCATAGCTTCAATATCTTTTCTTACACCTTCCTGCGAAATATTATCACTCATCCAATACCAGTAAACGCTTGGCTTAATGCTATCCGGCGGAATAACAAATCCTTGCCGCAAAGCAGCTTTCTGCGCACTGGCAGCGGATGCTACTGAAAGTAGCAAGAGTAGTACAGCAGGATATCCGGGTATTTTTCGTAACATAAAATGATTCATGTATAGTCCGTGAAATTCCGTTTAGTGCTGTCCGTTATACATAACGGCCCCCCCCCTGTTTATAGCAGGCGATAGCTAAACATACTCAAAATAGAAAACTGTATCAGTATAACTGTCCTGTACCTCCCTGTAGCAAGGGATTATCGGTATTCAGCATCCCGCTGCGGCCCAGCCATTTCATCACGGTCTGCATCCATACTTCTACCGGCAGTTTGAGTACAAACCCATGATCCCCTTCGGGGTAAATATGCATTTCGGCTGGCACATGCTGGTGGCGCAATGCCTGGTAAAACAACAGGGTGTTGTCTACGTCTACGACCTTATCATCGCCGGTATGAAACAGCAAGGTGGGTGGCGTTTGCGGCGTTACCTGCCGGTCGTTGGAGTAATATTTAACGGTTAACTCGTCCGGGGAATCGCCTAATAAACGCTTGCGGGAGCCGGCGTGGGTGAGGTTCTTTTCCATGCTGATCACCGGGTATACCAGGATCATAAAATCCGGGCGAAGATTAAGCCCTGCATTAACGGCCAGCACGGGGCGGTCAAAATGTGTTCCTACTGTAGACGCCAGGTGGCCGCCCGCTGAAAAGCCCATAATGCCTACCCTGCTATTGTCGATATTCCATTCTTTTGCATGTGAACGGATCATTTTCAGGGCTTCCTGCGCATCCTGCAAAGGACCACTGCTTTTGTCCGTCATGATCTTATCAGACGGCAAACGGTATTTTAGTACGAAGGCCGCAATGCCTTGCTTCACGAAAAATTCAGCAATATTCAATCCTTCTTTTTGCAGCACAACCCAGGCATAGGCGCCACCCGGACAAATCAGCACAGCCGTGCCGGTAGCTTTTTCTTTGGGAGGCAGGTAAGCAGTAAGCGTAGCTATACTGGTGAGTGCACGGTTATTCTCTTTATCTGTTATTTCTTCATCAGGGGAAGCAATGCCACCCGGCGGAAGTCCGGTATACAAAGGCATTACATTTTGTGCATAGGCTGGTATGGCAACAAAGCTGAGGAGGAAAATAAAGAGGGCACGCATAGTATTATTTCTTGATAGTAATAATAAGCAAATCTTTATAAAGATACATCATGCGTCACCGAATAATACTTCAATTCTATCAGATCATTGGGCAATGGTTTGCTATTCCATGATGAGTGGATAGCGAGTGCAGCTCCCATGGCAGTAGCCTGCGCCATAGACGCAGCAAAGATCTCTATCTCCGGGAAAAGCGCTGCGAGCAAATTCATATAAATGGCATTTTTACTGAATCCACCGTCAACGAATATACGTTTTACAGAAGAGCCGTTTAATACTCTTTTGGTAGCTATAAATTGCTGTTGGGCAATGTCTAACATCAGCTGATGATAGGCTTCCGTATCAGATGAAAAGGTATGCAGGTCTCTTTGTCCAAATACGGAAGCCTGCAGGAGTTTTGGATCAGGTGGTAGCAGTGCATGATCCTGTTTGTTCCGCTCTTTCAAAAGGCGGATGATGCGGCTATCAAAATCAATATTGCGGTAATGACCGGTATGCTGATTGAAATGTGCAGCGATACGCTTTACCTGTTGCTCATGTTCATAGCCGGCAAACAGGCGGGAAGCCTTTACGGGCTTACCCTGGAAGGTCATATAGCATAAACAGTCGGCAGCCAGTTCCTCATCGGTAAGTGGTGTATCATTAAACGGATTGAAGCTGATGCACCAGGTGCCGGTAGAGATTAAAATAAAAGGCTCGTGAAAGTTAACCAGGTAAGGAATCAACGCAGCAGAGCTGTCGTGTAGCCCTGTACCTATTGCGTAATTATTACCGGGAAATGCAGCGGGCATTACTTCGTTGGAAGGTAATAAGGGCGCCAGCTTTTCCAGCACCCCTTCCTTTATTACCCACATATGATAGTTATGCTGTTGAAAATCCCAGAAATTAGTGTGGCAGCCGATGCTGGTAATATCTGAGCAGGCAATGCCGGAGAGCAGGTAGCTCATATACTGCGGCAAATGCAGCGCATACTTTACCTGCCGGTAAATGTCCGGCTGTGTATACTTCAGCCGGTACAACTGCATACCGGAATTGAGGCTGCCTAGCACAGGCGAAGCAGTTTGTACAGAGAAGGCTTTCTCTCCACCATAAGTATTATAAAACTGTTCTCTCAGTACAGGAGGATATTCTTTCAGGTAGTTGTACAATGGAGTCAATGGGCGCCCTTCTTCATCTATATATACCAGGCTGGCGCCATAAGTAGAAAAATTAATGGCTTTGATCACCACATCCTTTCTGCGGAATACTTCTCTCAAAGAATCAAACACAGAGAGGCGAAGGCTTTCCAGGTTTTCACAGGGCGCACCATCTTCATCCACGGTTTCCGTAAAACGTGCTGTCCGCTCAAAGATGATACGGTACTGTTCATCAAAGAGAAACAGTTTCTTATTGGTTTTACCAACATCAAAGATGGCTATAACGGGAATTTCGCTCATAAATATTTTTAAAATTACAGTCCGGTCGCCATTGTTCTCAATCCTCTTTCGCGGATCAGCTGATCTCTTACTTTCTCTGAACGATACAAGGCCAATGGATTCAACGCGCCACCTGTCTGCATTCTGGCGGCAGCCACCAGTGCACGGACATCCGTACGGAATGCCTGTTGCAGTATTTCCTGTGCAGTTACCACATCATTATTTTGTTGTGCTACATATAATTTTTTACGGTCTACCAGCAATGCCTGGGCATAGCTGATCATAATAGCTTCCACAGATTGCAGGAGGTCTTCCAGCGGATCTTTCACGTTGTGAGAAGCATCTATCATCCACGCCAGGTCTGTATTGTGGTTCATCCCTCTTGCATCCATTCCCTCTACCAACTCATTAAAGATAAGAAACAGCTGATAGGGTTTGATACTGCCTACGGTGAGGTCATCATCACCAAACTTTGAATCATTGAAGTGGAAGCCGCCCAGTTTACCTTCCATCAGCAAAAGGGAAACGATCTGTTCGATGTTCGCATTAGGCAGGTGATGTCCCAGATCTACCAGGGAATAGGCTTTGGGCCCCAGTTTATTGGCATACAGAAGCGACTGTCCCCAGTCACCCACTGTAGTGGAATAGAAGTTAGGCTCTGCTGCTTTGTATTCTACAAACACTTTCCAGTTGTCTGGTAAGGCAGCATAAATTTCCTGCAGTCCTTCCAGGGTATTCTCGAAAGCATGACGGAAATTCAGCTGCCCCGGAAAACAGGAGCCATCAGACAGCCAGATGGACAGGGCATCGGAGCCCAGTGCCACGCCGTGCTGAATCACTTCGATGTTATGCTCAATGGCTTGTTTGCGGACATCTTTACTGACATGCTGCAGCGAACCAAATTTATAACTATGCTGCTGCCCCGGCTGATCCTGGAAGGTATTGGAGTTCATCGCATCGAAGCGAAGACCATGTTGCGCAGCCACCGCTTTTATATGTGCCGGATTATCCGGTACATCCCAGGGGATATGCAGGGAGATGGAGCCGCTGGATTGGTTCAGCTGATGCAGTAATCCAACATCACTAATTTTCTCTTCCAGGTTGCGGGGCTCCCCACCACCGGGAAAACGGCCAAAGCGGGTGCCACCCGTGCCAAGCGCCCAACTGGGGATACCTACCTGGAAAGCAGCCAACTGCTGCAGGATCTCCGGCACATTTTTAATTTCTCCGGAGAGGTAATCAAATGCACGTTGATGACCTCCCAGCAATGAATCATTATGCTCGTCTATTTTGTATTTTTCTATTTGCATAGTTCTCTATTTTTAACAACAGATAAAATACTGTTTTTATCTCACAAAAGCCATGGCTACGCCCCCATCCACGTTCAACACATTGCCGGTGGCTTTATTCAGCAGGCCACTTACAAAAGCATAACAGGCATTGGCAATATCTTCGGGGACAATAATTTCATTGAGCAGGGTACGTTTGGCGTAGAATGCCGGCAGCTCTTCCACCTTTACGCCATATGCTTTGGCGCGGCCTTCCGCCCATGCGCCTGCCCATATTTTGCTGTCGGAAATTACCGCATCGGGGTTTACAACGTTTACGCGTATACGATCTTTTCCCAGCTCCGCAGCATTGAGTCTGCTTAAATGCAGCTGCGCTGCTTTGGCAGAACCATACGCCGCATTATTTGGACCGGATACCAGGGCGTTTTTACTGACGATATTCAGCACATCGCCACCAGTAGCCTGTTTGCGCATAATTTCCACACCCGCTTGTGTTACCAGGAATTGTCCTTTTACCAGTACATCATATAACAGGTCCCAGTCTTTTTCCGTATGATCTTCCAGTGGCTTGGAAATGGAGAGTCCAGCACAATTGACGATAATGTCTACCCCACCAAACGCCAGTACGGCCGTATTGTAAGTCTGATGGATCGACGCTGCATCTGTTACATCCAGCAGGTCTGCTGCGAATACATCTTTCCCGTATAATTTATTAAACTCGGCAGTAGCACTGGCCAGTCGTTGTGCATCGTTATCATTGATGACCACTACCGCCCCTTCTTCTGCAAACTTTTTAGCAATGGCTTTGCCGATGCCGCCGGCGCTGCCGGTAACGAGGGCAATTCTGCCGGTCAGTGCTTGGGGTTTAGGCATGCGTTGCAGCTTCGCTTCTTCCAGCAGCCAGTATTCAATATTGAAAGCTTCCTGTCTTGGCAGGGAAGTATATTCGGAAATAGCTTCCGCTCCTTTCATCACGTTGATGGCGTTGATATAGAATTCAGCGGCTACCCTGGCGGTTTGTTTGTCTTTTGCGAAGGTAAACATGCCTACGCCGGGGTACAGGATCACCACGGGGTTAGGATCGCGCATGGCCGGGCTGTTGGGATGTTTACAGGTATTATAGTAACCGGCATACATCTCCCGGTATGCTTCGAACAAAGGTAACAGGCCGGCTTTTACGACATCTACATCTGCCAGACTTTCATCTGCTGCGATGTTCAGCACCAGGGGGCTGATTTTCGTGCGTAAAAAGTGATCCGGGCAGCTGGTGCCGAGTGGAGCCAGCCGGTCAAGATCGTTGGAATTAATAAATTCCAGAACCCGGGCATCGTCTGTGAAGTGTCCCACCATTTTCTGCTGAGAAGAGCAATAGCCCCGTAAAATTGGCGCCAACGCCGCCGCCTGGGCCTTGCGTGCTTCGTCTGACAAGGAGGCGATTTTAGCGCCTCCAAATACCGGTTTATTACGACCCGTGTTTTCTTCCAGGTATTCTGCACAGCGTTCTATTACTTCGAGGGTATTGATATAGCTTTCGTAGGCGGTATCACCCCAGGTAAAGAGTCCGTGTGATCCCAGCATAATGCCGCGGATACCGGGGTTTTCGTCCAGGCATTGCTTCAATTGGAGGCCAAGATCGAATCCTGGTTTTTGCCAGGGTACCCAACCGATGGTACCATTGAACAATTCCTGCGTAATCTTTTTACCATCTTTGGCGGCAGCTATCGCGATGGCAGCATCCGGATGCAGGTGATCGATATGTTTGAAAGGAAGAAATCCATGCAACGGGGTATCAATAGAAGGTGCTTTGGAACTCAGATCGTAAATACAGTGATTAAACAGTTCCACCATTTCATCTTCATGCGCAATACCTTTGTAAATATGTTGCAGACTACGAAGGCGATCTACATATAAGGCTGCCAGCCCACTTTTTTTAAGTGTACCCAGGTCCCCACCGGAACCCTTTACCCACATCACTTCTACCTGTTCACCTGTTAACGGATCTTTAGCCATGGCTTTGCAGGAGGTATTGCCTCCACCATAATTGGTCAGCCGCAGGTCGGCACCCAGTAAATTGGAACGATAAATCAGCAAGGCTACTTCATCACCAGCCATCCCGGCCGCTGTTGTTTCATCCCATAAATAACTGACATGCCTGAATTGCGTGGTAGTTCCATCTAAAGACATACGATATAATTTTAACGTTTTTTAATTGCGATAATGCTGCGGGTTAATTGTCTAATGAATTACCATATCCCACCAGGACTACAGAAAGAATAATGGTGAATATACCCAGGGAAATGGTAGCGAATGTTTTTTTACTGGCATTTTTCCATTCCTTCAACACAAAGCCCCACATGCCGGAAATCAGGATAATAAAAGCCATATGCAGGATCCAGGAGCTGGCATCATTGCCCAGCTTACTTTCTCCCATGCCATAGAAAAAGAACTGCAGAAACCACGTAGTGCCGGCGATGGCCGCAAACAAGTAATTCTTTACCAATGGCGTTTCTTTGTTCGTATAATCGTTGAAAGACTGATTCCGCCTATTCAGGATCATGCACCAGATAAAGTTGGTGGTCAGTCCGCCTAACATGATAATTACAAAAATAACATTGTTCTTGAACAGCGGGTTGGCATTGTTAGCCACGGCCGCTTTGCCCATGCTGTTGCCTGCTGTAATAGCGAAGCTCATGCAGGCACTCAGTATCCCGGAAACAATGGCCACCACTAATCCTTTGCGAAGGTTAAATTCCTGTATGCTTTCCGTCTTCTGTGCTTCCGAGAGCTCCTTTTCCTTCAACATGCCCGCTCTTCCGCATATCGCAATGCCTGCCAGGCATACCACTACCCCCAGCAGCACAAACATACCTTTACTGGTATGCAGCATGGCGCCCAGGGTATTGGGATCATCAGTAAAAAGACCACGGTAAATGGGCGGTATAAGGGCGCCAAAAGCAGAACAAAAGCCCAGCGCCACTGCCATACCCAGCGACATACCCAGGTAGCGCATAGACAAGCCAAAGGTTAAACCACCAATACCCCATAACACGCCCAGGAAATAAGTCCAGAAAAGTACATGTCCCTCCGTGCTTCCAATGATGTCCATGAAACCGGGAACGGTGAGCCAGGCAGCCACTAAGGGGACAACCAGCCAGGAAAACACGCCTCCTACAATCCAGTAACTTTCCCAGCTCCACCCCTTCACTTTTTTGTAAGGGATATAAAAACTGCCGGAGGCAAACCCTCCAATGAAGTGGAATAAAACTCCCAGTAAAGCCTGCATAATGACGTTGAAATTTGTAACGTGGAAAACTAATGTTTCATAAAAATAAAGCATGTATAATTTTAAACTGTCATGGACTGTCATGCTTCCAATATCCTGTGCCAATTGTAAATTTAAATTACTATCATTGTCGGGAAAAGTTGCTGACAGCTAATTCCACGTGACTAACCGCTTATTCCATGTGACTAATAATCAACTGAGCCATGAAACAACATCCGATTTTCAAATACCTGTTTATAGATGACTTCTCTGCCACGCCTAAATATTTTCAGCTGGCCAACTCTATTATTAAAGCAATAGTAGACCAGAAAGTTCAGCAGGACGATATCTTACCTTCGATCAATGAAGTCAGCTATGCATTTGAAATATCGAGAGACACCGCCGAAAAAGCCTATAAATACCTGAAAGGCCTGGGGATACTGGGATCCGTTCCGGGCAAAGGTTATTATGTACAACATACCAACCTTGATCAGCAGTTTAAGATACTACTCCTGTTCAACAAACTGAGCGAACACAAAAAAATCATTTATGATTCCTTCGCTGATAAATTAGGAGAACAGGCGAACATCGACTTCTATATTTACAACAGCGACTTCAGTTTGTTTAAGAAACTGCTATCGCAGAACATCAATGAATATACGCATATAGTGATCCTCCCACACTTCAGGGAACGCTGGGAACATGTGGATGAAGTGATCAATGCTATCCCCAAAGAGAAACTAATCCTGCTGGATAAAAAGCTGAAAGGGGTCACCGGTGAATATGGAGCAGTGTATGAAAACTTCCAGGAAGATATTTACGGTGCGCTGGAACAGGCCAGGGATAAGCTACAGCAGTATCATACCCTCAAAATCATTTACCCGGAAAATACTTATTACCCGGAAGAAATATATGAAGGCTTTGCACAGTTCTGCCAGAACTATGCATTCAGCAGTAAGAAAGTAAATGAGATTGAAGAAGAAGATATACAGCCGGGAGATGTATATATTAACCTGCGGGAAAATGACCTGGTGTTACTGATAGAAAGAATCATATCGTTGAATTTACAGATAGGAAAAGATGTAGGTGTGATTTCCTATAACGAAACACCCTTAAAGAAATTCATCCTGAACGGCATTACTACTATTTCCACTGATTTCAAGTGTATGGGAGAAATGGCAGCACAGCTGATCCTGGACCATTCGAGGGCACAGATTGAAGTACCATTTTATGTAACCATGCGGGCCTCCCTGTAACTTATTTCGATCAAGGTTCTGTACCTTTGGGACATTAAACGGAAAAAAATGCAAACACCAGAAAAATCCAATGATCCGCTGCATGGGCTTACACTAGAGAAAATAGTAACACATCTCTATGAGAGTTATGGCTGGGAAGTGCTGGGAGAAGAAATCAGAATTAACTGCTTCACCAGTAACCCATCTGTACAAAGCAGTTTAAAGTTCCTGCGAAAAACGCCATGGGCGCGGAAAAAAGTGGAAGACTTTTATAAATACTCCCTCAGAAAGAATAAGCTCAAATAATAATAGCTGCCCATATTAATCTCCCGCCGGTTGTTCAGTATTGAACACCCGGCCTCCAAAAGCGGACATTTTAGTTAACTCACCACTTCCTTATCCACTGAAAGTCAGCTGTTTAACAAAATGGCATTTCATTGGCGCCTTGCTCTCCGGCCCATAAAATACATTCCATGTTCACCAGTTATTTAAAAACAGCCTTCAGAGCGATCCGGCGGAATCTCAGCTATACCTTTCTGAATGTATTCGGATTAACGTTAAGTATTGCCGCCTGCCTGGTTATATTTTTAATTGTGCGGAATGAGTTGAGCTATGACGGCTTTTCCCCAAAAGCGGATCGTACCTATCGGGTTACCTTACATGCGCTGGATTATAACTCCAGTGTATCGCTGGTAGTGGTGCCTGCGCTGCGTAACGACTTCCCCGAGCTGGAGCAGGTTTCACAGTACTGGTACCAGGGAGATGGGCTGGTAAAAACCGGCAATGCGCGGTATAATGAAAAAGGATATGCGTTCGCGGATGCGGCCTTCCTGAAGATTTTTGATTACACCTGGGTGGCAGGAGATCCACGCACCGCCTTATCAGAGCCGAACGAAGTCGTGCTGACAGAAACCATTGCCAAAAAATACTTTGGCGATAAGGACCCAATGGGCCAGGTGATCAACCTGGATAACGAAGAAAATCTGAAAGTAACCGGTATCGTGAAAGATCCTCCCACCAATAGCAGTGTGCCTTTCATATTCCTTGTTTCCTATGAAACTATTAAAGCCGATGTGCTGAAGCGATCAGGTTTTTATTCGATTAGTGGTGGCAGCACATATATTGTGCTCCCGGAAAAATATGATGCGCAACAGTTGCGGCGCAGGATACCGGGATTTATCACCAAAAACTGGGGCGCAGATATCGGTCGTGAAGCAACATTACTATTGCAACCATTAAAAGAAATTCATTTTGATCAGCGCTACCTGGAAAATCCCGCCAGTCCTACCGTGAGTAAAGAAACTTACTGGGGGTTGGGGATGGTGGCCTTTTTTATTATTATCACTGCCTGCATTAACTTCATTAATATGGCTACGGCGCAGGCTATACGCCGCGCCAAAGAGGTAGGTGTACGCAAAGTACTGGGTGCCTACCGCGGACAACTGATCCGGCAATTTCTTGCGGAAACCACCCTGCTGGTGCTGATCGCCGTTGTGCTGGGCACCATTGCCGCCGCCCTCTTTTTGCCGGTAATGGCCTCCTGGATGAGTATTAAGATCGGAGGGGCACAATTATTACAGCCGCAAATACTGCTGACATTGGCAGGACTAACTGTAACAGTTATACTTTTAGCTGGTCTTTATCCTGCTTTTGTGCAATCTGCCTTTCAACCTGCCGCCTCACTCAAAAGCAATACAGGCATCACTATTAAAGGATTAGGCTTACGCAAAATATTAGTCTCTACCCAATTTGGGATTTCACAATTACTGATTGCCGGTACCCTCATTGTAGGCTACCAGATGGATTTTCTGCAAAACCAGGACCTGGGCTTTAATAAAGAAGCTGTTGTGTCCTTCCGGGTACCAGACAGTAAAAAACGTGATATTTTACAGGAGCAATTATTATCCAATCCCGGTGTAAAGCAACTGAGCTTTGCCTCCGGACCTCCCGTAGGTGGTAGTGGATTTGCTCCCTTCAGCTGCCCCGAAGCAGGTGTTATCAAGGACGATGTAACGGAGATGAAGGCTATTGATGAACAATACCTCGATATGTTTTCCATCAAGCTGCTCGCAGGTGAAAATCTCCGTAAACTAACAGATGCAGATACCGTACGCAGAGTACTGGTTAACGAAACACTGCTCCACAAAATTGGCATACAAATACCCGAAAAAGCTATTGGCAAAAGCTTCCATGTCAATGGCCGCACAGCGCTGATTACCGGGGTAGTGCAGGACTTCCAGAGTGAGTCACGCTATAAAAAAAGAAGGCCCTGCGTAATGGAATACAACTCCAATGGTTTTAGAACCGCCTGTATAAGGATACAACCAAGCAATATGCATAATACACTTTCCGGTATCGACAAAACCTGGTCGGCACTCTTTACTGAGGATCAGTTTTCGTATGAATTCCTGGACGATCGTATTGCCGGTTTATACAAACAGGAGCAAAAACTATATACCGCCTTCAAACTGTTTTCGTCTCTTGCTATACTGATTGGTTGCCTGGGATTATACGGCCTTGTGGCATTTGCAGCGGTACAGCGCACGCGGGAAGTAGGTATCCGCAAGGTACTGGGAGCTTCTCTATTCGATATTGTAGGACTTTTTGCCAAAGAATTTATTATACTGATCATGCTATCTTTCTGCGTAGCCGCTCCTGTAGCATGGTTCGTGATGCATAAATGGCTGGATAATTTTGCCTACCAGACCAGTATTGGCGGCGGCACCTTCCTGATTGCAATCAGTGTATCAGTGGCTATTGCCGGTATCACCATTGCTTACCAGGCCATAAAAGCCGGTCTGGTGAACCCTATCAGGAGTTTGCGATAACAATAACAAACCTGCAGCGATGACACCGCTGCAGGTCACTAGAACTTCACCTTTAGTCCAAGTTCTCTTTTCATCGTCAGCAACGCCTCTGCGTTCCCTTTCGCATCATCGACCGGATGATGGGTATGCTTCGTTTTCCGTAGGTGCTTGAACGTTGTAAACGTATCTTTCATTATTCCTTTGTATAAACTGCCCAGGTTCTGAGAGCTGAATCCAAAAGGGTTTTCACCCAGAAAATGATGAAAGTACCAACAGATAAACATCCAGTCGAAACCATTGTTATCGCTGATAAAAATGGGCCGGTCTTTCGATACCGCCGTTATCCAGTTCTTAAAATTCAACATCACCGTTGCCGGATCATCAAAGGTCAGGGTTTCTTCGCGGGTGTGATTCGAAACCGCCAATGCTTCCGGGATATACTTATCGGAAACGGGTTTCAGTTGACCGTAAAAAGTTTGGTTGAGCTGTTCATTTACGAGTACAGCGCCGAATGAAATCATAGAAAAATCGCCCGGTATAGGTCCGTCACTTTCCACGTCCACCATAATAAAAGCCATGAGATGTAATTTGGTTTTTTGGGTTAAACAATTTGTTTTTCGTCTCACAAAAATATAAAAAATTACTATATCAGCAAAAACAGTACTGCAGCGGCTTTCCTGCTACCAAAAATTAACCCTATCTTTTCCAAAAGTCTGATATGAAATATTGCTTTTTCCTACTGCTTATTCTATGGCTGCTTAACCCCTATGATGCCCGCTCCCAGCCGGAAAATAAAAAAACGGCTGCTATCAATAAAATATGCAGGCAGATAGATGCCGACAAGTCGCTGAAAAAAGTAGTGGCAAAAGCGGATATTTCCCATTTATATGTACACGGCTCCAACAGGCAGCTGACAGGATTTTACAGAGATAGCACCCTGATAAAAATGACTCTGCAGGGGCAGGATGATGAGGGCAAAGAGCTGTTTGTTTACTACTATAAAAACAATGCGCTCATCTGCGTGTATAATGAATTTTCAGGCCCCCACTTCAACTCAACGGGCCAAAGGGTGCCTCATACCTACGAAAGCAATTTCCAGGGCTGGTATTACTTCCGGCAGGGAGCATGGGTGTATGAAGAGTCTACTGGTCATAACCGGTTTGAAGATGATGAGCTGGATGCCACTGAAATATTACAGAAAGAAGCAGCTGAATGCCGGCGAATACTACCATGAAAAAGGCATCCCGGCTATGCCAGGATGCCTTTAACGCCAAAGCGTTAACAGATTCTTTTATGGAGCCGCCTTGGTTAAACTAAATTAACCTTAGGTGTCCATGAATATTCTGTAGATAGCATGAATACCTCCTTTTCTTTGGTGAATAATGAAATTAAGGGAAAATATTCGAATTAGAAAACACTGCAACAAAAAATAACATATTGTCGCAGTGCAATTATGTAATGAACTGTACTACTTTCCTTTCACTACCGGCAACGCCAGTTCCCGGATGGCTTTCTCGAAATAATAAGCGCTGTGAATATCTGTTGCACTGCCCGCCACATTCTCCAATATCACAATGCTGCTATGTGTGGCTGGATAGTAAAAGTTAATACCGATGAATCCCAGATCCGGTAAGTAACCGGTATGTCCTATTTCATCCTTGCTTTCATTAACCATCACACCATAACCGCCACCCGTTTTTCCTACCACGGGATGCTCCCTTGGTGCCCATACGGTGATCATCGCCTGATAGGTGCTGTCATGCAGTAATTTACCACTATGCAATTGCTCATTCCAGCGTGCCAGATCAGGAGCCGTGGATACCACACCTGCAGCTCCCAGCAATAATTCCGGCAACGGGCCTTTCTTTGCCTCTGGTTTTCCGTCTTTATTTTCTGCATACCCTTGTATGGCCTGCGCCCGTGGCGGTACGCCGGAATGCAGCATGCCCGTCTTTTTAAACAGCTCCTTTGTCAATGTTGTATAAGCCTTACCAGTAACCTGTTCCAGCAATGATTGCAGCAATACATATCCGAAATTGGAATACGCCAGCTTTGATCCCGGCGTAAATGCCAGCGGCTGATCATACCATACCACGCCGGCAGTATGATTTAACAGCTGATGAATGGTAATGCTGTCGGCCCATTTCTCTTTCAATGCAGGCAAATAAGTATGCAGCGTTTGTTGCAGCTGTATATGTCCTTTGTCTACCTCTTGTAATACCATTACGGCGGTGATCTGTTTGCTGATAGACATCACAGTGAAGCGGCTATCCTGGGAGATGGGCAATTTCGTTTCTCTGTTGGCATACCCTTTACTTTTAGCGTAAATGGGTTTACTATTTTGAGTGATCAGTACTACACCACTGAATTCGCGTACATTTTCAGTGGACAATAATGAATCCAGACGGGCGGAAAGGCTTTGCTGTGCTGCCACACAGGTGGTTGCCAGCATCAGTAATCCGGTGAGGAGTAATTGACAGGTTTTCAATTATTTCTTTTTTAAGGCGGTGGCGATTGCTTTTTCGGCCAGTGGACCCATTACAAGATAACCTTCCTTGTTAGGATGTACACCATCATAGGTCAACGCTTTTTGTAATCCTTTTTGTTCATCTGCCATAGCGGTATAGTAGTCGAGATACACGCAGTCATTTTTGGCGGCATATGCTTTAATCCGCTGGTTCAGGTCTGCAATTTTTGAGACAGGGTCCAGTCCTTTGCGCCATGGATAGTCATATGCAGGCAGTACAGAGGAGAGTACGACTTTGATGCCATTAGCTTTGGCCAGTTCCGCCATGGATACGATGTTCCCAAAAATAGTGGCAATCGGTGTGTAGCCCGTGTTACCGGCTATATCATTTGTGCCGGCCAGGATCACTACCACTTTCGGATGCAGGTCAATTACATCAGGACGAAAGCGGATCAGCATCTGCGGTGTGGTTTGTCCGCTAATACCCCTGTTGATATACGGCTTGCCTTTAAAGAACTCAGGGTTCAGACTTCCCCAGCCAATCGTAATAGAATTACCCATGAACACTACCCTTTTTTCACCGGGTTCAGGTGCTGCTACTTTAGCATTTTCTTCCTGGAAACATTTCAGACAGGCCCAGTCCTGCTTCATCAGCTCTTCATTTTTTTGCTTTTGTTTAGCCTCAGCATCCGCAGTATCCTGTGCAAAAGCAGCAGTGCCCAGCATCATAAAAAATGCCATTAACGGCCAACTTAATTTTTTCATTTTCATGGATCAGATTTTAAAAGCGTTTAGCCATTGGCGGAGTGCCGGTGATAAATGCAGTGGGAAAATAACATTTTTTTCCGGCCATTACTAATGGCTGATTACTAAAGATGAACAGACAAGGATCAGCGGTCTTCAAACAGGACAGTGCAGGACAGTACAGGACGCAACAGGACAGGAATGTATTATTCTTCACCTAAATTTATTTCCGTTAAGAATCGCCGTTTCATCACCAATCTAATTCCACTCGTTATGATTAAAGTTTACATCCTTTGTCGTAAAGGATATGCCCGTCTAGCACGTTATGGGGCCACTTTCTTACTCCTGTTCATTTGTTCACTTGGCTACGCACAAAAGAATACTATCACCGGTCAAATAACAGATGCAGCTGCCGGTTCTGCTCTTCCCAGTGTTACCATCGGCGTAAAGGGAAGCAGTCAGGGCGCTTTTAGTGATGCCAATGGCAGATATACAATTGCTGCCGGCAGCACAGATTCACTTGTTTTTAGTTTTATCGGCTATGTTACTAAAACGATTCACGTGGGTACCCGTACTAAAATCAGTGTACAATTGGAGTCCAGCAATAAATTGCTGAACCAGGTGGTGGTGGTAGGTTATGGTACCCAGCAAAAAAAGGATGTAACGGGATCCGTGGGTATTGTATCTATGAAAAATGTAAAAGACATGCCGGTAGCAGGTCCGGACCAGGCATTGGCCGGGCAGATTGCCGGTATACAGGTAAGTACCTCCAATGGTATCCCTGGTGGCGGTCCGCAGGTACAGGTGCGTGGTATTGGTGCAGTAGGCGCCGGCAGCC
Organism: Chitinophaga sp. RAB17; assembly: GCF_052114225.1. Lineage (NCBI taxonomy): Bacteria > Pseudomonadati > Bacteroidota > Chitinophagia > Chitinophagales > Chitinophagaceae > Chitinophaga > Chitinophaga sp. RAB17. Next base: position 402,292 of record NZ_JBFREI010000004.1, on the reverse strand, counting down.
AGCCCTTATATGTTGTGGATGGCTATCCTTTGGCATCTTCTTCCGACCAGGTATCTGATCCGATGAATGCGATCAATCCACAGGATATAGAGTCTATGGCGGTTTTGAAAGATGCATCCGCTACGGCTATCTATGGTTCCAGAGGCGCCAACGGCGTAGTACTCATTACTACCAAAAGAGGCAGCTCCGGTATTCCAACCGTGCAACTCTCCGCTAACTACGGCCTGCAGCAGATTCCAAAGAAAGGACGCCCCGACCTGATGAACGGACAGGAGTTCGCGCAGTTCAGAAAAGAAGCGATAGAAGATAATATCCGGTTTACCGAACACCGCGAACCTACCGATGCAGACATTCCGGAAATATATCGTCACCCGGAACTGATCGGTGAAGGCACCAACTGGTTTGATGCCATTACACGCGTGGCGCCTATGCAGGACATCAACCTGAGTGTAAGTGGTGGTACCGAAAAAATCAGGACTTATATCTCTGCCGGTTATTATAACCAGGATGGTGTGGTGATCAACTCCGGTTACAAAAGATTTTCTGTAAGAGCTAACGTAGATGCCAATCTCTCTGACAGGTTAAAAGTAGGTTTTAACGTAGCACCTTCCTATACTACCCGCAAAGGCAACACCAACGGGGAAGGCCGTGGTGGATACTTCGGTATTGCCAGCCCCATTGAACCTATCTACAAACCAGATGGCAGCTACAATGCATATATTCAGAGTCCTGGTACCTTTGGACTTCCCAACCCGGTGATGTTCCTCAATGACGTCACTAATAAGTCCAAAAGCACCCGCATCCTTTTTAATACCTACGGAGAATACGAGATTATAAAAAACCTGAAGTTCAAATCTACCTTTAACGTAGACTACCAGGAAGGCGCCGGCGAGTATTTCATTCCTTCTACCATTGGCAGCACCAACACTGCACCACCCAGTATTCCTTCCGGTGGTTACAATAGTGGAAACTACCTGAACTGGCTAAACGAAAATACACTTACCTATCAGTATAATACCAGCAACGGTCATGCTTTCACCGGGTTACTGGGCTACAGTGTGCAATCGCAAAAAGAAGAATCCGCCGGTTTCAATGGCGCCAACTATCCTGATGATGATATTAAAACATTAAACGGAGCCGCCACCATCACCGGTGGTACCGACAAAACAGAATGGGCCTTATTATCTTATCTCGCCAGGATCAACTACGCCTATAAAGATAAATACCTGGTTACCGCTACCGTGAGAAGCGATGGTTCTTCCCGTTTCGGACCGGAAAACCGCTGGGGCACCTTCCCTTCTGTTGCCCTGGGATGGCGTATTTCACAGGAAGACTTTATGAAATCCTCCCGTATTTTCAGTGACCTGAAATTAAGAGCATCTTATGGTTTCTCCGGTAACTTCAATATTGGTAACTATTCTTACATGAGCAACATCGGCACCAGTGATTATGTACTGGGTGGTGCGCTAGCCGGTGGACGCGTAATGAATTCCCTGGGCAATCCTGCATTGGGCTGGGAAAAAATGCGTGAATTAAATATAGGCGTTGACGTTGGACTGTGGAAAGACCGTGTTTACCTGACCATTGATGCGTATAAAAGAAACACCCAGGATCTGCTGTTAAATGTGGAAGTACCTCAATCCAGTGGCTTCTCCACCGTAACACAGAACAAGGGTGACATGGAAAACAAGGGTCTTGAAATTGGTATCTCTTCCCGCAATATGGAAAGCAAATCATTTACCTGGACTACTAACTTCAACATTTCCTTCAACCGCAACAAAGTATTGCAGTTAGGAAAAGATAATGCACCTATTTACTCCGGTAACTCCAGTGAAGGCAATCCTACCAACGTAAGTATGGTCGGCAAACCGCTGGCAATGTTGTACGGATATGTATTTGACGGCATTTATCAGAACCAGGCAGAAGTAGACAAAGGACCGGCATTTCCGGGTGCGATTCCTGGTAATATCCGTTTCAAGGATATCAATGGCAATGGCGTGATTAATCCGCGGGAAGACTTTGCCATTATCGGCAATCCTTATCCGGACTTCAACTGGGGTTTAACCAATATCCTGAATTACAAAAAATTTGACCTCCGTGTATTAGTGGTGGGTTCTATGGGAGCTGATCGTTTACATGCCACCAATGATTACAATGGTAATATTGATGGTGTATTCAACGTAAGAAAAGATGTAGCTAACAGGTGGAGATCTGAATCCAATCCAGGCAACGGCAAAGTGCCTACTACCAATGGTTCCGGCCGGGGCAGGGTGATGTACAGAGATGTAAGTTCACTGACCGTAGAAAAAAACAACTATGCCTGGGTGAAAAATATTACGCTGGGCTACAGTCTTCCGAAATTTGGATTTGTACAAAGTGCCAGGGTGTATCTGAGTGTACAAAATGCGATCCTGTTCACTAAATACAGCGGCAATCCGGAAGTCACCAATTACCTGGGTAAAGGCGGTAGTGGCGCATTGGTACCGGGCATCGACTATTCCAGTTATCCGGTTCCAAGAATTTATTCACTGGGCGCTAATCTCTCCTTTTAATTCAGTTCCTAAAAGAATAGCAACATGAAAACGAAAATACCTTTTATCGCGCTTTTAGCGATCGCACTGAATGGATGTAACAATATGCTGGATGTAAAACCAAACTCTTTTTCCAGCGGATCCAATTATTATACAACAGAAGCCCAGATATTACGTGCTGTCAATGGCTGCTATGGACAATTACAGGGCTTTTACACCAGCGACTACTGGGCCATGTCCGAAATGAGAGCTGATAATACCAATTACCAGTATGATGAAAGTGATCGCGGTGCGCAACAGCGGGAAGAAATTGATGAGTTCCTGATCACCAACAGCAATAACTATGTGAATAATACCTGGGCACAATTGTATTATAACATACAACAATCCAATGTGATCATTTCCCGCATCGATGCGGTACCATTTGCAAACGAGGCAACTAAAAAACAATATACCGGCGAAGCTAAATTCCTCCGGGCCCTGTACTACTTTCACCTGGTGCGTCTTTTCGGCGGTGTGCCACTACTGGTGAAAGAAGTAGCCAGCCCGGAGCAGGCTTCCACTCCTAAAAAAGCAAGTGTAGCGGAAGTATATGCACAGATCATTGCAGATGCCACCGATGCTGCCGCCGGTTTACCCGCCAGCTATAGCAGCAGCCAAACCGGCAGGGCTACGAAAGGAGCCGCTTTAACATTGCTCGGCGATGTGTATATGACCATGAAAGATTATCCGAAAGCGGTGACCACCCTGCAACAGGTAGTGGCGCTGAATTATTCGCTGGTGGATAATTATGCAGATAACTTTGATCCCGCAAAAAAGAATAATACGGAATCTATTTTCTCGGTGCAGTATAACTCCGGCCTGGAAACAGAAAGCAGCAATTACATTTTTGTTTTTGGTCCGCGTAACGGCAAAAAAGACCTGACCGGCTTCAACGGCAATCTCGGTGGTTGTAATATGCCTACGCCCAGCATCGTAAATGCGTATGAACCAAAGGATAAAAGAAAGGATGCCTCTATCTTCATGTATGATAGTCCTACCAATGCTGCTTTTGCAGAATCTGTTGCTTTCGGGGGCAAATTACCGCTCATCCGTAAATTCTATCATCCCCCTTATGCACTGGATGGTCGCGCCAATGAGAACTGGCCGGTATACCGCTATTCACAGGTGCTGCTGATGCTGGCAGAAGCCATCAATGAAACCGGTAATGGCGACCCACTGCAGTATATAAATCCCGTACGTAAACGCGCCGGATTAGACCCAGTGCCGGCATTAGGTCAGTCGGCTTTCCGTGATACCGTATTCCACGAACAGCGCGTTGAGCTGGCGTTTGAAGATCAACGCTGGTACCAGCTGCTTCGCACCGGCAAAGCCTTGTCGGTAATGACTGCACATGGTATTGAAGAGAAAAAGCGTTTGACCAGGCTCAGCCCTGCTTCTTATAACATACAGGCGTACCAGTTATTATACCCGATTCCTGAAAGAGAAATAAGATTGAATGGATTTGAACAAAATACCGGCTGGTAAAAAAAATAGAAAAAAAGGGGAAACGTTCACTATATTACTACAGCTATACTGAACGACCCATATCAATAGTATCATCTCAGGAACTTATTCAAGAATATATTATGACCACGTTAAGAAAAAGACCATTCAGGCTACTAGTGCTCATTTCCACCGTTTTTATAACGGGGGTGGCCTGCAATAACGGAAACGACTCAACGTCAAAAGACAAGGTAACAGGGAATTCGAAAATTGACGCTTTAAAATTACCTGATAATTTTAAGGCCGAACGGCTGTACAGTCCTGGCGACAACAAACAAGGGTCCTGGGTGTCCATGACCTTTGACAACAAGGGTCGTATGATTGTGTCTGATCAGTATGGCTTCCTCTACCGGCTTCAATTACCTGCTGTGGGCGAAGATTCGTCTAAACTGAAAATTGAAAAGCTGAATATCGGCAACGATACGTCTACCCAAAAGGTGTCTATGGGTTATGCACAGGGATTGCTTTATGCATTCAACAGCCTGTATGTAATGGTGAACCATAACAGCGATGACCGCTTCAACAAGGGCAGTGGTCTATATCGCCTGCAGGACACCGATGGCGATGATCAGTTTGATAAAGTGACCATGCTGAAAGCGTTGGATGGTGAAGGAGAACACGGCCCACACAGCATTGTGTTGTCTCCTGATGGAAAATCCATTTATGTGATTGCCGGGAATTTTACAAAAATACCGGAGATGAATACCTATAAGGTGCCTCCTTCCACGAACATCGATAACATTCTGCCGTTTATCAAAGACCCTAACGGTCACGATAATACGGTGAATACACACGGCGGATGGATTGCGCATATTGATTCTACCGGTACCAACTGGGAACTGATCAGCTCCGGCTTCCGCAACCCTTTTGATCTTACCTTTAATGATCAGGGGGATATGTTCACCTATGACTCTGATATGGAGTGGGATTTTGGTACACCCTGGTATCGTCCTACACGCATTTGCCAGGTGACCAGCGGCAGTGAATACGGCTGGCGCCCGGGTACGGAAAAATGGTCTCCTGCCTATCCGGATAATTTACCTCCGCTATTAAATATAGGCCAGGGCTCTCCTACTAACCTCATCTATGGTGGCAAAGCACGTTTCCCGGAGAAATACCGCAAATCATTGTTTGCGTTTGACTGGAGCTTTGGCATTATCTACGCTATCCATCTGCAACCTGAAGGCGCTTCCTACAAAGCCAGCGCGGAAGAATTCCTTTCCGGATCTCCGCTGCCGCTGACAGATGGCGTGATTGGTCCCGATGGCGCTTTGTATTTCCTCACCGGTGGTCGCAGACTGGAATCAGATCTCTATCGTGTATATTATAAAGACAATAAAGAAAGTAACGAACCACTGGCGGCAACTACACCTACCGAAGGCGCTAACATCCGCAAACAACTGGAAGCGTATCATGGTGGTGCCAAGCCCGGTGCCGTTGATTTTGCATGGCCCTACCTGAAAAACGAGGATCGCTTTATCCGCTTTGCCGCGAGAGTCGCTATCGAAAATCAACCGGTAAGCCAGTGGCAGAATAAAGTACTGCAGGAGAAAGATCCTGAAACGCTGATACAGAGCAGCATTGCATTGGCCCGTCAGGGTAAGGAAGATGTGAAGAAGTTATTGCTCCCACAACTCATGACCATTAACTATGCCCAGCTGTCGCCTTCCCAACAGATAGATCTGCTCCGCGCATTTGAGCTGGTATTTGTGCGCATGGGAAAACCTGATGCTGCCTTATCTGCGCAAATAGCCACTTATCTCGATCCACAGTATCCGGCCGGCAACAATGATCTCAACAGATCACTGAGCAAGGTACTGGTATACCTGGATGCACCCAAAGCGGTAGAAAAAACCATGGCTTTGCTGGCTGCCGCCAAAGATGATACGGCAGCACAGAAAACAGCCATGCAGTCTGCCGACCTGATTATGCGTAACCCACAGTATGGATTGGATATAGCAGGGATGCTCTCTAAAATGCCGCCATTACAACAAACCTGGTATGCGACAGTTTTAAGTCAGGCAAAGAATGGCTGGACGCCCGCTTTACAGGAACAATATTTCCAATGGTTCTATCATGCATTTACGTATAAAGGCGGACATAGTTTCATTGGCTTCATTAACAATGCGCGTAAAAATGCGCTGGCCAACGTACCGAAAAGTGAGTTGGCACATTTCAACCAGGTATCCGGTGATTCCCTGCTGAACAGCAATGGCAACCTCGCCCAGGGTTATGCGCAGCCTGTAGGACCCGGCAGAAACTGGAAGCTGGACGAAGCCGTGAAAGTGGTAGACAGCGGATTAACCAACCGCAATTTTGAACAGGGTAAAGCCATGTTTGCTACTTCCCTCTGCAGCTCCTGTCATGGTATGCGTGGCGAAGGCGGTGTAGCTGGTCCGGATCTAACGCAGCTGGGTACACGTTTTTCCAGCAAAGATATCCTGGAAGCAATCATTGATCCGAGCAAAACCATTTCTGACCAATATGGCGCCACTGTTTTCTCGCTGAAGAACGGCGGTTCCGTAGTAGGTCGCCTGGTGAGCCAGGACAAAGATAAATATATCATTTCGCAGAATCCTTTTGCGACTACCGAAACGAGGGAGTTGAAAAAGAGCGAAGTAGCCGGCACCAAAACGTCTACTGTTTCTGTGATGCTGCCAGGGCTGATTAACCGTCTCAATGAAGATGAACTGAGAGACCTGCTGGCTTACCTGAAAGCTGGTGGCAACAAAGAGGATGCGGTATTTGCAAAACCGAAGCAGGCGAGTAAATAATATTTTTTCCGGAAGATAAATAACGCGGATGGCTATACAAAAACAGGCATGGGAACATAAGCTATCGAACCATTTACAACTGGGCGGTATAGAAACGGCGGTGCTGGACAATGGCCCCGGCAGGGGCACCCGCATCGCCTGGATCAATACCGGTGCCGGCTTACGGTATAAGGTAGTGATAGATCGCGCCATGGATATTGCAGATGCTTTTTTCAATCAGCATAGCCTGGCATGGATCAGTCATGGTGGCGTTACCGCACCGCAAAGATTAACTGACAAAGGTTTGGACTGGCTCCAAACCTTTGGCGGTGGACTAATGACCACCTGTGGCCTCACTCATGTAGGCGGCCCTGAATCAGATGAATATGGGGAACGGGGATTGCATGGCCCCATCAGTAATACGCCGGCAGAAATCATTTCCATTATACAACCCGATCCGGTAAATGGTCAGATGGAGATGAGCATTACCGGCATTATACAGCAGGTACAGGTACTGGGTCCTCAGCTGGTATTGAAACGTACCATCTCCGGCACACTCGGCAAAGCCGGTATCCGTGTACATGATGAAGTCATTAACAGGGGCAATACTACCGCGCCACATATGCTCCTGTACCATTTCAACTTTGGCTGGCCGCTGGTAGACGAAGGTGCAGACATCTGCTGGGAGGGCGATTGGCGCTCCCGTGCAGGCAATCCGGATCACATCTTCCGGCAGGATAATAATTACAAAAAATGCATGGCGCCGCAGGATAGTCATGCTGGTGGCGGAGAAGAAGCCGCCATCATTGATGTTGCCGCCGGCGCCGACGGATGGTGTACCTGCGGTATTCATAATGCCGGCTTGGCACTGGCGCTTTCCCTTCGTTTTAAAAAACAACAACTACCCGTGCTCACCAACTGGCAGCACTGGGGCAAAGGCGAGTATGTGATGGGGCTGGAACCCGGTACCCATCCACCTACGGGGCAGGCGAAGGCCCGCAGGGAAGGTACGCTGATTATGATGACGCCGGGAGAAAGCAGACACTATGAACTGCAGGTAGACCTGCTGCATACTGCCGCCGCCATTGAACAATTTAAAACTGATCTTTCAACCTCCATACATCATTAAGCCATGGAAAAATTAAGTTTAGCTGCAAAAGCACTCGAACAGGGACAAGGGATTCTCCGACTGGCACCAAACTGGGTACCCAGATCATTTTGTGTGCCAGGCCGGCGAATCAAATTACACCCGGATGATTATTACATCCTGGGAGGCGAAAGAGGCGGCATCGATGAGCGTTGGCTGTCCTCTACCACTCCGGCAAAGAACGGGCCTCTAACGGGCGAAAATGAGGGTTTAAGCATGGTCGTGGTGAGTGATGGTAACAGTACCCAACAATTTTTATTAAAAGATGCCATCAGCGAATTAAAAGACCAGCTGATTGGCAAAAGACTCTGGGATCAATATGGCGCCTGGCCCATGTATTCCAAATTTTTTGATAATATGGGACCACTCCCCCATCATATTCATCATAACGATGAAAAAGCAGCACTGATAGGACAGGCAGGAAAACCGGAAGCCTACTACTTTCCACCACAGCTGAATAACCATGGTGGTGATTTCCCTTATACATTTATGGGTATTGCCCCCGGTACTACTAAAGAACAGATCAAAGAATGCCTCGTGAATTTCACCAAAGGCGATAACAAAATCACCAACTACTCTCAGGCATACCGGCTGGAACCCGGCACCGGATGGGATGTACCGCCGGGATTGTTACATGCCCCCGGTAGCTTGTGTACCTACGAACCACAAAAAGCTTCTGATGTATTCGCGATGTACCAGTCGCTCGTAAACGAAGCCATTGTACCGGAAGTATTGCTCTGGAACGGCACACCCAAAGAAAGCATCGGCGATTATGATGCGCTCATGGACGTGATAGACTGGGAACTGAACGTAGACCCCAACCAATTCCAGCATCGCTTCATGCCACCTAAACTGGCTGCTAACGGAGATGGATATACCGAAAACTGGGTATGCTATAAATCAGATGCTTTCAGCGCCAAAGAGCTCACCGTAGCACCCGGCGCCACAGTAGTAATAAAAGACAGTGCCGCCTACGGCATCATTGTGATGCAGGGCCACGGTAAAATGGGCGTATGGGATATAGAAACCCCTGCACTGATCCGTTACGGGCAGCTCACCAATGATGAATTTTTCATCAGCGAAGCTGCAGCCACTGCAGGTGTTACCATCGTAAATACTTCTGCCACGGATCCTATTGTAATGCTGAAACATTTTGGTCCGGGTAACCCAGACCTGGTGCTGTAATTACTGACTAAAAAAATCTGCGTGATGAAAGAAAATAATTATCCAAAACTCCACAATGCCACCTGGCCGGGCATTGTAGGCAAGGGTGATGGTTCAGAACCGATCATTCCATTTGATACCCTGCTGGAAATGACAGCCAAAGCCGAAGTAGACGGCGTTAAATTCGATGGCATCGACATCGGGTTGTTTGACCCGCATGTATCTGTAGATAGCACTGATGATGATCTCAAAAGACTGGCAGATAAAGTAGCTTCCTACAACCTGGAAATAGGTAGCCTCGTTGCACCTATCTGGCCTCCGAGCGGTGGCTCGGCGATGGGCAGTAAAGAAGAGCGGGCACGGTTTGTAGAGGAGGTGCGCAAGTCGTGCCGCGTAGGCCAGCGGCTCCGGGAGCTGGGCATCCGGCCCAATGGCATTGTGCGTATCGATTCTGCCTCCACCCCTGAAAGCTGGGCACAGGACCCTGCCGGCAACACCAAACTGATTGCACAAACTTTCCGGGAAGCTTGTGACGTAGCAGCTGATTATGGCGAAAAACTCGCTGCAGAGGGCGAAATCTGCTGGGGCGGCATGCACAGCTGGAAAGCAATGCTGGATACATTACAGGCGGTAGACAGACCTAATATTGGCTTCCAGGCCGATATGTCGCATACCTTCCTGTACCTGCTGGGATATAATAGCCCGGAGGATCGTATACTGCCGTCAGATTTTGACTGGAAAGACCGGGACGCCCTCGCAACAGGATTGCGTACGCTCACGAATGCATTGCGTCCCTGGACGACCGATTTTCATGTAGCACAAAATGATGGTACCGTACATGGCACCGGCTCACACGATAAAACAGGCAGACATTGCCTCGCCACTGATCCCAACGGCAAACTGAACATTGCCGTGGATGCAGGTTACTGGCTGCGTGACGATAAAGGGGAACTCACCAAAGCGTTCCAGCATATTTGCTGGGATGGCTGTATGTTTCCCAATGCAGTGATGACCCAGGCAAAAACCTGGAATGATATCCTCGCCGCCATGATCAATGTACGTCAGTTGCATGGCTGGCAGGAATAGATTTTCAACAACATAATCAGTGACAACTATGACACAAAAGAAAGAACTGAGGATAGGATTAATAGGCTGTGGTTTTATGGGCAGAACGCATTCCAACGGATACCTGCGTGTAAAGAATTTCTTCCCTCAACTCGCCTATGTGCCGGTGCTGAAAGCAGTATGTTCCCGCACAGAAAGTAAAGCCCGCGCTTTTGCCGATCAGTGGGGTTATGAATCAGTAGAAACCGACTGGAAAGCCTTACTGGCCAGGGAAGACATCGATGCAGTAGATATCTGCACACCCAATGATATGCACGCCGAAATTGCCATCGCCGCTGCGGCTGCCGGCAAAATGATCCTTTGTGAGAAGCCGTTGGCAAGAACCCTGGCGGAATCTGAAGGCATGGTAACCGCCATCGAAAAAGCAGGCGTGCCTAATACAGTATGGTATAACTACCGTCGTTTGCCAGCTGTTACTTTAGCTAAAAAAATCATTGACTCCGGGAAACTGGGACGCATTTTTCATTACCGCGCCAATTTCCTTCAGGACTGGACCATCAACGCCAACCTCCCACAGGGCGGCGAAGGCCTTTGGCGCATGGATGCAGACGTGGCCGGTTCCGGCGTATTGGGCGACCTCCTCTCCCATTGTATCGACACGGCGTTATGGCTGAATGGTAGTATTTCTACCGTTACTGCCATGACAGAAACCTTTGTAAAAGAACGCATGCATCAACTCACCGGCAAAGTAGAAAAAGTAAATATTGACGATGCCTGCTCCTTCCTGTGTCGCTTCAATAACGGCTCGCTGGGACTCTTTGAATCAACGCGTTATGCACGCGGACATAAAGCTTTATATACATTCGAAATCAACGGGGAACATGCTTCTATACGCTGGGATCTGCATGATTTAAACCGACTGGAATACTTCGATAACGCAGACGAATCTACGCTGCGCGGATGGCGTTCCATCCACGTAACAGATGGAGACCAGCCCTATATGGATAAATGGTGGGTACCCGGACTGGGCATCGGCTACGAACATTCCTTTGTTCACCAGGTAGCAGATTTCATGTTAAGCCTGGAAACCGGCACGCCATGTTCTCCTACATTTAAAGAAGCGCTGGAAACACAGAAAGTTTGCCAGGCAGTATCAGACTCGGCCAACAGCGGCACCTGGAAAAACACAGATGCTGCATAACTATCGCCGGTGGATATACGAAAAACAAACATCTTAAAATAACAACTATGCTGAAAAGATCCAGTGCCCTGTTTATTCCGTTGGTGGCAGCCGCCGCGCTGTTTTCCACCAGCAGCTGCCAGACCGTCAGCAGCATGGGCAACTATAGTGGCTTCGTTGAAATCTTTGATGGCAAAACATTAAAGGGCTGGGAAGGTGACGGCGTTCACTGGCGCGCAGAAAATGGTAACCTGGTAGGTGAAGTAACACCGGCAACATTGCTCAAAACCAATACCTTTCTTATCTGGCAGGGCGGACAACCTGCCAACTTTGAACTCACCTGTGAGTTCAGGATTACCAGCGGTGGCAACAGTGGCATTAACTATCGCAGTGTGCCGGTAGAAAATGTACCACATGCCCTGAAAGGCTATCAGGCAGATATTGATGGCGCCAACCGTTATACCGGCCAGAACTACGAAGAACGTGGACGCACCACGCTCGCGTATCGCGGACAAAAAACCACGATTCCGGCTCCCACCACCTCATTGCAGGATGGTATCAAAAACAACGCCTGGACCGCCGCCCTGGTGACCGGCTCCCTGGGGAGCAGCGATTCCCTGCAAACATTGATTAAAAGTGAAGACTGGAATAAATGTCATCTTATCGTGAGAGGCAATCGTTTACAACACTACATCAATGATGTGCTGATGAGTGAAGTAACCGACAATGATAAAGTAAACGGTAAAGCCAAAGGCTTACTGGGCGTACAAGTACATGTGGGGCCACCCATGAAGGTGGAATACCGGCATATTATGCTGAAACGTCTTTAAGCGGAGCGGAGGATATTTCCTCCGCTCTTTTTTTATTATATTAGCTGCATTAAAATTGGAAACGATGCAGCTATCTATTGCCATAGACATGGACGAAACGATTGCCGACCCTATCAAAAAAGCCAGAGCATGGTACTACAGGGATTACGGCAAAACATTCACCACGGAAGAACTACACGGCAAAACTCTCTCAGATATTTTGCCGGAAGAACATAAAGCCAAAATAAAAGAATACCTCAACACTCCCGGATTTTTCCGCGACCTGGAAATATTTCCCAACGCAAGGGAAGTAGTGAAAGAGCTGAATAAAAAATATAAAGTATATATTCTCTCTGCCGCCATGGAGTTCCCCAACTCCCTAAAAGATAAGTACGACTGGCTGCAGGAATTCTTCCCTTTTCTCGGCTGGCAACAGTATTGCTTTTGCGGGGACAAATCCATTGCACAAACAGATATCATGATCGATGACCTGACACGTAACTTCACCAACTTCAAAGGGAAAGCCTACCTGTATCATGGACATCATAACGTGCATGAAGAAGGCTATGAGCGGATCCTGAACTGGGAAGATGCCGCGAAAAAATTATTGTAAGACTACTGACGGATAATTCTGCCGTCTTCCATTTCTATAATACGGTTGGTATTTTCAGCAAACTCCGGATCATGCGTAACGATCAGCAGGGTTTGATGATATTGTAATGCCAGCTCCTGGAAGATATCAAATACAATCTGTCCGTTTTTCTTATCGAGGTTACCGGTAGGTTCATCCCCCATAATAATGGCGGGATCATTGATCAGCGCGCGGGCAATGGCCACTCTTTGCTTTTGTCCGCCGGAAAGCTGGTTCGCATTCTTTAGTGCCAGGTCTTCCATATGCAGCATACGCAGGCGTTCCATCGCACGATGTTCTACTTCCTGTTCTGAATATTTATTAAGTTTCAACCCCGGCAACATCACGTTTTTCAATACCGTAAACTCATTGAGCAGGTAGTGGAACTGGAATACAAAACCTATTTTTTCATTGCGGATCCGCGCCAGTTGCTTTTCCTTTTGACCAGTCACCAGCTTCTGCTCAATCCAGATCTGCCCTTCATAGTCGGTATCCATCGTAGATAAAATGTATAGCAAGGTAGACTTTCCGCAACCTGATTTCCCTACTACCGCCACAAACTCCCCTTTATTCACAGACATGCTCAGGTCATTCAGTACCGGTACGGTTACCGGATCATGAAAGTACTTGTTGATATGACTGGCTTGCAGGATAACGTCGCTCATCTTATTTTCCTCTTATAATAATGACAGGATCTACTTTGCTGGCTTTTCTCGCAGGAAAGTAACCGGCAAAGTAAGTAGTGACCAGTGAAAATATAGCTCCTATAAAATAGAAGGCCGGATTATAATTCACGGGAAAAGTAGTAATGGTGGGCAGCGCCGCTGTGTGGAACGGAATCTGGTCAATAACGGCAGATAAACAAAAGCCCAGGACCAGTCCTACCAAACCGCCAGCCAGCCCAATGCTCAGTGCAATCACAATAAATATCCGGTTTACATCACTACCCGAAAAACCCGTAGCTTTCATGATCGCAATCGCATCCATCTTTTCATAGATCATCATGTTCAGAATATTATAGATCCCAAACCCTGCTACAATCAATAACGTGATGCCCACAGAATAGGAAATCAATGTCCTGATAAAACTGCCGGTTTCAAATTGTGAATTAGCGGTTTGAATGTCTTCTGTATCAGCCTGAAATAAGCCGCCATATTCTTTCGCCACTGCAGGCGCCTGGCTCATATCTTTCAGCTTCACCTGTATATCCGTGATATAATTATTGGGTTTCCCCAGTAATTTCTGTGCGGTATTGATAGATGCATAACATTGTACTTTATCAAAGTCCTGCAGCCCCGATTGAAAGTAGCCCACTACTTTCAGCGGCATGATGTCTCCCTGCGAAGTAGTCACCTGTACCACATCTCCGGGATCTGCCAGCAGCTTATCAGCGACTCCTTTACCCAGAATAATGCTGTTAGGTACGTTTTTCAGGTCGATCGCTTTTCCTGTAATGATGTAATCATTAAAATGAAACAGGTTGCTTTCCGATTGTACATCAATACCATTTACCACGCCGGTAATATCGATGGTACCTGCATTAAAGAACACCGGTGCAATAATTTTAGGAGCGAAGCCCAGTACCCTGTTATCATTTTTCAGTACTTCCATGATGGCCCCGCTGTTGAATATTTCCTGGCGCCCACTGGCCGACTTTACGGACTTAATAAAGTTATGGTATTGCTTATACTGGCCCGAAACGTTGACAGGCTGATGTTTGCTGGGTTTGATATCGTTATAGATACGTACATGTGGTGTTCTGTTCAGCACCAGTCCATCCAGTAATCCATTTAAACCGGTCATAAAACTCAGCAATGCAATGAACATCGTAATACTGAATGTAACGCCTATCGCTGCTACCAGCGTTTGTTTCCAGCGGGCGCGCAGCAATGAAAATGATATGCTGAAAATTAGTTTGTGGTTCATGGCGCCGGCTTAATAATAACATCTCCTGAACTTAGTCCGCTGATGATTTCTACTTTCTGATAATCCTTCAGCCCCGTTACCACTTTCTTCTTCTCTTTATTTTCCAGCATTACATAATCATCTTCTAAAAGATAATTACGGGGGATAATTAATGCTTTATCTTTTGTTTGAATCACGATATTGGCTTCGAGCGTGAGATTAGGATATACTACCGGTGGCGTTGTAATAAACCGGGCATCTACCGTAAAAGACCTGGACCTTTCATTCATGAATGGATATATCTTTTCTACAACCGCTTCAAATGCCTGTCCCTTATAGCTATCCAGTGTAATGAATACTTTTTGTCCCAATTTAATGCGGGCAATATCATATTCGTCTGCCTGTAATTCCAGGTAAAAGTCGTGCGATGCACCGATGATGGCCACCGGGCTCTGTGTATTCACCATCTCTCCTGCTTTCTTCAACAAACTATATACCCTGCCATCGATATCGCTTTTAACGGTATAGTCATTTTTCTGGGTGGTACTGATCTCCAGGTTTTTACCGGATTGGCTGGCAGTGAAGCGGAGTTGTTTCTGCAGGTCGTTGTATTTATACAGGGCTACATTGTAGTTGGTAAGGGAACTTTTATAGGCCAGTTCTGCCTGTTCCACCTGTAGCTGGCTCCCTATCTGCTGTTCCCATAGCCGGCGTTGACGGGCGAGCAGCAGTGAATCATTATTCAATTTATTTTTGGCCAGATCTATATTTACTTTGAGCTCATTGAGTTTATCTTCATTGGCGCTCACTGAAGCGTAAGCGGCCGACAGGGCGGCATTCTCTGTATTCAGCTTCGCTGTTTCATTCAGTATCACCATCAGGGGATCACCCTTTTTCACAGTATCTCCTTCGGTAACAGGAATGCTTACAATTAACCCGTTTACTTTTGAAAACACCTGGTACTGGTGCCTGCTTTTAATAATGCCGGATGCATATACCGATTCGGAAATTTTCTCGGCTACTGGCTGTGTCTTTTCCCATTTACTTTTACAGGAAGATAATAAACAGATGACCAGTATTATTTTAATTGCCTTCATGCAATATATTTTTCCTGCCAGATGAATACCGGCAGTGCGTCATTAGTAGTTTGTAATCATCAAATGTACTGCATATGACAGAAATCGTGATATCTGTAACCCTTAAAAATTTGTACCTTCATACCTGGCCCACGCTTAAATGATATGATGTATGGGAAAATTCTTTGATGATATTAAACCGCAGCACCAGGACTTCATCGCTGCACAGAAAATGTTTTTTGTCGCCTCCGCCCCACTCACTACCCAGGGACATGTTAATCTTTCGCCTAAAGGATTGGATAGTTTCCGCGTGTTTTCTTCCACACGGGTGGGTTACCTGGACATTGTAGGCAGCGGCAATGAAACGTCTGCCCACATCCGGGAAAACGGGCGCATCACCTTTATGTTCTGTGCTTTTGATGGCCCACCCAATATTCTGCGCTTATACGGGAAAGGCTATACGGTTTTGCCTACAGATCCTGAATGGGACGAATTGTCGGCCCACTTTACGCTGATGCCTGCCACCAGGCAGATTATAGTAGCCGACATTCATAAAGTGCAGACCTCCTGCGGCTTTGGGGTCCCCCTATACGAATACACCGGGGAAAGAGATCATGCCGCCAAATGGGCTGCAGCAAAAGGCCCTGAAGGTCTCGAAATCTACAAGGCAGAAAAGAATATGGTGAGCCTGGATGGACTACCTACAGATCTGGGGGCATAAAATTGTCAGAGGGATTTGTATATTTGAGGACATCTCCACGATATGAATAAACGCCAGCGCTATGTGTCCCTGTTCCTGCTCTGTTGTATCAGCATCCTCTCCCAATGTATCAGCAAAGCACCAAAAAAGGAAGACCTGAGAGGGAATCAATTTGCCGGCGCGCCCGCCTGTGCAGGCTGTCACCAAAGTATTTACACGGCATTCCTTCGTTCTGCCCATCATAATACCAGCAGACCGGCATCCAAAACAACGGTCCTTGGCAGCTTTTTGTCGCCCGATAATGTGTTCACCTACAGCAATGGTATAAAGGTACAGATGAAAGCACATGACAGTGCGCTTTTTCAGGCCGCCTACACCAACGACTCCCTTACCACTGTACATCCCTTTGATATAGCCATCGGTTCAGGCAGAAAAGCACAGACTTACCTGTACTGGAAAGACGACAAATACTACCAGTTACCATTGTCTTACTTTGTACCAGCAGCTAACTGGGCCAATAGTCCCGGGTTTCCGGCAGCCTATCCACGCTTTGACCGGGTCATACCCAGCACCTGTTTCGGTTGCCATAGTTCTGGCGTTGCTTTTAAGGAGGTGAAAATGGAGGGACTGCACCTGGCGGAAACATTTAAGAAAAACGAAGTGGTGTACGGCATAGATTGTGAACGTTGTCATGGTGCAGCCGCTGCACATGTGGAATATCAGTCTGCCCATCCCGGAGAAAAGCAGGCAAAGTATATCACCACCATCTCTTCCCTAAAAAATCAACAACGGCTGGACATGTGCGGGCTATGTCATTCCGGGCTTAAAACACCGCAGAAATCAGCGTTTAGCTACCAACCCGGCGATCCGCTATCCGACTATTTCTTTCCGGATCCGGGCAAACCCGCCAAAGCCACAGAAATGGATGTACATGGCACACAATACCAACTGTTCACTGCCAGCAAATGTGCTGTCATGAGCGCGGATATGAACTGTTCTTCCTGTCACAACCCGCATACAAAGGAAAGTGATGATATTGCGGTGTTCTCCCAGCGCTGTATGAACTGCCATCAAACCACAGGTGATCATTTCTGCAAACAAAAGGGATTTGCCGCATCTGTATTGGCAGCCAATTGTATCGACTGCCATATGCCTGCGTTGCCATCGGGAAACATTACGTTATTGACCAATGGACAAACCAAGCCTACACCGGATTTTATACGCACACACCTGATTAGTATTTATCCGGAAGAAACAAAAAAAGTAATTGAAAGACTGAGAAAAAAGTAAGCGGAACAGCTGCTTTAAGGCACCACGGAAATAAACATATACGTTGCCAGTATCACCAGCAACACAATGCCCTGCAGAATATTTGTCTTCCCCGCATTAAACGAAATGCTGATCGTAAATAAGGAAAGTATGAGCAGCAAAGTCGACTTGGCGTCAATGCCCAGCGTTACCCGGAAGCCTGCAAAATAACTGACGATAGCTACCGCCGGAATGGTAAGCCCGATACTGGCCAGGGCCGATCCCAACGCCAGGTTTAAGCTGGTTTGCAAGCGGTTTTGCCCAGCCGCCCTGATGGCGGCTATTCCTTCCGGGAGGAGAATAACCGCTGCGATGATAACGCCTACCAATGTTTTGGGAGCACCCAGATTCACCACAATCGATTCAATCGTAGGCGATAATTTCTTGGACAATAACACCACTACGGCCAATGATACAATTAACAACAGCACACTGATAGTAGCGGTTAAATGAGAGGGTGGGTCTGCATGTATATCTTCATCTCCCGGTGCCGCATCTTTAGGCAGGAAATAATCCCGGTGGCGGATCGTTTGTACAGCCACAAAACTACCATACAATACAATGGAAATGATAGCCACGAAAATAAGCTGACTACTGGAATAGATAGGCCCCAGCTCCGTGGTGGTATAATTGGGTAATACAAGTGTTAATATCGAAATGGCACTCAGCGTTACCAGGGCAGCACTTACGCCCTGCTTAATAAACGCCTGTTCTTTGTAAAGGTATCCACCTAAGAATAAAGACATCCCGATGATGCCGGAGAGAATCAGCATAATAGCCGCAAACACCGTATCACGGGCCAGTGTGGAATCCTGTCCTGCTTCAGTGAGCATGATAGAGACAATCAGGGATACTTCAATCACCGTAATGGCAAGTGCTAAAATAAGCGTACCATAAGGCTCTCCCACTTTATGAGCCACTACCTCTGCATGATGCACAGCCGATAATACCACGCTGATCAGCGAGATGCCCATCACAGCAGCAAAGATGCCTCCATCAAATTCGCTTGCCAATGCCAGTAATACCAAACCAATCAAAGGGCTGATAATACTCCACATGGGTAAAGTAATTTTCCATTTTTTGTAGAGAAAATGATTGAACGCCATGTATTTAAGATACAGAAAATTAAGCAAACCGGGCGCATTTGTGAATTTGCGCCCCACTATTTTTTATCTGGCATAGAATTTAGGCCCTGTCATTTTATAAATCATCATGTATGCATATTGTATCAGGCGCAACGGGTCACGTTGGCACCTTCGTAGCCAACGCGCTGCTGGAACGCAAAGAATCCGTCACTGTTATTCTTCATCATCCTGAAAAGGCGGAACGTTGGAAACAGAAAGGCGCCCAGGTAGCCATAGCAGATGTTCTTGACACAGAAAAACTACAAGCCATCTTTGAAAACGGCAAACGTCTTTTTCTGTTAAATCCTCCTGCAGCTCCAAACTCAGACACTGTCAGCAAAGAACTTGAAACACTTGCAGCTATCTTACAGGCACTCAAAAGCAGTAATATTGAGAAGGTGGTAGGTGAATCGACCTACGGAGCCCAGGCAGGTGAAGGCATCGGGGATTTGGGCGTTTTGTATAAAATGGAACAGGAATTAAAAGCAGCGTCTATCCCTAATAGCATCATCCGGGCTGCCTACTATATGAGTAACTGGGATACTTCTTTGGCCACCGCCGTAAAGGATGGAAAAGTACATACCATGTATCCTGTCGACTTTAAACTACCAATGGTGGCGCCGAAAGATATCGGAAAGATAGCCGCAAGACTGATGCTGGCGCCTATTAATCATACAGGTCTACATTATGTGGAAGGACCGGAAACGTATTCAGCAACAGATGTAGCTGCTGCATTTACGGTTGCTCTCGGGAAACCGGTACAAGCCGTGGAAACGCCGGCTGATCAATGGGAACGAATGCTGGAAAGTAATGGTTTCTCAAAAATAGCCGCTGCCTCCATGATAGCCATGACCAATATTACCCTCAAAGGAGCCTATACCAAGCCCAATCTACCAGAGCGTGGCATTACTACCATTCAACAGTATATTACCACATTAGTGAGCAAAGCTGCAGGAAAAAAAGTAATTTCTTAAGGCTGAGCAGGATGTTCCCGCCTCCAGCCTTCAGCGAAGTATTTACCTGACTCCTGGATGAATTGATAGTATTGATATTCATTCTCGAAGCTCAGGAGCATTTCGTAGGTGGGGCGGTATTCTTTCATGAAAACTTCCAGCGCCGGTGATGTAAGGCCGGTTATTTTCTTTACCAACTCCTTATTAAACCGGTGGTCGATGTATTTCTCCCGTTCTTCCCGCTCCATGAAGCGTCGGAAGTTCTCCATCCGTTTGATCTTCTTCATGCTGAACAAAGCGTCCAGGTTGATCCCCACTCCCATACCGCTGGTTCCACCGCCAGACAGGTATTCCGGTGAGTAATCAAATACTTTACGATATTCTTCCCGGTTCTTCAGTGAATCTGAGAGGTAATCCCCAAGGCGCATGGTCGATACCACTACGGTAGGTAAAACATGTGTATCCACATGCAGACTTATATCGTAAGGGCGGTTGTTGTTGATCTCTTTTACGGCGAATTTCATGGTCGCCTTTCCCTGGTAGGAAAAACTGATGGAGTCTGTGAGCGGCAAAACAATCGAGTAATGCCCGGCAGAATCAGATACTGCGCCCGCACCTGAATTACTCATTACGCTTACTCCCGGCAGCCCAAATCGCGCTGAACGGTCGAAGGTAGTACCATGAATCCTTACCTGTCCGCTGGAAACCAGCCGGAACAGGATGAATACGCTCAATATGACAGTTGTTCTTAAAATACCGGATTTCCCCATTTTGGCCCAATCTAAGACAGGATAAAAACATAAGCAAGAATAACTAAAATATTAACAATTCATTCTCTATTTCAATAGGTCTGATTATATAAAATGTTCCGGTGAACATTAACTAATAGTTTTCAAGTTGGCCATAGCAGTTCCATATATTCGCAGGGATAACATCATATAGCCGTTACCGTTGGCTGCGGTATGAAGAAGTCCTTCCTCCTGGGGTATTAAAAATTTCTATTTCCCGGGAATATTCTTTAGTAAAAACTTCAATCCGTCCACCACATCGCCATCAACTTTGTTATTGATTTTAAACGGTATTTCGGTTGGTACCACCGTCATACCTAGTTTTTGCAATTGAACAGTATCTACCCTGGCAATATAACTACCAGAGGCAAGTCCAATGAAACTAAAGAAGCCATCTTCCTCACTTAATACGTGCGCAACCAGATGGTGGCGCTGATCATATATCATCACTGTAATACGCCCCAGGCCCGTTTGCCTGCTGCCATCTTCCTGGTAAACGGTTCCAGACACCTCCCCTACCACTGAAACAGGTATTTCTACCAGCTTAAGCTGGTTGGGTTCAATATAAATACTCATCGTCTTCTTCTTCAACTGCCAGGCAATATTCTCAAAATTATTCTGAGTCATATCGATAAAATAATTGGAGTAGGGCTCAATGCTTGTGACAGAAATAGTAGTGTCCTTTTTATTCATCACAATGCGACCACCATTCAATGATAACTGAAGTCCTGCTACTTTCGGCTCACCGGCATCGCGGTGACCATTGTTGTTCAGATCAAGAAAAGGAAGGACAATAATCCCCCCGGTCCCTACATTGCTTCGATTATTGAAATCCGTATATCCGGTTTTTCCATTGTGTATTAAACTGCCTCTGGCAGATTCTATCAACGTGGTTAAATTGTCGGTGCGCCACGCGGAAATGCTAACCTGTGAGAAAGAAAAATCATACCGCAGGCTTAGTCCCACATTGGTGAAATGACTTTTAAAGTTCTGTTCGTATGTTACGTTCATATAGGCATGACGAAACATATATTTGCCCACTTCACACCGCGTTGAAATGATACGGCTTTTGTCGTATTCATATTGGATCTGTGGCGTGAGCGTCAGTCTTGCCGGAAGCCGGAAAGACAAGGAAAGGTTACTATATACGTAAGGATCTGATGCCTCTGCAAAAATTCCATAGGTGGTGAGATTGGCGCCAACTCCGAATAATGCACCGGACATCAGCCATTCCGCAGTTGTATATTTTGTTCCCGGCAGGATGATCTGATCCAGTGTAATCCGGGAAAACAGTGCAAACCGTTGACCTGAAAACGATTTTGATACGATCAGCTTTCGTTCTTCGAGGTAATTAAAATTAATGGCTTTCTGTCCTTTTTTGTACCGGGTATAATCCAGTTCAAACTGCAGGTTGGAGGGCATACGATAGCTCAGTATACCTCTCCCTCTAACGTTATAGGTATAGTCGCCGGATAACAGCAGGTTCGGCGCCAATCTCGCTGAAACATTAACAAAAGGCATAGTGCTCCCGGTTGTTACAGAAGAAAGATATTCTATACCACCGCCAAAGCTCAGGTAACGGGCAGCCCCGTAATTGAAATTGACCCGTGCAAACCGGCTGTTAACACTATCTTCCACTACCCCTGCACTGGCAGTATATTCGAATTCACGGCGCGGGAGGAAATTAAATGGTACGCTGATACTTTCTTCACGCGTGCGTTCTTCACCCCATGGACTATAGAAGCGGAGTTTTACCAGTGAATTACCATATACCAGTGGTACCTGGAAAGTAAAAAAACCAGAGGCATCTGCAACGGCATAATTTACCAGTTCATTATTTACATACAGTTCTACTGTCCAACCAGGTTCTGTAAAATTACTCAGGGTATAAGAACCAAAAGAACGGCGGTAGGTAGTGGGGGTATTAGTAACCTGCACACCTACTACCGGATCATATATAGAGGAGATAGACTGCGTAAATATCTTTCCTGCGATCACCTGCCGCAATGCCGGATGATTATTATTGACATAACGCCACCGGTAGTACTGCTGTTTCTGATCGAAAGGCCGGATGACATACATAGTGCTATCAGTACTGAAAGGCGGACGTTGGTCGGCGTATTTATTATAGTTGAGAGAAACCGTTGCTTCACCCCCTGCCAGCGTTGCGCCCAGGGAAAGGTTTAACAAAGCATCGTTGCCTCCTGCTGATCTTTGTGTGGTAATCACAGACCAGTCTGCCATGCCAAATTGAAATAACCGGTACGTGTGACCAAGAGTTGTATCTGCCTTTACCTGTCCTTTAAGGCGATTGAGATTCTTGTGCATTAATTCCTGCCGCATTTCCCGGATAGCTGGTAACTCCAACTTTGTTGTCATATTAACAGACAAGCCACGAAAGTTAAACTTACAATCCAGTCCGAATACCTGACCGAAAATAGTTGACTTCAAGAAAAGTCCTGTAGTTGTACTTATAAAATCGTCCTTGCCGAGATCATATACTTTGTCCTGGTACTGAATGCGATGATTCAATTTATCGATGAGGAACGGAGCCTGTTCTGTAATAAAAAATCCCGATACGGTATCACCGCCTCCGGAGAGGGTATTCCTGATCTTTAAAAAATCAAATACATCGGTAACAGACAGGTAGGCAGTTTCTTCATTGATATTGGCGGGAATTTCTTTCCCTCCTATTCCCTGTACCACCAGGAATACCGAGGTTTCATAATAGTCATCAGGGGTTTGCCTGGCAAAAGCAGATGCGCTTATACAAGTCAGTAGTATCACCGCCAACACCAGCTTCCGCAGTACTGAGCCACTGCTTCGCTGGAATTTTTTTTGGGGAAAACGATGAGGGATACTATCTGACATTATGATTGCTTTATGGTGGTTATTCCTGGATAAAAGTGACTAAAAATGAGCCACTATAGGAGCCCGCAGGATTGGCCAGCGGACTTCCTACGATCAGCGTACCACCTATCCGGACCAACGTCCGGGCAGGTGGTACAGCCGTTGCGATAAAAGGGGAGCCTGTACTCGATGCGCCCACATGCAATTGCAGAAAACCACCATTACTGCCGCTAAGTGTAACATCAGGACCATTCATAATCGTGATGAGGGTACCCGGATTGGCATCTATCTCAAAAATGGCCGGGGAAAAAGGAAAGCCAAGATTTGCCTGCACAATACTCCCCGTAACAGTACGTGAGCCATCCGGATAAATGATCACCGTACCACCCGATAAGCCTTGAAAAAAAGCGCCAAAAATAAGGCCCTGTGAGGGGTTTACATAAATTGTAACAGGACGGGGCGGCTGTTGCTGAGCACTGACAAACAGATGCGTCAGTAAAAGCAGTACCGTCCACACGAACACCCGTATTCCACTTTTCAAAAATATGCCTGAGAAGATCATGACTGAGTAATTAATTGCTTATAAATATCTTCTGGGAAAAAACCTGGTGTTGCACAATAAAGCTGACAATATATACACCACTGGCGAATCCTGATCCCAGCTCATGATGCCCGTTGCCATTTAGTTGCCTCCTGCGGATTACCTGGCCGGAAAGGTTAATGATGTTCACATCACAGCGCTCACCAGGCACATTACGGATATCGGCATACACCATTCCTCCTGCACTATATGCTTTGTATGTTCCGGTAGGTGCAGCAGGTGGCAGGGAATCCCGGAGATGAAGCTGCAGGAAAAACCTGCCCTGGTAACTACCGGCATCCAGCTGTATCCTGTACTTCGGAACATCCTGTATATTTTGTGTAACTCCTGTTTTAGCATCATAAAAGTAAATATGCCATCCGGCAGGAATTCTGTCTATGTCAACCGCATTAAAAGTAATCCAACCACCCTGTTGCAATTCGAGTCCAAGCGGAATGACATCTGTACTATCTTTCAAATCCGGCCATGCACAAATAGAAAGTCTGTTTGTGTCTGAAGCACGTGCATACAAGCTTGGCACCCGCTCATCAGTATTCAGGCGCTTTAACGCGTCCATTTCCCGGTCAAATGCTTTGGTCGCCTTATCATCAAAATAAACGACTACCGGGTCTGAAACAGTTGTGGCATCTGCAAATCCTGCGGTGAGTCTTACCAACGGCGCAGTTACCGGCGCCGGACGCCGGTGGAAATCCGGCACCAAATTATTAATCCGTGCCCTGTTATCTACCGTGAATGTTGCCGACACCGGATACGCGCCATCAGAAACATGCACAAAAAATCCCTGCATGGCAGCGATGACAGGGCCAGCTATTCCATTACTGGAAACACCATTGATGTAAGAGCTGTAGGTACCTGTATACTGGTCTGTAGTACCTGCATCAAAATAATATACCGCATTATCAATGTTAGTGCGGGTCCATCCACTGGCTGCATCCCAGTTTACCGGAGATGGATACGGATTGCCCACTAGGTTAAAGCCCAGTGTGAAAGGCTTGTTATGATTATATAAAGCAGGAGAAGAGATCAGGTGATTATTGACCACTCCAGTAGCATCCACTGTTTTTGCGGTCGCCACATTCCCCATATTGGCGGCATATCCCTGCATTGGATTCAATGGGTTGGTAGTCGTGGTATAGGTGACCCAACCGGAAGAAGCAAGCGTTTCATCATACCGGTAAAAAGTCGGGAAAGATGCACCAAGATCTACATCGTCCGCAAATTCGTTTACGGTGGCTCCCTGGAATGGGACACTATAATATTTGTAGCCGAATCCGGATGGCAGATATCGTTGCATCGTAACATTACCAGTTACTTCTCCATTTCCGGCACCATCAATGAGGGCCGTTTGGGCGGCCGTTGACATCAATGTAAGATAACCACCTGCATTGAGCTGGCCGTTGGATGCCAGCAATACTTCCGTCAGATTCAATGTGCCGCCTAAAGTTACGCCGGCGGCGTTGTCAATAGTGAGATTACGAATCAGGTTTCCTGAAAATGCTGCAGCAGGAATAGTTTGTGCAGCTGTTCCATTCATTACAATGGTACCCTTGCTGACGGTAAAAGTCCCGTTATTACTGATGCCTCCACCGATCTTCAACACCTGACTGTCTACATCCATGGCGCCGGTAGTCACCGTCACATTATTCTTTATTGTTAGCGTAGATGTTTGAAACAGGGTAGCGTTTGCACTGTTGACGGTTAAATTATAAATAGGATTGGTAGAAGAAATCTTCATCGTTTGTGCTGCCGGGGTTGACGCATTACCTATTTGTAAAGTGCCTCCGGTAAAACCAGTACCACCGGTAACCAGGTTATTATATCCCAGCTGCTGACCGGTACTGCCTCCTGCTTGTTGAATCACGATTGTTCCTCCGGACATATTGAAACCGGCGCCGGTGGCGTCCATATTAAACGGAGCGATACCGGCGGCTGTACTTCCCAAAGCATTTACAGTCATTGTTCCTCCCTGCATATCAAGTGTCCATAAAGCCGCGGGATTACTGATGGCAGATGCGAGGCGAAGGTTTCCTCCCTGCATTGCAATATGTGCAGTGGACATCGGTATAGCCACGTTGTCAGCCGCAGTTCCGATATTTAATGTGCCTCCGCTGACTTTTACCAATCCACCAATGGTCCAGTTCATATTGGTGGCATTGATCGTTCCGGCATTGACTGATAAGCCTGCAGTAGCAGGTATTAAAAAATTCCCGGTTGCAATATCTGATGTAAAAGGAATAACGCTGACGCCTGTACTGTTCAGATTAAATGATCCGTTTTTCAACGTGAGGAATCCATCCGGTGCGGAAAAATTAGTAGCGGTAACATCTGTGTAGTTGCTGTTAACTGTTCCCATGTCTATCGTAATACCATTAAAACTGGTTACTGCACCAGATCCGGAAAGTGTTTGAATCCCATTTTTATTAAAGGTGGCGTTGCACAAACTGTTGGCATCAGTCCGCAGATTCAGACTTCCATTATTGGTTACGTTACCGCCAATAGTCAGCTGGTGCGTTGTATCAGAATTAGCGGCTACGTTCAGCGTAGCTCCGCTGGCGAT
The DNA here is from genome assembly GCF_052114225.1 of Chitinophaga sp. RAB17. Lineage (NCBI taxonomy): Bacteria > Pseudomonadati > Bacteroidota > Chitinophagia > Chitinophagales > Chitinophagaceae > Chitinophaga > Chitinophaga sp. RAB17. The sequence goes on along the minus strand of NZ_JBFREI010000004.1, from coordinate 375,605 downwards.
GGTAACATCATTATTGACGATAATTTTTTGTGCGGTAGCGGTAGCGTCACCAATGCTGACAGTTCCGGATGTCACAGTAAGGTTATTAGCGACATTGACATCGCGCAATGTTACCACACCACCGGTACTTGCGGCATTAAGGTTGTAATATGGTAAACTGGTAACATCCTGATTGGCGGCCCCGTTATAACTGATGGTAGCCGCGTTGGTAGTGGCATTGGCAACAGCACTTCCAGTGATGGATAAAACGCCGGCAACACCGGTTGTGGCTGCACTAAAAGTTTTTATACCTGCATTGCCCAGCGTGAGATGATTAAAGTTGAATGCAGGAATTATTTGGGCACCGTTGCCATTGAAGTTGACGGTACTGCCACTGATTGTATAACTATTGGTACCCGGCGTAAAACTGCCGGCAATGCCAATAGTACCACTAGCGGCAAGTGTCCGGCTACCCGCAGCACTGCTGCTAAGGTTATTATAATTGTATGCGGGAATGGTTTGTGCCCCTGTTCCGGTAAAACCAACAGTACCTCCGGATACGTCAATAACACCCGTTACAGCAGGAAATCCGGCAGCAGTATTAAAGGTACCTGTTGCAATTGTAAAATTACCGGATACTGCCAATGAGTTGCCGGCATTTGTTGTTAGCACCAGTCCAGGGTTATTCAGCAATAAATTTTTGGTCACTGCAGCTACATTAATATTAATTGTATCCGCCCCATTTAGCTCCACATTATCTGTAGACAGCGGTACACCATTGGTATTCCAGTTGGCTGCATCTCCCCAGTACGGAGTACCTGCACCGCCATCCCAGGTTTTAAGAGAGATAGTCAATTCTCCTATCTGAAAATCTACGAAGGAAGTTACACCGGTTATCCTCGTGCTGGTGGATGCTGCGGTATCCAGCATTGGATAATTCCATGCACCACCGCTATATCCACCTACTACAAAAGATGCCGGATTGGCACCTGCATCAACATCAGCAGACGAAAACTTAAAAGTTACATTACAACTGCTGAATGCAATACCGCTATTGGTGATCGTCCAGAAACGGTTCACGCTTTTAGCCGGATTAATAGCGGAGCTGCTGATATTAGGATGATCCCCCGGCGTGGTAAATGAAAGTAAATATCCCGCAGCAGTAACATTGGCAAATGCTACAGAGTCGGGGGTGTACCTGTTGTTGTCGCCGATTTCAAAATTCTTCCTGGTGGCTCCTGTGGCGATATTTTTCTTCAAATTTCCATTCACCCAGCCAGTACTTTGTCCCGCGCCGATAACCGTTCCGGAGGCAGGTTGTATCAACACCTTATTCCCTGTTGTTATTTTACCTGTAACAAATTGCAGCTGTCCGTTTACAGTAGCATCGGACGAGAGGGTAACTGTACCAGCCGTATTATTGATAGTAAGATTATTAAACGGTGATATAGCATAAATATCCTGCCCTGATGTACCATTCATCGTAAACGTAGAGGTGCCGGCGTTAATGGTACCACTATCGGATATATTGCCGCCTACCACATGATTGAAACTACCTGCATTCAACAGGGCACCGGTATTCACCGTAAGGTTGTTGGTAATATTCCAGGCTGAAGAAGGCGTTACACCCGCGGCATTTGTATTGGCCACCACCAGATTGCGGAAAGACCCAGGAGTACCTGCAAGGGTTATTGCCCCCGCCCCTCCAAAAACCACCGTGCCTGTGCTGGAGAATGCGGTGCCCAAATTCAGCGTTGCCGCCGAGGTAGGTATAAAGTTCAGGGTACCGTTACTGGTGATGGTACCATTGTTGGTTACCGCACCAAATATGTTATGTGTAGCGGTTCCTCCGTTAAATGAGGCGCCGCTACCAATTGACAGAGAGTATAAAACGCTCCAGCCTACACTCGGATTAATACCGCCGGTATTATTGATGTTGAGATATCCAAATTGTGGTGCGGATGTAGAATTGAGCACCGGCGGAACGGTGCCATTGAAATTAACCGTTAGTGCAACGGTGGTAATGGCGTTGATCAAACGTAAAGTTTGAACAACATTGCCGGTATAGGTGGTGGTTCCAAGGGTGTATAATACCCCGCTGTTTATCAGATCAGCATTCAGCGTGGTATGAATAGTACTGCCTGCAGTGAAAGTACCTGTATTGGTGATATTTAATAGTCCATTGAATACAAGATCATTCAAAATAGTATAACTGCCAGTTACCGTAACATTGTTAAAAGTAGTAACTCCGGTAATATTTTTTGATGCGCCGGCACATACAAGTGTGCTGGTGGAAGGTGTATAACTGCCGCTATTCACCCAATTACCATACAAAGTAACAGTGTTGCCTCCTCCATCTAAAGTGGCGCCGCTTTCGATGGTCAGATCTCCTTTTACAGCAATGGAAGCAAAAAGCGTTTTAATACCACTGTTTCTGAATATCAGGTTGCCAAAAGTAATTCCTGGCAACAATAAACTCTGAGCGGCGGTACCATTAAAAATAACAGTACTGCTGGGAGACACTGTATAGGCGGCATAATTAACAGGGGCATTATTGGCACCTATGATGATAGTACCCGAATCTCCAAGGGTAACGGAGCCTCCTGGTACATCGCGGCTGCAACTGTAGCTCTGTACATCCATTGTACCGGATATAATATTCACTGACCCGGTTATAACAACATTTCCAGTGAGCATGGCGGTGGTACCCACCGGTTTATTTACATTGAAATTATTGAATGTACTGGCAGAAATTGTTTGCGTGCCCGTACCCTCAAAGAATGTACTGGCGCCAGCCGCAATGTAGGTCCCGTTATTGATCCAGTTACCACCAACATGCAATATCGCATGGTTATGCAGTAATCCGCTGGAAGAGATATTGACATTGCCGGTGATGCGGATGGCCGAAAGATTGTCCAGCTCACCTGCTATTACCGACAGGCTGCCGCCAATATTAATGGAATCATTAATGGAGGCAGATGAAGCCGACTTATTAATCGCCAGATTATAATAATTAACCGCACCCACTAACTGGTTGGTAGCACCGCTATAAGTAACGGTGCCGGTTCCTGCAGTAAAAATGCCACTTACATAATTATAGTCTGTTGCGATGCCCAGGTTACCTGCACCGCTAAAAACAATACTTGCTCCTCCGGATTGAGTCAGGGAGCCGGTCATATTTACGGCTCCTGTACCTATCGTCAGGTTAATCGCATGGCCGCTTACACCGTCGCTCAGGCCCAGGTTTCCATTAATTGTAACCGTCTGATTGTTGGCCGCAATAGTATGCGTAACATTACTGCTCCAGGTACCATTTATGTCGCCGGAAGTAAGTGAGCCTCCGCTGGCCATTGTTAAAGTAACCGCTTTTGCACTACCGAAATTTATATTTTTAACGGTTACAGCTGTGCTGATGGTGGGTTGATTGGTGAAGGTAGCCGTTCCTAAGTTAACAATATCCGTGGCAGCCGGCGGCCGGGATGCGGATCCCTGGAGTACCGTCCAGTTGGCAGCAGTATTCCAGTCAGTACTCACACTACCATTCCATACCACTACGTTTGAATTATCAGAAAGCGTCCATCGGTTCGAAATATTTGCGATCAGGATTTGTTCTACATAATTGGAAGTAGTGCTATTAGATGATTTACCGGAAGCCCCCCAGGTAGATCCATTATATCGCCATAATCCCATAGACGACTCCGAATTACCGTTTAATTCATTGTCTTCATAATGCAGCCGTAGCGTCGCCGTAACATAAGTACCCGAAGGAACAGCAATATTATAAACCCTGTTAACAGCACCTCCAAATGGAAAATCACTGACAGCTCCTTTTGTGACTGATACAATCACACTGGTTACGCCTAACGCAACGGTAAACGTTACGAGATTATCAGGGCCCTCAAATGCATAGGCCACACCGGATGAAAAAGAATGTAAACGCCGGATGTTACCCAGAATAATGCCATTGCCGGTTCTGGTATTGGTAATAGTGAGGGTATCCGTTCCCGTGTAAATAGTACCCAGCGTCATGTTCACAGTGGCGGCAGCGATACTGTTTTGCAAAGTAACACCAATAGCTGCTACCGTACTGTTCACCGTAAGAATATTGAAAGTAGTGGCCCCGGTAACAACGGTGCTCTGACCTCCTAAAAATTGTATGGTGCCGGTGCCGGCGGTAAAGGCGCCAAAGTTATTCCAGTCCCGGTAAATACTATGGGTGAATGCTCCTGAAATAAAGGTAGTACCCGTTCCTATAGTAAGACTATTATTCATGGTGATGGCTCCTGATGCAGTTTTACTGTTTCCGTTAGACAGCATCAGGTTATCGTAGGTAATCGCATTTATGTTCTGCGCGCCCGCGGCGTTAAAGTTTACCGTATTGGGGGTGGAAGAAGTTACATCCAGTACCCCGGCACTGATAGCAAGTACATTGGCAATTCCCAATATAGCATTAGCCGATATCCTGAGCGAAGTACCATTAACAGTAACATTGAAAAGATTGGGAGCACCACTTACAGAAGAGGTTCCGGTAAAGGTAACGGTTCCCGCGGATGCCGACAAGGTTCCACTGACGGCAAGGCCAGTAGAAATGGAAAAACTGGTAGCTGTAGTAACGGAGCCGGTAACACTCAATACGCCGAAACCAATAGTCCCCGTACCTGAGATTGTTTTTGAGACACCAGTCATGGTGGTTAAACCGGCACTTGCAACAAAACTTCCACTGACAACAACATTGCCGGTAAGCACTAATGAAGAGGTAGTGGTAACGGTACCGCTTACACTAAGATTATCGAGTGAAATACCTGCGCCACTAATAGTAGTGCCGGTGCCCGTCATGGATAATGTGCCCCCGGAAGCCTGCGTAAATGAACCGGAGCCGGAAGTAGCGAGATTGCCTGACAGGCTGATACTACTGTTAGAAAAGGTTATCAGCGAAGCTGCTACTGTGAGGTTATTAAAATTCTGCGTACCGGAACCGCTTATCGCAGCTCCTGCACCACTAAAAGTGATAGTACTGGTATTGCCATTAAAAACGCCGCTATTATCCCAGTTGCCGGCGATATTATGTGAGTAGCTACTTCCGTTAAAAGTGGTCGAGGCACCAATAGAAACATTTCCATTAACCGTTATATTAGCAGCGGCTGTATATGATAAAGCGGTGCCCGTACCCAATACACTGCTAAGATTGCCTGCTATGGTAAGTGCTGTTGCAGGAAAAGTTTTTACCGCGGCCCCGGTGGCACTGCTCAATTTAAGATTTCCGTAAAGTTGATTGGCTATCGTTTGATTGGTACCGCTATACTCCACGGTGCTGGCTACTACCAGGGTATTGGTGGAATAGTTTGCGGGAAATGTATTGGTGCCACCGATCCTCAGTGTCGCATTATTCGCAACTGTCAGCTGCCCTCCTGCACTGCTGCGGTTAGCAGTAAACGAGCCCAGATCAAACGTTCCATTTGATACGGAAAGATTACCAGCAATGTTGGCGTTTACATTCAACGTCACTGTACTGGCAGTATCTGCAATGGTAAGATGATTAAAGGAAGTAGCAAAAGTTCCTCCTATTGTCTGGGCAGTGGTGCCATTGAAGGTTACGGTAGCTGTTCCACCGGTAAAAGCGGTAGTGGATACGTTGTTCGTCCAGTTACCCTTTATCGTGATATTAAAGTTGTTGGCATTCAGCGTTCCTGCTGTCAGTGTAAGATTATTATTTACGGCGATGGTTGTCGGTAAGAGCAAGCCCGCGCTGTTATTAAGTGTTAAATTATAAAATGCGGGCACGCCGGAAAAAGTTTGTTGGCCGGTAGTACCGTTAAAATTCACCGTACCGCTATTGATAAAAGCACCGTTGTTGGTGAGGGTACCTGCAATATTCAGGGTACCAGCGCTGTTAAGTGTTACGGTAGCGCCATTGGCGATGGTAAGATCAGCGCAGTTGACGCTGCTGTTGATCGCGGGCATCCGTATCGCGCCGGAAGAAATGGTAACGTTGGTAGTGGCTGCCGGCACAACGCCATCACACCAGTTACTTGCAGTGGCCCAGTCGGTGCTGGTGTTGCCGGTCCACTGCCCGGTTGTACCTGTAGTTGTAACATTTACATAAGCCACAGAAGGTGTGCTGCACCCGGTTCTTGTTGCCTGTACAGTATAAACACCTGCATAAGGAGCTGAAAAAGTCAGACTTGGATTTTGCAATGCAGAGGAGAATCCATTGGGCCCGGTCCAGGAATAAGTAGTACTGGCAGCTGTTGTAGCAGTGAGATTAAGGGTACTGCCTGCACAGACCGGCGCGTTACTGCCCGCACCATCCGGTGAGCTAAAGATCGTGCTGATCTCTGTGCTATTCAATTCCCGATGGTATACAATCGCGTCATCCAGGGTTCCCTGGAAGAAGAAGCCCGATGGTGCACTGGGCCAGGTGGCGATATCATCATACCCGATCCGCCAATAACCGGTATAGCTTTCCGCAGAAGTAACGGTAGCATCGCTGGCAACCAGGCTGCCATCCACATATAATTTTAATCCGCCAGCCCCAAGGGTACCTATAGCCTGGTGCCAGTTCCCGTCATTATAAGCATTGGTAGTGCTTACATATTTCTTCACCGCACCAGGTGCAACTCCAAGGTATAAAGCGCCCGTTGCAGTCATATAAATCACGCGATCGCGGTTACCTCCGCCTCCGGTTTGTGCACTTGAAAAACCAATCAGCACACCACCTGCCGTAGTAGTTGTTTTAAACCATATCGCCACGCTGACTGCCGTGGGATTTACGTATGCATTGGCGGTTGAAATTTCATTACTGGTGCCATTGAAAGTGTAGGCCCTATTACTGATATTGAAACGGTCGGCCGTTTGAGCAGGTGTTCCTCCCTGGAAGGTGCCGTTATCATTACCGGTAGCATCATTTGCATTCCCTTCAAATTTATAATAGGCGATGAGATTAGTAGTAGGTAGTTGCGAAATCACCGGCCCCAAACAAACAGTTGCCTGACTCCCACTGAGCGCAGTGCTTAATCCTCCTTCCGTAACAGCGTATATTTTCCAGAAGTAGGTAGTCCCTGCTGTTAGCCCGGATTGTAAGGAAGAGGTGGCACCGGCTGCTGTTTGCGTCACGAAGGAATAGTTTACGCCATCGGTGGAACTATAAATAACAAATCCCCTTTCATTGGAAGAAAGGTCTGACCAGTTCAGGGTCATTGTTGTGCTGCTTACATTGGTAAATGTTAAACTTCCTGGCGCAATGGGTACAGGCGGTGTGAAATCGTAGGTTCTTCCTGTAGTTCGTTTGGCGCTCACATTGGCTTCAGTAGTGGAACTTACGCTGGTGCTGCCATTATTTACTGACAGGAAATTGCCGGATCCTGTGGCAGCCGCGGTAATACCAATAGAAGCGCTGGGAGTAACGTTTGAAAATGCATCTGACCTGTAAACGAATTCAACTTTACCTGTGCTTTCAAACAATTTCAGCTGGAAAGAACATACCGCTCCCAGTGCCAGGTAGTTCCATTTCATATTCAGAAACTCCAACGTAAATATCCTGCTGCCCGCCGTGCCGGTTGTCTTATAGGTGGCATTTGTAAATGCCACCAGGTCAATATCATCCCATAGCGGTGCAATCACCGGTCTGGGAGAACCTCCGGTCGTTAACTTATTAATCGCTACGCTGTTTGTGGCAATGGCGCCCAGGGTGATCCAGCCATTGGTAGAAGCGCCGATACTGGTATACCGCACCCCCATATACCAAAAATCAAATCCAATAGGTATAAGGGTAGAAACACCATCATCGGTAGTTCCCGTCCAGCTGGTGGCGTTGGGCGTTGAAAGGGGCGTAAAAGTACCATTGGAGGCCACAAACGCGTAGTTGGTGACAGACTGCGCTGAAAGCTGGGAAACGGATAATAAAAGTATAATAATAATCCATATACTCTTACCGGTTAGAACAGAGAGGGAAAATTTTTTCATGCCTTTGCAGAATTAAATTGCAATGCTACATACAGGCATTGCAGCCACCTCAGATCAATGCAACACTATTTCTGCCTCCGCTATCTTTATTGATTTAGCATCAACAGGGGTCGTATATGCCACGTGAAGCTTACCCGCTTTGTAATCAATAGCAGCATTATTGCTAAGTTTTATAACCATTCTGCGACTCGTAGTAGGTGTATACACCGCAATTCCATTTACAACACCCGCTTGTGTAACCGTCCCTTTAGGTGAAATATAGTCAACTGTAAGGTCTCCGTAAACAGAGGAATTCCCCGTGCGGTTGAACACCAGGGAAAGCTGTGACGCTGAATTTTCATCAGGTATTATTGATAAATCAGTGATCTTCACGCTTGCCGACGTTTCTCCAACGCGTATAATAACAGGTACAGTCAATCCAAAAATGGGGGTCAATCGGACAGATATTCCAATCGAATCATTTGTGGGTGATTTTTCTCCCAGTGGTTTTAAATCTGGTACCGCCCGGAAGTAAATATGTGACCGGTATTCTCCCGGCACCAGTTCATTTGTTTTCACCACCTGTATTTTCACCAGTTGCGCCTCATTCGGCGCCAGTGTTACAGTCCGGGGGAAAAGACGCAGATAGCTACTGGCAAAGTGCTGACCGGAATCCGGTGTATTAATCGGCTCAAATGTACCATCACTTTTCATCCTGATTTCCATGAACGATATCAGATATTTTGCAGTGTCTTTACCGGCATTAGCCAGGTTGAGTTCCTGCATTCTTTTCTGCCCGTCAAAAACGATCCTCCTGGGTGTGACCAGGAGATTTCCCTGTCCCACAACCTTTGTTGAAAAAAATGCTGCTGCAAAGAAGGTGATAAAAAACGCCCACCTTTTGTATACATGGGTAGGGTGTTCCCTTTTTACAATAACGTTCATGGATAGCAGTTTAGATAGTTATGGTCAATTTGATGCAGCAATAATACATCAGATGCCCTCGCTGAAAATAATCAGGAATCCCTAGTTGTAATTCACAGTAACATCAAACGGTGTGGTTGAAATGTAAGTTCCTGCAGGATTCGCAGCGGCTACGTTGAGGGTGGCTCCTACAGTCAGTGTTTGTGTGCCGGCTGTCAGTGTACCGATAGCAGAAGGACTGCTGGTAAAGGCATCCACTGTCATAGTATTGGCGCCACTTGTAATGATAAGTGCGGAAGATGGCAGCGTAATGCTATAGGTATAGTTACCTGATCCATCCACTGTAAACGATGCAGCTGTTACTGTTCCGTTGTTGACAGGTAACGTAACACCTCCACTCTCAATACGTACACCTGCGGGAGATAATTCCACCGTACCTCCGGTGCTGGCCTGCACTGCAATGTTACCGAAATTCATGTCTACGTTCTTGGTAATACTGATAGGTGTTACAATGGTAGCAGTAGCTGTGGCGGAAGCTGTTGCCTGCGCGGATACGTTGGTTGAAATTCCGCCCAAAAGGAGCGCCATTGAGAGAATGAATGTAGTTTTCATGTTTAATGGTTTTTTGAACTTACTTTAGAAGAATAGGGATGATTCTTTTCGTGGTATTAGTTGAATCCTAATTTAAAATGATGCTTCACCGTATCATGCTGATGTTTCACCGTAAAACTACTATGTGATTCTTCAGTAATAAATGACCTCAATCACATTTTGTTATGATACAAATCAGTAAAACTAAGCTTTGGGGTATTCAAGAACTAAGGTAAGCAACATTATCAACACATTGCTAAACAAATACATCATTATTAAAAAGAATGATAAATTATATTGATCATACTTCTGTATTAATATTATTATTTTATATAAAATAATAAATAAACTACATTTTACATATTTCACATTCGTATCTGGAATCCCCTATTCACCAAGGGAAAAACGAGATAATCTCAGTATAATCTCTCCCCAAATAGTTCGACTTCCTAACTTCACAAAAAAACACCCATCCCCCATTACCCAAACCTTTGATCAGGACGCTTTCCCCTCCAGACAAAGTCATGTAACCTCAATAGGCCCCACACCGCTATTAACATAAAAAACATTTCCGGCGGCCGGCTAATGTGCCGACATCTTAGAGAAAACATGGATGATCACCACACCAGCTATAATCAACAGCATTCCAATGATCGCCGGTAAATCCAGTTTTTGTTTATAAAGTAAAGCACCTACCACACTAATCATGACTATTCCCACACCGGACCAAATGGCATAGGCAATACCAACCGGCAAAGTTTTTAAAGTCAGGCTTAAGAAATAAAACGCAATAGTGTAACCCACCACTACAATAACAGAAGGCCACAGTTTCGTAAAAGAAAGGGATTCTTTCAGTGCACTCGTTGCAATAATTTCTGCGACAATAGCAATTCCCAGATACACATATTTCATGACTTATTCTTTTATGGGCGAATTTAACCAATGCTGACAATTCATTCTCTATTTCAATACATCTGATTATGTAAAATGTTCCCGTGAACATTTACTGATAGTTTTCCAGTTGGCAGTAAGCAGTTACATACACCCCGCAGGGGCAACATCATATAGCCGTTACCGTTGGCAGCATCATTTGAAACCCGGCTGTCGCTAAATGATAACTGATTGTCGTAAAATGGTAACAACGCAGCCTCCAGGCGCTGCTACCTTTGTTTCAAAATAAGAACTTATGAAACAGCTCAAAACCACCTTGCTGATCAATGCCATCAGCTCCGCTGCCGCCGGTCTTTTGTTAATCATCCTGGCCAGCCCATTTGCCACTCTTTTTGGTGTAGCAACGCCCACTCCTTTTACCGGAACAGGTATTTTCCTATTGGTTTTTGCGGGCTTTGTGGCCTATACTGCTACCCGTCCGCAGCTGCAGGCTGTCTTAGTGAAATTGGTTACATGGATGGACCTGTCGTGGGTGCTCGCCAGTGTTGTTTTCGTGATCGAATCTGGCAGTCTGATCACACTTACCGGTAGTATCATTATCATGGCTATTGCCGCCTGGGTGGCGCTGATGGCGCTATTGCAATATAAAGGGATTAAAATGTTCCGTGAAACTAACCATGCGTTGTAACTGAAGAAGAGGCTTGGAGATAGAACTGGTCGCCTTAAGTCAATTTGGGGTAGAGAAAATCTCCGCAACACTTTCTGCGATAGGTACCATACAAAAAGGGGAACCAAATGATTTCCCTTTTTGTATGAACTCAAATCTAAATATTTCTATTCTATAAATGAATGCTGTTCACCTGCTCAAAATTGAGCCATCTCCTCCGCTCTTACTTAACGATGGTACCACTTTCTGGGAAATAATCTATTCCTACTAATGCCCCCTCCACCAAATGACAAATTAATACGTCATCACCAAAAGTACCATTTACCAATCCTGCAGTATGCACATAATATCCGTCAGGAGCAAATTGGTTATTGGACCCGGATTTAAGCATATGTATTATATAGCTGGGGTAAAAATAAACTGCAATGCTTTTCACATTCGGGTTCGGATCAAAAATACCTACTGGGATTGGACCAAACAACGATGGCGTTTTCAATTTTAATTTCATATCCTCCAAAGAAGCTGAATAAAAGTACCTGGCATATGAATAGGAGCTATTATCAAGTGGATTAAAAATAGTCCCATCCCATGGAGGCTGAACATTGCTGATGCAGGCTGCATTGGTATCTATATTGGCCTGAGAATAAATCTGTATATTATCAAAAGCCTTTCTGTCAGCATCACCTTGTGAGATCGCTGATGAATAAGCTGCAGCTGGAACGTCATAAGTATGCCGCAGGGACAAACCAGTAACACATGCATTGCTAAAGCCTTTTTTATAATGCGCGGTGTTGAAATATGTAGGCGTTGGTACCGTAGCCGGCTGGCAGGTAGCAGTTGTATTTGCATAAACCTGGCCATTTTTATCCAGGGCTGTCTGTGCCTTCTGATCAGCATCAGCCTGGGAGATTTGTGAAGAAAATGCGGATGCTGCCAAATTATAGATTACAAAACCTCCCACCTGTCCAATTGCACAGTCATTTTTATAGAATATCGCAGAACGTGCCTTACTATAGTATGTTGCTCCTGGAATTGCCGGGGCTGATGTCACGCCGTAGGCAAAATCATACATTTTTACTATCTGATTTTCATTATCTCTTACCGTCTTTAATCGACTCGATGAGTCATACTCAAAGAATGAGCTACGGTTTAAGGGATCTGTCTGACTCGTCATTCCAACTAAGGGCTTGTAAGTATACGTATTTACAAAATAATTTTTCGCATTAGGCGCCGTACGTAGCTTGTTGAGTTCATCTCTGATCTGTATACCGCTATATGTGCCGCTACTATCAGTCAATACAGTTTGGTTTACCAGCCCGGAAATGGTGGTATAATCAGCACCCAGAATTTTGGCTACCGGATATTGGCCATTATACCCCCACAGATATGTTTCCCTGACGCCGTTCTGTGCTTGTTGCTCCAATATATTTCCATTTCTGTCATACCTGTAAAAGTCCATTACACCACCTACAGTTTCATTTCCCAGTCTGGCCGTAATCTTATCGGGTAATACAATACCCTGCCCCCAATCCTTATAGTTGATTTCGGTAGTTGTATTCTTCTGACCATTTACAAGTTTTTCCGTAATAACCGGCTCAGCAATACGGTATTGGTTGAGCATCGCTTTTATCGCAAGAGAAGGAGAAGGAACATCAGATGGATAAGTATAATTGATCACCACAGTGTCTCCTTTGCTATTTTTCGTTGTCATACTCTGAAGCCCAACTAAGCTATCATTTTTATACGCATAATCTTTAGTCAATACTGTACTACCATTGGGAAAATAAGTGGTCGCCGTTTCCTTTGACTTCCGGAAATCGCAACTTGCTATCTCGTAAGAATTAATGCTATAAGAAGATTTTAATCCCGGCACTTTTATTCCGCTCAACACTACTACATGGTTCAGAAATTTTTGTTCATTTAGCTTAATATATTCATATTCTGTTTTGTCTTTAAGCTCAAAAGCTCCGTTTGGAGCTGCTGTGAAATTAGCCTGACTTAATAGTAATTCACTTTTCCAGGCGTCTATGCTGGAAGCTGGCGTAGAAAATAACAACGCCCCCTGCAGGACAGATGGATATGGTTGTGCTTCTACAAAGTAGCGGCGTTCTGTGGCACCCACCCTACGCCCGGTTTCATCTTTAAAAAATTCAGTTACTGTACTAAATGTCTGAGATGACTTCCTATTACTATACAACGAATTAATGGACGTAGATGATAATGTACAGTCGAACTGATCTGCCAGAACGAAACTCTTTTTATCAAAAAATCTCGGTTCTTCCGTTTGAAGAAGACTTGACCTATTGTCGGGAAACCGGGCCAATTCATTATAATAGAACTCTCTTTCCTGTGAGTACTTAATGCCATCAAAATCCCTGAGATATTTTACTCTGGCTCCTCCATAAAGTTTACCATCCGGGCCGTAATTTGGTTCATACACTATCTCAGAAAACCCTTTAGTAGGGTAATAAATTCTTGAAATCATCCCACAATCAATGTAGTTCGTCACTGGATTTCTATCTCCAAAAATACGGCTTGTCAGGTATGTATTAATAAAAGCCATGCTTACACCACAATTATCAGATGCTGTTGGCTTAACTACTAATCCATCGTTCACCTTTCCATTAAAATAACCAAAATAATCCTGCGAAGATGACAAGGGTTGAGGCAAAGTATCTCTTTTATAATATTCAAATTTGTATTGTTGCTCGTCTGTACCTGCCAATTGGGCCAATGACTCTCCCAACAGCAACACCTGCCGCAAATATTGACGTTGTTTAATGTAGTCGTAATGAAATTGAATAGCTTGCACCTGCTTGTTTTCACTATTATTTATAACAATTCTGTCTGTCCGTAATGGAGCTGTTTTAAATATTGGACTTTTCTCATAAAAGTTCTCATACATGACCTGGTGTGCCGTGTAATCATTAATTACTCTAAAATAAAATGGAGAGGTATAGAAATAATCCAGGCCCAAAAAACTACTCTGGTCCGTATTTATAAAGTTAATGGTTGAAATAAGACTTCCATCTGGTTGTTTTACCTCAATTTTCTTAAGTGCGCGCGAACGGACAAAATTCCGCCAACAAATCTTACCACTACTCTCTGAGCGAAAAACTTCTTCATAACCTCCACTGCCCGACCCTCCACCAATTATTATAGTTTTGGGATCCACTCCAACAACAGCATTCTGAGACACCGCCGATACAAACTTATAATAATCTTTTTCATAACTAAAAAGCATTGTTCCTCCTAAATGGTTCGTCACTTTTTTAAGAAAAAATGTGCTTATATAATCATATACCTGCTGATTTCCACCCGCCGTATTGGACCTGTAACCTGCAACATCATCTACCATGAAACCTACCTGAAAATTGCGCTCAGCGTATTCCTGTCCGCCAAATTCATATTTGGTGCCATCGGGTGTGGTGATCGCAAATTTTAAAATACGGTCCATGTCAGGAGCCAGATTTGGATCCCCTGTTGGCACAGCAGGTTCAGAAACCAAGCTAACTGCAATCGCCAGTTTATTATCATTAACGAAATGTGCTTTTAATGAATCATCCAAATAAAAGGTGCCTGAATATCCATTGAAATTATATTGAAACCAATCTTTTTCAGTGTCTACCCCATACTGCCTCGGATTTGCTGCATATGGCATATTAGGTCCCCCAGCGGGAGAGTCTTTATATATATCCTTTAAATGCCAAAACACACCCTGCTCATCGGGTATTCCGCGTGTAATGCGGGTGATTACTCCTCCTGCGTTTAGATTCCAGTTAATACCAATCCGCGATGCCGACATATCTACTTTTACACCTGTAGAAGCATAACCTATTGATAGGGGCAATGACTGTGAGCCCAATTTGATAGTATGAACCGGAATACTGAAGGTCATAGCGCCCGACGAATAACTGATAGGCAAACTTCCATTCTTTGCAAACTCATATGATACCGGAGACGGGGGAATTATATTGGTTTGAGTATTGCCCTGTGCAAAAACAGCAGGAATAGTAATACAGGAAATTGTGCAATACAGGAGCACTGTTTTCATTTGCAGGCGCCTTACCCAATATAAAACAGACAGTCGTTTGAGGCTACAATAAATAGATTGCATATAAGGATTGATAGCGGATATAGGTATAATACTACAGTTCAATTATATTAAATTCAAAAAATATCATTTCGGCTCCAGGAACCATTGAGGCTTCTTGGCCAGTTCCTGATAAAGTATTTTATGTTTCAGGTAGCCCATGAATGCCTGTAGGCGTTTAGTTTCTTCTTCATTTAAGTTCCACTCTATTTTGGAATTGAATGCTAAAAAATAAGTGGGATTGTCAAAAGCACCATATTTATCCATCGGCCCTTTAGGAGATAATAAAATACTGTCAGCTACATCTGCAATACTTCTCCATTGCGACAATTCCAGATCAAAACTATACCCTTCAAAAAATTGCGGCGCAGGGGGATCCGTTACCGGGTCAACTTTAAAATATGGCATAATCACCTGGTATACCAGTACTTTTACAAGTGAATCCTTTTTTTTAATATGGAGTAGCTGGGATGTATCAAATCTTTGTGCATAGTAAAAATATAGTTCATTGCTATCAGGGAATGTCGAATTCTCTGAAATCGAAAATGAAGCTGTCTTGCTTAACAGGTAAGAAAACATTGAATCAGCATGAGATTTCGGAATTAATTCTGAAGGTTTCCTTGCAGAATTATGACAAGCAGTCAGTAACATCACGGCGATCAATATAATTAGTAATCTCATACTTACGGTTTAAAACTTTTATATAATAAATAACTTTGAGATACAGGCATAACCTCTTCCTTTACGAATGATCCACCATAACCTCTTTCCATTCTTGCCCCTGATCCATAAATCGTGACTCCATAAGGAGTTGCGATCAAAGCCGGTGACTGTCCCCTGTCTGTAGCATTTGCAGTTCTAAATAACGCAGGAACATAATCATCTGGAAAGGTTGGCTTGCCAAAAAAAGCATGTGCTGCCACAGGCCCACCTGTTGTTGTAAAAGTTCCCCCGCTCTCCATCCCATTATGGTGAATGTGCCCGAAAAGAAAAAGCGTCACCTGATCCTTTTGCGAGTATTTTTTATCCACCTGAATCGGTATGCGAACATATTTATATCCATTATCCTTATCCACGGGCAATGCTGTAAATTGAAGCTCCTTATTTTTTCCAATAGTACCAACAAAGGCAATTTCCTCATTAATTTTCGTAGCGTCAGATGCAATCGCCTTAAGCTTTTCGGCTCCTTTCGCCCCAATATAAGCAACAGAAACCTCTCGCATCCTCTTTGCAAGTATCCGTGCCTCTTTAGCTGTACTTTTACTTGCATCAAAAGCAGTGACCCTAACATCATCCATATCAATAAAATGCGCTTGATTGGGCAGATTATCATTTATGGTTCCCAGATACTGTCCGGCAGTTCCAAAAACCCAGGTGGTATCCCCCATTGGATCACTCATTGATATTGGATTATTGGCCATGGCGGCATAAGGAGAAAACATCTCCTGGGGCTTAGAATCGATCTGATGCCAGCGTCCTAATTGTGGATCTAACGTTCTTAAAGGAGTTTCATATAATTCTAATCCGGAACCATCAGCAAACTCACCACTCTGCAAAATTGATCCTCCATTAAATTTATTTTTGTTCTCTTTATAGCTGGTTCCCTTTAAAGCATTGCTACTTATACCTGCCATTGTTAAACCGTATGGATAGTAATGTGTTTCTTCCACCACTGTACCAGTCTGCTGAGTGACTATTAAATTATCAAAGTATACATCCTGCTGACTCTCATTACTGGTATAAATATAAAGGAAACCACTCTTTTGCATGACTAACTCCTCAGGAGATAATGTTTGCAGCTCGTCAGGCGTAGCTTTCACCGCTTTAAGTCCACAGTTATCATCCACCAATCTGAACTGATCATCAAAGAGCGCAAAATTCAGGAATGCGCTAATCCGGTTAGGATTCCCTTTTTCCTGGTCCCGTTCATTCATACGCTGGTAAATATTGGAATAGCTGCCCGCATTAAATGGTGAAGCAGGAAGTTGGCCATCAGCCAAAGCATGGCCGCTTCCTCCTGCTGAATTTCCACCAAATGCCATGAGCAGCTGAGGCAAAAGGTCCGTGGTAACAGATTGGGGCTTGTTCGCAGGTCCATCAGATTTGTAAAATGCTTTTACACCCATTCTTATGGTATCACCGGCCATCACACGAAGTACCAATGATGGCCCGATCTTTTTACCAGATCCATCCCCTGTCAGTTTCGATACTGACTTGTTATCAGGCGCGTCAGCATCATTAGGATAGCCCACCGGCGTGGCTATTCTTGTTTCATTCACATTGCTAAACAACATCCCTTCCGTTGCCGCTGCAGACTCCTCCATGCTGGCCGCATATACTGTCAGGTTTGCTTCCTCCGTCAGTAAAAGCCTTGGATTACCTAAATGATCTTTTACAAAATAATCATACACATACCTGGGCTTACCATTTGATTGAGCAACAACCCTCACCCGGCCTTCCTCATGGTTCAATTGCTGGAGTGTGTCATTTTGATATGTCAATACCCCCATATAGTCAGTCACTATTGTTCTTGCCGGTGTTACCGTATTATCTGATACTTTTTTCTGCAGCTTTCTTCCGGCCGCATCGTAAACATAGCTGATTACTCCTTTCGCATCAACCGTTATCTGAGTAGGCAGATTAAGATGATTGTAGGTGATGGAAGAAATATTTTTATTCAGGTCTTTAGTTAAATTTCCGGATGTATCATATCTATAATCTGCACCAGTATTCGTTCCATTTTTGAAATCACCAAGCCGTTGTGTGACTGGGGATGCATCTGTTACTCCCAGCAATTTATTGCTACCTGGTTTATAACTATAGGTGAGATTATCTATATTAGAACTACTGGTACCAACCAGTCCATTTTGTGATAACTGTTTAATATTCCCATTCGCATCATAGCTGATACCACCAACCGTAAAATCCACCACATCATTTTTCCATAAGCCACTACTGCTTGATTTTTGCGCGAAATCAGCGCCTGTCAACTGACCAATATTATCATACTTATAGCCATAAGCCCGTACAACCGGGTCGTTCCAGCCACGCCATAATACGCCGGCGATATTGCCATTATAGCTATTTATATTAAAGCCTTTATCATAAAACAATTCTTCTCCAAAATGCCCTGCGGCTGTCTGATTATCCAAATATTCTTTTCCTATACTTTTCAACCAACCATTTATTGTATATTGATAGGACACTTTTTCCAATCCTACTGTGTTAGTAGAAGAAAGCCCGAGTGTATTTATTTTCACTTTACCCAACTCATCATATTCCATTCGCGCAACGATCCTATCCAGGCTATCTGCATCATTTATCCGTTTACGTATTTCCTTTATGCGACCGGCAGCATCATATGATATTGCAGTCAATATTGTGGAGGAAGGAGTAAGGCCGCTTCTGAGATTAATATGAGCATAGTAGCTACTTAATATCTTACTACTAAAGTCATACATGGTTGTAACGACTTCTTTCCCGCCTGAAATATTACTACCCACTGACTGGATCACTCTAGCTTTTCTGTCGTAATAATTTGTGGTAGTCAACCATGTATCAGTTCCCAGAATACGGGTACTGGTACCTGTTATGAGGCCATGAACATAGCTACTCACCACTATCGAATCCGGATAGGGATTATTCCCAGCAGTTGGTTTACCAAGCAAGGTGCTTTCCAAGGGCCTGACACCGCTGAAATTATAATTATCATAATAGGTAAATGTTAGCGGTGTCAAATTATTCAATATCATAGCCGGCAGCACTTGTGAGGCAGCAACAGTAGTGGTGCTTCCTGTAAGTTGGGGATTAATTTGCAGCATGACTTCACTATTTGCAACGTCAAAACCAGGATTCAGAAAAACGGAGTTTTGAGCTTCATACAACGCTTTTCCATCGTAAAATGCAAGCTCCAGATCTACCGTTCCCGGAATTGTATATGGCAACGGAGTACTACCTGCGAATGCTGGAATCGTATTCATTTGTTGTTGTAGATCCAAACGTGATGTAGTGGAAGCATAAAGTGCTGTCTCAACTGGTCTGTTAAAAGAATCATACAAATTAACAAGCCATTGACCAAGCGATTTTCCGTTTCCATCACGACTGAAAGCCAATCTATCTCTATTATCATATACCATTTCGACCATTTCTGAACCAGGCACCTTCTTAACTATAAGCCTGTTCCTACCATCATATTGATAGAAATAACAAAGTTCAAAAGCAACAGGTGCCACATTCCAGGTTCCAATGATCTGTTCAGTCGCAAGTGGAGACAATACAACCCGTAAATTGCCAACATCGTCATAGATATAGTAAGTAGAAAGCCATCCTGTATAACCATTAGATGTAACAGCATCTTTCTGCATTTTTTTCAGGATAGTCTGTCCATCTCTGTCAGTATACTCAACAGACTTAACGCCTGTGGTGTTAATCGTAACGTTTTTAATTAATTTACCAGGCGGATAATAACCGGCGGACACTGGTAACATACCCTCTCCTATATTCCAGATAACTACACTGTCTGAAACCTCATTCACCAGATATTGCATTTCAATTGCACGAGCGCCTCCCGTTTTCGCCCAACTGTTTCCGACGCCATATGCTTTTGAAATACGTCCCAGAGGGGATGGCTCAAAGATCGTTTCAGCATAATAAATGTCCTCTCCAACTCCTCCTGGATTCAGTTGACCATCTTTATAGAACAGCCCTTGTTCATAGAAAGGATTTAACTTGATGTTTCCATCCGAGTTATTACCAGAAATTTGAGTATAAGGCAGGTAATCATAAACTTCCTTTCCAAATGCATCATAAATTACAGGCTTAACCATATCCTTCGCTGATGTACTGATTGCTTTCTCAACTGTTTGCATTTTTCTCCCAAGTCCATCATAATAGACAGTTGTTTGCTTCACTTCCGCGGCTGTTCGCGACAAATTGTTAACCACCTGTTTATCAGACGTTGGCATCGAAGGTTGCCAGGCACGAACATAATTTGTTAATATTGAGCCATATGCTGATGGGACTGGCACAGGGGTAGCTACAATTGGCGTTGAACTAACAGGTCTGTTCTGAGCATTTAAGTTGCACAATTGTCCCAATAATATAAGGATAGAAAAGGGAATCTTACGGAACAAGGTATAGTGTTTTAAAAAATATAGGTTATATATCACGGTCAACAACAAACTATCAGATTATCCCAAACAAAAAATTGGCGTCAACAATCTTTTTATTCTCTGGCTTGTATTTCATCGACAAGCAATACTAAGATAGAAAAATGTATGATAAGATAAAGTTTTTTTCTTTTACAACACCAAATGCTCCAGCTATACACCTCCACCCACCTCTGATCATCCCGGAAATTTCCTGTCTCCCAAAATAAACTTCTCATGTATGTTATGGAGATGCCCTGCGTGGATTACTGACCCCTCCTCTCACCGAAGTGTTTAGATTCCCATCTTTCCCTTATTTTAGCGGTTTGGCGGTAACGGATGATATCGTTTTCCTGCCTTAAAATAACCACAGCTACCTATATTTTGTTTATATGAAAAAAACGCGTAATCATCCAACGGCACTGCCTTTCCTGTTTCTTTCTGAGATGTGGGAACGATTTGGATTTTACCTGATCCTCGGTATTTTCCAGTTGTACCTGACAGACACTTCAAAAGGCGGCTGGGGCATGGACCGTGCTACTGCGGCGGATATCTTCGGCACTTTTATCGCTTTTGTATACCTGACGCCCTTCCTGGGTGGTTTAATAGCCGACCGCAAACTCGGCTACAGTAAGTCGATTATCATCGGAGGTATATTAATGGGGATCGGATATATAGGTTTGTCTGTACATAACCTGACCGTTTTTTACCTGTCGCTTGCACTGATCTGTGTGGGTAACGGGTTCTTTAAACCTAACATTTCCACTTTGCTGGGGAATGTGTATAATGATGAAAAGTACCGCAGCCGTAAAGATACCGGGTACAATATTTTTTACATGGGTATTAATATCGGTGCTTTTATCTGCAACTTTTTTGCTGCCTTCCTCCGCAATACCATTGGCTGGGGCGCAGCATTCATTGCTGCCGGCATAGGCATGTTCCTGGGTGTGCTGATTTTCGTTATCGGAATGAAACATTACCGGCATGCAGATGTACGCAAACCCGAACAGGAGGGCGATATGCCGCTGAGCAGGATTTTCTCGGTGGTTTTCCTGCCGGCCATTGTAGTAGGACTCGGTGCCTGGTTCATTCCTGGCAACATCTTCGGATCTGACTCCACCGATGCATTCATCTTCGCCTGTGTACCGATCGTCTTCTTTTTTGTATCCCTGCTGATGAAAGCGGATGCAAAGGATCGTAAACCTATATCAGCACTGTTGGCCATCTTTGCAGTGTCTATCGTATTCTGGGCGGTATTTAAACAGAATGGTACGGCACTGACTACCTGGGCACAATACTATACTGACAGGGAAATTCCTGCTGCCATTGAGCAACCGGCGCAGCGTCTTTACCTGGTAGAAACGGTCCAGAATAAACCGGATTCCGTCACTGCTTATGATAAGGAATTCAGGGTGGTGCGTGATGCGGCTGGCAAACCGGAGAAAGTATGGGGTAACGTAGCCTACTTCAAAAATGTGGCGCCGGAGAAGATGCCCGCGGAAGGGAAAAGTGTCAGCTTGTATAATACAGAGTTGTTTCAATCCATCAATCCATTTTTTGTAATTACGCTGACGCCCCTGCTGGTAGCATTTTTTGCACTACTGCGGAGACGAAACAGGGAGCCGTCCACGCCATCAAAAATAGCATGGGGATTATTGATATCGGCACTGTCAACGCTGATGATGGTAGGTGCGGTATATGTATGCAGCAATGGCGCTATAAAAGCATCTCCATGGTGGCTGATAGGCTGTTACGGCGTCATCACCGTAGGAGAATTGTTCCTGAGCCCGATGGGATTATCGCTGGTGTCCAAACTTAGTCCGGCGCGTATTACCTCACTGATGATGGGAGGCTGGTTCCTGGCCACTTCTATCGGCAATAAGCTCTCAGGTATTCTGGCAACGTTATGGGATACGTATGATAACAAGGCGAACTACTTCCTTGTAAACTTCCTGCTGCTGGGAGGAGCGGCAGCCGTGATATTCATCATGCTGCGCTGGCTCAACAGGATTTTCAAAGAGTATGTAAAGTAATGATAAATAACAATCCTATCTTACCGGCAACTGATTAATTTCCGGTAAGATAGGATGATATTCCCTCTACGTAAAGTCCGTTAATACTTCTTTACCAATTCCATCAACGCCTCATTTTTTCTACTTAAATAGGCTTTGTGTTTTTCCAGCCAGGCAGATTTAGCTGCAACGTCTTTCTGGCCATTGGAGATCATCTGCATCACTGATGACATTGCCGGCATCCCCGGCCCTGTTTTATGCGCTACGCTTTGGAGTGGATCAAGAGCTGTCTGTAACTGTTGTTCTGAGATGGTCAGCTCATGCCCTAATCGTTCTTTCGCTGCAGTCTGGATCATTGCCACTGTAATCTGATCCGCCGTTTTCTTTCCTGCTATCGCATTATTAACAACCGATGCAATCACCTCATGTGCATCCCTGAAATCAAGGTGAGCACTCTTCACCAATACATCTGCCAGATCAGTCATGGTGGAGAAGTTTTCCCTGGCATACCTGGCCATCGTTTCTTTATTGACATGTAAGGTGCTGACTACGCCGGTCATTGTATGCGTGGCAGCCAGAAGGGCATCAAGACTCTTCGGTTCCAGCATCACCCTGACACCGCTATGCTGGTATTCGATGCTGTTTAAGGAGGTCAGCACAGACATCAGTTGCCCGGTGGTGATTGCCGCTGCCTTGCGGGTTCTTTCAAGGGCATCGGGGTTCTTTTTTTGCGGCATCATGCTACTGATACCGGCATATGAATTATCCAGTTCTACCGAGTTGTATTCATCCGTACTCCAGAGCTGCAACTCCGAAGCCAGGCGGCTAAGGTCACTCATGAAGATGGCATTATCCGATGCAAATTCAGCGATATGATCCCAGCCAGCTGCCCCTTCTATCGTATTCACAACAAGCTGGTTAAAGCCCAACAGGTCGGCCACCCTATACCGGTCTAATGCCCAGCTGGTACCACCACTTGCGCCAGACCCCAGCGGGCATTCATCGATACGTTCATACAACTGAAGATAGCGCGCTAAACATTTCGCCAGACTTTCATCAATGGCCGTTAAATAATGAGCCAGTGTACCTGGCTGCGCCTCTTTTCGGTGCGTGTAAATCACCATCACCGTCTGCAGGTGATCCAGTGCTTTCGTTTGGATAGCTGTACGCAGTCGTATCACCCCTTCGATGACCTCCAGCAGCTGATCCCGCAAGAACATCCGGTTAGTTGTATTGTCGAGGTCATTACGACTACGACCGATATGCATTTTCCCTCCCACACTACCAACTTCTTTGATCAGCTGCGCTTCATAAGGAAGGTATACCTGCAGGGAGGGATTGTCCACAGCCAGCTTATCTACTTTAACAAGACCATTCAATATACTTTTAGCTTCCTCATGGCTGATGATCTTTTGTTCCGCCAGCATAATCACATATGCCCTATGCAATAAGGCCTGATAAGGAAATGTAGCGCCTACCAGGTTCTTTGCACTGACTTCATAATCATACAGCTCCTGGAATTCCGGTGCCTTGGATCCGGAAGTACGACCAATCCGGCTGGCATCCTGTAAATTTTTATTCAAGGCGTTGCTTGAATGCTCCATTGTTCTATCTTTTTCACTTATTAATTGTGCTTTCAATTTTAATGGAGCAAGCAAGTGTATTACCGCTGCCAGGGCGAGCGGATAGTATATTTTACATGTCATAATGGTCGCAAAGTAAAGAAAAACAACAAATAAATGAAACATTGTTGCATTTTTAGAATTGTGAATATACATCCTGGGAGAATATCTTTTTTCAATATTTCTCTAAATGGCCATACACCCGCATTTGGTATTCTCAAATCCCTACTACACTAGCTTTGAATATTATACAATACGCAATACACTGGCTTTAGATAATCTTCAATTTGCCCCGAAAACACGTTCCCCGAATTATGTTATATTTATAGTAATCAAAATAATCTCCCATGGCAAAACAAATGTCTATCCTTCCCTTTACGGGAAAACTTGGTCCTCTCATTGGATATAAACGCAATGGCAACTACTTCCTGCGCTCCATGCCTCAAAGCGTGCAGCAAACGGCTGCTACCCGCCGCGCATCCCGCCGCTTTGGCATCGCCAGCAGGAAAGGCGCTTTTATCCGTCACGCTTTCTACGGCCACCTGGATATCCATTGTGATGGCGCCCATATCAATCGGCTCAACAGGCTACTCATTGCTGCCGGCGATCATCATGAGGCCCTGACAGGCTTCCGCTTCAACCAGCATACCGGAGTAGATCGTTTCTTTACGGTGGCTCCCCGCCTTCTCCCTAACGGAATACTACATATTCCCGCACAAACCATCGACGGGTATAAAGGCATTACTGCCCTGGAAGTAAAAGTGATCGCAACGCGTATTGATTTTACATCACGTCAGGTCGTGGGTAGCGAAACGGTTACGCTGATGACAGCCTCCGATACCACTTTCCAGGAAACAAACATTTCACTGGATGTACCTGGAGAGGGTTCACTGGTAGTCGTTTTCCAGGTAAGAGCGATGTACAAGGATGGCCCATCGCGTAGCAGACAAAATATGGCCGCCGATATTATTGCGGTGGCAGCGCCGCAAGCGCCCAAATATGCTCATAAACGTACTTACCCAAAGCGGACAAAATTGCTTCCCAAACTTATCTATACACACGCATACCCAGCCGTCATTCAACTGGAATAAAGCCACCTTGCCTCCGGAGATATTTTGATAAATAAACCCTTTATACCTGCTTTCTTTCAATAGTATATTTCTTTCCGCAGCTACAGTCTCATCCTGAAGCAGCACTGCTATGCGCCGTGCTGACCTCCATCCATTTCCTGATGCAATTTTATCCCGGTTATACATCCGGAACTCATCCCCGCATCAAGTCCACCTCTACTGCGGTGCTTCTGTAGGTACATAGCGGATGCTAAGCATTGCCTAGACGGAATCTACATAATGACCATACACTTCTGCAGATAATATTCTGGGGATAACCAGTCACCAACCCGGACCAATCCTATTATTTGTATAAGGCTCTGTGTATCCTTTATGCCAATCTGATAAATTATCCGGATCATCTCCTGTATCGGCGAGATAATTCATTTTTAGCAAAATGATCAATAATTCATATGTTGATTCATCCCGGCTTCTTAAGTCGGTAATATTCCTATTTAGAAAGTGCTGCAATGAGCTCCAGAATATCAGTTGGTTTGCTTCGGTAATTTCCCCCAGATCCAGCCATCTGGCTAATTCTTCCCCTGTATCGTGTCGTATGAATCCATAGCCTATGTCAATGTCTTTTTCTCCAGGAATTAAGGACGCTAACCACAGTCCAAATTCATTATCCGGATCATTCATACGCAATTCCTTTATTACAATGCTAATAATGTAGTCATACACGGCCGACTTTCTTGAAAAGCATCTTCCATCCTTTATAATAATAAAACCAGAGGCCATAAAGTGCTGAGTTTAGTATAGCATATAGCAGGCATCGTCCACAGTATGCTGATCTTTGTGAAATTATACAATTATTACAGCACTACTCTCCCATCGTTACTTTACCGGAGAAGAGGCTCTGCACCCAGTATAGCTTTCTGATAAGCTGCATCTATATCCTCCCATTTGCCTCCGCTAAAGTGATAGCTGACGCCATCCATTAACTCTAATTGGATGGCCCTTTTATACAAAAGATATTTAGTTGCTTTAAAACTGGTAACAGCAGTTAATGGAAATGATAAATTCTTTTCCCTTCGTCCGAACAACCCGCCAATCACCTGAAACAACCTAAACACAGGCCTTCTTTCAAATACAATTCTCTCGCTGGTAATGTATAAGCAACCTTGTTTTGTACTGTATTTACCGGTGATATAAAGCGCACTTCCCTGATACAACAATGTTTCCTGTGGGTTAAGGAGCCACTTTACCTGGATATTATTCATGCTAACTAATGTATGGCTAGGCGTAAAAGTATATTTTTATCACGAGCTTAAGGAGCAGGTAATGCTTTTATTTATCATTAAGCGTTGCAGGTGGAGTCACGTTACACATCCTGAGATAGATCGCCATCTGACCATAATGTTCATTCGCATGGGTAAGCGCATAAAACGCGAGGTCCAGCCTGGGAAGCTTTCTCCATCTGAAATCAATCATGTCCATGGCATTTTGATCTGTCAATGTTGAAATTGCTTTACGTCCAATTGAGAAAGAGTCTTTAAGGTATTCGATCACTTCTTTTTTGGTTTTAATACTTTTGGGACCATTTACATCCTCAATGTCAGCACGTATAGAATCACCGGTAATGACACTCCAGATAAGCATATTGTCGGTGGCCAGATGCATGATTTGTCCGGCAAATGTTCGGACACCTCCGAAATTGGCATCTTTTATATGCAGGCTCTCAGGGGTGAAATTAAACTTGCTCTCGGGCATCGCTTCGGCAGCTGTCAGAATATCATTTTCAATCTTATTAAATTGCCTTTCTACTGCTGATGAAAGCGACTTTTGCCCAAAACACGAAGCTATCATGATAAGATTGAAAATAAAAAAAATGATAGCTTTTTTAAGAGATCCCATATGATAACTATTAAATGAATGATTAATAAGGTATAGTCAAGGAATGATCCTTTCGCGCGGAAGAGTAAATGCAATACTTTTCAAAAATACTATCTCAAATATATAAAATCATGGTGCTAAAAAAGGGGAAAACTAAAAGAAGCTGCCCCATTTATTTACGAGACAGCTTCTTTCAGGTTTATCTATGATAAAACCCGCTTAGGAAATGTTTTCGAGGTAATTCAGCACTTCTTCTTTTTTCCTGCTGGAAACGGGCACCTGTTCATTGTTCTGCATTTTTAAATACCCTTCCCGGTAGTATTTTTCCACGTAGTGGAAATTAACCAGGTAAGACTGATGGCACCTCAAAAAGCCGGAGGGCACCAGTAAACTCTCATAGTCTTTCAGACCTTTAGAGACAAGGATTTCGCGTTTATTCTTAAGGTAGAAGGTGGTGTACCCCTTATCACTCTTGCAATACATAATATCTTCTACAGAAACAATCTCTATATATTCAAGACTTTTCAATGCAATCCGTTTGGGGGCCGTTCCGCCCTGGGCCATATAATGTTGGCGGGCTATTTCCAGTTGTTGCTGGCCAACATGCTCCTGTTTCCGTTGGTGGAAACATTTGTTCAGCATTTCCGTTAATGCGGCTTCGTCTATTGGTTTCAGCAGGTATCCGAAAGCGCCCATATTAAGCGCCTGTATGGCGTACTGGTCATAGGCGGTAAGGAAAATAACCTGGAAACCTTCACTCCCTATTTCATGAAATAAGCGGAAACTGTCGCCGTCTTTCAGCCTGATGTCCGCTAAAATAATGTCTGGTTTCAATGCCGGTATTTCCCTGGCGGCCTGCGCTACTTCGGGGGAGTTCCCAACAACCTGTACAAAAGGAATGCTTTGAACAACCTGTAAAAGGTGCTTCAGAATGAGCGTTTCATCTTCAAGGATATAAAGCTTCATGTATAGTTACTTTCTGGTTAATCTTTAATTTCTGGTATTACAATACGCACGGTAACTCCGTGAGCGCCGTTATTTTCTTTGTTCTCAATTTCAAATTTCGCTTCCTGTCCGCTGGACTTAAAAAGGGCCTCCAGTCTTTCTTTAAGAATAATTCCGGCCAGGGACCGTTTCTTTTGCGGCCCTTCTTTCTTACTGGTAATGCCCGTGCCATTGTCATCTACCACGATGAGCACCTGGTTGTTTTCAGCGCTGAATGATACCGTTAGAATGCCTTTGTACTGAATATTCCTGAACCCATGCTCTATGGAATTTTCAATAAAAGGCTGCACTAACATGGGAGGTATCAATATATTTTCAGGATAAAGATCATCGGCCACTGTTACCTGGTAATCGAAAATCCCTGCAAAACGCATCCGCTGCAGCTGAAGGTAATTTTTCAACGAAGTTACTTCTTCCTCCAGGCTGATGAAATCCCTCCTGCTTTGTTCCAGTACACTACGCAATAGCCCGGAAAATGCAGAGAGGTAACGGACAGATTCTTTTGTATCGCCGGAAGCCACAAGGCTTTGCAGGTTCGCAATGGAGTTAAATATAAAATGTGGGTTCAACTGGGCCTGTAGTAATTTTTGCTCCATGTTCAGGCGGCTGTTCTCTGATTGCAGCAATTTGTTTTTTTCTTTCAGGCGGTATTGTCTATGCAGAATGTAGAAGAATAAAAGTATGCCTATGAATACCAGGGATGCCAGCGCCAGCGTCCATCTTTGCTGTCGGATCACTTTTTCATTCAACGCATTGCGGCTGCTCAGCTCAGCGATATTCCGGTCTTTTTTCTCTGTTTCATATTTTGCATGTATCTCCTCTACCTTAACCGCTTCTATCCTTCTGAGATTATCCAATTCTACGGCAAAGGCATAGTCTGCCGCTCTCATTGCTTCGGCATAGGCACCTTTCTTTTTATAGGCCTCTATAAGCCCTTTGTAATAGCTGGGTTCTTCTCTACCCTCTTTGTTTTTCCTGGCAAGAGCAATAGCTTCCTTGTAATAGTGGATCGCAGAGTCCAGTTGATTATTACGAATAAAGCTGGTAGCTAAATTATTGTACGCATACGGCATCAGGTTATTGCTCTTCTTCAAATAGTCAACGAAAACCCTGCTGGCTTCAACGGCTTTCTCAGGTTTGCCCTGCCGGGCATACACCTGGCATAAGTTATCGTAAGACCGTGCAATGGCCAGGCTATCCCCGATACTTTTCGCGAGATTACGTGCCTTTACGTTATACAACATCATCTTTTCATAATCATCTGCCCGGGAAGCCAGCATGAAAGAAATATCGTAATACCGTTGCCGGATTACCGGGTGGGACTTGTAAGGATGATTTTTATAATATCGTTCAGCGTATTCCAATGACTCTTTTCCATTATGGTTCTGATAGTAGGCTTTGGCCATCAGATCATAAAAGCGGTAAGTTAGCCTGCTATGGGTGCTTTCTGCTTTTTTCAGGGCAGAAAGCAGGCCACTCATCACTACTCCGTCTACGGTGCCATTACTCGTCATATTATCCAGGATACTGTAGGTCTTCAGCATGTCCACTTCCACATCACTCTTCTTTCCGGCCATTTTTCTGTATTCGGCCATTGCGCTATCCCGCTTTTTCTCCAGGCTGTACCGCCTTGCGCTGAAATAATGGTAATAAGCTTGAAGCGTGCTGTCAGTCGCATTCCGGAGCAGGCTGTCCTCCCTGTAAATAACTTCTTTGTATCCGGCAGATAATAACGTATCCAGGGAAATGACCAGGGACAAATAATCTTTTCCGGATGTTGTATCAAGGGTATTTTCCTGATGATGTTGTTGCTGCTTGTTATTCTTGCAGGCGGCAACAACAAGCAGGGTCAAAACACAAAAGAAAGCAAATGACGTTCTCACATTCATCAATGAAATAAATTTAGCTGCGCAAAAAAACGTAAAGATATAAACTGATCCCCTTTTATCCCCTGGTTTTATGATCGCAATTATTTTTTAAATATCTGATTTAAAAAAACAGTGCACATGACCGGGTAAATATCCAATGGTTTCCATCCCTTATCCGTAGCATCTGACCCCATATTTGCCCCCTTTCCATTCAGATAAAGGATAATGTATTGCAGATATGGACTCATAGGCTGCGAATACCAGTCGCCCGATCCTATCTCCGGGTATGCTGCCTATAATTGTATCCTTAATTTCTCTCTACAGCATATTTTCAGAAACAGTGCTGAAGACTTGTCACCAGATCGAAATGGCCTGGTGGAAAGCTATTTAAATGAAAAGATGCTGAAGGTGTACCGCAATAAAAGAAAATTATGGAATATAATCACCCAAGTTCACTAAACAAAAGTAAATCCGGGCAAAAATATTTACTCGTCATTACTGCAATAGTAATAACAATCATCTTATCCTGCTATTGGCTACTTAGCCGTACCGGCGAAAAGAACAGACCACAGGAGACAGCTTCATTACCACCAATGATCCACGACAGCACCAATACCAGGCAGGCGGACAATGACTTCTCCCACTCCGCTTTTAGTAGCCTGGATACAAAGACAAAAAAGCTATTACGCGCCCAAAATTATAGTGATGGTACAGCGTATGCGATAACCCGGCATGCGGAAAGAGCCCAATCCATTATTTGTTATGGAGATTTCGATGCTGATGGCTACAAAGACGTGGCCATTGTGATGGATAACGAGGACAAACAATGCAGCCGCCTGTTGATCATCTGCACAAATACAGCCACCAAAGAAAAGTTCCTTGCTTTCTCCGAAAACTATTCAGACAAAATAAAAATCAATGCTTTCCAGAAGGGATCAAAGATCATCATGAATAGTGAATCGCCCGAAACATCGGCCATTGACGGTATTATAGCTATTGGGGAAGATGTAAAACTGGCGATTGTGTATGATACGCATCTGCAAAAATTCAAGACCTTTTACCAGGAATAATTTTCAATAAAATCTAAATATGAAAACAATCAAAACAATCCTTTTGTCGGTGGCTGTAATAGCCACTATACTATTTTCAGCCTGTGGAGATAGCGCACCTTCCAAAAACTACTTTTCCGAAGCAGGGCTAACGCTGGAAACGTTCAGCAACCAGGAGTTGAATAACCACCTTAAAAAAATGGAGCCCTTATACAATGAAATGGCTTTTGCTGTTGAGAAAAAAGATAAGGGTGCAGACGCCAGGCTGAGCGCTTCTTTTTCAGACTGGCTACTGCAGGCGTTGTCATTTAAAGATTCACTACCCATCGAAGAGCAGAAAAAATTTGACGATGTGCTTGAAAAAATCAACAGCAAATGGGTAGAGAAAAAGAACAAATTATTGTAAGCAAGTATACTGATCAGAAAAATACAATACGGCCCTTTCATTTATTCCGCCATGTTACCACCAAAAACAAAAAACCTTGCAGCGCCATATGCTGCAAGGTTTTTATTATGTAAGCGATATTACCCGTTACTCATACCGCAACAGTCTTCTGAGCTGGTAAAAGAATCTTTCGATCAGCCGCAGGTCCTGTGTAACTACCTCTGCATTGCCTTTCAGTTCCTTATCAAAAGGAAGCGTTTTGTGAAAGGATGTCTGAAGACCATTAGGAAGAATAATATTCACATAATAATTACCATCTTTATCGGGCGCATTGGCAATATTCTTTACCCGACCTTCCACCATACCAAATTCCTGGTAAGGGTAGTTATCCAGTTTCAACAGCACTTTTTGTCCCTCCTTTACCTTGCCTGAATTGGTGGCGGGTACCCTCAGTCCGCCGATGAGGATATCTTTATCATCCGGCATAACAGACAACAGTATATCTCCTGTCTTCACGAACTGGTTCTTGCCAATGAACTGCTGAAAGCCCACCACACCAGCCACAGAAGAGGTGAGCAGGTAGTTCTGTTCCCAGGCGTTGAGTGATTTTCTCAGCTGCTCGAAAAGTTGTCCGGTTTGCGAACTTAAATTGATCTTGTCTTTCTCCGCATTGATGGTAGCACCACTCCTGGTCTTTTCAATACTGAGTATACCTTCCTGCAACTGCGATATCGTAATATTGATGCTTTCCAGGTTCTGTCCTGCCTGTAGAAACTTCATT
This sequence comes from Chitinophaga sp. RAB17, assembly GCF_052114225.1. NCBI lineage: Bacteria > Pseudomonadati > Bacteroidota > Chitinophagia > Chitinophagales > Chitinophagaceae > Chitinophaga > Chitinophaga sp. RAB17. The sequence goes on along the minus strand of NZ_JBFREI010000004.1, from coordinate 343,705 downwards.
CTTTCCTGGCTCAATTCTGCTGCGGATACTACTTTTTCTTTAAAAAGTTCCTGGTACCTGTCGAACTCCCTTTTAGAAAGTTCATACTTTGTTTCCTCCAGGCTCTTTTGTTGTTGCAGGGTATGTATCCTGTTGCGTGACTCGGCCAGGCTCTTGTTTGCCGCCGCATAGTCCGGGGAATAGGGTTGCAGCCTGGCATACAGTTGCTCGTCTGTCAGCGCTTTGGCAAAGGCGTTATAATCTCCCTGGATCTCTCCCAGTTTAAATCCCGCTACTTCACTGAGAGGAAAATACACCAGCCCTTTGTTACCCAGCGAATCAACGATGCTTCTCAGGCGGATCACATCCCGGTAGTCCGCTGTAGATTGTAATACCATGAGTACCTGGCCCCGGGAAACAGCCTGATGGTCTGCCACAAATATTTCCTCTACTTTGGTATTAATTCTGGCTTCCAGCTTCTCCGGCGGGTTCCGGGATGAAATGATCACCGTGGAAGGAACAAACTCCGGATACTTTATCAGGCAACTCATCAGTAAAATGAGTAGAAGTATCAGCAATATAGTAGTATTGCCCCAGCGAACCATCCAATGCGGTGGTTGCGTAAGAATATCCTGCACACCTTCCGAATGCAGTTGAATAGTGTCTAGTATATCTTTTTTAGTTTCCAAGTTCCAACTGATTTTTTACGAGTCTGTAATACTCTTTCCTGAGTGATACCAGTTCATCATGACTTCCTTCTTCCACTACTTTTCCTTTATCCAGTACAATGATCTTATCTGCATTTTTAACGGTTGACAAACGGTGGGCGATGATCACTGCTGTTTTTCCTTTTAAGAACTGTTCGAGGTTGCCCATGATCGCCTTCTCTGTATTGGCGTCCAGCGCGCTGGTGGCCTCATCAAAAAATATATACTCCGGTGATTTATATACTGCCCTGGCAATAAAGAGCCGCTGCTTCTGTCCTCCACTGATGCCAATGCCTTCATTGCCGATCTTTGAATTATAGCTTAGTGGCAAACTTTCCACAAAATCCCTGATACACGCTACACCCACGGCCTTCCTGAGCTGTTGCCGGTTAATATCGTCTATCCCTATCGCAATATTTTTTGCGATGGTATCATTAAATACGTATCCTTCCTGCATCACCACTCCACATTGATCCCGCCAGTACCGCGCTGAAATATGCTGCAGCTGCACATTTCCAATTTTAATCTCCCCTTCACCGGGCTCGTAAAATTTCATCAGCAGTTTCAGCAGCGTGGTTTTACCACTGCCGCTGGCGCCTACGATGGCAGTAGTTTTGCGATAAGGTATGCGCAGGCTAAGCTGCTCAAACACGGGTGCACCTGCGCCTACGTACCTGAAGGAAACATTATTCAGCGCGATATCCTGTTCTGGTATTTCCACCACTGTCTGTATATCGGCGGGCTCTTCATCTTCCTTGTCATGGATCTCCCCCAGCCTTTCCAGCGATATTTTTGCATCCTGCATTTGTTTGACAAAGTCCATCAGCTGTACCAGCGGACCATTCAGCTGGCCAATGATATACTGCACTGCCAGCATCATCCCCAATGTAAGGTTGCCATCGAGTACCAGCTTTGCCGCCAGAAAACTGACAAAGATGTCTTTCATCTGGTTGATGAAATTTGAGCCCACTGTTTGCCACTGTTCCAGTGATAATGACCTGATCTGGATCTTAAACAGTTTCACCTGCATAAACTCCCAGCCCCAGCGCATCTGTTTTTCTGCATTGTGCATTTTAATTTCCTGCATGCCATTCACCAGCTCAATCACCTTACTCTGCTCCTGCGATACCTGCGAAAAACGTTTATAGTCCAGTTCTTTTCTCTTCTTAAGGAAAAAAGATATCCATCCTACCGACAAGCAGGCACCCAACAGGTAGATCAGGAATAACCGGTAATCATACAACAGCAGTACCACGCTGAAAATAACCAGGTTCACCAGGGAGAACAGGGTATTCAGCGAGGAATTGGTCAGCAATTGTTCTATCCGCTGGTGATCATTGATACGCTGCATAATATCGCCGGTCATGCGGGTATCAAAATAGCTGATAGGCAGTTTCATGAGTTTTATGAAGAAGTCAGATACAATAGAAATATTGATCCGGCTGGAGAGATGCAACAAAATCCAGCTACGTACGATCTCTATTCCCATCCTACCTAAAAACAACATCACCTGTGCCAGCAGCACCAGGTAAATAAAGTTCAGATCATGATTCTGAATACCTATGTCTACTATGCTTTGCGTAAGAAAGGGAAAGATAAGTGACAACAGGCTGCCGGCAAAGAGGCCGATTGCCAGCTGCGCAATCAGTTTTTTGTACCTGAAAAAATAACTGAACAGGAAAGAGAAATCCTTCCTGCTACGTGGTGCTGCTGCATCAGCTTCATTAAATGCAGGGGTAGGGTCCAGCAAGAGGGCAATTCCTTCCTCATCCCGCTCCTGCTTACCCCGCCCTGCCCAACCATCGATGAACTCCTGTTGGGTATATTTCAGCAACCCGTAGGCAGGATCAGAAACATACACGAATGTTTGTCCACCGGTTTTTTTTATCTTGTAAACAACAACGAAATGTTGTTGCCCCCAATGACAAATGCAGGGCAATGGCGCCTCTTCCATCAGGGTAATGAAATCTATTTTAACCGCCAGCGATTTATAACCCAACCCCTCGGCTGCAGCAGACAATCCCAGCAAAGAACTTCCCTCCCGCGTGGTTTCTGCCAGCGACCGGATGGTCTGAATATCTATTAATCTGCCGTAATGCTTACTGATGATCTTTATACAGGTAGGTCCACAATCCTTCCCGTCCGGCTGCATATAAAAAGGGAATGCTTTCAGCTTCATATTAATTGATTGTCTCTTCCAGCCCATACAAGGCGATGGCGGCATGCTTCAAAGGATTGTCTGCCCATTCCTCCCAATGATTGGTGTACGGATCGTAGCCGCATTTAAGTGGCCTGGAATAAATATCCTGTGGATCTTCCAGGTAAGCCCTGCAATCAGTGCATACATGTCTGAACTCACAGTCTTTACAAACCGCTATTTCGTCTTTACGGATTTTTCCATACCGGTGAAACGCTTCATTATCCAACACTTCCTGTAACGATGTTTCTTTGACATGCCCGAAGTGTTCCCGCATGGAAGGACAGTTCCTGATATATCCATTCAGATCTATACTCAGTTTTCTGTTCAGGCAGGTGTTATAATGCTGGCTCTCCGTGAACAACTCCATGTTTGAAGTGAAATAGTTCGTGCGGATTTCACCACAGGCCAGGCAGGAATTGATCTTATTGCTGAAGAATACTACCGGCACGGAACCATCGAATATTTTTTCCGCCTTATCAGTCGGTGAGGAATGTATCAGCAGCGACTTTACCCGCGGGTATTGTTTCACGAGTTTATCCAGTGTCCGCAACTCCAGCGCATCATCATATAGCAGCACCAGTTTGATGAATCTCAGCGTGGTGCCGTTAAATATCTCCAGCAATTCCCGGATCTTACCTAATGCCGTTTTCCCGTAACACCTGATCTCCAGCCCTTGTACATGCAGGTCGAACAGCTGACGGAAAAAAGTCGCGGTGTAGTTGATTTCTTCATTGTACTCAATGATGACGTTGGTAATATCCGAGTACCGGTCCCAGCTGAGGTCCAGCGGTATCAGTTCCTGCAGCAGCTGATGATCTGTAAACCCCAGTTCTTTGCTGATCAGGAAATCAATGTAACCGGTAATGGCCTCCCGGTTATCTTCCCCGTAATGCGTCATACATTCTTCAATGGAATGTTGCTGCAAAAAAATGAGCACATCGGCGGTATCGTTGGGGATATGGTAAAATTTGCGCATCTGCAGATCGCAGAGTAGCGACATACGGGCTCCCTTCACGAGCCGGCAGTTTGCATATAGATTAAAGTATTGCATCATCAGAATTTGGAAATCACTTTATAGAAATTAAAAAGCTCGAACCCTTCGGACTTTATTTTCGGGGCTTTTTCAAATTTGAGGATGGACCTGGTTGTCTGCTGCTGATCTTTTTCCAGGAAATACAGCGACAACGGAAGACCTTTCTTCTCCTTCAGGTTACTGATAAATTTCTTTTTCATGGGAGCTATTTTTATGGAGCCATTGTGCCAATTTCTTTTCCAGGTAATAGTTGCAGGGATAAGACACCATGCCGAACTGGCCTACCGGGTTAATTTCGAGGAAATGATAGTTCCCCTGTATGTCTACCATCAGGTCAATGGAGCCGGTCTTGAAGCACAGTGATTTCATCAACTGATCCAGCTTAAGTTCCAGATCAGCCGGGAGTTTGTAGGGCACTGTTCTGTTGGGCCGCTGGTTGTCGTAGTTCCGGAAATCTTCTTTTGTCTTCCGGTTATTCTGGGAAAAAATAGCCATAGAATGGCACTCGCCATCCAGGTAAAAAGTACGTATCTCAAACTTCTTGATAATTTTTTCCTGTATCAGGGAGGGGAAGAATTTTTCAGGTACCTGGTGCAGATTGGCTTTGTTAATGGTTTTGGTAAGCATCTTGTATTGCCCTCCTTCGGTGTCTTCCAGGAAAATGCATTCACTGACAGGTTTTACAATCAGTTCCGGGTGGCTTTCAAGCAGGTGTATAATGGCGGCTTTGGACGTCACCACATCTGTAAAGGGTGTATCGATGCCGCATTTGCTGGCAAGGTGCAATACGTGTAATTTGTTCAGGTTATCTTCTGAGACAGGATCATTCAACCACTTCTGCCGGTCGATGGTATAAAACAGCAATGAATAAAGCCCGTTGAACTCATCCACCAGAAATCGTTTCAGGGTATATTGTGTAGGAAAGTCTTCCTGCTTAAGACTGTATTTTGCAGGAAATCCGCTAACCTTCCTCCGGTACCAAACGGTCGCTATTTCAGTATTGCCGGGCAGATCGCTCAGGTGTTGAATATGGAATAAGTCTTCCCCATTCACCCGCAGATAGGGTATCCGCAAATGATTCAACCACTGGCAAACATGGTCAGTGGTGCCTTCCAGGTGCGATTGACTTAATATGAGGATTTGCTTGGGCATGGTATATAGTTGATTACTGGTAGTAAGGACTGCCGGCAATAGCCGGCAGTCCTGGGGTTTCGGTCACAACAATGGCCGAAGATGATATTTATTATTTACCATCGGGTCTGTGGTCACACAGGTAAACATCCGGGCCTGAATAATGTGTAGGCGTGTGAACAGTGGTGCCACAGCTTTCGCCGGCGTCAGAAAAATCGTTGGAGATAGAGGCAGCTCTGCCACCTTTGATTGTTTCCAAAGACTCTACTTTTTTTGCATTCAGTTTTGTCAGCTTTTCCATAGTTTTTAATTTTTTAAAGGTTTACGTTTGGGGTGATTACTTAGGGTCTTTACGGGTATCGGTTACCCAATGCTGACCATTCCACGAAGCATAATTTTCCGTGGTTACTTCCTGATCGTCTACAGAAAACTCAGGTAAAAATGCGTATCTGCCGCCTTTTACAGTTTCCGGAGTTGCTACCTTTTTGGTAACCAATTTTTCTAACTGTTTCATGTGATTTGATTTAAATTCTGATTCAAAATTAGGCGGCAGGCGTAATTCTTCCGATGCTGAAAGCATATTTGGATGGTTGCAATCCATATTCGTAGTACTTTGCGAAATAATTGCAGTGGCAGGTAATCTACGTTTGAGAAATGGAGCTATTAAATACCCGTCAGTAATTTGCTAAAGTAAAAAGCGTGTTATCATTTAAAAAATGCATCACGCTTTCTGATCCTAATGCTGAAGCCGAACCTGATAATACACTTTTCAAGTCTTATTTATAACAGAGGTTTCCTTCTTATGAAAGATATCTTCTGCACATCATGTATTTTCAACACACTTTACCTGCTACCGCAGAGAAAAAACCTATACACTGTAACCCAATAGCAGCAACGGTTACAGGAATATTATATTTCTCCCGTTTTTAAAAAAATATAATATACCCATGCCATAGATTTAGTAGGAATAAATATATATTTGGGCGAGTTTTAAACCCTCATTACTATTTTATGAAACGCACCAAAATCCATGTTAACTCAACCCTCGCCCTGCTGTTAGCAATTGTTACCATTACAAGCTGTAAAAAAGAAAACCTGAGCAAAGGTCCTGTAGCACCGGAAAACACTGTAGCGGTACAACCCGTAGAAGATCACCTTACTATCACGCCCGAAAGACAAAAGGTGATCGATTTTTTTAACAAGAACAAAAATGCCCGTGGTGAAGCCTCGGGTGCGGTAGCAGCTGCCAGTTACCGTTCTTTTACAATTAACTATTCAGGTAGTGTTCCTAATGACATCAAAGCTTTGGTAAATGGAGAAATTGACCAGCTCTACAACACCACCATTACCAGTACCACCAAATCACGCATGACCGGCGCCCCTATCAATGTATACTCCAGCCCCGGTAGTGGTGATTTGTTTTACACTAACGGTAACGTATACATTGTAAATTTTGCTACTTACCGTAGTGTACATACAGGTCCGGGTAATGTTATCTTTCACGAATTATTCCACTATCTGCATGACCGGTGGGTTTCTGGTGGATTTAACAATTCTACTATTTACAACCTTTACAGTGATGCCTACTACGCAGGTATTTATCCTTCCTCCGCTTATGTGCTGAGTAATCAGGCAGAATATCTGGCGGTTTCATCGGAAGCTAATTACTGTAACACCAACAGACCTCCGTACAATTCGGCTACACTTGGTTCGCTGGATCCTAACTGTAAAAGTTACCTCACCACCAATTTCTAATCTGCTTCACAATTTTTTCAAGAACCGGTTGCTCCCTGGCAGAGAGCAACCGGTTTTTTTTACAACGTCCCTGAGATCTGTAAAATCAGCATTAAAAATGTGATGTAGGTCACACCCTCTCCTGAAATTTCCTGCCGTACTTTGTTGGGTGATTTAGAAAATATATCAAAAATGACGACAACAAATAATACCATCCATATGCCGCTGCTCGGGTTTGGCACCCTGATTCCTGATGCAGCCGAAACGATCACTGCTACCCGGAACGCGCTGGAAGCAGGATTTCGGCACTTCGATTGTGCAGAACGATACCGAAACGAGTGCCAGGTAGGTGAAGCATTGCAGGCTGGACTTGCCGCCGGAGGTATTGCCCGCGAAGACATTTTCGTCACTACAAAGTTGTGGAACACAAACCATCGGCCCCACCGCGTTGAACCTGCCTTCGAGGCGAGCTTGAACAGACTTGGGCTGGACTATCTGGATCTCTATCTCATTCACACACCGTTTGCATTTCAACCGGGAGACGAGCAGGATCCGCGGGATCAAAACGGGCAGGTCATTTACGATCGTAACGTAACTTTGTCGGACACCTGGAAGGCAATGGAGCGCCTGGTGGACGGTGGTAAATGCAGGGCTATCGGATTATCTGACATCAGCCTGAACGAACTGTTGCCTCTCTATGAATCAGCGAGAATCAAACCCGCCGTAATCCAGGTCGAATCACATCCGTATCTGCCGGAAACGGAGTTGCTGGAGTTCTGTAGGGAAAAGGATATAGTGTTTTTAGCATTTGCACCACTGGGGCACGGAATAAAACCCGGGCCGCTCGAAGATTCGGTCATTTTATCGATTGCCGCACGGGTTGGAAAAACACCAGCGCAGGTGCTGCTGGCCTGGGCGATCCAGCGTGGCACAGCTTTGCTGACCACACCCAGAACTGCCGCACGGGCGAGAGAAAATTTTGATATCTCTCCCCTCCCGGAAGACGCATTTGATGAAATCAATCGCATTCAAACCAGGCAGCGATTCAACGAAGTGGTGAAGACAGGCGTGCCGGGCTTCATTGCACGCGTTAATTGAACGGAAAAACCAAACAACCAATGCTGTCTATGGAAGAAGAACAAATACGCGAAGCCCTGAATACACACTGGCGCGCATCGGCAGCCGGCGATGTAAACGCCGAACACGATATTTATGATGACGATGTTATCTGTGATTATCCCCAGTCAGGAGAGCGAATTTCCGGACGGCACAATTTGCAGGCGTTGCGGAGCCATCATCCTGGTAAGCCTTCCGGATTCCATGTGAGGCGGATTGTTGGAGCAGGTGACCTCTGGATTACAGAATACACTATCAACTACCAGGGGCAATCGGCATTCACCGTGAGTATAATGGAATTCCGCAACGGGAAGGTTATACACGAGACACAATATTTCGCAGATCCCTTCGAGGCGCCGGCATGGCGAAGTCAATGGGTTCAATCAGGCGCTTAGTGCATAATCGAAATTCAACTAAAGAAAGCCACATAAATAGCGTGATTTATGCGGCTTTTGGTGGTGATATATAATAGAGGGATGATTGTATTATTTCTTTCCCAGCTTAAGTAACCAACTGGCAAATCGTCCGATTTTTTTTACCCTGCAATTGTGAAAAGCTGTAAGCTGCCAGTCGCCCGCAGCATCACTAACCCATACCGTTGTGTTAATGGATTGACGGCTTTCCGGCGCCTGTTTCTGCCAGCGAAAACGGATGGCCCCTGTGGCAATAACAACGGCTGTTGTTTCATTTAAAAAACGTACCTGTTTAATTTCTCCTTCCAGTTTTGCTCCTCTGAACATGAAATTATTCATCAGTTCTTCATGTACCCGTATGTATTCCTCTCTGCCTTTCAGATGTGTTCCATTAAAGGCGATATAGTCGCAGTCTTCAGTCAGATAGCGGCTTGCGGCCCTGAAATCCAATGTTTCAAAGGAGTTGCAAATTTCAAGGTTGGCTCTTTGTATAGCCTCGATGCTTGCCTGGTTGTCCATGGTTTATTTTTTAATCTGAAACAAAGTTAGCAGGCCATCTTTTCGTTGGACAGTACATTTAGGTGAGTCTCTACCTAACACCGGTAAAAACAGGGTTACTACCGGTAATTTATTATTTACTGCGGCATTTTCACAGCCGGCTCCCCCGTCTGACTGGTAATAACTCCCTTGTCATTATCAGCCACATCAAAAAGCGTTCACCGGATAAAAACAACACTTCACAGTCACCTTTACTCACAAGACATATTTCATGGTTAGATAAATTGAAATTTGCTTAACTTAACTTCTATAAAATTGATTTATCTATCCCTCAAGGATAAATTAACTCCCTCATGAAACCCTCATTTTATCTATGACACTACCACTAACAGATTCCACGGGTATTACAGGCCCGACAGGCCCTACAGGAGCACCAGGCCCCACTGGCCCACAAGGAGTTACCGGCATACAAGGTGAACCGGGCAAACAGGGGGACCGGGGTCCTACCGGAATTATGGGTGTTACCGGGCTGCTTGGTGCCACTGGCGTACAGGGAGCCACCGGCATTCAGGGCGTTACCGGCGTACAGGGTGTTACCGGTTATCCGGGCAATACCTGGAGTTATGCCATCATGAATGGTCTGACCGGGCCGGAAGGTCCACGGGGCCTCACCGGTGTACAAGGCACCACTGGCGTACAAGGTATGACGGGTGTAGGTGCCACGGGGGTACAAGGCTTCACAGGTATTCAGGGAGTTACAGGCCTACAGGGCGTAACTGGTGTTCAGGGCTTCACCGGCGTACAAGGTACAACGGGGTTGAACGGTTCAACAGGCGCACAGGGCTTCACCGGCGTACAAGGTACTACGGGGTTGAACGGTTCAACAGGCGCACAGGGCTTCACCGGCGTACAAGGTACAACGGGGTTGAACGGTTCAACTGGCGCACAGGGCTTCACCGGCGTACAAGGTACAACGGGGTTGAACGGTTCAACAGGCGCACAGGGCTTCACCGGCGTACAAGGTACAACGGGGTTCAACGGTTCAACTGGCGCACAGGGCTTCACCGGCGTACAAGGTACAACGGGGTTGAACGGTGCAACAGGCGCACAGGGCTTCACCGGTGTACAAGGTACAACGGGGCTGAATGGTTCAACTGGCGCGCAGGGCTTCACCGGTGTACAAGGTACAACGGGGTTTAACGGTTCAACTGGTGCGCAGGGCTTCACCGGTGTACAAGGTACAACGGGGTTAAGCGGTACAGGTTCAACAGGCGCACAAGGCTTCACCGGGGTACAGGGTGTAACGGGACTACGTGGCCCCACCGGACCTTCGGGAGGTGGTAGCGGCAACTTTACACTGGGTGATCTGGCAGAAGAACAATATGCCCGCGACCTGATGCTCTACAGAGTATCCTATAGCATTCTATGGATGGGCGCCTGGCGTTACCAGGTCCATACCATCCTGGTAAAAGGCGTACCTCACTTCCTCAAACGTGGTATCCTGGATACAGATGCTTCTACGAATGTGCAGTTCATGAACAGGTACGAAAGCTTCGATTATTACATCTACCAACTGCTTATTAAATACTATACCTGCCTGAAAACACCGGGCTGCCAGGCAGGTAATCTTCCATCCCTTATTACCGTCTTCGATCAGTTTTTCAAACTACGAACGATGCCACTCCATGAGGATCCTGCTGCGCTCAGCATCCTCGATGAGGCCATGGGTGGACCTGGAAAGATGAATACATTCCTACAGGAAAATATCGGCGATCCTTTTCCTACCGTTGATCCTGCCTACACAATGGACTCCTCCTTTATGGACGCCCTCTCCGCAAACATTCTCCGGAAAGGACAGGACTCGCCCGTCATGCAGCTGTTGAAGCTATTCTTTATTAGCCGTTAATATCATAACATGTACACCCCCTTTCAGCCAGACAGCAACCTGTATCTTCCCGACCCGGTTCCGGACCAGATCAGCTATTGCTATTACCTGCCCGGCACGGAAAAGCCGGCGCAGCTTTCCCTGGAAGACAGCTGGAGTAAATACAAAGGATATTACATCTTTCTGTATAACCCGATCGACCATACGAAAACAGATCTGCTGACAGCACTGGAAAAACAGCTGTCTGCCACCACTGCTCTCAAACAACCAACCCATACAGGTGCAGGCTGGTGGATGAATACGGATCAGAACTCCGGTCTGCAAAGTGTACTCCAGGCAAAGACGACAGACAATGGCATCCTGGTGCAGGAAGAAGTACAGCTGGGCTTCGGCACTTACCAGTTCCCTCTTTTCCGCGATGCGCCGCTCCTCCTCAATGCCGATGGCCATCTTCAGGCCGGATACCCCAACGTAACCGGCGCACAAACTACGGCTGTCGAAAAAAGTATATCCATTGCCGTTAGTGGTGATATGGCTGGTGTACTTACCGGTCAGGTAATGATCAACGACTTCTCTGCTGCCGAATATACCGGCTGGTCCGCCGGCTTCCGGTACAGCATGACGGACATGGATACCGGCAATCTGTGTAGCCAGTACTATCCGCTGTTTGCACCCACGCAAACAACCTACTGGCAGTTTAATGTACACTGGGACCCACTCCATCCACTGGACGACTCCCGCTCCTATCTTACATTCACCGGCATTTCCTTCGGACTGGAAAAAATTGCCGGCACGGACGACCGGTTCCAGATTGTTCCGGGAGGCGATGGCGCCATGCTGTCTTATCTGCGTACGATATACGGGCAGCCCATTTCCCTGCAACCTGTTACTACAGGCCCTTCACCGGCACAACTCGTGTTTCAGACATATGCCGATCCGGCAACACCAACCGCTTACTACCTGGCGCCCAAAGGCGCATTTACGCTTGGTATACAACAGGAAAGTGCCGCTGCCTGCCAGCTATTACCCGGACTTGCCGGCACGGAAGCTATTTCCTTTACCTCCGGTGATCAGATCATTTTTTATCCGGGTAATGCGGCTTATGCCAGCGCAGGACTTAGCAGTGAAGAACTGGATACCACCTACACCGTATCCTGGGCCTTTATTAAAACAAGAGACAGTCATACACCGGTGATATACGCCGCCGCACCTACCGTGGCCAGCTTATATCAGTCTTCCAACACAGCCGGCCTGCTGGATGCTTTCTATAATGCCACTGCACAGTTGCCCGTTGAAGGCACTGCTGCACTGAGTTTCCCGCTGGTACCATATGCAGGCCTCGGTGCCTCAAAAGGAGCTCCTTTTTCTCCAGACAAAATTGCTCCTTTTGAAACCAGACTAATAGCCCCTGCACGAAAAAAGCAGATGGATGCAATGCCGCTTCCCAAGCTTTCCGATGCGGATGCACCTTCCGTTGTAACCACCACCCCGCAAGGATTGCTGGCTACCATCGCAGGTTTAAACTGGCAGGAAGTGCTGCTGGCACATAACACGGAGATAGCTACGGACCTGCGGTTCGTAAACCTGCCGGCACCACTGCGGAATGCATTACAGACAAATAATCTTTTCCTCGTTATTTCCGACAATAAAAATATTGGCACCTTTGAGAATGCTCTTTCCATAGAAGGCTGGCAATTCAATATCAACATACCTGCACGCAATCCCGCAAATGATCCGGACCAACGCAATATCCTGATCCTGAAATTCCGCCCCGGCGCACTATTTGACCTGATCGCAGATCTTACTGCCTGGACAGATCCAATATCATTCAACTACGATAATAACCAGCTGCAGGGCATTCAAACATGGTTACTGAATTACTGTATTGACGCACAGTCGCAACAGGACGAACCGCAGTACGCCAATTTCCTGAACATCATTCAAGACCCTCAATGGTATGGCATTCTGGCGCTAAAGGTAGACATCAACCTGGGCAACTTCCCGAAGGACCTCCGCGGACTGCTGGGCGCCATGGACCTTAAACGCTTTTACGCACATCATGTAGGTGTACAGGTAAATTTTGTTACACAGGATGCCCAAAACCTGGACAAACCAATTGCGATAAAACGCAGTAATATGTTCGGGCTGATCAACTATACAGATCCTTCCTATAAACGGGTACAACAAAGCAGCGGCAATAACGGCAACGGCAATACGCAAATTGTCAGTGATACCAACAACAGTATGCAGGATGCCACATACAGCTATAAGGTGCTCTTTCTCCAGATTATTTTTGCCAATACCATCATCACCAATTTCGACAGCAAACTGGAACTCACAGCCCGTAAGTGGTTTGAAGAAGCCGCATCGCTGAATCCACCAGGCACCAAGGCAGATGATACACAGCCGCCTGCCAACTACTCCATGATCTTTGATGGCCATTATGAAAACCATGACGGCCACCGGACCTATACTTTCCTGACCCGTAAGGGCCTTTCCTATCAGTATTTCCTGACCAGTGAAGTATTGAATTATACGGACTTTGTAAAAGCGCAGTTTCAGACGGTAAATTCCGTTCCGGAAAAAGCAGTTCCCACCACAGAGCTGGTGACTTCCAAATTCACTTTCTATGGTTATCTCAATTTCCGTGACCTGGAAAATTTTGATTGCTTTTCTTTCGGYGCGGCCAAAGGCCAGGAACTGCTGCCCGCGCGAGGGTTATACTTCTCTAATCTTGCATTGGACGTAAGTTTCAAACTGGACACAAAGCTGAACGCAACCAGTGGACTGTCTATCTCCCTAAACACTGCCAATACCGCATTTGATCAATCGCTCAGTACCGTGCGCGACAAAAGTTTTGCCGCAGCATTCCCGATAAGTCCGAACGACATCCTGCAGGGCAGCGGGGATAATACACCCAAAAAACTGAACTACCTGCAGGTAGTACCTCCGGTTAATTTCACTACCGCCGGTTTGCAGGACTCCTGGTATGCTATCAACTTCGATGTGCATTGGGGCGGCCCCGGTGCATTGGCCAGCCAAAAAGGATTTATACCGCAGTTACTGCTGGCATGGAGCCCTGGCGCCGGCACGACTAATGTAGGCATCTTCCTGCAACTGCCCGGTTCCGGTGGTGGTGGTAATACTTTCAGCATCCAAAATGTACTGAAGCTGTCTGCCGGACCTTTCCAGCTGAAGAAGGTGGTACATGACGGCGATAAAGTGAGTTATAATTTATTTCTGATAAACCTCTCTTTGAGTTTGTTTGGACTGAAACTGCCGCCTGCGGGGAATGTAAACCTCGTATTGCTCGGTGATCAGGAACAACCCGGCTCCCTGGGATGGTATGGTGCATATATAAACTTATAAACAATGAGACCTGTTTCTTTCACGGCTAATCCAACGTACCAGATCCCACTGAATATGCGGACCAACACGCAGGCTATACGGAGTGGACTGGCGGCTAATGGCATCAATCCTGTCCTGGGAAAAACCACTTACCGTACGCAGCGGGTTTTGGACCTGCTGCAAACACTTACATTTACCAATCGTGGTGCAGACAACTGGAGCAATTTAAGCCAGTTGAACCAGGGGCTGGTTATTTCCCTGATCAATTATTTTAGCAAGAATGATAACGTAAATTACGGAAATGCCCGTGGGTCGTTGATTGAAAACTACGGACAGTACTGTAATTACTGTGGTATGCCCGTGCAGGATTCATCCCTGGCGGTAGAACACCGGCTTCCCAAGGCTGAATTTCCGGGATTGATGTTGAATTATATGAACTTCTTCCTGGCATGCCCGATGTGTAATTCCTACAAAGGCTCAAAGCCCACTTTTACCGTCTGTAGAAGCTGGGCAATAAACAGACAGGGAATTCCGGCTCCCAACATGGTGGAGGTAGGCAATGGCGGGTATGACAGACAAGTCTGGCCCAATCGTCCTGCGGCCTATACCGGCTTTACCCCCATCCTGTACAACCAAACCACCGATGCGCAGGTGCCGCTGCAATATGCACTGAACATCAATAATGATGTAGTAAATACCGAAAACAATACCGTACAGGCCATACTCCCGGGATATAAAAACGGACAGGAGGTAACGGTGGCGGTAAGGTTTGAATCTGTCGACGCGCTGGTTCAGGGGCTTCGGGAAGACAACTTCATCAGCATTGTCAACCTCAATTTTACCGAAGCGGATAATTACTCAGACAGGCGTGTTACCAACAGAACGGTGGCGTGGATGAATGCCCTGCTCTCGATGTTCAGATTATCAGGGTTTCAGCCCGGTTCAGCGGAATATGATTACATGGTAAACCAGATTCTTTCTACCGTGCAGGCAGCCGGCTACTACAGCATTTGGGCATACGTCTTTTATCAGAAATCCCCTCCAACCGTACAGAATTCAGTATATACTTCGTTCAAAACAGAAACCGCAGACCCTACACGTCCGCAATTCTATTTTCCCGGCACCAACGCTGCCAATATGCCCTAAAAAGAAAACCCATGAGACCAGTCAATAAAATATCTCCTCATATACAGCAGTTACAACAGCAGAACGGACCAGTTGAAACCGGCGCTGTTACAAATGCACTGATAGATACCATCGGCAACTACTGCTCCTACTGTGAAATGCCGCTCAGCGGCTATCATGTGGAACACCTGCGGTATGCTGCCGCCTGGCCTGGAAGTGCGGACATATCCATGTGGGATGATCTGTTGCTGATCTGCAACGACTGCCGCAGCAATATCCGTGTACCCGAACTCAATACATTAAGTGCGGATGCGCTGCTGTGGCCCGACAGAGACCTGTCCTTTAATCTCTACAACAGTCCCCTGCACTACGAACTGCGACCGGTAAAATATATGGTGGTTAATACGGATGATGACATAATACTTGAAAAGGAGACGGAACTGGTATTTGTGGTAGCCAATCCTGCAGCACCACAGGCGCTGTATGAAAAAGCTTTCAACACCGTCAACCATTTCCAGCTAAATATGAAGCTGGAATATTACGATGCTGCTACCAATGAATTACGTATACCCGAGACCGTACATCTGCAACATGCCGATAACCGGATGTTCAAACGTACCAAAGCCTGGCACGATGCCATACATGCAGTGGAGGGATTACGGGGTATGGATAGTATTCCCAATAAATCTGAAAACCACTCCGTACTCCGACAGATGCTGGTAGACCAGATTGCCATGACGGCCTGGTACTCAGGTAATTGGTCGGTATGGATGACAGTACTACACCAGCAAACAAACGATGTGGCACTTACACAATCCGTATTATTGAGTACTGCACATCTTTTCCCAGGAACGAGAAATGAAAACAACCGTTTATTCATTGCAGAATAAACAGCCCTCAACACCATGATGAAAAACATAACTATAGCACTGGCGGTTAATCCGCGGATCCAGCAACTGCAGCAGAAAATCACCTCTCTGCAGGCTTTCAGCCAGGCGTCTATTGAGTCCGCCGATATTATCAAACTGCTGAAACAGCTGATAAAGACAGATAATATCACGCTCAGCGGTACTGAATTCAGTAACCCGAACGACAACTCGCTGCAGGTAACCGCTACCGCTGCCCTGTTTAGTCAGCAGATAAAAATTACTTCCGTTTTTACTGTAGATGAAAACAGCCAACTGTCCATGACCATGAACAGCTATGCGGACATCTCCATGACGTTGAGTGCTATATATGAAGCAGGACTGGTACCTGCGAGCAAGACCCCGGGCCTCGTGCCAGCGGTCCCGATCGACGGATTGTCGTTTGTATTCGATTCTGCCGCCGGCGCTTTCACCCTCACCGGCACCGGAGAAAAATGGTCCTTCCTCGGTTATACAGATCTCTATGTTGATGTACCTACACTTCGTGTAGTCAATACCGTTAGCAAGGAAGGCAGTACATACCAGTGTATCGCCGGCGGTTCGCTGGTCAACTCCAAAGGTACCGTAAACGTAGCCATAGAAATAGGCCTGCCGATAGGCGTCAGCGGGTGGTACCTCTCCCTGCCAAAACCTACTCCGCTGAGTGACGGCGTAGCTATCCTGGATGAACTGACTGGCATCTCCATATCAGGCATCCTGCCGGAACAGTTTATATCTGTGCTGGAAAAAATTGAGCTGGATGCATTTTATATCGCATTTGATCCGCAGACCAAATCCCTCAGCGTAGTGCAGGTAATGGTTAGCACAAAAGCTCCCTGGGAGATTGTAAAAGACAAACTCAAAATTGAAGAAGGTATCAGCTTAACGCTGACAGGCCAGCGATATAAAACAGCAGATCCACTCACCTTTTCCGGTAGCATTCAAGGCAAAGCCGCTATCAATTATGCTAACCCGGACGAAAAAGTACAGGCATCCGCCACCATTCCTATACCACTCACAGATGATTGGGATATTACACTGGCCAATGATAAAGAACCACTGGGCATCGGAAAACTGATTGCCATTGTTCCCGGTGTAAAAGGGTTCCTACCTAAAGGGCTATACGAAAAACTCAATGAAATCGTATTGGAATACCTGACCATACGCTTCAAATTTCAAAATGGCTTCTCTTTTACCAAAGTAGCATTTGCCATCCATTCCGCTAACGAATGGACACTGCCAATGCTGCAGCAGGCCATCTACCTGGACAAAAACTTCCGGCTTGCGCTGGACATACCATTGCCCTACACGGCTGAAGGCACCAGCGGCGAGCTCGCAGGCGTATTGCAACTGGACGATGGCAATGTGTCTATTCCCGTAAGGCTGGCTAAAATACCGGAAGAAGCCAATTGGGTACTGAACGTTACCAGTGAAGAAATTCCACTGCCTTCCATCAGCTCCCTCAGTGGTATCCTGGGCAACAATGCACTTGCTTCCGCATCCCCACCGGGACTTATGCAAATTGGCGATTTTGTCATCAGCGATCTTGACCTTTCCTGGCAATTTGGAGAAGTATCTAAACTACTCCGGTTTGCTTTCACCATAGCATCCACACCAGACTCTCCTGCCTGGAACCTGGTACCTGGCTACTTTGAGCTTACCGACCTGCTGGTGAGTCTCGCCATTAACAATACTTCTGTCAGCGAAAAAGATATTTCCGGTAATATAGAAGCTACTGTTACCTGGATACTCAATAAAGCAACAGAGAAGAAACTGGTGCTGGGCATGTCTGCCACCAAGCCTTCTTCCAATGATCCCTGGAAATTTGCAGGTACGCTGGAAGAAGAGCTGGATCTGAAAGAACTCCTGCTGGCACTGCATATGCCGCAATCCGTAGTAGACATTCTTCCTGGCCTGAAGATAACGCAATTCGATCTTTCCATTGAACCGTCTTCCGGCTCCTTCTCCGTGGCTATGGCCATTGCGCCTACCAATACATGGACCATCCTTACCATTGGCGGCATGAATCTGCAGATGGATAATATAGGTTTCTCGGTAGAGAAGTATGACGAATACCTGGATATGGCGGCCAACGGATCGTTTAATTTCGGAACCGATAGCCGCAAGGTAATCATCACGCTGGCAGCTGCCTATAGCCAAAAAAACTGGAGCTTCTCCGGCAGCCTTGATAATACGGGAATAGATGGTATTACCGTCAATGAAATACTGGCCAAATATATTCCGGGTATTGACGACAAAAGTATTCCTCAGGTAAAAATCAGCCAGATTGATGTGGCTATGGTGAAAGGCACTACAGAAACTGATACACCCTACAATACACTCGATTTCACGCTTGCCGGCAGTCTTACGCTATTCGATGCACTCACGTTTAAAGCCAATGTTGATTTCCAGTACGACTCCAGGGTATTGGCCAGTCCATATAACGGCACCAAAGTACAGGGTACCGTGCTTTTCGGGGGCCTTACCTTTGATGCGATAGCCACTTATAACAATGGCGCTTTCAGTCAATTCAGCTTCCTGCTGACCTTCAAAAACATTATTGCCAAAGCGGATGTCACCAACAACGACAAAGAACTCCGATTTGAATTCGGTCTGCAATCTACTAATCCCAATCAACCGCTGTCGCTGGGCGATGTGATCTCCAGCCTCGTGGAAGCCGCTACGGGAGAGGTAGCAATTATTCCGTCTCCATGGAATTTCATCAACAATATTCCTGTTAACAACATCAATTTTGTTTTCCAGCAGGATAAACTCACCAATCAAAAAACAATAGGACTGGTATGGCCGGCCAACATCAACCTGGTATTTATAAACATCCAGGAACTAAGCCTGCTTTATTCTCCTGACCCCGGCACCAATAACGGCCCGGTGATGTTCAAGGTCACCAAAGGTACTTTCCTGGGCATGCCCATTGATCAGCTGCAGCCGGCGCAACGACCGGACTGGGACCTGCGCGATCCTGCAAAGGCACCGGCTGTTCCTGGATTTGGCAACAGCACCTTCAAGTTGCAGTTCCTGGGAATCGGCAACCAGGTCGGCATTATTCAACCTAAGCCCGCTACCTCCGTATCACAGGCCATTACCAACCTTGCCGATGCATTCAAGGAAGACGGCAGCAGCGGAAAGCTTCCGCCATCCCTGTATTTCGACAAGAACAACGGAATATTGTTTGGTGCGAAATTCCTGATCGTAGAATACATACAATTTAACATCGTGTTTTATGATCCGGTGATGTATGGTATATCCATTGGCGTTACAGATGGTAAATTCAAGAACCTTTACTTTGAAATTCTCTACAAAAAAATAAATGACAACGTTGGGGTATATCAGATAGACCTGGTACTTCCCGACTTCGTACGGCAGCAGCAGTTTGGCGCAGTATCCGTTACATTGCCTGCGATCACACTTTCTATCTATACCAACGGTGATTTCATTATAGATATGGGCTTTCCGAAGAACGGCGATTTCTCCCGCTCATTCGGACTGGAACTATCTATCTTCACCGGCTCCGGTGGATTCTATTTCGGTAAACTCAGTAATGATACCGCTACCATGCTTCCCAAAGCAGACGGGCAGTTCAATCCGGTTATCATCTTCGGTATCGGCATCCGTGCCGGCATCGGCAAAAGCATTGACAAAGGTATTCTGAAAGCGGAGCTGAGTCTCACCATCCAGGTAATACTGGAAGGTGTGCTGGCCTGGTACAAAGCCAATCCTACCGCAGTTGTAAAAGCATCGCAGGAAGAGCTGTATTATCGTGTACAGGCACAGGCAGCCCTGGTAGGAAGGATTTACGGAGAAATAGATTTCGCTATCATCAGCGCCACCCTGGAAGTCATGGTGCGCGTTGCTGCCCAGCTGGTGCTGGAAGCATACCGGCAATCGTTGGTGACCTTCACGGCAGAAGTATATGCGGCTGTTAAAGTGCGCATTAACCTCGGCCTGTTCAGCATCAGTATCAGCTGCTCGTTCCGCACTACCATTTCAGACAGCTTTACCATCGGCTCCAATGGCTCAGCGCCATGGGCCCCCGGAAAGATGCTGGACCGCAGCGCTTACTTCACCCCGCTGGATATGATAAGAGATATAGACATTCCAAAAATGGACTGGGTAGCTCCCATGACCTACCCGAAAGAAAAACTCAACCTGTTGTTCATACCGCAGCTATCTGTAAAATACAGCAACAGTGATGCATCGGGCAAAGTACCAGTGGGCATATCGCTGCTGTATATTGCCAATCAGTCTAAATCCGCCAACAATACAGATTTCACCGTATTAAGCCGTGCTTTCCTTGCGTGGGTATTCAACGCCTATTTCAGCGCCAAACCCGAACGGGAGCTGAATATCATGGACCAGCCGGTTGCCATAGATGATGTCAATGCCATCTTCGCCTACTTCTCACAGGAGCAATTTTCCAACGGAAGCGCAGATGCCATCAACCTCGAAGATATGTATGAGCATTTCTTCCCGCAGGCATTTAAAGAAGTAGCTATCATCACCCAGCAAGCGAAACAGTCAGCCACTTTCAGTGAAACAGACCTGGAGGTAGGATACTTCCCTATGATTCCTTTCCTGGAGATGACCGTTAGCGGGCAGCCAAAGGTGAAGTTCAGTGAGATGGGCGCCTGCGATCCGACATACCTCCAATATATCAAACAGTACTTCACCGATATGCAGGTGCAGGCTAAAGCACGTAATGCACAAGCACTTGTGAGAGAAGAGGATATTGTTACCATGGCAGAATTCCTGTTTAGCGACTATTTCACCATGATGGCAAAATCAGCACTGCAGGATATCATTAACGGATTCAAACAAACCACGCTGCATGTGACCACAGGTGATACTTTTGCGATGATCGCAAAA
The DNA here is from genome assembly GCF_052114225.1 of Chitinophaga sp. RAB17. Classification (NCBI taxonomy): domain Bacteria; kingdom Pseudomonadati; phylum Bacteroidota; class Chitinophagia; order Chitinophagales; family Chitinophagaceae; genus Chitinophaga; species Chitinophaga sp. RAB17. Next base: position 322,747 of record NZ_JBFREI010000004.1, on the reverse strand, counting down.
CGTTATCAGCACTATGGTGTTACCGCAGAAGCATTGGCGTTCTCCAACCGTCATCAGCCACTGTATGCAGGCGCTAAAGTACATATCCCCGGCTTCAGACATCGCCTGCGCGACAATGAACAGCTGGCAGATTTGCTGAAAGTGCTGCCGGGTGCAGACAATATAAGTGTGACCGCGCAGGGCATGGTAGATGTGCCATCGTTCGTTTACAGTATACCGGATACGGATACGCATACACTCTGGACAGTAGCAGGCAGGTATAATATACCATTCCATACCTTCCTCAGCCACAACATTGATCAGCCGGGCCTCTTCCATATAGGAACGGGATTGCTGCATGCTTTTGTGGCGACCAAAACAGTAAAGGAAATACTGGATGAATTACAGGCCGGACCACAGTTTAGTCTCTCCAACCTGGGAGGAACTGTGTCGCGGTTTTTCCTGCATGGCCTGCGCATTCCCAAAGCCATTAATGATAAGTCACGTATAGGGCTATACGAAGCTTCCTGGCAGCAGTTTAATCTGACAGCCCCTGTACTGGGTCAGACCGTAAAACTGGAGCCAGATAAGCCACGCGTCTGGCTGAACCTCGGCATTACAGGCTCGCAGCTATTTGAATTCAACCAGGCGATGTCAGATGCTGCAGCAGCACTTCTGAAATCGCAATGGGTACCTGGCATTACGCTGAATGCACAACCCGATGTACGCCGTTACCGCCTGCAACCCAAAACATTTGCACTGGCTAACAGCTTCACCTGGCAAAATCCCAACGCACAACAGCGCGCCAATACTTCCGGCGACAGCTACATCTGGATGTTCCCCGCACAGCTGCAACAATATCTCAGCGTGCATCCCGGCATCCCTTACCAGATGCTTATACAGTCTGCCAGCACCGCTTTCAGCCTGGAAGATGAAGCGCCATTGAAGCCACTGTATTGGAGTACGTCCGTTACCGTTAGTATCCGCCAGGTACCTGTGGCAGCCATGCCTGGCAGTTACCTCGATAATGTATATGTAGTGGAAGGATGCGGAGAAGCCGATGGTCAGCTGCTGCAACAACTGCTGTTAGCTACTACCCCCCCCATAGCCAACCTGGATATCCTGTTTGCCGACAACACGGCAAAAAACAACGATGGTGAACCGGTAAATGGCCTTGTGTCGAATGCACTCAGTAAGTATAAAACCTTCCTCCTGCAAACCAACTTCTCCACCGTTTCCAACCCGGGCCTGCTTGCCACAAAGCAGTCAGCAACAGCCGCAGGTAACCTGTTGGGCATGGATGCCTCCACCTTCCTGCGTTTCCTGTGGGAATGTTCCATCGTACGCTCGGGCGGTTATTATCTGCACTATAGCAATGCTACCGGTGGCGGATTACCAGGGCATATTTTTGATGAAGAAGGTAAAGGCAACATCACCATACTTGTATCTTACAATATCCCGGCAGACAGCGCCAGCAACGGGTTTATTCTGCCAAAATATGTGAACAGCGCAGTAATCGATACTAAAACAGATCCTGCACAGGATTCCGTTTATGCAGGCATCGCACTCACCAAAGCACAAGCGGATACTTTTGATCCGGTACTGCAAACTATTCAGGCGACCATTCTGCCGGGAACAGGCATGTTCAAAGGCCAGCGGGCCAACCCGGCCACACTGCACGCCAACAGCCTGGCTGATAGCGCCGACCAGCAACTCAGTGAATTATTCCAACTGATGGAATACCGTATTGACGCTACTTCCGGCGTATTCCGCCAAACAGATTATGCATTGCCTGCCGGTCCGCTGGATCAGAAAGACGATGTAAAGAACGCTGTAGGCGCCATATCCACGCAGCCGGATAACGATACTACCTGGAATTACGGCGGCGTATTACCTATCTACCCCTTTGCGGAACCAATATCCGCAAACGGCAGACAGACGGACCCCTACGGGGCGAACGGCAAAACAGCTACCATCCGTTTCAACTTCCTGGATGTATTTGGTAACACGCTTATCAAGGACGATACCGGGAAGATACAGCAACAGATCACACCTGGTTATACAGACCCCGTGATCGGAATAGATCAGTGGATTAACATCGCCAGGAATTACAGTATCGCCATTGATACCACTACAAAGAAACCAACATTACATATACACCTGGTGCTGGGTGTGGACCGGTATAAAGATGCAAAGCAACCCTTTGCCCTCGCACAACAGGACCTGAAGCGGTATCGTCAGATAGCTTATCAGCTTGCACAACCCGGCATAGCGGTAAATGTAACCACGAGTTTAGGCACGCTGGAAGCCCCGGCTACAGCACCATTGGCCGCGTTGCAGGAATATATTTCCCGTATCATTGGTTTCCTGGAAATGATTAGTGAGATACCTATCGGCGACCTGCAGCCGGTAAAGACCGTCTTAAGCTACGGTATCGACCCTACGAAACTGAATGCCGCATTTATTTTCCACCTGACGGTGGCCATCAGCATAGAACGTACCCTGTACATCGATCCCCAGTTTACGCAGGAGCCGGGCATCCGCAGGGCTGATACCACTATTGCGCCGGACCTCTACGATGGAAAAGAAAGTGATACCACCGCCCTGAGTATCTTTGCCAAAGCACTGGAACAGGCATTGCCGGTGATGAAAGTAGCGGTTGGGCAGTCCGGTAGTATCGCTCCCGGCGCCGCAGAAGATGCAGCAGCAGATGCAGCAGAAAATTCCTCCGGCAAGGAAATATGGCTGTTAAGGTTTGCCAGTGGCACCATGCCTGGCATCAGTTACCAGGTAAACCCAACACCCGTTTATTTTGCTATTGCGCCGCTTTCCACCTCGCTGATTTCCAGGCCCAGTGCAGACATTAACAGACCAGTCCCCATTCGCACCTACAACCCGGGAACCTTCCTTGGTAACGCAACGGTGGAGAATAAGTCATATGCTGGTATTGATATTGAAGTGCTGGCCAGAACATTTGTGGATGCAGCAGATAACTTCCTTTCCCCTGCGGCCTCGGCTACCGCATGGATAGTAGAACAATCAGGTACAGCAACATTCCTGAAAACACCTTTCCGGGTAATTGAACAATCCAAACGGGCCATTGCCGCAGCTGTAGCGGACAATCAACTCACCAATATCCTGAAAAACGGCAGTACACAACAACTCCCGGTGGCCAGGGAAGCGACAAGGCAACAACTGCTTACGCTACTGGGCAACATGTACCGCACCGATGCTATTGTGCAGGCGGAGGTTACCGTTCAGCAAGGGTTCACATCTCCCCCACCTAATCTCTACGGCAACCTGGTATTTGCCTCTAAAGATATTCCGCAGAATGCTTACAGCTTCTCACCAGTGAAGATCCCTTTACCGGCCGGTAAAGATGCTGCTGGACAGAGTAACATCACTACCCTGTTCTCCGTACGTCCGGAAGGCGGCACCGGTGTCAACCAGAGCGTAGACCTTATCGATGCATTCCAGGCAGGGCTGAACTTTCAGCTGACCGCACTGGAGCACAATTTCGGTACGCCTATCAATGGCTATACGCCCTCATCCTGGCTGACACTTGCTATTCCATTACTGCAAACCGGCGCGGATAATACGGCACTTATCCAGGCAGATATTCCCATTCCGCTGAAAGCCTATCCCACCGCACCTTCGCTGGTGGTGCAAACCGGCACTGCCACTCCAGCACCGGAGTCGGAAAATAATGCGAAAGAAGCGCTGGAAGCCGCGTTACAATGGGACTACACGTTTAGCTACAATTACGTCATTGCCCGCCAGGACCTGATTTACCTGGAGATCAGATTGAATGTAGTGGAAAACAGCAACGACACGGATCTCAGCGCCACGCCGCCCGACCTGTTCGAAGCGCTCCTGCAGTTCAACGCTGCCTACGAACCCATCATATCGGACATAACTGCCAACAACGAAAACAGCCTCATAGCGCTGCAATCGTACGCATGGATGGTAAAACAGGTGGCGGATGCATGGCCTGCCTGGTTCAAAAAAAATCAGGACGACAGCACCCTGCTGAAACCCAAAACGCTGAAATATATTATCACAGAATATGAAGACAAAGGTACCGGCAACCTCCTGATCAGTGTGCGGCCCGCAGAACCGGTATTGGTGGAGAAGATAATCCCGGTCATTACCATCGATGGCTATACAACGAAACCATATGCATACGACGGAGAAACACAGATTTACTCCTTCATGCAGGTGACCAACGATGCAGAAACGCCGCTTTCTTACGCCGGCAGGAAACAGTACAGCGAACGTGGTGTAACCATTCAGCGGAATAATGTACTGATCGATGAAAATGCATGGGCAGGTGTGGCGATCCACCGCAACGAGGTACTCGCAGGCCAGCCCACCAACATGGCATTCCGCTACATTACACCATACATCCGGTTTGCGGGCGCCTGTTACCCGAACCTTAACAGTCAGGCTGCTATCAATATTGCGGAATTCACCCCGGATGCTTCTTCTGTGCAGAAGGTGAAACTGCAAATTTTGCTGGACAACTTCTTCCAGGTATTGTTTAAAGCAGCGCCAGACAGGGAGATCATGCTGCAGCTCCAGGCAGGCTATAGCTTTACCTTGCAAACCAGCCCTGATGCGCCGGCGATGCTGGGACCGACTTTACCTATTGTGCTGGCTACACCTGCCAATGTGAGTGGCAAAAACATCGTCACATTCACGACGCCCTTTGCCAATGCCATTACAGGATGGTTCAGAAATAACCAGGTAGCAGGAAAAGATACCAACGGCAAAGTAAGCCTGGTGCTGTCTCTATTTGCCGCCACCAACGGCGACATGAACCATCCGCTGTTAACACTGGACGGCTTGTACCTCCCTACCAGCATAGTGGATTTCAGCTGATTGGTTAAAAAGATGTATCCACTGACGTGCAATGGAAGACCATGACTGTTGTAAGGCCCATGCTTCGGCACGGTCCAGCAGCATGGTTTTCCGGAGGGTATCCTGCTGAATGGCGGTTATTACGGCGATGACATGTTCATCAAATCCGGCATCATCGGGACTTACTTCCAGGAAAATACCTCTGTCTGCCACTGTAGACAACAGTCCTGCCAATGGCGTGCATATACACAAAGTACGTGCTACCTGGGCTTCCAGGGCGGTGATGCAGAATGTTTCTGTAAAGCTGGTTGGATACAACCAGATGTCACTCTCCAGGAATGCTGCCGCCAATGTTTGTTGATCCACACGGCCGTGATAAAATATCCCCGTTTGTTGCATGCCCGATTTGATTTCATCACGCAATGCCAGTTGAGCTGCATTACCCATGTGCTCCAGGCTTTTCTCCCAGTTATCGAAACCATAATAAATATGCAGGGTTGCATCCGGCAACACTTGTCGTATAGCCGGGAACAAGCGCAATAGCCTGTCCAGTGACCGGTCAGGGCTGGAAGAATAAATAAATCTGTCCGGCGTTTTTTCCCGCGTTTGCCGGAAGCGGGATACATCGATACCATTGCCGATGAGAAATATTTTCTCCAGGGGGATCTGGTAATAGGCAGCCACCAATTCCCGGTGCCAGGGGCTCAGGCAGCAGATGCCATCAAGCTGGTGGAGATGGTGCTGAAGTGCAGCACCTTCGTCCCCTCCGGACATCGCAATCACATCATGAAGCCAGAAGTATTTTTTACGGGCACGCACACGATATTGAAGTGTGGACAGATAGCGGGAGACGATCAATATCTCTATAAAATTACGATCAGCAAAATGCTGGAATGCCTCCAGCGGAATATATTCTACTCCGTCTATAATGCCGGATTTTCCTTCACAGGCACAGCAAACCACCACCCTGTATCCTTCCGATACAAATGCGGCAGCCAGCGCAGCTACTGCTGTTTCGGAACCACCAATGCCGCTTTCCAGGATCGTGTGGGCGTTCCAGTTTTCATAAGCCCATCCGGCGTGTATGCATAACAGTGGTGCGCGATATTTATGCCGATACAGCTGATGTGTAGCATCTTTTTCTGCCGGGTGTTCCGTTACATAGGGGATAGTGCTGGTTCCACCGAAATGAAACACGAAGCTGTTTTCATTGACAACAGATGTGTAGCCCAACGCCGAGGCTCGCCGGCAGAGGTCTACATCTTCACAACCGTTGTTAAACCCATCGTCCAGCAGGCCTACCTGTTCCATCAGTGACCTGCTGGTAAGGGTACAGAAAAACGGTACCCAGTCCCGGTAATAATGCCGCGGCTGCACACCTGGCTGATAGCTCCAGATAACCGAAGGATCAATACCAGCCTCCGGTTGCGCGCGATGCACGATCTGTTCATGATGCAGCCTATTCGTACCGGCGCCCAACCGCACTGATGTTATTTCCAGGCGATAGTCGTGCAGAAACCCTTCATCGCAGTTGGACAAAGGATTACTGAAGCCTGCTCCCTGACGAATATCTTCCAACAACGGTTGCAACCAGCCGTCGGACACAATCACGTCATCGTTCATCATGCAGATGTATGGCGCATTGCTATGAGCTATGCCAAGATTAATGGCTGCTGCATAGTTGAGCGAGCCAGCCTGGATAACCCTCACTTCCTGCGGCAGCGACAGCGCATGCGTGCCGCTATGCACCACTATGATATGGAATGGTGTATGTGTACACGCCAGTATACTGTTGATGCAGTGATACAGGTGCGGTGTGTCGTAGATCGTTGGAATGATAATATCTACCGCAGACTGTTGGTAAGTTTCTGGAGATATTGTTCGCCACCATTTCAATGCAATATTGGCCGGCCTGAATGACATGGCTGTAAGATGGCCACGCTCGCGCAGTTGCAGCCTTTTCAACGGATCCTGTAACTGGCTGATAGCAGCCTGCCATGCCACCTTTGTATCTGCAATAAAACCATTGACACCATCGCGGATGATGCGTGTATACGCATCCAGCGGAGCGGCGACCACGGGTAGCCCCATAGCCATGGCTGTAGTTACCTTGTTATTGGACTTGCAGGGCTGTGCTGTTACATCCAGCGGAGCTATCACGAAATCGCATTGCGCCAGGTGATATTGCCAGGTATCGGTGGTCCAGTATTTATCGTAGCCTGGACCATTGTGTATCGTCACCAGGCGGCATCCCTGCGCTTCCAGCAAAGGGCGCAGCGCTTCTGCATGGCAGGCGTTCTCCGGCATGCCAAACCATCCGGCCGTCAGCATACGGGAGGGAGATACCTGGTGTTGGTGTGTCACTGTCTCCACCGCATCTTCAATCACCACTACTGCCTGGTTCCAGGGAGCCAACCGTTCTGCCAGCGCGTGAGAGCAACAGATAACCGTGTCCGCCAGTTGTATCATGGGCAGATAGTACGGAAAATCGGCCGTATGCGCCAGGAGATCCTCTGTAACGTCAAGGAATATACGTTTTCCCAGCTGCTTCATCTGTTGCATTACCTCATACTCTTCTTCCGCAAAAGATCTGAAAAAAATGAGGTGACTGTATCGCAGTAATACCAGGGGATCATCGGTCATAATATTATCTACGCCAAAGCGCTGTAGCTCCCCGTGTACCTGCAACGCACGGATACGATAGGCAGGGAACTGCGGAGAAACAGATTCCCCGTACCAGGCAATACTATTTTGTTTTGTCAGTTGCCGGGCCAGGTACTGACGGTTATAGAGAAGTCCGGTATCATGCCGTTTCACGGTGAGTGCTTTTTCATTGTATTCCCAGGCAGACTCATATTGCCGCAGCTGATCATGGCAAAGCACCAGGTAAACGCAGGGTCTCAGCAGATATACTTCCCGGCTCACAGGGCTGAGTACCGGGGGCAGTTCCCGCAGGCATTGCCGGAACCAGTAAATGGCTTCATCGTAATGTTTTTCCTGGTAGGCCAGCTCCCCCATCACAAAGAAAGGCTCGGCCCAGCGTTCATCCAGGGCAATGGCTTTCCGCGCGTATTCCCTGGCCGTGCAGGCGTAGGCGTTATCAGCAGTACTGAGCACAGCATAGCACTGCGCGATGCGGAAAGTGGCCATCATGCGTTCCTCCTGCCAGCTATCCGGAAATAAGAGGAAGTGGCTGAAAGCAGAAATAGCTTCCCCGAAGCGTTGATGGTCGTGCAGCTCGCGGCCAAGGTAATACCATATCCTGGGGTCAGACCGGTACTCATCCTGAAGAACAGCCTGTTGCAGTATAGCCAGGTTGCGGCCCTGGTCCGCCGCAGCACCATCGGCGGTTCTGGCATGGCGGATAATGATCTGCTCATAGGAAGAGATTCTGCCCACAGTACCATCGATCACTTCATGCACAGGGTATTTCCAGCGGAAGGTGCCGTCATTTCTGACAATACGTTCACGGAACAAGGTGCAGGCAGATTGTCCATATTCATCCTGGGCATAGTCATACGGCAGAAAATAAACCTCCGCGGAAAGTCGTTCTTTCAGGGCCAGTAGCAGCTGCAGTTGGTCAGGTGCTATCAGGTCGTCCGCATCCAGCCAGAGGATATAGTCGCATGTAGCCTGCGCAAAAGCATAGTTGCGTGCAGCGGCAAAATCCTGCTGCCAGATATACGGCAACACCTGGAGTGTATATTTATAGCAGGTGGCAATGGTATTATCAGTAGAGCCGGTGTCTACAATAATGATTTCATCAACGAGGGGATATACGGCGGCCAGGCAGCGATCAATTACTTCTTCTTCATTGCGGACAATCATGCAGAGGGATAGCGTGGGCATGCGGATAGTATTTGATACCGTGAAAATAGCGGATTTGGGTGGGAAGAAAACAATTAAAAAGCTAAATTCACAAGATGAAAGAAAAAGTGATAATACCTGGTATGAAAAAACTTAGTATACTCCTGCTGTTCTGCGTGGCTCCGCTGTTTCTCTTATCTGTACAAGCCCAGTCACTGGCCAATCGGACATTTATGTTCAAAACCAGTGATAGCACTGATTTATATGTGAAAATATCGGGCAAGGGGCCTGTCTGTTTTTTCATTCATGGTGGTCCCGGACAGGGTTGCCGTTCCTTTGAACTGCTGAAAGGCAATGAGCTGGAAAAATGTTTTACCATGGTATACCTGGATCAACGGGGGTCAGGTAAATCGCAGAATGCCGCCAACTACCATCTTCCCCGCATGTTAAATGACATAGAAGAATTGCGGCAACAGCTAGGGTTGAAAAAAATCTACCTGCTGGCTCATTCATTCGGCGGTATCATCGCCTTCAATTATGCAAAGCAATTCCCGGAAAGCACAAAAGGGCTTATACTGGCAAATGCAACGCTTCACGCCAACGGCTATAATGCCATGGTGGAGCGGGTGCAGTACCAGTTGCAACTGCTGGGCCGGGATACAACACTTCCTGCCGGGATAACAAAAGATAGTCTTAGCCGGCTGGAACAAAATACCTTTTCGGCTTTGCGTAAGCAGGGAATGGGATATAAGATGCTGACAGATGATACCGCCACCATCGACAAACAAATGAGCGTTGATAACTATGAACGCACGATAGATTTTGGTATGAGCATATTGAGCAAACAATCACAATACCCTGAATACTTCCAGGATTATACGCCTGCTACGCGGGAGCTGAAAGTGCCCGTGCTGATCATTGCAGGAACCGACGATCACGCCATCGGCACCAAAACGCATAAGGCCTTTACATTCCCCAATGCTACTGTAAAAGTGATACATGGAGGGCACATGTTGTATTATGAAAACAGCCCGGCCTTTGTAGAAGCGGTTTGCAGTTTTGTAAAATGATAGAGGATCTTCGGGATCTATCTATCGTGCTTTTCTTCCCTGACTTTTTATTTACCCAAAAGCCGTCAGCCCTGCATTCGGTGTGAAACCAGGAAGGTTTGCTGAATGCAGGGCTGTTAACAGGCTTTGTCGGATTTAATTTTTTATAAAGATAACAGCATTGTCCCTCCTGCTGCCATCACCACTGATCTGAAGTATCCAGGAGCCAGCCGGAAGACGGCTTACATCCAGTTGCACAGAATGCAAGCCATCATGAGATGCTGCATAGTTCACCTGTTGCATAAGCTGTAATGTAGTGCTATGGAGGATTGACAGATGATATTTTCCTCCAGCCGGTGTGGAGAATTTCACATTCAGCACATTACCAACAACAGGATTAGGGTAAACCGTTGCACTGTTGACTGTTTGGCTGTATGCTGCCGTGTTGCCACAATCCCGTACATATGTCCATGGCTGCCCTGCTCCACTGTTCTGGTCGGGTGGGTTGTTTTGAGTCCACCAGTTAGCCCTATAGATTTTGCTTTTATAAGCGGCCTGGTTACCGGCAGAATAGGCTTTAGATGACATCCATTCGGCAATACCGCCACAGCCGGTATCCGTCCGGGGACCATTGGTACAGGCACCCAGCAGTTCCCATGTGTCGCTGCTGCCTGGCACGCTGGCACTGCCTGCCCACCACTTATTGCGGTAAATATTGCTATTGTAAAGCACAATATTTCCAGCAGTGGTATAGTTCTGTGAGACCTGCCACTGCGGGAGATTGGCGCAACCTTCAAATGTAAGGCTGTTCCAAACGGCAAAACTTACAGTAGTGGTCACAGTATCCAGTCCATTTCGTATACCCCTGGCAGTGGCGGTATATTTATTGTATGCAGGTGGCGTCCATTGTATAACAGAATCATTGAAAAGCTGGCCATTTACCGTGATCTGGATTTTACTGATCTCATGGCGGGGATCATTTTTGGTAACAGCCAGGGTAACCGGACCTAATGATGTAGTGGAAAGGATTCCATTGGCGGGCTGCAGGAAACGGATGGAGGTAAGGCTGGCGCATTCTCCATTGTCGACGGTGAATCTGGCCATATTGGCACATCCACAGTTGACAGTATTATTACCACCGTTAAGTTCCAGGCTTACCTGCTTGATGGTAGCATAGCGCTGGTAGTGTGCAATGCGGCTCAGTGCTTTGGTGTTTTCCTGTCCGCTGCCGCATTCTATACCACCATTAATGATATTGACGGTAGCGCCAAATCCGGGCTTGATGCCGGCAGTCTGTTGGGCTGGTGTGGGTGTCCATTTCCCCGGAATCATTACATCATGGCATGACGGTTTGGGATACTGAGGCGCCATCCAGAACCAGATGCCGGTTTCGAAGGCTATGATGCCATCCTGTATCACTTTTTCCGGGTTGGCCAGCAATACGTTTTTGTCGCCGAATATCAGCTCACTGGCCTGCCCATAGTTATAGTTGTAACTGAGCTGAATAGGCCCTCTGCCATGATACGATTTTCCCGGCGCCGGAGGGTATATGGTATTCGTCTCATCCCGGTAACCGATGTTGCTGGTTCCTTCGTAACCTTGTTCTTCGCGGAAATACAACCCCCAGGCGTACTGCCCACCGGGGGCTGTGGGCCAGCCGCCGGTTGTTTCCTGGGATATGTTGGCCAGGAAGGCTACCAGCTCCCTTTTCCGGGCATTGATATCGCCTTCTCCCGCAAATGTGCCGTAGTCCAGCACCTGTGTAATAATGGCCAGCCCGTTCCAGGTTGGATCATTGAAACCGGGGTCGGTCCTGATCACCGTGGCCACACCTGTGGTTTTATCAGTACGGGTGATCCGGTAATAATCGGTACCACAGCGTCTTTCCAGCAGTACTTTAATATTGGACATGCGCCGTACAGCTTCCACGAAGTTGTTATACGAGTAGAAGTCCCTGGCAGGAGTTGTGGGCAGTGTCCCGGCCCCAGTGCGATCGTCCGGATTGAAACGGTGAGGAAACAATACATCCCATTCCGCGCTGCTCATCAGCGAGGAAAGGGATGTGTCGGCAGCAGGCATTGCGCTCATCGGATTTGCTGACTTGCAGCTGGCCGAAGTACGCGACCAGCATAGCAGGCATAGTAATACAGTGGTAATCAGAGGGTGGATTTTCATAACTAGCTAAGTTTGTAGCGTGGGAAAATGGTCCTTAAACTACAACCACTCATTGCTACAATACAGCAGCCACCCTCTGAAAGGTTTAACTGTTACTGGTATACTGAAAATTATACAGACTACTGCAGCGCAAAGGCTATTACACTGCTACAGCCACAAAATGCAACCGATAATCATTTGCAGCTGGCAAAAAAAGCCAAAGAAAAATATTCCTCAGCACAAAGGTTCTCAAACGTTTTGGCATATAAAAGGTTTCCCTACAGGAATCTGATAGTAGTAGTGCTTACTGAATTAAAAGCGACTGTTAAATCCACCGCGAGCGCATGGGCTTTTACCATCGCATCACTCGAATTTAGCGGTTTTGCATGTCCTCCCTTTTTTAAATAACTGTCACCTTTGACAACTCCATCACCCCCAAACCTTTAAGTGCAACATAGGTCAGCTTGTCCATCGTCGCACCATCAAAACAAATGGTTTTCATAGCAAGGTATGATTTGTTTGTCACGGAAAAAGGTAGTGTGAATGACACATTTCTGAGTGTTGCTCCTCTAAACGAAACGTCATTCAGCGCAGACTTGTTAAACCTGACACCGATGAAAGTCTGCCCGTCAAAACTAAACCCTCTCAGGTCGCAAGAATTGAAATCAACGTTGTTAAAGATACAGTTCTCAAAGACGGCTTTTCTAAGGTCAGTCTTGCTAATCCTGACATCGACCAGGTTTACATCTGTAAACTTCGCTCCTTGTCCGGACATGCTCAGAGTGGTGCGCACAAGAATGGATTTATGGAAGCTTGCATTTGTAAGGTCTGTAACGGAAAAGTTGCAGTCTGTCAGATTTGCGCCATCAAAACTGGCTTCACTCGCATCGATGATCTCAAATGAGCTACCGGTCAAATCGGCGCCGGCAAAATTGGCGCCGCATAATGGACTCGCTTTGAATTTTCCTTTATGCAAAATAACACCAGCAAAGTCACTCTCCTGCAGATTGATGGCAGTAAGGTCTATCCTTACCTGGCGCTCCGGAGAACCTGGCAGATTGCCGACCTCCTGTATTGATTGCTTAACCGGGGATTGATCAGGCGCCACTTGATTGGCTACAGGTTGTATGCCTTCTGAAAAATGGTTAAGGTCAACACCCAGAATCTCCGCAAGACGATTAAAAGTTGTGATATCCGGCATTGATTCCCCACGTTCCCATTTCCCTACTGCCTGGGGGCTAATAAATAAATGTTGAGCAAGTTTCGCTTGAGACATATTTAGCGACTTTCGTGCCTGGGCAATTTTGCCACCAATTACCTTAGTATCCATACGATATGTTTTTTATTATTTCGATGCTTCAAAGATATTAAGGTCATACCCAAAATCAATAAAAACGCAGCACTTAGTAGTTGTAATTATACTATTTATGGTTGTTATTTAACAACCGGCAGTTGTATATGTTGAAAATCTTTCTGCATCCACGCCCTGGATGCAGAAAGGGGTAAAAAGCCGGAAATAAGTGTAACGCTCCCCATGGAAACATAGTGCGGTGTAAGTGTATTAGATGTAGTATCCTGGTAAACGGAACACTAACTCCGCCGGTTAACGATAGCATTCACCCCATTACTGAATGGTGATGTTATCCAACATCTGATAATTGAAGTTCAATATTTCGTTCATCTCCTTCAATGGATCGTAATTACCTCCAAATTGCGCCCGATAAACATCAGCATACACAAAAACATGCGCCTGCCCTACTTTCTTGTATCTGAGACAAAAAACAGAACGAATGATCGCCTTTTGTTTACCGGCATCATAATCAAGCTCATACCCTATCACATCATTACCATTCTCTTTGAAAATTAACCGGTTGGGGCGCTCCTTTTTCCAGATGGCCAGGTCAAAACCCGCCTGATCTGTAGAAACCCAGATGGCCAGTTGCTTTAATCCGTAATCCTTTTTGGAATGCCGGATATCATACACGACAGCATTCTTAACAAATGTGCCGATTTTGATAGCTCCAAACTGCTCAGTTTTAATCTGCCCGGTTTTTTTAAGATCAATATCCTTTGGAATCAGTAAGTTGATCTTTTCCCCTTTGTCATCCACTATAACCTGACTTTTCTGGGGCAATTTTTCCAAAGGATCCAATAAGATCAGGGGACTTGAAGTCAATTGCTGCTTCAGTTCATTTATTTTGCCGGCAACGGCTTTCTGCCGGGCCATCTCTTTATTGATATCATCTTCGTATGCTGCTTTCGACATCCGGGTAAATTCCATTACTGTCTTTTGGGATGCAGTCGTCGTAGCAAGATCCTCGAACTTCACCTTAAAAATATCCCCATCAAAAGATTGACTGTACATTTTGTAATATTCGTGGTTCCTGATCTGGAGCTGAGAAAGACTCTTGAAACCTGAAAGATCTACACTGAATTTAGCCGGTAATTCAAACTGCAAATGATCTGCCTTTCTGATAAAATGAAAATTATAATCGAGCATTTCCTGCATGGCGTCAACTGTTAACCCTTTAAAGGGGGTCTTGTCCTCCCTGTAGATGGTGCTCAGTTTCCAATACGTTTCGCTGTCCTGAGATTTACAGTTTAAACTAGCTATCATAACCATGATCCAAACAGTCGTAATTCTTATATTTATGAGCATATGATTATGATTTCATCGATATCTTTCGGTTAAAGTATTATACATTCCCAATGATCTTCTTCCAGTGTGGCAACTGCGCCGGTGCTTTGGCAGCCACTTCTTTTAAAAACTGTTCGGCCACTTTCTGATAACCTTTTTTCAGATCAGAAAGTGGAAAGGTTTTGTTGCGCCATTTTTTGCCGCCGCCGCCACCATCTGAGATAGCCGAATCAACAATGGAAAAGGCTACCTCGTTCGGTTTGATCAACACAAATTGAAAGGCCGGTTGCCCCTGCTCCCCCTCATCATAGGTGTATTCCGTATCTTTTCCTGATTCGAAGTTGCGGACTATCGTGCCCAACACAGTGAACCAGGCATTCAGGCACACATCTTCCTCTCCAAAATAGCCCATAGCAGGTACTACCTTCTCGTCGATCACCATCTGTAAGTGGCCATGTACATGCGAGAAATGATCGGTGTTTGAAATGGGCCTACAGATGCCCAATCCCATTCTTAGTTGTCCCATAACGGTAAAAATAAATATTTATCCCGATCCCCAAAACAACAAAAGTGATTCCAGCAAGGATCGCTTTCAGTTTTGCGCTACCTCATTAAAGTAGATTCCTTCCATGTCCGTCACCTCAGAAAAATGGATATTGCCCTTGCCTTCCACATCACCCTGAAATTCTAAATTGGAGCTAACACGATGATTACTTCACGACTAACATGAATCGCATTAATATCTTAAAATATTTTAAATATTAATTTATTTTATTATTTTTAGGCCGGGCGAAAGTCTTTCAATACACTGTTTTCTGTAGCAATTATGTTCCTAACCTATATTCAAAAAAGAATCAAATAACCAATATTAAAAGTCCCTATTACAATGAACACTTACCTTATTATCGGTGGAATCGCCTTGTTATTTATTGTATACATGCTTGTCTTAAAAGCAAGGATGAAGAAAAACAATAATAAACAACTAGAAAGTTTCAATACCAATCATTCAGACAAACCATTAACCGACGAACAAAAAAGACTACTTTCATTTGGCGGAATTTTGTTTTATTATAGAGGAGAGAAAATCCTTGGAATCAAACCGGAAAATAGTCTGAATGAATATATCGGCGGATTAAAGCAACAATGGGAAATAACAAACGAAACAACGGCGAAAGAAACTTTAAATGGTTTAATATCATTACAAAGAAGTAATGAATTTGAACCTATTATTCTTCAGTCAACAAAAGAATTAAGCAATACTCAAAAAAATATTTCAAAAGGTTTAGGACTAGACCTGGATAGAGTTGCTCAAGTAAAATCTGCTTATGCCTGGGATATTTGCAGGGCCGTATCATTGGCAAAATGGTGCTACTGGGTAGGTTATTTAACGGAAAACGAAACTTGGGAAGTTATGAAAAAAGCTTCGGAAGTAGCAACTGCAAAAAGTGATAACTGGACAGATTATACCATTTCTTTTCTATTAGGCCGGACAATACAAGGGTTTGATTTAGATGAAATGATAGTAGAAAGCAAACAAATATTAACAAGCAAGGGGCCAGCATTGAGAAAAATTGAGAATGTAGATATATATGCAAAATACCCGTTTATAAAATCGTAACACAATAAATCTTTGACAAGACACGAGGATAGATTTGAACTCCGGTTAAATATAGGATGCAGGCTGATTCCAATAAGTTCCGATGTTTTGTTTTAGTATTGCATGGCTTGTTTTGCATCGGTTGTAAACCACAAAACCATTTACTGATAAACATTTCATAAAAGAGATACAGCAAATCTAAATTTATTTACTGTATCCTTTCAGATTTGTTTTTGTATAATTTAGCCTTTAATGGTAAAAGAAAAAAGCCGCTTAAATCCTGTGATTTAAGCGGCTTTAATTTTCTTTGATAATCAAGTGGTGGACTGTAGGAGACAAAGTTCGAACCGGTTGGTAGTAGATTTATCTCATATCCATACGTTTATTACAGTTCATTACTAAAATTGTACTTTAGTATGGTGCTACATTATGAGGTTTTTTATTAGCGTTTAATCAAATTTGCCACTGTAATATGCGGCCACATGATGTCAACCATTTCTCCATTAGGTTGCTGAGGATCCTCAGGTACAGAGAACCGTAGTATAACAGTTTGTGAATATTGCAATACCAGGAACTGGCTTTTGTCTTCATTCTCAACGGTGTTAATCCAGAATATTGCACTCATACTGTTAGCATCAGCATTTTTTACAACAAACGGAATATTTGTGATGCCGCCATTATTTATTCCCGGAGTGGGTGAAAAACCGGGTGCATCAGCAATACCACCTATTGGTGAGGCATTTACCTGGAATACAGTTGTACTGACAATTTTCTGCCTGGAAGCAATCAGATTATCGTTGAATTGCTGCAGTACTAAATTCGGATCGCTGAGGGCATTTTTAGGGATGCGGGGAGGAGCTGTAGCCTGAGCAAAAGCCTTCAGGTAATTAGCATCTGTTATATTTACACGCTTGCCGTTCTTATCAAGCGTAAATGGCGTAGGATCAGCTTTTGCAAAAACAGGTGCACCAGGAGAAGTAAAGAAACTGCCCTGTGCCATCACTGAGTCGCCATGAGGAATAGTCGCCATTCTTACAATAGTCTCCTCTTTCTGCTCTGAATTAGCTGGGAGGAACAGGAAGATTCCTGGTTCAATATGAATACCTTCCAGGGTTTCTTCATCACTCACCTTTTGCAGGTAGGTAAGCCCCAGAAAGAAAATGTCTTCCTGTGTATTACCTCTGTTAGGAATCGGAGCACTGATAGGAGAAAACTGTGTATCCTCAATCAATGAATTTATCTTCACTCTAAATGGATTATCAGGATTTGCCTTAAAGTTATTGGGTAGCGACATCACATTAAGGCCTCTCCCTGTCCAGTCTCCTTGTAAATTGACTAATGGACCGAGCGTAGGTTGTTGTACTTTAATGGGTGTAACGAGGAAATCTGTTTTAGTCAATACATCTATTTCCTCTACTTCCTGAGTTGTAGTAAATGCTGCTGAGTCCCCGGATCGCAAAGGTTTTACGTGTAGTATCTCCTGCACTTCTTCAGTAGGCGCATTGACAACGTTTACGGGTGCGCCGGCGCGTGGATTAGTACTCATAGTATTTAATTATTTAAAAAGTGAAAAAGGAACTATTTTATATATTCGAAAGTGGGGCCGGCCATTAAGCCATTGCCAATGGGAATGTTCATTAGTTCAACTGCCTGGTATTTTAATTGGAACATAAGTGGAATGCCTTGGCCCAGCACTTCCGGCTTCCCATTACATGCTTCATTGATATTATTCAGCAAAGCTGAATAGGTGTAGCTGAATGCTTTTGCCTTTTCATAAACCTGGGGCATATCTTTATAATCCGCAAGCCTGGGATTTGGCTTCATTTTACAAACAGCATCCCAGTCCACGTCAAACCGTTCACCGGTGGGCAGGCCTTTATTGGGACTATCGCGATGTGCAGAATCATCAACGGCATAAAATCTCTCATAAAAGACCTCTTTAAACCGGAAATAGTGTGCATACTCTTCTACATTAGGACCAAAAATCAGGTATTTAGGATCTCCCTCCCGATAAGGCGTTGAAAAAATAGAACCCAATGTACCTTCTCCCTGCCCAACAATTTCTTCAATGACCTTGATAGCATCTTCCAGATTCTCAACAGAAAACAGTTTCCCGCCTGCCCCATAGTAATGTTCTGCTTTCACCTGCCTTCCATGGTCTTTATGAAAGATAGAACCTCCTTTTGCTTTTGCAGCTGATTCCAACGCTATCATATTTTTTAACAGTGCTTCATAGAATTCTCCAATAGAGCCGTATTCCGGAGCGGAAAATTCAGTAGGGAGTTGATGGTCGCTGGAAGGATGCTCGATTCGCCAGAAAGTTTGTATAGTTTTTTTTGAAAAAGAATCCAGGCTAACGGTCAGTGATGGGTCTACATTTCCGGGCAAACAGGTAGGATAGTTGGGCACAAATTGCCTGTCTTTTCCTTTTTCTTTCGCTCCAATTTCGGGCTTTCCACCAACTGCATTGATTAAATTGGCTACCATAATCATGTGCAGCATTTCCTCCAGTACTACACTTTTTATGATTTCCACAGGCATCAGGTTTGTGCCTGGCTTAATGGAGTAAAGCGCACATAGATAAGGCGGGATAGTAGAATGTTCCAATTCAAGCGCTATCTGTAGCTGTGCTTTCAGTTCCTCCAGTTTGGTTTCGAAACTATCCTGAAGTGATGAGGTATCATCAATCACAAGATTGTCAGTAAAAAGCTCATCAGGTAATAAGAGCTGACGCTCTCCCTTAACGGATTTTTCAAATGCCATAAAATGTGTATTATAAATCTTTGAGAATTGCTTCTGCAGCTTTAAATGTGAGTGCAAGCATGGTAAGTGTGGGGTTAGAAGTACCTAGCGTAGGCATATTACCACAGCCAGCCAGATAGAGATTTTTGTGGTCCCATGTACGTAAGTTTTTATCTACGACAGATGTCTCTTTTTTATCCCCCATGCGGTGAGTACCTACAATATGTCCTGCACCCCAAAAGTTATATTCTTTTTTTTCTTTACCCTCCCCCCATGTTACAATGTCCGGGTTCTCGTATCTACCATTTTCACCTTTTTCACCGTATTTCGTGAAGTCTTTAATATTAGCTTCTTTAAACAGTTGATCATTGATTTCTTTTGCTGCTGCGAAGGCCTTTTTTTCATAATCATGCACCTTGTAAGTGATGACCGGACGATAGTTACCAAAAGCATCTTTATATTCTTTCTTTATCGTAACGCGGTTGTCCGGATGGGGTAATTGTTCACATTCGTAGTGTAATAGTAACTGTTTGGGTACAACATCTGACAAATGATTCCTCAGTTTTTTGCCGAATAGTGGTTTATCGAATAGTGGTTTACCGGATTTATTTAGACCCAAGGCATTTGCTACATCAGACCCCGGAGAAAATTTCGGCCATCCCCATCCCCAGTTGTCCACCGGACAAATCCAGGCTGAATAATCACTACGGGTTTTTGTGTCTCTGAAAGAGGATATGTTGGTGGTAGATCCTGGTCCGCGGAAAGGGTATCCTTTTTCCGGCAGCAATCCCCAGGTAAGTAAACATAAATGATCCATGAGGTTGCGTCCTACTTGTGTACTCGAATTGGCTGCGTCAGAAGCCAGCAGAATCTTTGCATTCTCAATAGCGCTTGCTGCCAGTACGTATATTTTTCCTTTTGCAACGACTTCATCGTATTTAATTGCGTCGTCACCCAATACATAGGTCTTGTACGCTACTCCTGTAATCAAGTTTGTCTTCTTATCATATAACACCCTTGAGGCTACTGCCTGTGTCTTAATTGTCAGCTTTGACTCGTCTGCCTTTGCTAATGATTTCAACGCATTATATTTTGCCTGTACAGGACAGATAGGCACGCAACTGGCGTTGCCTTCACAGCGCTGACCGGTATTAGGATCCCACACAGCGCCAACCGGCATGTATTGGTATTTATCTTTTTTATCCAGTTCTTTGAAAGCATGGTCTTTACCAGACCAATACATTTGTGTTGTCTTCACCAGTTTTTGCTGTTCCGGATCCCACATGATATCTATATAAGGATATTTTTCATTGGGTACTGAATTCCGCCCCTGTGGTGTACTCGTCAAACCAATGGTCACCTTCTCTCCTTTTATTTTCACAGGTGTCTTACTATTATTGACATTATCTACCAGCGCTATAAATTTCCCATCGAGATAACTTTGAGGAATTTTCTTCATCGGGAACTCATAACCTTTTGTGTATTTATGGGCGTCAGGCTGCACGCTTACATCTCCGGCAACACCTATTTCCAATTCAGCCATTTCATAATAAGGTACCAGATCATCGTAGGTAATAGGCCAGTCAACAGCTACCTTATATTTAGTTTCCATCTGAAAGTCATTTGGCAGCATTCTCGGTGTAGAGCCCAACCAGTGCATGGTAGTACCTCCGGGTCCCCTTAAACAATCGCTGGCAAATGGCAGCTCCCCTTCCTGTACAAAGTAGCCATGATTTACAGAAGGAGTAGCTTGAATATCTAATACATCGGGAGAAGGTGCATCCTTGATTTTAGGGTAAGGAGAGTTAGGAACTTTAGCCCCCGCCTTGTAATACGTATTCAGGTAATCGACATAGTTGTAATAATTACCGTTTTTATCGAGATTGATACCGGCCGTCAAACCAGCTTCGAGCAGCAGTACTTTTTTTCCTGCCTGAGTAAGGGTCTTGGCCATTACACAACCGGCAATACCCGACCCTACGATGATAACATCGTATTCTATGTTTTCCATAACTGATGTGATTATTGTTAGACTATAGTAAGGGTTTTGGCTGCAACAGAAGATTTAACCGGAGCAGGTACCTGAGTTATGATAGGCGGATTTTGCCAGGAAGCGTAACCTGGCTGTTTAGCTCCCGGAGGATGTGTATCTGCTGCCTTCCAGACAAGGCCCTGAATGTATGACTGGGCGCTAATTACATTGTTATTCCAGTTGCCCGTATACCACATCATGATGATATTCTTTGTCAGCCCGCTTAACTTAACATTGTTCATTAGCAGCTGTTCAATTTCATGATCAATGTCCGGGGAATTGACTGCTAATATCTTTGTGGATGTTGCAAGAAATGCTGAGACCAAATCAATGCTGTTTTCATGTATCATGACATTGTAATAGGATTCCAGCATACCGGTGCCCAATAAGGTCATCTCATCATACCCTGTAAGATATACGGAGATTGACAGGAAAGTTTTCGTGTCTTTGTTGTAAGCTTCCATTTGAGGTGTTTGTTTTGGAGTAATGCTTTTTCTTCAATTCGAGAGTATGTGGTGTTACTCTGTACAGTTATTTTGAGTTTTGGTCAATTGTTAGGAGTCCATTTGGTATGGTATGTCGGCAATATATGAATAAAATTGGCACGAAAAAAAATATATTTCAATGAACAAAATTTATGACCGGATGTTACGTGTCAGCTAATATTATATACTATGAAAAACAAAAACTACTTAACGCTTATTTTAATAGTTGCATTTTTTTCCTGTCGTTCTAAAGTGACCCACAGGGATGAAGGGAATGTAATGTCGTTACTGTATCAGCAAAACGCGGCAGAATGCAAAGCGCTTTGTTTGCAGGGTTATAACCTGGCCAGACAAAAATTGTATGAACATGTGTTGGAAGTGCAGAAGGTACCAAATCACAAGCGGATCGCTATTGTAACAGATCTTGATGAAACAGCGCTCAATAATAGTTATTCCAACGCGTTGGCATATCTTCATGACACGGTTGTTGGATTAACTTCCCTACAGCAATGGTGGCTAAAAGGACAGGCAACAGCCGTTCCTGGAAGCGTATGTTTTTTCAAATTTGCAGATAGTTTGAATGTAGAGATATATTACATATCCAACAGAGGAGATGCCGGAAATTATGTTGCCGCTACCATGGAAAATATGCGCAATCTTGGATTTCCACAAGCTACAGATACCAGTCATTTCCTTTTCTCCAATAAAAATCGCAACAAAGAAATGCGTCGAAACCAGGTGTCAGTAACAGATACTATACTATTACTTTTAGGAGATAATCTTTCTGATTTTAACGTTTGTTTTGATAACCGTACAGTAAAGGATCGCAATGTAGCAGTAATGGATTTGGAAAGTGAATTTGGGAACCGGTATATAATATTTCCAAATGCAGTTTATGGCGGCTGGGAAGATGCGCTTTATAAAGATATTAAGAATCCAAGTCTGTCGCAGAGAGATTCTATTCGAAGATTATTACTGGATACAATACCCTTTGTTAAACCGGAGCAATGTTTGAAAAAAGTGAGTAATCACTAAAGCAGATATCAATAGTCATCTTTTTTTATGCCCTTGATATTTCTAGCGCTATTGGTTTCAAACACTTCAGGAATGCAAAGGCTGTAATCGCCCAACTGTCGGGCAATACCCCTGAAAATGCAAAAGGGACAAACCATCATTCTGATGATTTGTCCCTTTCCGCGGCCCTCACGGGACTCGAACCCGTATTCCCCTTGCAGGGCAGTATGGCTGTAAATACGCTTCCCTACTCTGTGTTACCATTTCGGTGCATCTGTAAATTGTGATCATTGCAAAGCATGTCTGCAACGATATGTTTCCATACACTCCGCGGCGCCGTAATTTTACCGCAGCTTTGTCCATTTTAAGCTAGAAGGCCTGCTTGTTTTACAAAGAGACAACACGACTACGCAGCCCATCTGCGCACCTAAATAAAAAATAAATTTTGATTTATGTAGTCAACTACGTAGTTTTATACCATAAATCTATGCAAATGAGTACGGCACCTACTATAAGAATGATTGACAACCAGTTTTGCCAGCAGGTAATTGATATTATACTGCCAATACAACAAATAGAATTTAACGTTCCCATTACCATCGAAGATCAGCCGGATCTGCATGATATTGAAACCAATTATCATCAGACAGGTGGCGGATTCTGGGGAGCCATGGTAAACGGCGAACTGGTTGGTACGATTGCCCTGATTGCCACCGGCCACCAGGCTGGCGCCATCCGCAAAATGTTTGTAAAAAAAGACTTCCGGGGCAAGGAATTAGGCCTGGCACAACAGCTGCTGGATCAACTGATCGCCTATTCCAGATCTGCAGGGATTACAGATCTTTACCTGGGCACGGTAGACAGACTGGCGGCTGCCATCCGTTTTTATGAACGCAATCATTTTAAACAGATAAAAAAGACGGAATTACCATCGTACTTTCCGGTGATGAATGCAGACAACGTATTCTATCACTTACACCTTAACGATTAAAGGATATGACAAATGTGATTGACGAATCGGGTATACTGGCTATTTCTACCCGGTTGCAAAGACTCAGTGATCAGCTGCGCAAAGATGGGCAGCTGATCTATAAAGCCAATGGCATTGAGTTTGAACCTAAATGGTTTCCCGTTATTTATACCCTGCATCTTAAACCCGTATTATCTGTAGTAGAAATTGCGGTGGAAATAGGATACTCCCACCCTTCTACTATCAGCTTGCTCAAAGAGCTGGAGAAACAAAAACTTATCCGCTCTAAAAAAGACAAGGCAGATGAACGGAAACGACTCATACAGCTCACAGAAAAAGGGAAAGCACTCGTTGCTGATATGCAGCCGGTATGGAAAAGAATGGTCGTTGCACTCACTGCACTAACGGATACCAAAAATAACCTGATGAAAGCGATTGATGAAGTGGAGTTACAAATGAAAACATTGAGCTTTCTGGAAAGGGAACAACAACTGTAGTTGATAACTTGAAGAAAAATCAGGGAAGATATCTGCCGGAGGCTCATTCCAACAATCCCTTCACCAGCGCCTTCCACTGCAGCTTCGAGATACCAATGGCGCCGGTGGAACCTACCACGGCATTCCTGATCTTATCTCCCACGTCAGCAGTCTGCGTATTAGGTACTTCATTACGCCCGTATACGGTAGCGGTAATGGTAGCCCCGTTCCTCACCAATACAAACGAACTGCTGGCTTCTTTACGCAGAAAATGTGCAATACCGGCACTTTTCTGGATGGGATGCTCCGTAGGTCGTGCCCGGATAAAAAACACCTCCTGGTGCTCATTGAGCATTACATGCTCCTTCTGTTCAATCTTTACCCAGTCAAACCCCTTCCCGGCATTGGTACCCGGGCCAGGAATATCTATTCGTATATACATCCCCGTTTCAGCCGGCCCTTCGGCCAGCTTACCGGCCAGATCCGTCAACTGAAATTCTGAAGAGAAACTTCCGCTCATTCCTGCCCATTTGTTTACATCAGACAGCCTTGCTACCGCCGCCTTAAAAAAAGTCACAGCCGCGGTTTCATGCACCAGCTCCCTCGTCTCAGACGTAGTCGTGGCTTCTCCAATGTATTGTGCAGGTATAAACGGCGCTGCAATATTATCTGCCATAACACGACTTTTTACGGGTAAAATATTAAGCGAAAAGATTAAAATTATTGCCGGCCCTTTATTATTGCTCACTCCGATTGTAGTACATTTGGGCTACGAAGTTGAGATGCACCTCTGATCATCAGCACGGCAAAAGACGATTTGTTCAATCTAAAGATACGAAATATGAATAGCTTGTATATGCTTTTCTTAACCTGTTTCCTGCACCTCCACTGCGGTAACATCCCGAATATCCCGGCTAATCAGACAAATGGTAAAATCACTGGTAAATGGATGCCGGTGAAGTCTATCATGAGCGCTACTGAAAATAAGGAAAAAGCATTTGAAAAAATAGATACCAACTTCAGCCCGATTGACGTGTTGCTCTTTAAAGAAAATGGCAACATCGTTGACGGCGGCCAACGCTACGAATCCTATGTGCTGGACCGGGAAGCCAAAGAACTCACCCTGCAGGAAGCCAACGGAGACGCCATCACCTTCAGGATACGTGTCCTCACCCCACAACAACTGATCATTTTCCGGGAGGATGAGGAAGTCTATAACAACAAGCACCGGCAGATGAAACTGGAAATCCAATTCAAACGACCGTAGTTATTTCAACACCGGCAAAATGATACCGGAAGGGTGATCCTTATCATGATAAATACGGATCGTTTCTTTTACAAAATCCTTTTCCGCGGCTTCGTATATATTCAAGAACTGCTGCGGATTTCTGTCTGCCAAAGGAAACCAGGTACTCTGCACCTGGATCATGAGCCGGTGCCCCTTCTGAAAAGTATGGGCCACATCCGGTAAAGTAAACTTCACCTGCTCAATTTTACCGGGTTCAAATGCCTGCGGTTCCTCAAAGCTATGGCGGAAACGTCCCCGGAAAATATCGCCCCTTACCAGCATCTGGTAACCTCCCAACGGATAAGGACCTCCGGCATCGCGCGTTCTGTTAGGAGGCGGTGTATTGGGATAGCGGAAATCATCCGGAAACACATCTATCACTTTCACCACAAAATCTGCATCACTACCTGTGAGGCTTACACGCAGATCTGCTGTAACGGTGCCACCTATGGTTAAATCCGCTGTCAGCGTATCTGTTTCGAAAGTCAGTACATCTGCCCGCCTTGAGGCAAACCGCTGGTCATCCGTCATATAGTCACGTGTGCGGATGTAATGTACATCCTGCGTGTATGGCACCGGGTGCGCCGGATCACTTACGTATTCGCAGAAACCTGTCTCACTTTTATGCCAGGCCAGCTGCCCGTCTTCCTGCAAAAAAATCTCCCTTTCCTCTGCCACCGGCGGCCATTTATCGTATTGATGCCATTTGTTCTCACCACTGAAAAACACATTAGCTTCTGCGATGGCAGACAAATTGCCCTTCCCCTTAAGATGATAATTAAAAAACGGTACTTCTATATGCTCCTGGTACCAGGCGGCAGTGTTATCGCCAAACTGAATATTACCCAGGTGCGTACCATCTGTAGAAGCCCATTGGCCATGGTACCAGGGGCCCATCACCAGCCGGTTGAAATGAGTCCCGGGATTACGTTGTTCTACTGCCTTATATAAATTCCAGGCACCATAACAATCTTCTGCATCAAACAGGCCGCCTACTACCAATACGGCAGGTTTTATACTGTCCACGTAATTACGCGGGTCACGCGCTTTCCACCAGTCGTCATAATGCGGATGCGCAATGATTTCTTTCCAGAAAGCCAGACTGTCGCCTGTTAATTTCGTGAAGTTTTTGATGGTACCTATTTTCAGAAAAGTATTGTAGTTATCGGCACATGGTAACTTTAATGCCTGTGCCGGCGCTACCGATATCGGTTTGGGATGAGGATATCCAAATCCTTTGGTATAAAAACCGAAACAGTCCATCAGGAAAAAAGCGCCGTTGTGATGAAAATCATCCCCACGAAACCAGTCGGTCACCGGCGCCTGCGGACTTACCGCCTTCAATGCCGGATGTCCGCTCAACGCAGCCATGGTAGTATAAAATCCCGGATAGGAAATACCAAAAACGCCTACATTGCCATTGTTACCCGGTACATTTTTCAGCAACCAGTCGATGGTATCATAGGTATCACTGGCTTCATCAATGTCGTTGCCCTCCTTATGCGGATTAAACGGA
The DNA here is from genome assembly GCF_052114225.1 of Chitinophaga sp. RAB17. Taxonomy (NCBI): domain Bacteria; kingdom Pseudomonadati; phylum Bacteroidota; class Chitinophagia; order Chitinophagales; family Chitinophagaceae; genus Chitinophaga; species Chitinophaga sp. RAB17. Next base: position 296,140 of record NZ_JBFREI010000004.1, on the reverse strand, counting down.
CGCACATCTTTAAATGCTCCTTCGCTCATCCAGCGGCCACGCACGTCCTGCACCACAATAATATAGTGTTCGTGTGCATAGCTGTTCCAGTATATATTCCAGAGGTTCGGGCTGAGATGTTGCTCTCCGTAAGGTGCTGCCGAATAAGGCGTACGCGTGATGAGTATCGGGTGTTTCTCTGTGTTGTCTTTCGGTAGGTAAATAGCCGTAAACAAATGTACACCGTCCCGCATACGGATTTGACGCTCCTGCTTATAATAATTTTTCTTTACCCATATYGAGTCACTGACATGCTGTCCCCTGGCCGGGAGCACATATAGTGCTCCCAGCAACATAAAAATAAAACGATTCATACTACGCTATTTAATTCAACCCGCCTGCCATCATGGATTCTGAGGAAAATTGGTCGGATCGTTGTGAATATCTATTTCGCTTTGCGGAATAGGAAACAGCAACCGGGCCGGCGTCAATACCGGGGTAGCCAGGTTATACTCTTTCTGCAAATGTGCCTGCATAATCGCTAATCCTTTAGAATAACGGATCAGGTCAAACCAACGATTATTTTCAAAGGCCAGTTCTACCCTTCTTTCTGCAAAAATGGCATCACGGAAACTCCCCTGATCAGGGAGGTCTGCAGCGGTTTTCGCTATCAGACCAGCTCTTCTTCTTACCTGGTTCAGGTAATCAAAAGCACTACCAGGGCCGTTAGCGGCGCTATATCCCTGCTCATTCAGTGCTTCCGCCTGTAACAGCAATACATCCGCATATCGTAATACCGGGAAACTGTTTCCACCGTCACCGGTAGCACCAGGTACATCCAGGTATTTCTTTACATAATTCCCTTTCTGTGTGGTGGTGGCATTTTTAAAGGAAACCGTGTCCAGCGAAGCGATCAGGCGCTTATCATCTTTCTCATAAGCAGACACGATATCATTGGTAGGCCGGTTGTTATTGGATCCACCATAGGCGACACCGTTATAGTAGAAAGAAAACGGCACCATGTCCGTGAAATAGGTATTGCCTTCAGATGGACTCAGCCCTTTCTTAAACCGCACAGTAAATAACACTTCACTGTTGACAGCATTGGCCGGGTTATACAAACTGGCATAATCCGTTAACAACGTATAGCCGGTAACGTTTTTGAGTACCGCAGTTGCAGCAGACCACTTTTTCTCCGTCACATATACTTTACCCAACAGCCCATTTGCCGTACCGGCAGTTGCCCTGCCGTAATCACCGGCGTTGGAGTAGCTCACAGGAAGTAAGGTGACAGCTGATTGCAGGTCCTTCTCGATCTGTGCATACACATCCGCTACTTCATTTCTTTTATCGTTCTGCGCTTCGGCTGTGGTTTCTGTTTTAATCACCAGCGGTACTTTTCCATACAAACGTACCAGGTCAAAATATACAAATGCTCTCAGGAACTGTGCTTCTCCCTTGAATTGTTTTTTGGAAGAATCCGGAATGGCAGCCGCATCTATCTGATCCAGCACTGCATTGGCGCGTGATATCGTTACATAAGCCCCTGCGTATATATCTGTGAGGAAGGGATTGGTAGTGGTTTCCGTGAACAGGTCTATCTGGGAAGCTACACCACCCAGCGCACCACGATCAAGAATATCTGTATTGTCACTTCTTACTTCCATCAGGTAATAACTCGATTTGCCGTAAGAGCGTGCACTCTGCAGCCCATCGTAGACAGCATTTACACCTTGCTGGAAATCATTGGCTGTTTTAAAAAAGGTAGCCGTAGTTTGATTGGATACCGGTGCCAGGTTAATAAAATCTTTACTGCAGGAAGATATAACCGTTACCAGCGACAAGCCTGCTATTGCTTTTGTGATATTTAACTTCATAAGTTCCTGTTTTTAGAATGAAAGATTGATACCTGCGGTGAATGTTCTCGGCAAAGGATAAGTACCATAGTCCTCTCCCTGCGACAGCGGGCTATCCGGTCTGGCATTCACTTCCGGGTTGTAGCCAGTGTAGTTGGTCCAGGTGTAGATATTCTGACCGGATACATAAATCCGCAGTCCCTGTATCTTATTCTTCAGCAACCGCTGATCAAAAGTATAACCGATGGTAAGGTTACGTAAACGCACATACGAACCATCTTCTACAAAGAAGGAACTGGGTTGCGCACTGTTACCGGTGGTTACGCGGTTAGGGCGGATGGTATTGCCATCACCCGGATCCGAAGGCGATTTCCAGTAACCCGTCTCCTCAATCATCTGGTTGGCATTACCTTCCCCATTATACAGGAAGCGGCGTTGCAGGTTCATTATTTTATTACCGTTTGACGCCTGCAGCGCCACGGTGAGATCAAATCCTTTATAACGGAATTCGTTGGAGAGCCCCCATATAAACTTAGGAAAGTAGCTACCTATATCTGTTCTGTCGTTGGCATCAATTTTCTTATTATCGTCTACATCGATAAACTTACGATCGCCGGGTTTCGTGGTGGCGTAGTGGGGATATGCATCTATGGCTGCCTGATCTTTAAATGAGCCACCGTTTACATAGCCATAATAGCTGCCTATAGGCAATCCTACTTTAGTGATGTATAACTGTGAAATGGTACCATTACCACCATCTGAGATGATTGGTGCATTGTTGGCGCCGAGTTGTAATACTTCATTTTTATTTGCAGAGATGTTGAAACTGGTATTCCATACAAAAGCACCGGTCAGATTGCGGGTATTCAAACCAAACTCCACGCCTGTATTGCGCACTTTACCAATATTCTTCAACGCCGTGCCAAAGCCGGAGCTCAGTGCTACGGGCACATTCAGCAACAGGTTAGAGGTCGTGGCCCGGTAATAATCTGCGCTGAGATAAATCCTGTTGGAAAATAAACCGATGTCTACACCAGCGTTCAGCTGTACCGTTTTTTCCCAGGTAAGGTCCGGATTGGCTGGCTGGGATAATCCTACGCCATTCACCGATGTGCCGTTACCATTACCCAGTACATAGCCGTTTGAGGATAACAGGTCATAGGAGGCGTAGTTGGCAATCTGGAAATTACCGGAAGTACCATAGCTTACCCGTGCTTTCAGTTCTGAAATAGCTTTCACTTTAAAGAAGGATTCATTGCTGATGAGCCATCCACCGGAAACAGCAGGGAAATAGCCCCATTTGTTATTGGCGCCGAAGCGGGAAGATCCATCGCTACGGATACTGGCAGAGATAAAGTATTTATCATCGTAGTTGTAGTTTACCCTGCCGAGGTACGACAGCAACGACCATTGTGATTCTGTAGAAGTACCACTGGTGATAGTGGCCGCATTTATCGTTTGTACGGCATCGTTAGGGAAACCGGTGCCATCAGTTTCATTGGCTTTGGTTACATTTTTCTGGGAAGTATAACCTGCCAGTACATCAAAGCGGTGTTTTTCGTGTATGCTAAACTGGTAGTTCAGGGTATTTTCCCAGAGCCAGTTGGTAGATAATGCCGTTTGAGCGGATCCCTTTGGAATGGTCGGAGCAGCCTGCTGTACTGGTTTATAGCTTCCCAATGTAGATGGCCGGAAATAATTGCGGCTGAAATGATTGATATCGGAGCCAAAGAATGTTTTAAACTTCAGCCCTTTAATGATTTCATATTCTGCCCAGGCACTACCCAGGTTGCGCACATGATCCATTTTATCTTTTATCTGTGTGGCCAGTGCTACGGGGTTTTCACCACCGGAGTAACCATAGGCCCATACATTCTGGCGGTTGGTAGCCAGCGACCCGTCAGGGTTGTATACCGGGAATACCGGTGATGCTTTCAGGGCATTGCTGAGGATACCATCGAATGTCCAGGGGCCTTCACTGTTGATCAGGTCATAATGATCAAAGGTAGGATTCACGGATACGCCTATCCGCAGTTTCTGGGTAAGTTCTGCAGTCAGGTTAGCTCTCAGTCCATATCTTTTATAGCCGGAGCCCAGGATGATTCCTTTTTGATCGAGGTAGTTACCGGAAACATAATACTGGAACTTATCACTACCGCCGGAAACATACAGGGTATGATTCTGAATGGGCGCTGTTCTGAACAGCGCATCCTGCCAGTCGGTATTGGTGAGTCCCTGATTACCTGCCAGGTAAGGCAGTATTTCGGGTGCAATCTGGTAATTGGAATTACCTCTGGTGGCGTTATCGTCTGTAATTTTTCCGGATGGTTTGAAATCCAGGTAGGCGTTGTTCTTTGCATCAAAGCTGAACTTCGACCACTCATAGGCATCCATCAGTTTTATTTTTTTGCTGGCCTGTTGAAAACCGGCGTACATGTTATATCCGAAGGATGGCGGTCCGGATGTTTTGCCTTTTTTGGTGGTAATGAGCACCACGCCGTTAGACGCCCTGGAGCCATATATAGATGCAGAGGAAGCGTCTTTCAGGATATCGATGGAAGCAATATCATCACTATTCAGCGTACTGAGTGGATCCGGAGATTTCTGGAAAGATGCCTGCCCGGTAATGTTCACCACATCTGTTGATCCCTGCAGGTTTTTCAGATCGTTGGAGAGTGGAATTCCATCCACCACGTATAATGGATCGATGCCTGCGGAGATAGAGTTCAGCCCCCTGATGCGTACACTGATGCTGCCACCGGGCGCGCCGGTATTCTGGAGCACTTGTACACCAGGTACTTTACCTGCAATAGCCTGTGCGAAGCTGGTCACCGGCTGATCTTTCAGATCAGCGGCACGTACGGAAGCTACTGCCCCTGTAATTTCTTTGCGGCGTTGTACACCGTATCCTACCACTACTACCTGGTTAAGGGAAGAAGTAGATTCTTTAAGTGTAATGTTTACCTGCTGCGGTTGTCCTTCTGACAAAGTAAGGCTCGCTACCAGGGCAGGTTCATAACCAATAGAAGTAAACTGCACACTATAGGGACCACCAACACCAAGGTTCGTGAAGCGAAAAGCGCCGCTGCCATTGGTTTGTGTGGATGCCGTGGCGCCGGTGGTTTCATTTTTCACCACTACAGATACGCCAGGCACTCCCTGATGACGTTCATTCTGAACGATACCGGTAACGCCTGCACGTTTTTCCTGCGCCAGCAGGTATAAAGGCGTCAATAAGGCAATGAGCAAAAATGTGCTCCGCCATTTTTCTTTAAAAGACCGAAAGTAAAAAGAATCCATAGGTAATGTTTGAGGCCCCGCCCAGGCTGTTGCCATGCCTGCGAAAAGAGAAAGCACGCTTCTGGATGCTCACCGATGTACGAGGGCCGGTTGATAAAACTGTTTAAAACCGACTACAGCTGAATCGCGATATCAGATTTCAATTCAGCGTTAAAAGTACCAACAAGTTTTTAGTCTACCAAATTAATAGACTAATGTAAAATAGTTATTTTTGTGGTAGATAAATTTACTTTGCAGCAGAAGAAATACCACCATTAATTACACAGCCGGTAAATTTCAGGGAAAGTTCAGGATGAGGTAATCATCAGAGACTGGCATTATGAATGGTGTCCGATAATGAACATTCACCGTTAAAACCGGACAGCGGGCAATGGAAATTTCAGATGCTACATATTGATAATCAACATCAATGAAGTTGGCATTTACTTAGCCGTTGCAAGTCTACAACATCACACACCATGTTTAAAAGTCAACTAAAAATCGCGTGGCGGAATTTCCGGAAAAATATCACACATAGTCTGTTGAATCTCGTCGGGCTTACGATGGGGCTTACCGCCTGTTTCTTTATTGCGATTTATGTGACAGATGAATACAGCTATGACAAATGGATCCCTCAGCAACAGGAGGTATACAGAATTGCTGAAGAAGTGAAGACTCAAACCAACGACGCCCTTCGGTTCTCCTCCACACCGGGTAACCTAAAGCAGGCCGTGCTCGCCTATCCACAGGTGGCATCGGCTACACGCATTTTTGATTATATAAAGAATTCAGTAGTCAGTACCGGCACGCAAAAACAGATTCCTGAAACAGCTGTTTACCTGGCAGACAGCAACCTGCTCGAAGTACTTCCCTATCCTTTGCTGGCGGGCAATCCACGTACGGCCATGAATGAGATGGATGCTATTTTACTGACAGCTGCCAAAGCGGAGAAATATTTTGGAAAAGAAAATAATGCCAGTAACTATCTCAATAAAATATTGACGATTAATGAAAAACACTATCGGGTAACCGGTGTACTGAGAGATATTCCTTTCAACACCTATTTCAGACCAGACTTTATCGTCTCCGCAGTATCTTTCCGTAACCAGGAATGGTTCAAACGCAACAATGATAACTGGCATGGTACTGTGGTGCAAACCTTCATCAAACTAAAACCAGGTACGTCAGCTACCGCATTCGACAAGCAGATCAGGTATCTTGCCTATCAATATGTAGGTGATGAAATAAAGGCCAACGGACAAGTATATACGTACTTTTTACAGCCACTGGCAGACATACACCTGCATTCGAATCTTCGTTATGAACTCAGTAAAAACGGGGACGCCTACTATGTACGTATCCTATCTTTCGTAGCATTATTCATCCTGTTGATTGCAGGCATCAATTTCGTCAACCTGGCTACTGCCAGGGCCACTACGCGGGCTAAGGAAGTAGGTGTAAGAAAGGTAATCGGTGCCAGACGTTCCCAGCTCATCTTACAGTTTATGACAGAAGCAGGCATGATGAGTACGATGGCTTTCCTGCTGTCGCTGTTACTGGTGGTATTGTTCCTCCCCTCTTTCAATCATATTGCGGATAAGAATTTTACAATAGTGGCCTTATTGCAACCAGGTATTTTAGGTGCCGGGTTTGGCATTAGTTTATTGATTGGATTGCTTGCCGGTGTTTATCCGGCTATTGTCCTGTCCGGGTTTAACCCTTCCCGCATGGTACAGCGGAGCGGACTGCAAATGAAAAGTCATTTCCTCCGGAACGCCCTGGTGGTAACCCAGTTTTCTATTTCCATCCTGCTGATCATCGCCACTATTGTGGTATACAGGCAACTCCAATATATGAAAAACTACGACCTGGGTTTTGATCAGTCGCAGGTATTGGTGATACCTGCCAAGGGTGGGGAAGCTGGCAAAAATATCAAAGCACTGGTGGAAAAATTTAAGGAGCAGGCAGGTGTTTTATCTATTACTGCATCAGGTAACGTGCCGGGGCAGGAGTTTGGGAATAACCTCCTCCGGCTAAAAAATGATCCTGCAAAAAAAACAGATACCCGGTTACTGTCCGCAGATGATCAGTTTTTCCAGACCTATAACATCAAATTGCTGGCAGGTCGGCAGTGCAGCATGGTAAAAGATACCTCCCGGAAATCCGGCGATATTATGATCAACGAGGCAGCACTCCCCTTCTTCGGCTGGAAAAAGCCGGAAGATGCACTGGGACAGGAATTCGACTGGGGTTGGGGGACCATATGCGGTGTATACAAAGATTTTCATTTCAACTCTCTGCAACGTGGAGTAACGCCCATGGCTATATTTTATAATCCTAACTGGCTGAATTATATCAGCATAAAAATAAATACAGGTAACACTGCAGCTACCGTTGCTGGTCTGGGCAAAACCTGGCAGGCAATTGTTCCCTCTATGTCATTTGATTACTTCTTCCAGGACGAAGCTTTTAACCGTCAATACCAGGAAGAACAACGACTGGGTGAGCTCTTTATGCTGTTCTCCATCCTTGCCATTGGCATTGCCTGTCTGGGGTTGTTTGGACTCGTTTCTTTCACTGCAGCACAGCGTACCAAAGAGATAGGCATCCGGAAAGTATTAGGCGCCAGTATCAGCGGTATTGTTCAACTATTATCAAAAGATTACCTGAAGCTGGTCATCCTCTCTGCCACAATCGCTTTCCCATTGGCCTGGTGGGCGATGAGTAGCTGGCTGCAGGATTTTGCATACCGCGTTCCGCTGAGTGCATGGGTATTCATGATAGCAGGAGGAGGTGCATTGCTGGTAGCTTTGCTCACCGTGAGTTTCCAGGCGGTAAAAGCCGCGCTGGCGAATCCGGTAACTAGTTTGAAGTCAGAATAATTATTACCAGCGTCAGCACAGAACGCTGCTGACGCTGGCATTAAGCAAAATGCGTGATACTCCCCCGTTACTGCTGTAACCGGATTTACTTCGTAAAAAAGATCACATCCTCTCCACCCGGTTCTATGTCTGTCAGCTCTTCTTCCCAACCTGGCGACAACTTAAAGATATTATGCAATCCACCCAGGAGTTCCAGCCAACCGCTCATTTCATCGGATACCTCCAATGTTTCGCCGTCAGCCGCCTCAAATACCAGAAAGGTAGCTTCTCCCGGATACGCATATACTTTATAGCCTGAAATACGGACCACATCTCCCCAGGAAAGGGTATCATCAATGTCCTCATCATATTTCACAGCAAGTCCTGATTCATCAAATTCTATATCCATATTGCGAAGGTATTAATTTTACAGAAATCACTTTATGCCTCCAGTGAAAAGGCCACTTTGAACAACCGGCTCTCTCCGCCATCATTATCGGATACCAGGTGAAGAATCAGCTCCTCCTCCATGATCTGCTCCACACAAATGCCTTCTATCTTTTCCGTTTTAAACACGGGATCCGCTTCCGCCAGGTTCAGCCACCCATCCATTGCCACTGACGTGTGGATGAGTTTTTGAGAGATATCCGCTATCCATCCAATATAACTGTCGCCGATGGCGCCATCGTCATAGGCATTGGTAGTGGCCTCTGATGACAAAGTACATAACAGCAGATCTTTGTCCGGTACGTAACACAAATCAGATACTCCTGCAAATACAGGCGTAGGCGTTAGTAACGTTAACGGTAGTACGGAAAATGCAGGAACAACTTCCTGCTCCCAAAAACCATTGGGGACAAGGATTAGCTGATTAACCGGGTAAGACTCATTGCCCCGGTTGCTGAGCAGCAGGGTATTTCCGATCACGGTAGCGCCCTCTATGTTTAGTTCGCTGATGCCACTTGTGATCAGTTGCGAGATGAAAGCATCCTGGTAATTGATTCGTTGTATGTTGTTCACCGCCTGGGCATTCAAGACTTGTGTACCTGTTGTTGCCTCCTCCTCTACTCCGCCTGGTAACGGCAGCAGCAGCAGTTGACGACGCTTTTCCGTAGCCAATGAGCCGGATGCCAGCAAATAGGCTTGTCCGTGCAGCGTGATGAGCGCTGAAGCTTCATAATCCGGCTTCTCCGCTTTAGCGATTCTTTTACCTGGGGCATCTGCAACCGGCACACTTTTAATAACCTGATAATTACGGTCCAGCACCAAAATGCAGGTGGCGTCATCGCCTATCAGGTATAATCTTCCGTTGAGGTATTCCACTGCCGAGGCAGAAGGAAAATCCGGCAGTAGTAATGTATATAATAATGTAATCCCCGCTTTCATACGATAGCCTGTTATTTATGTTGCTGCAGCAGCCAGGTGTAAATCTCCGGCTTTTTTTTATACAAAAACTGTATGCCGTGCCCTTCATTTACCAGGGGCGGCAGGTACGCAGTTTATCAGCGATCCTGTGCCCCACTGCTGAAACCTATCAGCAGCCATATCAAAAGCCATCCTGCACGCATATTTTTACTTTAACCGGGTGACTACTGATTTTATCGTCTTTGCCCAGAAAACGCCCAGTTGCGCGGCTCCCTGCTCGTTGGGATGCAGTTGGAAGATGCCCGCTTTACCTTGTTCCTGTATAAATAGTTCCGGATGTTTTTCAAAGTATTTAAATCCGCCGGTGTAACCGATATATACCTGTTTAGGATGGGTGGTACGGTACTCGGCGACAATGGTATTTAATACCGGGAAATAGGATTGTAGTCTCGCCAGTCCTTCTGCAAGGTAGCGGGAACTGTTTTGTGTATTGGGACTATACCAGGTAGGATGATGCAAAATGATGATACACCCGGGATAATCTTTTAACAGGCGGTCCAGGATCGTCTTTACATTGACTTTATAATTTGCCGGGGATACAGGTGAGCCATTAGGTCCTTCTATGGCGCTATCGTTAGTACCGAGTACCATGGAAAATACCAGTGTAGCGTCTTTATCGCTTTTAAAGGCATCAGCTGCTTTTATAACGTTGTTGAATAAACGATTGGTGGCGGGCAGAAAATCAACGGTAGTAGAACCACTCACGCCCTGGTTGCTGTAGTTGATCACGGCATCCGGCATGGCTTGTTTCAGCCATTCCCAGGCTTTTACCGGTGGCGCGTCCTGCTGCGGATGTGCCAGGCCCCCGCCTTGTGTGATACTGTTTCCGATAAAAACAATGTTCAGTTTTTTTGACTGCGACATGGCTGTAATGCCCGACAACAGGAAAAAGAAGCAAAGGGCAAAAGATAGTTTGTTCATCATATGAATAAGCATTGAATCGTGTAAAATAATATGTTCAGCGGATAATTATGCATTTTTTACAGGAAGCTGTCTTTCGAAAAAAAAATTTTGCGTAACCAAATGGTTACTTATATTTGTAACCGAAAGGTTACACAATTTAAAAACAAACCACTTGAGAAGAGATGTATTTCAGGCAATAGCAGATCCAACCCGGCGGCAGATCATTGGGTTACTGGCAAACGCCTCTTTAAACCTCAACAGCATCGCTGATAATTTTGATATCAGCCGTCCCGCCATCTCCAAGCATATCCGGATTCTGACGGAATGTGGACTGGTGACGATTAAACAGGAAGGCAGGGAGCGCTATTGCAGCGCTGATTTAAAACAGCTGAAAACGGTGGCAGACTGGACGGCGCAGTACCATGCTTTCTGGTCGGGTAAGCTGGATGACCTGGAATCCTTTCTGGCTAAGCCATCTCGTCCCCGCAGGAAAAAACAGTCGGAATAAGCTGTCGGTATCAAACACCCGTCAATATCTATTCATTTATAAAATATAGTGCTCCATGAGTAACACTCCACTCGTTGTTGAACGTACATTGAATGCACCTGTAAAAGCAGTATGGGAAGCCATTACAGACAATGAAAAACTACAGCAATGGTATTTTAAGCTACCTGCCTTTGAGGCCAGAGTAGGCTTTGAATTTACCTTCAGCGCCGGAAAAGATGGTGAGCAGAAAGAATATCTGCATCGCTGTAAAGTAACGGCCGTAGAATCGCTTAAAAAGCTCAGCTATACCTGGAGATATGAAGGTTATCCAGGCGATTCAGAAGTGACCTGGGAACTATTCCCGGAAGGCAACAAAACAAAATTGAAGTTAACACATACCGGACTGCATACATTCCCGGTTACAGCAGATGCTGCATTTGCGGTGGAAAGCTTTACATCAGGCTGGAATCATATTCTGGGTAAGTCCCTGCCTGATTTTCTGGCGAAATAAAGAAGAAAGAATTAGGAATTAGGAATTACGAATTACGGGACTGAAAGCGAATACCAATTGCTTAAATCCCGTAATTCGTAATTCCTAATTCGTAATTCCTAATTCTTAATTGCCTCCAGCAACGGTGATTCAAACATACTTACCGGGGAAATTATTTTTTCGTCTAACGGAATGTGATCGCCATAAATGGCTTTCATCTGCTGTTTTACCGCAGTGCTGCTCAGGTCAAATTCCTTCAGGGTTTGCAGGGTCCCTATCTCCAATCCTGTAGCGGATTTATAAATTTTCCATACCAGTTCAGAACAGTAAATCCGTTCATCTGACCAGCCAAAATAAAAATCATAATCTTTCCCATTGAATGATTTACCAGCGGCCTTCATTTTCCTGATCACTGCCGGTGTAATCGCAGTGGCGGCATCTTTGAGCCGCTTAACCACATAATGCCCCTTCTTCCCCCGGGCTATCCATTCGCGCAGTGGCGTATATCTCACTGGTTGCAATGCCTCATATACGTACCATTGATCATCATCTCTCTTAAAAATTATTCCGCAATGACTATATTTGGAATGCGTTGCCAATTGAATGGCCGTACTTAAGCCCGATTGCGATACCTGAAAAATAATATCGCCTTCCCGTACATCCGGTACGGTAGTCATCTTCTTCGTGAAAAGATGGCCGGCAATGAAAGTACGTGCGGCCAGTAAGGATCCTGCTACACCAAGTAGCAGCAGAATAGTGATAATCGTTTTTCTGAACATAGACATACCCGGAAATTTAAAGTAAAAATAAATTCTATTATCAATAAGCTAAAAAGAAATGAATACTATACTTATCGTGCCCGCCATCACTGCGGAGGTAGAACTGTTACAACAAATTGCCAGACAAACATTCCAGGAGAGTTTTGCTGCTGACAATACCCCGGAAAACATGAAGCATTACCTGCAGGAAAACCTCAGTATCGCTAAATTGTCGTCCGAAATGAGTAACCCCGATTCCGAGTTTTTCTTTGCTATGCTGAAAAACCAGCCCATCGGTTATATGAAACTGAATTACAAGGGAGCACAAACCGAAGTCTTCAACAGCAGGGCGGTAGAACTGGAACGCATATACGTATTAAAGTCTCACCAGGGTCAGAAAATCGGTCAACTGTTGTTCAGTCATGCGCTCAATGCAGCCAACGAGATCAAAGCCCCTTTCCTGTGGCTGGGTGTATGGGAGCATAATACCAAAGCAATTGCGTTCTATGAAAAAAATGGATTTTTCGAATTCAATAAACATCCTTTTATGCTGGGTGATGAAAAGCAAACGGATATTCTGATGCGGCTGGATTTACCATTGCCTAAAGCGCAATAAGAAATATTTGATTATATTTGCGCCCCTTTTCACTTTAAGCGCACCCCATGAATCATTTTCCGGTTTCCAATTCCCAACTTTCGGCTGCTCACCTGGCTCCGTTGCTGCAGTCGCAGTATGATCTGGCGCCAGGTGTTGACTGCCACCTGATCAAAGCAGGTATCAATGATACCTACCAGGTAACAACCGCTTCGGATAAATATGTTTTCCGCGTATACAGTCTGAACTGGAGAACACCGGAAGAGATCCAGGAAGAAATCCGGCTCCTGCAACACCTGAAGGATCATGGAATACCCGTTTCTTCCGCGGTGGCAGATAAGAACGGACATTATCTGCAAACGCTCAATGCCCCGGAAGGTGAGCGTTTCGGAGTGCTGTTCACTTTTGCGGCAGGGGAAAAACTGCATTCCTATGCGGATGAAATTCATTTCAAAACCGGCGCCGTCATGGCCCGCATGCACCAGCTTACGCAAAACTTCCCGCTAAACCGGATCACTTATACCGCCACTACCCTGCTCGAGGATCCGATGCCTTATATCAACAAATTCCTCGAAGCAGATACGCCGGAAATGGCATTTATGCGCAGTACCCAGCAATACCTGCTGAAGGAATTGCTGGACGCAGATACCTCCGCTATCAGGCAGGGCGTAGTGCATATGGATATCTGGTTTGATAATATGAATATCAATAAGCAGGGAGATATTACCCTTTTTGATTTCGACTTTTGTGGTAACGGCTGGCAATGCCTGGACATTGCCTACTACATTTTGCAACTGCATAGTGTACTCCGGGAAATGCCGGAATGCCAGGCAAAGATGGATGCTTTCCTGGACGGCTATACCTCGGTGATGCCTATCCCCTCGGAAGAAAAACGTTTATTGCCCGTGTTGGGAGTATGCATGTATTTCTTTTACCTTGGCATACAATGCAAACGTTATGATAACTGGTCTAACTCCTTCCTGAATGAAGCCTATCTGAAAAGGTTTATCAATGTGCTGGTGAAACGTTATTATGACTTGTACCTGCCGGCTGCATCAGCGGTAAATCCATAGCAATATGGGGCGGGAAGCCTTATCCAGGTAAGGTTCCAGGGTGGCAAAATAATCCGGGTTCAGCATCGGGCAACCATCACTGCGTACAATACCTTCATTTTGCACGGTGAGTGGAACAGTGGGATAACTGTGCAACACCACAAACCGGTTAAACGCATTACTGTTGCTGCTATCCAACCCGTATAATTTATATGCCGTTCCAAAGCGGCCACTATACTTGCCGCCTATACGATATTTACCCAGTGAAGAACAACGACTACCAGAAACATTGGAAAAGACGACCTTCTCGGCCCTGAAGTCGGGGCCTTGTCCGTGTGACACTAAACCGGTGCTGATTATTTTGTGATGCAGAAGGTCGTAGCAAACAAATCTTTTACCACCGGAAAATACTTTAAAGTCTGCCAGAAAAGCGTAACGGGTATTATAACCATGCGCTGCTGCATATTGCTGCAGCTGGTCTGCTTTATGGCGCAGTACATCCGGATCAGGCGCCATCACTGGCAAAGGCGGGGTGGTCACTATGGAAGCATTACTCCGCTCTTTCTTTTTATCGTTACAGGCAACCAAACAACCTGCCAGCAGCCATACCAGCGACCATGAGTTGCCTCCTTTTTTGAATTGCATATTTTACAGATGCAGCCAGCTGTATTTTCCATATGCCTCCGCAAACTTTTTGCGGAGACATCATGATTATTCCCAGATCTCTTTAATATGAATGAGGATAGAGTAACGGCCCGTGGCAGGATAATTTTCGATGTTCAGTTGTGCTGCATCAAAAGGCTGCGGCAGTTTATCGGCGTATTGCAGGTAAAGTTCCTGCACCACCGCAATGGCTTCTTCTTTATTTTCTACCACCCATGATTTAGCGGTTTTCTGATTATCAAACAGTTGGTTAAATGCCTTCCTGCTTGTTTCGGTATGCTCAAACGGCACCACTTTCAGGGTCCACACTTCTCCAATCTTTTCCGGTTGCACGGGTGTATCCAGGTTAATTTTAAACCTTTCCAAACCTGCAGGGTCCAGGGCACGCATGATATCCATCGCAACTGACATAATCTTGTTTTTAGTTTCAAAACGCAATATTACAACTTCCCGTAAAATTAAGGCCGTTATTCCCCTCCTTTTACTTTCATCTTCAGCATATAAAGTCCTTTGCCGGCTGTAATAAACAGGATATTATTATCTTTTCCACCAAAGCAGGCATTAGCCGTCCAGCCTTCCGGGATGGGGATATGACCTGTTTGCTGCCCCTCTTTGTTAATCACCGTAATGCCGCTACCGCAGAGATACAGATTGCCTTCGCTGTCGAGCGCCAGGCCATCTGTTGTTTTGGAAGCCATTAAATGCTGACCGGACAGGGTGCCGTCTTTATTGACATCGTAGCGGTACACCTTACCACCATTTATATCTGCTACGTACACCAGTTTACCATCGCGGGTACCAATGATCCCATTAGGTTTTACAAAATCGGCGGCGGCAATCACAGGTATTTTAGTCCCTGGGGCCAGGTAGTATACTCTCTCTTCCTTTATATCCGGTTGTTTACGATCCCAGTAATCACGCTGATAGTAAGGGTCTGTAAAATAAATGCCGCCATTGGGCGCTACCCAAACATCATTGGGCCCGTTGAGCCGGTGTCCCCCGAAATTATTTACCAGTATTTTTATTTTCCCTTTGGGAGAGATGGATAATAACT
This sequence comes from Chitinophaga sp. RAB17, assembly GCF_052114225.1. Taxonomy (NCBI): domain Bacteria; kingdom Pseudomonadati; phylum Bacteroidota; class Chitinophagia; order Chitinophagales; family Chitinophagaceae; genus Chitinophaga; species Chitinophaga sp. RAB17. Next base: position 280,738 of record NZ_JBFREI010000004.1, on the reverse strand, counting down.
CATCTTTCTCATCTGCGCAGGCAATGATATTGCCTTTGGGATCCATATACAATCCGTTGGAGCGACCGGATTTTTCCAGGAACACAGAGAATTGTCCGCGGGTATTGTATTTCCAGATCTTATCATTGGGCTGATCTGTAAAATAGAGGTTCCCTTTTTTATCCGTCACGGGGCCTTCCGTAAACGCAAATTGTTTTGAAATCAGCTCAGGGCGGGCATTTTCAGCTACGGTGGGAGGAAGAGAATCCTGCGCCATGGCATGGATACCACCTATGCAAAGTAATAACGTGGAATAAAATCTCAATCGCATAATGATTCTTCTATTTCCACAATTGTAATAATTATGGCGGAGAATTTTTACTAAAAAAATCCAGTCTCTTCACAGGCATCAAAAAAAGGGATAAACGTATGACTACGTTTATCCCACAAAGTAATCGGCCACGAATCAACGCGGCCATTTTACCGGTCATTAAAATAACCAGCCTCAAGAAGCAAAATATAAAATAATGTAGTCTGATAATAAGTTAACCGTTGACATTAATCGTGAAGACAGCCTGGAAATATTTTGGGGTAAACAATGCTGGATGATTTGTTACCCGATTTTAGAATGGCGTTCCAGTCAGGTATTTTTGATGTGCTAACAGTTTTCCAGCTGATTACGGGGCAAAGTTATCCAGAGAAGAAATAGCTACATAGTACAAAAACGACATCTTTTTTCTGCTTACCTCATTAATTTATGTAGTCTTATGGTGTTTTTCAGTTCTTCCTCATCAATAAATGACGGGGTAATGCCTGCAAATTTTTTGAAGTCCCTGATAAAATGCATCTGATCATAATAGCCATTGCTGTAAGCTATTTCAGTCCATGTTTTCTCCGGAAACTGTTCTTTCAGCTGATAAGCTTTACAGAACCGGATCAGGCTGGCATATTGCTTGGGCGGCATGCCAAGGCGTTCTATACACTTTCGTTCAAACTGTCTCAGGCTGAGACACGCTACAGAAGCCAGCTCTTCCATCGTAACATTGCCGGAAGTGCTCACCAGCGCAGCCATCGCCTGGTCTACCGGCAACAAAGGCTTTAATTGGGTGACTTTTCTCAGCAAATAAAACTCTGTGATACTTACCATGTGATCCCAGTTATCCGCTTCTTTCAGTCGCTCCGTGATGTCCGCTATTTCCTGATTGCCCAGCAACAAACGGGTATCTAAGTCCTCCCCGTAAAGTTCAGACATCGGCACCTTTAAAAGCCGGTGCAAACCACCTGGTTGAAAGGCGATACATACTGCCAGGTGATGAATTCCCATGTCGAGTGTTACCGTCTGATCCTGGGGACCAATAGTCACGCAGGTGGCCTTGGTAATAAAATCATCATCGCCTGACTTGCGTACTTTAATCGGGTCTTCCAGGTAGAAAATGATATAACGCTGATAAGCAGGCACAAATCTGTAGATATTTGTGAAGGCCTGGGTTTGAGTGAAGTCTACCCCATAAATACTTATACAATTGACCAGATCCTGCAAAGCCGGATGCGGCTTGTAAACTTTTGATTTCATTGTTATGCTCAGCTATAGGCTTTGCTGCTAATATATTAAAAAAGGCGACCAATGCTACCGATTTGCCTTATCTTTTACGGATTAAACCCATTTGATATTTAAGATGAAAATTGCAATAACAGGCGCATCTGGCTATATAGGTACTGTACTGACTCCTTTATTGCTATCCCACGCACATACACTACGCGTACTTACCCGTAAGCAACCACCTGCAAATCCGCCCGATGGCATTGAATTCGTATATGGGCACCTGTTAGATGGTGAAAGCCTGCAGGAACTTGTAGCCAATGTGGATGTAGTAATACATTTGGCGGCTATGATTTCTGTAGATGATAAACCGGACGAAAATCTTTTTCTGGTCAACACTGGCGGTACCCGTCTGCTTGCGTCAGCGGCTATGCAGGCAGGCGTTAAAAAGTTTATTCATCTCAGTTCTGTGACGGCATTTAACCAGGCGCCGTATGAAGAACGGATGGATGAAAGCCGCGGACCCGCATCAGATGTGCAGCACAGCTATGACCATTCCAAAGCGGTATCTCAGGCCATAGCATTGGAGTATAATGGCAATGGCATGGAAGTGATTGTACTGGCGCCCACCGCTGTGATGGGACCTTATGATCAGCAGCCCTCCCTGATCGGCAAAGCAGTAGTCAATATTTATAATGGAAAAATACCGGCCCTGTTTCCCGGCGGTGTTGATTTTGTAGATGTGAGAGATGTGGCCGGCGCCATTGTTAATGCTGTCAGCCGGGGTACTGCCGGTAAAGTATACCTGCTGAGCGGCACATGGGCTTCATTGGTAACCCTCAGTAAAGAAACGGGCCGGATAAAAGGTAAAAGAATATCGCTGCCGGTAGTACCTTTGTGGCTCGTATTCAGTATGCTGCCCCTGGTGAGAATGCTGGCTGCCCTCCGTGGTGGACCTCCTTTTTATACGAGACAGTCTGTGTACAACCTTATTTACAGTAATAAAAAAATAGACCATTCAAAAGCACAGGCGGAGCTTCAGTTCCAGCCCCGTGCATTTACGGAAACCTTACAGGATACCATTGACTGGTTTAAACAAACAGGTGCTATCAAATGATTGACTATTTACCACTGAAAGGATATGTTGCTTTTATTTGCTGCTGGGCAGCTACCGGCATCGGCGCCGGATTATACCTGTTACGCAAAGAAGCGCCTTATGGCCGCTACAGCAGTGAACAATGGGGCCCCATGATCAGCAACAAAATCGGGTGGCTGTTGATGGAAGCCACCGTATTGGTTTCTTTTTTTACCTGGATACCTGTTAAAACATTCAACTGGCGCAGTCCCGCCGGCGTCATGATTTTTTTATTCCTGCTGCATTACCTCCACCGTAGTTTCGTATATCCGTTCATGATACGTACCAAAGGTAAAAAGATGCCGGTGGTGATTATGTTGTCTGCCATGCTGTTTAATACGGTCAATGGCTCCCTGCTGGGCATCTGGTTTGCCGCTTTCGGGCATTATCCGGATGACTGGTATACCACGCCTGCATTCATCGTAGGGGTACTGCTGTTTCTCACGGGCATGTTTATTAACTGGAATGCAGATTACCAGCTGATACAGTTGCGAAAAAAAACGGAGACAGGTTACAAAATACCGCCTGGTCGTCTTTTTAAATATATCTCCTCTCCTAACCTGGCGGGTGAAATCCTGGAATGGGGTGGTTATGCTTTGCTCACCTGGAGTTTACCGGCGCTGGCATTCTTTATCTGGACCTGCGCCAATCTCATCCCCCGTGCGCTGGCGAATCACCGCTGGTACCGGCAACAGTTCCCGGAATATCCGGCGAACCGTAAAGCATTATTACCTTTTATCTGGTAACCTTAAAGAAGTGTATGTCAAAAAAATATAGTCAGTTTAAAGCAGCACTGGTATTGTCAAAAGCGAGTCTTATTGCTACCCTGCGCAGTCCTACCTCCATTGTATTTGCCTTATTATTTCCTATCATTTTCGTCACGGTATTTGGGGCCATGGTGGACAATACGGCCGTGAAAGTAAAAATTGTATTATCACCTCACAGCGATAGCAGCAGTCCGATGTATGCTGCCATCAAATCCATTTCTATATTTGATCTTTCTTATGGTAAAGATTCTGCCGCTATGCTGGCCGATTTAAAGAAAGGCAGAATAGCGGGCATCTTATACCTGCATCCACCGGCGTTGGTAAATGGCGTACCGCATTTTGGTACCGATCTGTTGGGCAGCAGTGCTGTAGCCGATAAGCTGCCGCTGATAAAGGCGGCGTTACAGGAAGCTGCCACCGGGGTAAACCGGAAAGTATTACCGGATCAACCTGTAGCAGCCAGTATCCGAACGGTAAATATACCGGGCCGGGTGTACCGGCAAATCGATTTTATTTTACCGGGACAACTGGGTTTCTCCTTATTGATGGCCGGCGTTTTCGGCTCCGCTTTCCTGCTGTTTAATTTACGGAATACCCTCGTACTGAAACGCATATACGTAACGCCGATCAAACGTTCTTTTTTGTTGTTGGGAGAAATGATCAGCCGCCTGTTATTCCAGATCATTTGTTTTATTATTATTACTGCCCTGGGATATTATGCGTTTCATTTCACGCTGGTGAATGGTTTCATTACCTTCCTGGAAATGTTGCTGCTATCGGTTTTCGGACTGATTATATTTATGGGCATCGGTTTTATTATCAGTGGCCTGATCCGTAATGAAAGTTCTATTGCGCCGGTAGCCAACACGCTGACGGTACCACAGATCCTGCTATGCGGATTATTTTTTCCGATTGATAACTACCCGGTATGGTTGCGCACTTTCTGCGAAATGCTGCCTCTTACTTTCTTTGTAGACGGACTGCGCAAAATAGCGTTTGAGGGCCTGCATATCTGGCAAATACCCATACAGCTGCTGGGACTGATTATCTGGGCCACTGTTGTTGCCATTCTATCCGTGAGGTTATTCAAATGGGAGTAAGTATGTCGCAATTGCCCCTATGATTGTCTTAACCAACCTCCATGCGTATGCAGGGAGGATAATACCTTTGGAGCATTAACAGTAATTCCAAAAAACTAATTTATCATGGCAGCAGTAAATCCTTATTTAACTTTCGGCAACAATTGTGAGACAGCCTTCAATCGCTACAAGGCTGCATTCGGCGGCGAATTCCTGACGCTCGTCCGTTTTGGTGAAGGTGCTCCGGACCAATGCGCGCCGGCCGAAAAGGACAAAATTATGCATGTGGCATTACCGATCGGAAAAAATACCATTTTAATGGGTAGCGACAGCATGGAAAGTATGGGACCGATAGCAGCAGGCAACCAGTTTTCCGTAGCCATCCAGGCCGATAGCGAAGCGGAAGCAGACCACCTCTTTAATAGTTTATCCGCCGGTGGCCAGGTGCATATGCCCATGGGTAAAGCTCCCTGGGGCGCCTATTTCGGCATGTTTGCTGATCAATTCGGCATACAATGGCTGATCAATTTTGATTACGCTCAACAGGGCTGATCCACTTTCCCCATTCACCTTTTTTTAAAGCCGTAAGCTATCTCCCGGGAGATAGCTTACGGCTTTTTTACTGCTCTCTCCCCTTGCTGCTACCGGCTTTAACAGTGTTTAACTATTGTGGCAATAAACCCCTCGGCATCCTGGCTGTCTAAACCGTACTATTTCTGGTAACCATGAACACAAGTACCGGGATCACTGTTACTGTATAACAAAAGAATGGATCTTCTTAAACGAACCGTAATGCTATGAGTAAATTTACTATCGCGCTTGTCCTCCTTTTTGTACTGGGTGCCTGTAAAAACAATAAGGGTGGTGGTAAACAAGCCACTGTAAAGCCTTACCCCGTCATCGTTCTACAACCACAAAGTGCGGTCATCAATTCCGATTATCCTGCTACCATCATGGGTGTGCAAAATATTGAGATCCGGCCCAAGATCGATGGCTATGTAGATGCCATTTACATTGATGAGGGAGCTACCGTAAAAAAAGGACAGTTGTTGTTCCGGATCAGCGCCCCGCAATATGAACAAAATGTAAATACGGCAGCAGCCAATATAAAAATTGCAGTAGCCGATGTAAATGCGGCGCAGATGCAGGTTAACAAGGTAAAACCACTCGTAGAAAAAGATATTGTGAGCGCCTATGAACTGGAAGCCGCGGCATACAATCTGCAATCCAAACAAGCTGCGCTGGCCCAGGCGAATGCTGCGTTCAATAATGCTAAAACCAATCTAAGCTATACTATCATCAACAGCCCCGCTGACGGCGTGATAGGCATACTTCCTTATAAAATAGGCAGCCTGGTCAACAGTACCACTACTAATCCGCTGACTACTGTTTCCAATATTTCTACTATCTACGCTTATTTTTCTATCAATGAAAGACAGGGGCTGGATTTCTTCCTGTCGTCCAAAGGCGTTACCATGCAGGATAAGCTGGCCACCATGCCGCCGGTAACCCTGGTGCTGGCCAACGGTATTGTGCTGCCCCGCAAGGGCCGGGTGGAAACGGCCAGTGGATTAATTAACCCTTCCACCGGTGCGCTGAATATGCGGGCCACCTTTGCCAATCCTGATGGACTGGTACGCAGCGGCAGCAGCGCCATTGTACGCATTCCGCAGACCATAGATACTGCGCTGCTGGTGCCTCAGAAGGCTACCTACCAGATACAGGGCAAACTGTTTGTGTATGTGCTCGATGCCGACAATAAAGTGAAGTCCGTAGATATCGGCTCCAACGCCGCTGCAGCCGGACAATCCTTCGTAGTGCAACATGGCGTAAAAAAAGGCGATAAAATTGTGATCGACGGCATCAGCAACCTGCGGGAAGACCAGGTGATTAATCCCCGTATGGTGAATGCAGACAGCGTGTATAACAGTCTCTGAGCAATAGGATCATTACCCGATCCATTAAAATAATAACATGTTAAGAAGATTTATAGAGCGGCCGGTATTGTCAACAGTTGTATCCATCATTATAGTCACGCTGGGTATACTGGGGCTGGTATCACTCCCCATCTCCCAATATCCTGATATTGCCCCACCGACCATCCAGGTGCAAACTTCTTACAGTGGCGCCAATGCGGATGTAGTGCTGAAAAGTGTGGTGATTCCGCTGGAACAGCAGATCAATGGGGTGGAAAATATGGACTATATCACTTCCACTGCCGGCAACGATGGTTCCGCCAATATTACGGTGAGTTTTAAGATTGGCAGCGATCCCAACATGGCCGCGGTGAATGTGCAGAATGCAGTAGCAAGGGCTACACCGTTACTCCCGCAGGAGGTCACCCGTTCAGGCGTTACCGTACAGAAAAAGCAAACCAGTAACCTGCTTATCTTTTCTGTATACAGTACCAATCCTTCTTTTGACCAGACCTTTCTACAGAACTTTACAGATATCAATATCACTCCGGTGATCAAACGTATTCCCGGTGTTGGCGATGCTTCCGCTTCAGGGTCCATGGACTATTCCATGCGCATATGGCTGAATACACAGGCCATGGCCAGTTATGGACTGATACCGGCAGATATTACCGCGGCATTATCTGAACAGAATATTCAGGCCGCTCCCGGGCAATTCGGCGAAAGTGGTGGGCAGGCTTTCCAGTACGTTATCAAATATCCTGGTACCCTGGTAGATACTACCCAGTTCGGCAACATTGTATTGCGGTCTAATCTGCGCAGCCGTTTGCTGCGACTGAAGGATGTGGCGCGTATAGAACTGGGGGCGCTTAGCTATTTCAATAGTACCCGTACCAACGGTTATCCGGCGGTATCCGTGAGTGTGGCGCAGGTGGCCGGTTCCAATGCACGTGATGTCATCACCCAAACGCTGAAGGTAATGGAAGCCGCTTCCAAAACATTCCCCAAAGGTGTGAAGTATGTGGTGCTGCAAAACGTGGACGACTTTCTGACCGCCTCTATCGACAAGGTATTGCATACCTTATTTGAAGCGTTTATCCTGGTGTTTGTGGTGGTATTTATTTTCCTGCAGGATTTTCGTTCTACGCTGATACCGGCCATCTCTGTTCCGGTAGCGATTATAGGTACCTTCTTTTTCCTGAAATTGTTTGGCTTCACCATTAACCTCCTCACTTTGTTTGCACTGATCCTGGCCATCGGAATTGTGGTGGATGATGCTATAGTGATCGTGGAGGCCGTGCATGCCAGGCTGGATACGGGGTATAAGTCGGCCCGCAAAGCCAGTATAGACGCCCTGGACGAAATATCCGGTGCCATCGTATCTATTACACTGGTGATGTCTGCCGTATTTATTCCGGTGAGTTTTATCGGTGGTTCCTCTGGTATTTTCTATAAGCAGTTCGGTCTTACGCTGGCCATTGCCATTGTGTTGTCGGCCATTAATGCGCTGACCCTGAGCCCTGCACTTTGTGCCATTTTCCTGCGGCCTCACGGAAACGACCATACGAAGAAAATGAACTTCCTGCAGCGTTTTTACCAGGCATTCAATGTGGCCTTTGAAAGGCTCACTAAACGATATACCAGTACCCTTACTTTTTTCAGCAGGCGGAAATGGATCCCGCTTGGGGTGCTCGCGTTATTTACTGCCGGACTGATTATACTGGCGAAGATGACGCCTACCGCCTTTGTGCCGGAAGAAGATCTGGGTACGATTAACTGTAACATCAGTTTGCCTCCCGATGCCTCTCTGCAGCGGACAGATATTGTAACACGTAAAATAGAAAAGCTGGCGGCCACCATACCTGAAATCAATAATGTGCTGGCCGTTACCGGTCGCGGACAGTTGTCCGGAACAGGTAGTAACTATGCCATGGTGGTAATGCGACTGATACCCTGGGATCAACGAAAGAGAAGCATACAGGAGATCATCAAAGAATTAAACAAGAAGTCTGCTGACATGACCGAAGCAGAGATAAAGTTCTTTGCACCGGCAACCATTCAGGGTTTTGGCGCTTCGAACGGATTTGCTTTCCAGCTGCAGGATAAAACGGGTGGCGATATTGCACACTTTTACAAAGTGAACAAGGATTTTCTCAGCGTGCTGACGCAGCGCCCGGAGATACAGTTTGCCACGACCTCCTTTAATCCCAACTTTCCGCAGTACCTGATGAATGTGAATGTGCCAAAGATCAAGGATGCGGGACTGAATGTAACAGATATTACCAATGCTATGCAGGGATATTATGGCGGCATCTATGCGTCCAACTTCAATCAGTTCGGGCAGCAATACCGGGTAATGGTACAGGCTTCGCCTGAATACCGGTTGACACAGGAAAGTCTGAATGCTGTATTTGTGCGCACCGGAGAGGGCGTGATGGTGCCGATTACGGAGTTTGTTACATTATCGCAAACGTACGGCCCGCAGTCCATCACGCGTTTCAACCTGTTCAATTCTATTAGTATCAGCGGCACACCGAATCCATCTTACAGCTCCGGGCAGGCCATTGCGGCCATACAGGAATCGGGCGCAGAAACGTTGCCAACGGGTTTCGGATTTGAGTTTTCCGGTATTACAAGAGAGGAGCTGGCCGGCAGTAGTCAAACCATCTTTATCTTCCTGCTGTGTCTCATATTCGTATACCTGCTGCTGAGCGCCCAGTATGAAAGTTACCTGTTGCCGTTTGCCATCTTACTGGCGATCCCGGTAGGTATTTTCGGCGCCTTCCTGTTTGCTTTACTGTTTGGTATCAGCAATAATATTTACGTGCAGATCACGCTGATTATGCTGATTGGGTTACTTGCGAAAAATGCGATCCTGATAGTAGAATATGCGGTAGAGCGAAGACGCAATGGAATGAGCATAGCCGAAGCAGCGGTCAGTGGTGCGCAGGCCAGGTTACGCCCCATTCTGATGACTTCCTTTGCATTCATACTGGGACTGGTACCGCTCATGATTGCCAGTGGTGCAGGCGCCAACGGTAACCGCTCTATCGGAACAGGTGCGGTAGGTGGTATGCTCGTGGGAACAGTCTTCGGTATATTCATTACGCCTACTTTGTTTATCGTCTTCCAGACACTGCAGGAAAAAATACAACGTGCACCGGAAAAGGAAGAGGAAGAAAATGATATTCCTCCGCATACGGAGCAACCTGCATCTTAAAAAACTATCCTGTTCGCAGACAGGTATATCAAAAATATCAGCACATGCATTTTCGTGTTTCATTAAATATTGTTTTTTTTATTGGCGGCCTGGCGGTCATGCTATCGGCCTGTCATATTGTACGGCCGTACCAGTCGCCAGGCATCGCGGATAAAAATCTTTACCGCGATGCAACGACTACCGATACCAACACCATTGCTACCCTTCACTGGAAAGATATCTTTACAGATACGTTATTGCAACAACTCATCACAACAGGTATTGGTAATAACCTGGATCTGCAGGTGGCGTGGTCGCGTATGCGGCAGGCGGCGGCGAGCTATTCACAAAGCAGGCAGGCGCTGTATCCTGCGGTGAATGCAGATGCCAGTGCGGCTTTTAACGGCGCGTCCAATCAAAAGAATACCGGTAGAACAGTTATGCCACAACAATACGGGGTAGAACTCACCGCCGCCTGGGAAGCCGATATATGGGGAAAGCTTCGCAGCAGCCGAAGGGCAGCACTGGCCTCCCTGTTACAGGCCACCGCAAATGCACAGGCGGTGCAAACGGCGCTGATAGCCAACATTGCCAATAACTATTATAACCTGATGGCACTGGATCAGCAGCTGAAGATAACCCAGCAAACCGTGGTCAACTGGCAGGCCACCGTGGAGGTGATGAAAGAATTGAAAAAGGCGGATGTTGTTACCGGGGCGGCGGTAGTGCAAAGTGAGGCCAGCAGATACGCAGCAGAAGTAACGATTCCTGATCTGAAGCAATCGATCCGGGAAACAGAAAACACGCTGAACCTGCTGCTGGGGCGTGTTGGAGGACCTGTTGTCCGCAGCAGCATCGACAATCAGCAGCCAATTATGTTACTGAAAACGGGTGTGCCTGCGCAACTGCTGGCTAACCGGCCGGATGTACAGGCAGCAGAATATAACCTGCGATATTATTTTGAATTAACGAATGTAGCCCGCACCTACTTCTACCCTGCCCTCACCATATCTGCGTCCGGTGGTTTTACCAGCTATTTTTCGCTTACCGGCCCGGGTTCCTGGCTGAGTAACCTGACAGCAGGATTGGCGCAACCACTCTTCAACCAGGGTATCAACAGAACCAGGTTAAAGGTAGCACAGGAACAACAGCAACAGGCTGCGCTGGGCTTCCGCACCGCCGTGCTGACGGCAGGTCAGGAAGTATCCAATGCCTTATTTTCTTATCAAACGGCGCAGGAAAAAGCCAACTCACGGCGGCTGCAATTGCAAAACCTGCAGCTGTCGGTAGATTATACACAGGAACTGGTACGATACGGATTTGCGAATTATACAGAGGTGCTGAATGCACAGCAAAGCCTGTTGTCGGCTCAACTGAATAAAATAAACGATCACCTGCAACAGCTGCAGGCCATCGTTTTCCTATACCGGGCTTTGGGGGGCGGATGGAAATAATTATTTCACCATCACCAGCACCAGCCGGAAACCATCCGGATCCAACAGCGTAATACCGTGTTCATTCCAGTATGGATTTTTTGCTTTTACTTCCGGCGTTCCCGCTCTGCGGGCCTTTTGCAGCATTTTGGTAAAGACTTCTTTTGTCCCGGGGTATAATACCAGCAGGTCATCTTCGTCTGGCTGATGCTGCGGTGCATCTTTGGAAACGGTGAACTCCAGGTGCCAGTTTTCTCCGGGCAGGCCCAGGAACACTCCATCATACTGACTGTGATCCTGAAAAGATCCCAATTGCCGGAAGCCTAATACATCCTGATAAAAACTAATGATCTGATCCAGTGAAGTGGTATGCCTGGCGACTCTTAATCTCATAACAATACGGTGCTTTAGTGCTGAAGTAGTCACTGAATTTACTAAAAAATGGGGTTGTTACTACATTGCACCGGCAAGATAATAGTAAATTGCGAAAGAATAGTTTTATACAAACCATCCACTTGCTATGCGCATTGCTATTGTTATCACCTGTGCCACCATTATGAGCATTGCCTGCCACACGGCTCCGGCCAGTCCCGATACCGGACAGCCTGTTATGGATACCGCTGTTGCCGGACAGGCGCAGCCACCCGATACCGTGGCACCGGCTTTATTGAAAAATAAAACACTGGAAGAAGCCATTGCCATCGCCGGGCCATCGGATGAAGCCACGGAGTTTTATATGTCTGATTCCTTATCTGAATTCAGGATTGAACTACTGAACTTTTATAAGCGCCGCGACTATCTGCACAAGCGTGTGCAGATCAAAGAAGTGACCTGGTATAATGGAGAAAAAAATATCACGGTATGGTACCAGGAAGAAAATCTTACCTGGCGTTTTGTGACGATGGCGGTATGGGATAAGGATGCTGTTTTTTAGGATCCGATCAGCAACTCCTGGCGGAATGGTAGTGCGGGTAATACTTCCGTAGTATTGAGTACTTCGTCTACCAGTCCGAATGCTTTCGCTTCTTCTGCCGTCATGAAGTAATCATTATTGAAAGCAGCCGCCACTTCTTCCACGCTGCGACCGGCGTGTTTGGCGATCACCTGGAACGTTTTGTCCTGTAGTCTTTGTTGTTCGCGGAAAGCGATGCGTACATCTTCCGTATACCCTTTGGCTCCACCGCTGGATGGGTGCATGTGGATGGTAGCATTCGGTAATGCATACCGTTGCCCCGTGGCCCCCGCCGTGAGGATGATGGTGCCCATGCTGCCGGTAAAACCAACCGCCATCGTAGACACCGGCGACTTCAGCATTTTCATGGTATCATAAATTGCCAGGCCGGCATAAATCACACCACCGGGGCTGTTGATGTACATATTGATAGGGCGGTGATTTTCACTGTCGAGATACAGGAGTTGCGCCACCATGAGGTTAGCCACCTGGTCATCGATCGCTGTGCCGAGAAAAACGATTCTTTCTTTCAGCAGCAGGCTGTATATATCAAAGGCGCCGCGGCTGTCGCCGTCGATCACCGTAGGAATTAAAAATGCCATGTTATTTAAAAATTGAAGTGATGGATTTGTTGAATAGTTCGTCCTGCATGAGTCGTTGAAAAACGGTATCCAGTTGTGCGCGTTTTTCCTCCCGGGCCAGCCACACCAGCAGCTGCAGGGCTTTACGCTGATGGCGTACTTTATCGCGCAGGATGGAATCTACCAGCATACGTGCCTGAAATACAAGCCGGGATGATGCGCTCATGTCCCGCTGCAGGTATTGGTCTATTTCCTGTATCTCAACTAACGGTTTCCGCATAGTCTGATTGTTTAATCTGTTCCCTTACTTTTTCAAGGCACTTATATTTCTGTACGCTGGCGGAGTGGCCGGTTTTGAAATTAAAATCTGTGGCTATTTCTTCTATGGAATGTTGCTCATAATAAAAGGCCTGCAGTAGTTGCAGACAACGTTTACCAGCGGCTTTTAAGTAGTCCAGTAATGGTTTGGCTACCGGCGGTGGCGCATAATAATCTGCCGGCACTGCTATATCGGTATTTATATGATCGAGAGATGTATACCTCCCTGTTTGTTTCATTTTCCGGATACAGCAGATCCTGGCAATGCCAGCAATATAGGCTGCCGGCGATACGTTGGCGGGCAGTGTATCCTTTTTTTGTTTTTCAAGATAGATGATCACGGCATCCTGGAAAATATCTTTGGCCATCTCCAGGTTGCCCCCCATCTGATAAACGATGCTTGCTACCCGTGGCAGGGTATTACGGTATATTTCTTCCAACCACTGATCTTCATGATGACGCATAGGAGCCTGGTTTTATATACTAGTGTCTGTAACCAACCAAATATCACCCAGAATTTAAGAATTTTTTTTTACCTTTGCCCCATCATGAAATTATAATCCACATACACAAAACAGGCTGATCCTGTAAACATGCCGTCCGGCGTGTTTTAATCCACCTATCAATATATTTATTTAACGTCAACAGATATGCTGCCGCATATGCTGATTTGTTTCACCTAAATTTTACTGACATGAAAATGATGACCATCATTTCCCGCCCCTGCCAACGGACGACGTCCGGAAACCTTCATTTCCAAACGACTTTATATGCTAATCAGCGCACAACATATCAGTTATCAGCTTCCTTCCGGAGCAATGCTATTCCAGGATATTCATTTTACGCTTAACAAAGGAGACAAAGCGGCGATTGCCGGTCATAATGGTGCCGGTAAATCTACTTTATTAAAGATCATTGCCGGCCAGGAAAGGCCCTTTTCCGGCACGGTAAGCGCCAGTGACACCTTGTACTATGTACCGCAGCATTTCGGGCACTTTAATCACCTTACTGTTGCAGAAGCATGTGGTATTGCAGAGAAGCTCCGTGCCCTCGATGCTATTACCGCCGGCGATGCCAGTCAACATTGGTTTGACATCATAGGTGACGACTGGGATATCCCTGCCCGTTACCAGGCGGCAGTGGAAAAATGGGGGATTCCGCAGGTGACACCTGATCAGCCTTTAGCTGCCCTCAGTGGCGGTGAAAAGACGAGGCTGTTTCTTTCCTGCATCGACATTTTTGATCCACCGGTGGTATTGCTGGATGAACCTACCAACCACCTCGACTATGCAGCCCGGGAACAACTCTATGCATGGGTAGCCGCTACCAGCTGCACGTTGCTGATCGTTAGCCACGACCGGGAGCTGCTGCGTTTATGCCAGCCCATCTGGGAATTACAGGCCGATGGCATCAAAGCTTATGGCGGCAACTATGATTTTTATGCCGCCCAGAAAGAAGTGGAAACAAATGCCCTGCAACAACGTATTGCCAACCAGGAAAAAACCTGGAAGGAAGCGAAGAAGCAACGGCAGATAGCCATAGAACGCAAGCAACATGCGGATGCACAGGCACGGAAAAAGGCTAAAACAGGAGGCATCCCGAAAATTCTGATCAACGGCAGAAGAAACGCTGCTGAAGTATCTACTGCAAAATTAGAACAGGTACATACCGAAAAAGTGAGCGACCTGGCGGCAGAATTACAGGAAGTAGCAGCGATGGCACAGTTACAGCGTATCATGAAAGGATACTTCGAACAGTCTGCACTACACCGTGGTAAAATACTGGCGCAGGCTACAGACATGAACTATAGCTGGACACCTGGCAGCATGCTCTGGGAAAAACCATTATCGTTTACCCTCCGCAGCGGCGACCGCCTCGCCATCACGGGGCCTAATGGCAGTGGTAAATCCACACTGCTACAATTACTGCTGGGTAACCTTGCACCGGCCACCGGTGAGCGCTATGTGGCCAACACCCGCAGCCTGCTGCTCGATCAGGATTACAGTCTCATTGACCGCAGCAAAACTATTCTCGAACAGGCTGTGATATTTAATGAAACCGGTCTGGAGATTTCTATGGTTAAAACGGTGCTGGTGAATTTTCTCTTTGGCCCCGATACCTGGGACAAATCCTGTGCGGTACTGAGCGGTGGTGAAATGCTGCGACTGGCACTCTGCAGTATGACCCTGCAAAATAAAGCACCGGATATGATTATGCTGGACGAACCCACTAATAACCTGGATCTGCCTAATATCAAAATATTGACGCAGATTTTTTCGGAGTATAAAGGAACGTTGCTATTGATATCTCACGATAAAACTTTTATAACAGAAGCTGGAATTACCGGTGAACTGGAATTGAAGAAAGCGTAAAGCCGAAAGCAAAAAGCTATTGAAGCGAATGATGATATTATTTACATTCGCTTCCATCATTCGCTTCAATAGCTTTTTGCTTTCGGCTTTACGCTACACCAGCAGATATTTCATAATCTCCTGGTAAATTTCTTTTTCCCTGAAAGGTTTCATCAGCCAGCCATTAAAGCCTGCGGCTCTGAAGGCGGCTTCATCATCTGCAGTAATATTGGCGGTCAATGCCAGTGATACTACGCCTGCTTTTACAGGGTCTTTATCCTTGCGGATTTGCTCCATCACTTCTATCCCGCTCATACCTGGCATGTGCAGGTCAAGCAATACGAGGTCATAGTTATACTGGTTAAACAGCTCCATGGCACTGTTGCCATCTGTGGCCATATCAAAACGGCATTTCCATCGGGTCAGTATAAGCTTCAGCAACAGCAGGTTCATCTCCTGGTCGTCGGCAATGAGTACGTAACGCCCTTCCATAAAAGCTCCCGTCAGCTCCTGGATGTCTTTAGGGCTTTTGGTGATCATCAGCGGCACAGATATTCTTTCATAAGGGATCTGGCAAATAAACCTGGAGCCTTTATGCAATTCACTCTTCACTAAAATTTCCCCACCCTGTAAATTGATCAGGCGTTTGGTAATGGCCAGTCCCAGCCCGGTGCCCTTGGTGCTGCTCCGCGCATTACCTGCCTGGAAGAAGCGTTCAAACAAATGTTGCTGGGCCTCCTGACTGATCCCTTCTCCGGTATCTGTCACAGTAAAACTGAATAGCGACTGCGTATCATTTTCAATACTCAGTGTAGCCGTTACAGTAATGCTGCCTTTATCGGTGTATTTAACGGCATTGCTGAGGAGATTGATCAGGATTTGTTTCAGGCGAAAAACATCGCCATTCACCTGTCCGTTTTTATCTCCTTCAAAACTTACGTGGAATTCCAGGTGCTTCTTTACGGCCTGTACCCGCATCATATCTACCACTTCGTTATATACCTGGTAGAGTACAAAGGGCTGTGGCGTGAAGGAAATATAATCGTTCTCCAGTTTGGAAAAATCCAGTACATCATTCACCACCTGTATCAGCATATTGGTAGCGGATGATATAGAAGATAACATGCCTTTTTGCGCGGGACTCAACGGAGTATATTCCAGTTGCTCCGTAAAGCCGGCTACTGAGGTCAGCGGCGTGCGCATTTCATGACTCATATTATTCAGGAAGTCCGTGCGTACCCTTGTTTGTTCCTCTGCCACCTGTTTAGCCAGTTTGAGTTGCCGATTCTTTTTCCGCATCACCCAGGCTCCTGCAATAATAATTGCAGTAAACAGCAGCAGCGCAATCAGGCCTTTCGCCGTCATGCTCTTCATGTCGAACATGCTATTGGTAACCACCCGCTGAGCCGACTGTTTGGCGAGTTGGTGCTGCTTTGCGGCATTTTCCCGCAGGGATATCAACAACTCCTTCAGCTGCTCCATCATGACGATGTTATTGCCTGCCAGCGAAGATTCCTGGTCATTCAGCTTTAGCCGGTTCGTCAGTTGCTTCTTTAGAATATCTTTATAGTAACCGTTTACATCTGTCACTACTTTTTTCAGCTGCATGGCATCATAGGTTTCTTTATCTATCACGCGGCCGTCCTTTGTTCTCACCCGGATATTGACCTGTGCTTTTACCGTATCTTTTTTGTTGGCAAATGCATTTCCCAATCTTTTAAAGAACCCCTTCTTCCCTGTTTTGGGTTCCTGCACATTATTCACGGTATCGATGGTGACTTTTTCTTTTTTAATCTGCTTTACATTGTATGCGGGGATGCTGCTGAGCAGCTTATCGATCATATCGTTTTTGAGCGAGCCGGTTAACATAGAGTCGGTGGCCTTTTTCAGCGCGGCAATGTTGCCGGATACCGTTTCTTTTTCCTTAATGAGGTCTTTAAACTGCTGATCGTTGCTACTGCTCAACGAATGGCTGATGGTATCTACCATTGATAACACGTTACCCAGCTCTGATGAAAAGGTCTGCAGGTATTTTCGTTCATACAGGACTGTATACAGGCGGAAATTATTTTCTGCATCATTCAGGGTAAAAAGTGCGGAGTCCATTAAATGAATGGAGGGGTCGTCTATCATCAGTGTATCCGTTGCCTGCAACAGCTTTACCGCACTTTGACGATGAATCCGGTAGCCAGAAAAAAACAATATTACCAGCAATACGAAAATGAGTGTCAATGACACTATGAACAATAAAATCGACTTACGCATACGGCCAAAGCGATTACAGGGTAACGAACTACCTACTTTTATTCTACGACAACCAGGGGATGATGGTACTTTTCTTGTGCAACTCCTATGAAAACGTCTATTTATTATCTATCACATGACAATATTCTATGACTAAAAATAACGAATCCCTGGTTAAATAAATCAGTAGTGGTTATATTTCCCTGCCCCGCCGGCTACAATGCAGGAATACCGTACATTTCGGCTGGTGAAAATGTAATTACCTCCGTTATTTTCAGGGGCAGTAATTTTCCATCTTCTCCCATGTACTGGTATTGCTCTCCTTGCCTGCACAGCAATGGGAAACTATACACCACACTGTTGCCTCCGTAATGCACCGGTTCGCCTGGCACCACATCATCAAAAGTTTGTGGATTCAATGGTTGACCCGCCCTGTTCAGCACGGTGAAGTTCCTTCCTTTTTGCACCAGGAATCCCAGTCCACTCCTTTCAGACAGTACCCTATCGTATACAGGTGGCACTACAATAACGCCGCTGGTGGACGCCAGGCCCTGCCTATAGCCACCATCTTCCGCATCCTTCCTGGTGAGCAGCAGGTAAGCAGTATCTTCACTACTTCCAACGCCGTAACTATCCTCCTCATATGTCAGTGGCACTATTAGTTTGCCATTAATGTCCGCATATCCCAACACTGACTGGCCCGCATCTCCCTTTTTCACCAACTGTATGCAATTGTTTTTTAAATACGTGACCTTTTCATAACTAACGGGAATGACTATATGCCCGTGTGTATCGATAATGCCGGCCCTACCTGCATGGGCAACAATTAACCTTTCTCTTTGCGGGGCTATTTTTACATAGTCATACAATAACGGTGTTTTCTGTTTCGTTTTGCTGTTGAACATACTGTACTGCTGCTTCCCCTCCTTTTCAATGCTCAGCAGGTACTGATCATCTCCCACCTGCTCAATGCTGCTATATACCGGAGGCAGCACCATCGCACCCTTGCTATCGTATAAACCTTTGTTGTAATTGTCATTCGTATATTTTGTTACCAGCAGCAGACTGCTGTCACCATCCAATAATGCTACGCTGTACCAGGTAGCCGGCAGCACGAGACGCTTACCTTTAATGTCGTAAACACCACTACCACCGTTTTGTTTCACCCATAAAAGATCGGAAGTTAATGCCGCATAATCCTGGTAGGCAGCCGGTAACAGCTGTTCTCCCGCAGCGTTATACAACCCTTTCTTCTCCTGGTAACTGACCTCCAGTAAACCATCCAATGGTGAGTCGCTGCCGGTACGATCTATCTCAAAAAAAGCAGGCGCCACTGTTTTTTTGTTCAACGGGTTATAGAAACCATACAGGGCTTTTTGTTTCAGCTTAAACAACGGCTGTCCTGTTTCTAAGTCGAAAGTGGTGTTCATACCCGTGATTTCCGTATAGTCTTTGGGCAATAACTTCTTGCCGGTGGTGTCCAGCAAATTATAATTCCCGTTAACAGGTACAATAAAACAATCGGCAAAACAGGTGATATCGCCATCATATGCCGGCGGAATGATCACTTTGCCATCTTCCCGGAGGATACCCGTTTTTCTTTTTTTGGTGATGGCTAAATATGGTCCTCCACCTGTTTCTCCATAAGGACTGTTTATTTCTTCATACACAAAATCTGCCACTGTAGTACCATCTTCATTGATCAGGCCATAGTAGCCATTCTTCTTTGCCTTCAGCAAACCGTTTCCGATCAGTTCCATATTGGTGTACTCCGGCGATACATATTCCTTTTTCGTTCCCATGTTGAGCACCACTTCCTGTCCTTTCTTTTTAAAACAAAGTACCCAGTTGTCGCTGCGCATAAAGTAATGTTCATGTTCGTATTCAAAAGGAACCAGTATTTCGTTGTTGAAGGTAACCACGCCCCATAGCCCATTTTGCTGAGCAAAAACATAATCCCCTTTCCTGCCGCAGCCACTACAAAAATCGAAGCCTTCGTATATGGCTGGTATTACCAGTTTATTTTGCCGCACACTGAATATGCCCCATTTACCATTGACTTTTACATCAAAATGATCATCGTCCAGGATGCCTGCCTCCTGGAATTGCATGGGCAGCAGTAGTTTGCCGTGCGTATCCGCATAAGCCATTTTATCGCCCTGATGCAGTTCCAGGTAGGATTTCCATCTCAGGTCGACAGTATCGTATACCGGCTGCAGCAGCCAGTTTCCCTGATCATCGACAACCCCCATTTTGCCATTATTGCTCACCAGCATCATGGTTTCTTTATCGTTGATCAACTGGTGGTTACTGTTCTTATCTGCATTACTATCTATCGGATGATACGTGGCAATGGCCTGGTCAAAGGCTTTTTCACCTTTTGTATTGATAAACCAGCTTTTGCCATTTTCTTCGATGCGGGCAAAACCATGTACAAAAACGGATCCTTTCTGCGCAGTAACTGCCTGTGTGGACAGCAGCAAACCAGCGGCCAGTAACAAACGTATGTTCATATTCCGGGGCATTTTAATCTTCATAACTTTTTTTCTTTTCTGAACGGTAAGGTAATGGCTTGCCATTTTTATCCAGGTAGAAATACCACTTACCTTGTTTTACCAGCAGCGGAAAAATGGTGTCATCACCCTGGTTTACTTCCAGCTCTTCATAGATAGCCGGGATGATGATTTTGCCATCCATGTCTGCGATACCGATTTTCCCCGCTTTGGTCACCTTGAATAGTTTCGCTCTTTCCTGGTAATAGATCTCATCAAATTCTACCGGCAAAATTACTTTCCCACCTGTATCTGCCAGGCCGCATAACTGGCCTTCATATACCTGGTAATAAGGCATGCTGTAGCTTTTATCTATACGCTGGTATTTGATGGGCAATACAGAGCTCCCGTCTTTTTTAACGAGTCCTTTCAGTTCTCCTTTCCGGACCATCAGCAGGTTGTCTTCAAAGGCAGTGATATCATCCATTTCAATGGGCAGGATCACCTGTTGCTGACGATTAATGATGCCGTAGACGATATGTTCCGGTGAAAGATTCTTGCCGGCAAGCGCCAGCCCGTTCCAGAAGTCACCCACAAAGCTGTAGCCATTGAATACCACTTCTTTTCCCTGGCTGTCTACAAAAACGTTTTCGCGTGGCTCACCCCATAATTTGAGCAGCCCATTGTTGTATTGTGCATGACCGTTCTTCAGACTGTCGGGCATCAGCGACCTGGAAAACCGGTCTTCCTTAAATTCCCAACGCGGATTGGCATATATTTTATTGCCGGCAATATCTGTGAGTATGCAAACGGTGCTGCCATCATCCGCATAAGTTGTTTCTACAATGCGGTTAGTATCTACCGCCGTATAAAATCCGTACTGTTTACCTCCCCTGATAATTTTGCCGGTTTTGGTAGCCAGTGAAGTGGTGTCGCCATTTTTCAGGTACAGGATTTCGGGGTTCTGCCATTGGATCCAATTGTATACAGGCGGCAGCAACTCCTTGCCGGTACTGGTATTAAACAAGCCGAAACTGTTACCTTTTATGACAGGCAGATAAATTCCTTTGTCCGCGCCGGCAGCATCATCCTGGTAAAAATAGCTATCCATATATCCCAAACGAATAGCATCGTATGCCGGAGGGAAGATCGTTTTCCCCTGCAAGGTGAGCAGGCCGCTACGGTTATCTTTGACTACTTCCAGGTAAGGAATATCGTGGTAAAGACTGATGGCGATGCGTTCATATTCGAAAGGCAACAACTGTTTTCCGTCCTTATCAAACAAACTAACCTTCCTGCCTTTGGTGACCATAAAATAAGCGGGGCCGCTGATGGCTTTTCCATAACCATCCGCTACCGCGCTGCCGTAAATATCTTCGCCTTTGGCATTCACTGCTTTAATTTCATCATATTGTACTGGAATAATTTCTTTACCGGCTTCATTGATCACGCCACATTTATTGCCCATCCACACTTTCATTGCATTCACCGCAGCTTCTGTTTTGGTATACTGTAAGGGCTGCACGTTTACTCCAGCGGCATTCACAAAGCCTGTTTTCCCGTTTACGGTCACTGCAAAGAGTTCCCGAGATGGACCGCGATCGCATTTATCGTATATCGCCTTTGTGATTGGTTTCCCTGTTTTATCCATGATCCCGCTTTTGCCACGGGTGGTATAACCAAAAAATGTAGTGCCCTCATAGCCCAGGTAATCAAAAGAAGTATATTCAGGTGCTACAATGATGCTGCCGTCTTCCGCCGCCAGTCCTACTTTACCGGCCTGGTTTATTTGCACGGCATTTTCCAGTACGTAGCTTTTATCTACCTCCTGGTATTTGGGAGATTGCAATACCTTGCCTGTTTTTATATCTGACCATCCCCACAAACCTTCTTTTTTAATTTTCACCAAATGAGGTGTCAGCGTACCTACTTCATTATAAATGGGGGCACAGATAACATTGCCCAGTGTATCTACGGCGCCATATTTCCCATTGAGCCGGATAATGACGAAACAATAGTTTTTCTCCGGGAGCACTTTATCTTCTTCGTCCTCGAGTGTAACTTCATCATATTTAAACGGGGCGATAATTTTACCGGCATCATTGATAGCGCCATAGGCATTATGCTTTATCCCGATGATGGTGTTATAGTACCCTATGTTTTCCAGTTTGTCGATCAGCACCGCGCCGGAATAATGCAGCATTTGTTTTTGCTGGCGGATCTTTACGGGCGCCAGCTCTCCTTCAAACTTACCAAGATAATCCGCGATAATGGGTTGCTGCGCCAGTGCAGTGAAGCAGGAAAGTAAGCAGGCGGTGGTGAGTAGATATATCGTTTTCATTTTTGTTCCGGCTTTTTAATTACTATTAATTTGCCCTCGCTGGTAACCGCAATGGCGCGGCCTTCGCTGAAGGGGGTTACTTCATTGAATTGCGGTGCAATCACCATTTTGCCGGTGGCATCCATAAAGCCCCAGCCGGACCTGGTGTCGCCGGCTACTTTCACCGCAATGAGTCCTTCTGAAAAAGCCAGCTGAGAATCGTAGATACAGTTACCGGCGGTATCACAGAGTGGTACTTTGCTGATGATGTTACCGCCCGTGTCGAGGATAAAAAGTTGTCCGTCTTTATTACGCTCCGCTTTTCCATTCACCTGCACCATGGATAATCCGCTGGCAAAGGCATAAGGTGCTTCAGCAAATTGTGGCATAAATACGGGGAGGCCGTTTTTATTCATAAAGCCCCAGGCATCATTTTTATAGAAGAGGGCCAGGCCGTTGGAAAAATCTTCTACCCTTTCGGCATCCGCCTTAAACAATACTTTACCGCTGCTGTCTATTACCAGCCAGCTGAGCTCAGGAGGTCCTTCCGGCAGGCTGTTATACAAGCCGGATAGTTCATCTTTGCCTTTCATCGTATCGCCAGAGGGGGCATGTGTAGCCACCAGTGCTACCCCATCAGAAAAAACATGCGCCGCTGTATAGGTCGGAGGAATCACCCAGTGACCACTGGTATCTACATAACCATACCATTTATTTTTCCGTACCAGCAACCGGCCATCGGAAAATTGCCGGGGCCGGGATACCAGCTCCTTGTAAGTATTCCTATGCATTTCATCAAAGAGCGTATCTGTTTCTACAAAAGCGGGCCCCAGGATGGTTTTACCGGCTTTGTCGATATACTGCCAGCTGCCTTTCTTTTTGACAGCTGCCCTGTTGTCGGAAAATTCCTTTACTTCTTCAAACTGGTATGGAATCAGGATTTGTCCGGCAGGACCTACAAAGCCGTATAACAGGTGTCCGGCAATGGTTTTACCTACTGGCGCCAGGCCGTTGTGGAAACCTTCGGCTTCTTCAAACTGTGGTTTCATCACCAGGTTCCCGGTGGTATCGATATAGCCGTAGCCGTTGGTACCGTACATCTTTACTACTGCCCGGCCTTCTGAAAAATTAGCGATGTAGGAAAGTTTACGGCCGGTTGTTTCGAAGGCTTGTGGTGGTTCCTGCGCCAGGGTAACAAAGGGCGGGAACAAAAATGGCAACATCAATATCAATTGCTTCATCAGGATATGATCTGTTTATACAATAGCCAGGGTAAATTTCAACCCCGTATTTCTGCGTACAAAGATGCCGCTCTTCCCTGGTAATCTCCAAATTTAAATACCTACATCATATATACAGGCATATCTACAAATATACTACAACACGCCCCAAACCCTTGCTGTTGCTTAGTTTATAAAAATATAGCATAAGGTGGGATAAATACCTGGCAATAGGTGGCACATGGTCGGGACCTATTGACGACAGGATATTACCACAGCCGTTTATCATAGATTATGTAAGGATATATGAGCAACTGCGTTAACACTGCTTAACACTCGTTCCTGTAAAAGTGGTGGGCATTTATTATTTTTTTCACTACGTTTGCCGATTCCCATTTTGGGGTGTGAACCAAAAAATGAAAAAATCTGCATTATGAATGGATTGACAAAATCAATGGCTACCGCTATTCTCGGCGCATTCACAGCGCTTCAGGGAATAACGGCAGTTGCCCAAACCAATGAAAAACCCAGGTTGATTGTGGGTATAGTAGTAGACCAGATGCGCTGGGATTATTTATACCGTTATTATGACCGTTACGAAGCAGGTGGTTTCAAACGTATGCTGGGCGAGGGATTTTCATGTGAGAACACATTTATCAGTCACCTTCCGTCCTTTACCGCTGTTGGACACAGCACTATATATACCGGCAGTGTACCCGCTATTCACGGCATCACCGGCAACGACTGGCCAGACCAGGTAACCGGCAGAAAATGGTATTGCACAGAAGATACCACCGTACAACCTGTAGGCAGCACCAGTTCCGCAGGTAAAATGTCTCCACGCAATCTGCTGGCATCCACCATTACAGATGAACTAAGACTGGCCACTAACTTTCGTTCCAAAGTAGTAGGCGTATCGTTGAAAGACCGTGCATCTATTCTGCCTGCAGGACATACCCCTAATGGCGCTTTCTGGCTGGATGACAGCAACGGCAGCTTTATTACCAGCACCTATTACATGAATGAACTGCCTTCCTGGGTAAAAAACTTCAACGACCGCAAAGAGCCGCAACAGTTGATGTCCAAGCCCTGGGAAACATTATACCCTATTGGCACCTACACTCAAAGCACGGAAGATAATGTAGCCTGGGAAGGGACTTTCCCGGGTGAAAAAGCACCTGTATTTCCGCATCAGCTGAAAGACGTGTACAAGAAAGATCCGGGTAATCTGCGATCTACCCCTTCCGGCAATACGCTGACACTGGATTTTGCAAAAGCGGCCGTAGATGGTTACGACCTGGGCAATGGCACCGCTACTGACTTCCTCACCATCAACTGTGCTTCTACTGATTACGTAGGACACAAGTATGGCCCTAACTCCATTGAAGTAGAAGACACTTATCTGCGCCTGGATAAAGATCTTTCTTCTTTCTTCACCTACCTGGATCAAAAAGTAGGTAAAGGTAATTACCTCGTATTCCTGACAGCCGATCACGGTGCTGCACATGCCGTTAAATTTATGCAGGAACATCATCTGCCTGCAGGTCTGGTAGAAGGACGTAAATTGATTGCAGGTCTGGACAGCACACTGGCAAAGCGTTTTGGTGTTAGCAAACTGGTCACTTCTTTCATGAACTATCATGTGAGCTATGATAAAGCGAAGATTGCTGCTGCAAAACTGGATTACGATGCAGTAAAGAAAGCATCTGTTGAATACTTCGAGGCGCAACCAGGTATACAGTTCGCGGCAGATATGGACAACATTGGTGCTAACCCATTGCCAGAGCCTATCAAAACGATGGCCATCAATGGTTACAACCGTAAACGTACCGGTTCCGTGATCGTTATTCCTGAGCCGGGATGGTTTGAAGGCTCATTAAAAGGAACTACCCATGGTAACTGGAATCCGTTCGATATCCATATTCCACTGGTATTTATGGGCTGGCATATAAAACATGGTACCAGCAATGAAACCACGCATATGACAGATATTGCTGCTACCCTGGCGGCCATGCTGCATATACAGATGCCGAGTGGATGTGTGGGCGTTCCGGTGAAAGAAATATTGCAGTAAGCATAAAGCAAAAAGCTATTGTAGCGAATGATGAATCGCGACAATAGCTTTTTGCTTTATGCTTTCAGCTTTATGCTCTCCCCATAAAAGGGTCTGTAATTCCTTCTGCTCCTGTTTCTACCCTGCCTGCATAACGTTGACTAAACGTATCAAAGCCGGTTGCCTGCACCGTGAAATCGTACCAGCCCTGGCTTTTCTGCAAAGACAATATCACTTCCAGGTTTTCGCCAGCCGCTACTTTCCGTTGAATCATCTTTCCATTATAAGCATTATCTGTGATGGTGAAATCGCGGGCGGTACTACCGGTATTGGTTACACGAAATGCCAGGTTGCCGGTAGCTTTCTTTTTTAATTTGCCGGCACTTTCATAGCCGAGTTGTATATCGAGCTGAGGATGTTGGGCACTTCCTTTGAATTCCCTGTAAAAACCGTTGGGTCCATGCAGGTGCAGGTGATAACGTCCATCTACAAAGGATTTCACCGGCCATTCGTACCGGAGTGTATCGCCGGCAGCCACGGCAAATGCCCAGCTTCTGCCGGCGGCAGTGCTACCGTCTTTTTCATCCTGGTAAGGAAGGTTGGTGTAAACGGTGAAAGGTGCGCCGGAAGCACGGTCCGCAAAGAGATCTTTAGCCGCCTGCATTTTCAGCGTGAGTTGCTGCTGTTCGGGTTGCCATTGCGCATCCGCCAATAATTCATACGTTAAAGCACAGGAAGGACGTGTGCCTTTTTCCTGCTGTAACGATACAGGTCGTTTATGGTTCTTAAAGGCTGCAACGTCTTCAGTTGTCATTTTGCGGAAACCTGTAGGCACTTCTTTAAAACGCGCGTTGTTGATATTTTCCACTACACGTTGCTGGTTCAGGAAAATTTGTCTGGCGGGTGTAGTGGTATTAAAAGGGCTAAAAGCCGCCGTCAGATCCCCGCTGATAGTACGTCTCCACTGACTGATATTTTCGAAATGCAGCTTTTTATTCAGCTTCCTATTAAAAAATGTTTCGAGGAACTGTAAAGTAGAGGTATGTTCAAACAGTTGCGAACAAGCTTTTCCACCTCTGCTCCAGGGAGAAGCAATGAGCATAGGTACCCTGAAACCCAGTCCCACCGGGGCTTCCCTCGCCTGCTTTTCACTCACCCCCTGTTTCAGTTCATGTGCCAGTCTTACCTGTTCTATTTCCGTATCAATCCCCGCTGAGCATTTACCGGTGCCGGGAATATTATTATCACAAATGGAGAAAGGCACTACGTGGTCGAAATAACCATCGTTTTCATCATAGGTAACAATGAAGATGGTTTTCTTCCATACTTCCGGACGCTGTGTGAGGATGTCGAGGATTTCCGATACGTACCAGGCGCCATACCAGGGGGCACTGGGATGATCAGAAAAGTTCTGCGGGCCCGCGAGCCAGGATACATAAGGCAATCCGCCTTCATTCACATCTTTTCTGAACTGATGTAACACATCTCCTGCCGGCACGGTGATTTCACGTGCTGTTTGTCCGTCTTTGTACGCTACTTTGGTAACGCTTCGGTAGGAAGGGTCATTACTGTTTATTACAAAGGCGCGTTGATACAGGGCTTTCTGCTGTGGCGTCAATTGCTCATAGCTCTTCTTGTTCCATTTCAGCAGTTCCTGGGTAGCGTTATCCAGTACTGCTTGTTTTTTGGAGATGTCGGTACGGATTTTTGCTGCCGCATCTTCAGAGGAAGGACTGGCTTCCTGCAGTTTATTGATTTCATCCGGGAGTGTTTCCACTTGTTTCATTAAACTGTTGATATAACGATCAGAGAACTTTACGTTATAGGCAGCAAAAAACTCCAGCAGGTTACAGCCGAAGTTGGCCAGCCAGGCTCTTTCTTCGCCTTTAAATCCTCCGCCACAGCTGATTTCATTCTGATAAAATTTCCAGGAGATGCTGTTTTCTTCCAGCAGTTCAGGGAATGTTTTCCAGGGTAATTTTGCGTAGCTATAGTCATCATTACGAATGTGTGCTTTCGGTATCCCGTCTACCTCATCCACTATTTTTCCGGTCCAGAAAAAAGAGCGGTTAGGTGTGGTGCTGGTCATGGCCGAACAAAAATTCTGGTCACAAACGGTGAAAGCATCTGCCATGGCGTAGTTAAAGGGCAGGTCTTCCCGGGTATAATAGCCCAGTGTTAAAGGCATGGCCGCGTATTCTTTGTTGCCGGGGCGTTTTGCTATCAGCCATTTATCGTAGCGGCCTTTGTTATATGCATCTACCTGGCTGGGACGTGAATGAGGCAGATCCCCCATCCAGGTGGCTTTGGTATCTTTTATATTCAGGCGAAACGGTGCATAGGTATCGCCGTGTTCATTGGTTTGAAACCATACCGGTTTTTCATCCGGCAACCATACTGCTCTAGGGTCATTAAATCCACGTACTCCCTGCAATGTTCCAAAGCAGTGATCAAAGGAGCGGTTTTCCTGCATGAGAATTACAATATGTTCCGCATCCAGGAAAGTACTGCCTGCTGCAGGATCTATTGCCAGTGCTTTTTGTATGGAGGCTGGCATCATGGTAGACAAGCCCGCTGCTCCGGATAACAGTAATGATTTTTTAAGGAATTCTCTCCGTGAGTCCATAGTATATTTGAGTAGTTTTTTACATTGTTCGGCTAAACAAAATAAAAAACATTCTCAAGGATTACAATGGCCCTGCTCATTAATTATCTGTTATCTTGTTTTCTGAAACTTTCCGGCGACATCCCCGTATGCTTCTTAAAAAAAGTAGCAAAATAGGAGGCGCTTTCAAACCCCAGCTGATCTGCAATTTCGCCTACAGACAAACCCGTGTGGTACAGCAGCCGCTGTGCTTCAATCGTGACTCTTTTGCGTATAAGTTCCCCACTGGAAATATGTCGGAACTCCTTACATAATTTATTCAGGTAGTTGGTGGTGATATGTAATTGTGTAGCGTAGAAAGAAGGCGTTTTATGGCCACTGTAATGTTCTTCCAGCAGTGTTTCAAACCGTCTTATTTTTTCATCCCTGTTGCTGGTTCTTTCCGGGTGGCTGCTTCCGCTGAAAGACTGATCCAGGCTACAAAGGAGGATATTAAGATAAGAACGTAGTATCCGGTCGCTGCATTTGTGTTGGCTATGAAACTCCTGCAGCATCAGCCCTGATAACAGCTGCCATTTCTGGAAAAGCGTTTCTTCCAACGGTACATAATTACCGGATTGTTTTGCCAGGAAAGAAAACTGGTACAGTACGTTGCTGTTATAACGCAGGGAGAAAAAATCTTCCGTAAAAAAAATCACCTGACCCTGCTGTAAGTCCATACTGCATACACTATTGGGCTTGATGCAGATGATACCCGGTTGTTCTATAAGCACGCTTTTGTCGTCTATCATAACGGTACCTCCTGTGGCATCGGTGCATAGCAACAGGTAGCAGGACAGCCGGTGAGGCTGTTCCTGCAAAGCGTATTGTTTCGTCATTTCCGCCAGACTTCCTGTCCAGAAAAAATTATTGCTGCCCATCGTGACGAGGGCAATTTCATCCCATTTCATACTCAGAACAAATAAGTGACGTGTACCATGGCCCTGTTGCCCGCTTTCACGCGCAGATCCGCCATTTGCTGGGAAATAACCGGTTGAAAGTTTACTCCTGCCGCCACGTTGCCAAAAGTGGCTTCTACACCGGTGGTGGCCAGTAAGGAATAGCCGCCGGAGATATCTACCTTAAACTTTGCGGCCTCGCGGTCCTTATCGGCGGTTTCGTATAAAACGCCTGCATTAGGCGCCACACTTACCTTTGGGGCCAGCCTGATTTTATAATAGGCGAGTATATTGGCGGTAAACTTATTGCCGTAGCGGTAGTCGTATTTATTGCTGCTGTTGATCTTGTAGCTTACGTTGGTGTTGATGCCCACATCCATTAAGCGTACATCGTAGGCGGCGTTTAAGGTGAAGTCGAGACTGGCCGTGCCCAGCTGAAAGTTATTAGGTGCATCTTCATTTTCTTTCCGCTCGGCCGCCTCATACCTGCCAGTAGGCAGTTTTACACCTCCTCCTATCCAGAGTGATTGTACCAGTAATTTGTTGTTGCCAGTGGTATGTTGTTTATCCAACAGCTGATAATAGCCTACAGCGGCGATATCGCCCAAACCGGATTTGCGCATCGTGTTGCCCTGGTTTTCACGGCTGTTGATATTTAGCGGTACAAAAGCCAGCACCCGGAAACGGCGGCCCATGTTCCAGCCTCCCCACAATTCTGCGGTCTGGTAAGTTTCATCCGTAGTCAGGTAGGAAGTAGTCCCACCCGGTCCCAGGTGGGAACGCATAGTTTTATACTGGTATCGTAGCCCAACAAATCGTTTTTTAAAATCCGGCAGGAGGCCGATGTAATAACTGCCTACACCACAGCCACAGATATCACAAGCCCGGCTTTCGTAAAAGCCGGTGAGCAGGCATACCAGGAGTATCATTATTTTTTTCATGGGTCGTCAATTATTGTGCTTCCTCAGAGAATCTTCTATCGTTAATAAATGAAGGGTCGTTCAGCGTTTGCAGAAAAGCCAGGAGTTGTTCCTGTTCTGCTGCGGTGAACGAAAAGCCGGTATGCCCATTTTGCTTCAGCAACGGATCAAGCGTAGGCATGTCCTGTACTTCCGATGTGTAATGGCGCAATACGGCAGACAAAGTATAAAAGCGGCCATCGTGCATATAAGGCGCTGTATAAGCCAGGTTACGCAGACTCGGTACTTTGAATGTATACTTGTCGGCCGGGTTAAGTGTAATAGCATAGCGGCCTTCATCGTTGTTGGGTCCTATCCCCAGACCATTGTTGCGAAACGACTGGTCCGTAAATAAAGGTTCCCGGTGGCAGTTACTGCAATGTTGCTGGTACAGGGCATATCCCTGTTGCTCCGGCACCGTGAAATGTACGCCCTGCTGCCGTTGTACGCTGTCATATTTCGATTGATCGCTGACCAGCATCACCATGAACTGCGACAATGCTTTCATCATGCGCGCCGTGGTAATGTCTGTGCTGCCAAAAGCTTTCTGAAACAGCGCCGGGTAAGGAGGTGTATTGCGTAGCTTCTGTAGCACGTTGTCCATGGTTTCATCCATTTCCACCGGATTGGTAATGGGCACAATGGGTTGCAGGTCCATATCAAATACGCCTCCATCCCACATGAAGCTGGTATTCCAGGCCAGGTTCATAATGGGCGGGGAATTGCGGCTACCAAGCCGGTCATCTATGCCATGACTCACATCATGTCCGTGATGCGTAAAGGCGGACGTTTGCAAATGACAGAAGCCGCAGGAAATGGTATTGTTGCGGGAAAGCCTGGATTCATAAAACAATTTTCTGCCCAGCTCAAAGCCTTCTTTGGTAACGGGGTTATTTTCGAATTTATACACCGCAGCCGGAAACCCGGCGGGCTGCCGGAATCCAATGAAGGCGATGAGCTGTTCACTTTTACTACAGGCAAAAAGAAAGATGACCATGCCTGTGAGTATCATCCATTGTAACTTACTCATACCGCTTAGTTTTCCGTATGATCGTGATGAAACATCTGCACATAGTTATTGGCGATGTTGGTGCTGAAGTCGCTGAACATCACGGTAGGATTGGCAGCGATACTGATATTTTTAGTACCGTTAAACATTTTCAGGATGTCTACCATCAGGTGGATATTGGCTTCGCGGCCCTGTCTGACTTTGGCGATGCCGCCGGCAGAAAGATCTACCGTAATAGTTTTGATATTATTGAGTGTAACGGCATTATATCCACCGAAGCCACCAATATGATAACGGAATTTATGCTGGCCGCTGGGGTCCAGTGGTGCTGCAGCCGCCTCTCCTTCCATCTTGAAAAAGATATAGCCACTGTTCCAGCCCCAGTACATGCCATCCATGCCACCGGCAGGATTCAGCACACCGGTTCTTTTGCTGATATCCATGGTACTGCGTAAGCTGTCTACTCCCAATACAAAAGTGAGGGAGCTATAGTCGCCTTCAGGTACTTTTACCTTTACGAACTGTGAAGCGGCGTTGGCCTCAGATACCAGGAAATAGCTGCTGTCTGCCGGTACAGTATAGACCTTACCGTTACTGTTTTTTACCTGTATATTGCTGATGAAATATTGCAGCAGGGATACTTTAAAAGGTTCACCTGCGGCGTTGGTATATATACCGGTATTCAGCTGGAGGTTTTTATCTCCGGCGATGTTATCAAATTGCACAGACAAAGTCGCTTTGGCGCTGTCATCTGCCGCAGGCGCAGTATCATCTTTTTTACAGGCAGAGAAAGTGGTTAACAGCAGGATAGCGCTGTATATAGTGTGTTTAAAATGTTGCATGATCGTTTTTTTTCCGGGCAGGCAATAGCAAGCCTCCCGCCTGCATGTGAGCAGGTGGTGTAAAGGCAATAAAATGGCTGTAGTACAGCCGGTGTACATTCAGTGATGATTAAAATAAGTGGAAATGCCTATGCCATGGGGGGACGAAATACGCCGGTAGGTTGATCAATGGGGGTGCCTATGCAATAGGGATGCAGATAGTTTTTAGGGGAAGGTGTGGCCACTGGTTTTAGCGTGGTTGGCTGTAGCCAGGCGGCGTAGAATATTTCGCTCCGGTGATCCTTACGCTCAGGATTGTCCTGATCACGTTTGTCTTCCTCTTTTAACTTTTTGCTGAGGTGACATTTACCATTACAATGCATGGCAGGCTTATCCCGGTTCTCACATAAATTGGCGGCAATATATTCCTGGTTGAGATAGAAGTCGAGCATCACGAAATAACGGCCTGAGAGCTGGCAAAGCCAGATCAGCATTAAAAATACCGTTATAAATAGTTTCCGCATGCTACGAGTAGATGTTAGCTTTTTACAAAGTTATTACTAAAATCGATTGATGCGCAAAAGTACGTATAAACAACGCTATGATTGTATGAAAAACGGGACTATTATTTAATTTTTCATGCTTTTGTTTTCAGTGTATGCCATTCGTGCGCTGTTTTGGTCATGAGCAGGGCATTATCAAATTGCACGGTTCCTTTTTCAAACAGGGTCGTATTTTCAAAGAAGCTGGAAGATACCTGCATCATACGCAGTGGGCTTAGTTCCCATGTATAGGTATCCAGGCGCAGGCCATCGAGTGTTTGTTTATTGTTGGGAGAATAGCCGGTAGCTCCTTTTGCAAAGAAGTCAGACGCATTCTCCAGTGTTTCAAAAATGGAGTCACGGGGAAATTCGCCGGAGGTTCTGGCATCAATAGAAATGCGGGTAGCATCTGAGCTGGTGAAATCGATATGATAATGACCATTTTCTTCTTTCACATTAAACAGGGCGTGATGATGTTTCCCGGGGAAAAACCGGCCGCCGGCAAAAACATTCCACCTGGATGAGGTATCGCGGCGGGGAATGTATACGCCTTCTTTTGTGACGCCGTCTTCGTCCCATTCCACCGCAATGCGGTGCGCGCCATTTTCGGACGACAGGCCCATAAAGTCCGGCCACCCTTTGGGTTTAATATGTTTCAATCTTATCAGGCAAATGCCGGCAATGGCTTTGCCCTTATATATTTTAGGCCGGAATGGAGCAGGCAGTATTTGCTGTACCGCTGCCGGTTCCACCGTAAAATTCACGAGAATGCGTCGGTCTATATAGCCATGTATAACAGGTAACTGGATCATAAGGCAAGGATGTACTGTAAGATACAGCATTATCATACTGCCTGTAGATTAAATATGTGTCCTGATCAGTTGACGCACTGCAACCGGCGCATTCAAAAAAAACGCGTTACTTATTCAGCCATGCAGCAGCACGGATAACTACCGGATCCTGTTTCGGGTTTTCAAAATTCTCCTGTCCGCCGATCGCTTCATCCGGGCTAACATTTACTTTATATACCTTCTTATTTCTGTCGGTATAATATCCGATGGCGATGACCAGCATACCCAGGTTGCCCAGCGGGAAAACGTTGGTACAGGTAATCTGACCAAAGCTGGGGGAGCCAAAGTACCTGGTATCCTGCCGCCCTTCGAGGGCCACCGCTACAGCCTCACCGGCGCTGGCTGTAACCGGACCGGTTAATATGGCTAATTTATTACCCACCGTTATGGTGGCAGGAGTATTCATCGCACTATCACCCTGGAAGAAAACACTCTGACGCATTCCCCAAAACCGCATGAATTGACCTTTATCATCGGTAAAACCACCCATGGGGGCATCTTCCAGCAAACCACTGATACCATTCAACATGGGCATCATATTGCCCCCTCCGCATACACGCAGATCCAGTACCCATTTTTGTATCTGTGGAGTGGATACGCGGGTTATTTCTTCCTTTATTTTCTGCGCCGCTTCCGCCGCCGCCACAGGATCAATAGCGTTAATCATGGGCATACGGATATAGCCTGTTTTATTATCCAGTGCTATTACGTGCAGCTCTTTGGCGTACTGATTCACTGCCTGCATTAATGACGCTGATATCCTTGACATGTCATTCGTGTCTCCGCTGGTCATGAATTTACCCCCATATATCCAGGAGGCATGATTATCATGTACGCCTTTAAAAATATGCTGCACGGCTTTAGCTAACTGCTGCAGGTCCGTACTTTTATCTGCTATCAGATAGGCGGAATCACGGATCGCGCTCCAGTTGGCCGACTCGCGGTGTAATGAATGCGTTTTACAATAACCCAGGAAAACATCTACGTTAGCATGGGTGATCACCGTTTTGGGTATGCGGTGAATGATCATTGGAATGGAGGCACTGCCTTGCCTCCACACGCCGGCAATACTGTCGGAAGAAACCTTACCGGCAAATTGCGCACGCAGCACATTGTCGCTGAAGGAAAGCGTCACGCTGTCTTTGTCACGGATTACCTGCGTCATGTTGTGCCGGAAAATTCCCTGTGATGGGATGAATATAGCACCGGTAGTATCCTGTATATCGAAATATACCGTCAGCGTTATTTCACCGGCTTTCAGCACCCCCTCCCAGGTACCGTCGCTGGCTGCGTTATTTTGTTTGTTGGAAAAGGAGAAGGCCGGGATGAAGAAAGTCAGTAATAGGGTCGACAAAATTATTCTTTTCAAGGTCATTGAGTTTAAAATAAAAATAAGGTTTAATAACAGAATCAACCGTAAAAATAAAAATTGAACAATTGTTTTGAAAAGTTGTTCAATTTTGTATATTTGCTCAAGTAATCAACTCATATACTTCGTTATGCCGGCTAGTGAAAAGAAAGTAAAAATGGATGATTCTACGGAAGAGCGCATTAAAGCCGCCGCCAGAATTGTGTTTACCAAAAAGGGATATCAGGCCACCAAAGTGCGGGACATCGCGGCTGAAGCGGACATCAACCTTTCGCTGGTCAATTATTACTTCCGCAGCAAAGAAAAACTGTTCCAGTTTGTGATGGCAGAAGTAGTAGAGAAACTCATTACCGCCGTTACTGCTGTATTAAATAACCAGCAACTGAGTTTGCAGCAGAAGATAGAACAGGTAGCGGATCATTACATTAACCTGTTGCTGAACAACCCGGATTTTCCATTGTTTATGGTGAATGAAATATTTGCCGGCAGCGATGAGCTCTTAAAGGATAACCGGAAAAATGCCATCTTCCATTCCCACTTCTTTCAGCAATTAAATGCGTTGCAAAAAGAAGGCAAGCTACAGGTCAATCCACTTCACCTGATGATGAACCTCATTGGATTTGTGGTGATGCCCTTCCTGGCCAGGCCGCTGCTGGAAAGGAATAAGGTAGTTAAAACCGGTGAATTTAAGATACTGATGGAAGAGAGAAGAAAGCTGATCCCGGTGTGGATGAAAGGTATGTTGAAATAAGATTTTTTTTGCCCGGAAATTGAACAACTTTTCAAAACAATCATTCAAACTGAATATAGCGCTATGAACCTATTCAAAGCAATATGTTGCTGTTTATTATTCGGTGTGTTACACGAAAAGGCGTTGGCACAAGTCCTTACTATTGAGGAGTGCTTTACACTGGCCCGGCAAAACTATCCGCTGATCAAACAATATGACCTGATTGTACGCAGCAGCAGGTACTCTGTAGAAAATGCCGGCAAGCTATACCTGCCGCAGCTTACTGTAAGCGGACAAGCCAGCTACCAATCGCAAACCATCAACTTCGGAGATGTATTGCCCTCGCTGCCCGGACTCACACCACCGGACCTCAGTAAGGATCAGTACAAAATACAGGCGGAAATTACCCAGCAGATCTATGATGGAGGCGTTAGCAGGTACCAGAAAGAAAGCAGTAAAGCCAATGAAGCGATGCAGCAGCAGCAACTGGAAGTAAATCTTTATGCGATCAAAGACCGGGTTACACAACTGTACTTTTCAATCCTGCTGATGGAAGCACAACTGAAACAAAACAAGCTCAGAAAAACAGACCTGCAAAGTGCGGCTGATAAAGCACAGGCAGCCCTGGCCAACGGCATAGCCTATCGCAGCAATGTGGATGAGCTGAAAGCAGAAATCATTAATACCGACATGGCGGCCACGGAATTCAGCGCTAACCGTAAAGCCTATATGAAAATGCTGGCGGTATTTATCAACCAGCCACTATCAGACAGCACCACGCTCACCTACCCTGCCCCGGTAGCCCCGCAGGAGGGTATTCACCGGCCGGAAATTACCTACTACGATATTCAGAAAAAAGCATTTGATGTACAGGAAAAACAACTCACTTCCAACTATCTGCCTAAACTCAATGCCTTTCTGCAAGGCGCCTATGGCCGCCCTACCCTGAATATAGTAGATAATAAATTCGGACCCTGGTGGATAGGCGGTGTACGACTGAACTGGTCGCTCGGCAGTTTATACTCCCTGAAAAACAACCGGCAGCAACTGGATATTAACCGGCAAAACCTCGATATCAGCAAAGAAACTTTCCTGTTTAATACCAACCTGAGCTTGCGGCAACAAAACCAGGACATCCAAAAGTACGCGGCATTAATGGAACAGGACGATGATGCGATCACCCTGCGGTCATCCGTACGAAAATCAGCACAGGCACAACTGGACAATGGCGTGATTACCGTACATGAATACATTTCACAACTCAACGCGGAGAATCTGGCCAAACAATCACGGATACTGCATAGCATACAATTATTACAGGCACAATACAATTATAAAAACACTTCCGGGAACTGATTAATTATTGCATATGAAATACAACATGATACTCGGTCTGGCTGCTGTGATATGGATGACTGCCTGTGGCAACGGCAAACCGGACTATGATGCCTCCGGGAACTTTGAAGCAGATGAAGTCATCGTATCTGCCCAACAAACCGGCGTACTGCTCGACTTCTCCGTACAGGAAGGCAACAAATTAACTGCCGGCCAAAACGTAGGACAAATTGATGTAACCATCCCTACCCTGCAAAGGGAACAGGTGCTGGCATCCATCAATGCACTGAAAGATAAAACCCATGATCCCATTCCGCAAACAGAACTGGTAAAACGGCAACTGCTGGTGCAGGAAGCACAGCTGGAGCAGCAATACCGCGAAAGAAAAAGAACGGAGAACCTCGTAAAAAGCGATGCTGCCACCCAGAAACAACTGGATGATATCAATGCCCTTATTGAACAACAGGAACGACAACTCGCCGTAACGCGGCAACAGATAAAGCTGAACGACTCCAATACCTCCACACAAAACCGGACCATCCTCAGCGAAAAAGCACCACTGGAAAAATCGCTCGCCCAATATGCTGAGCAAATCCATAAGGGACAAATTATTAATCCCATTAGCGGCGTAGTACTTACCAGGTACGCCCTGAAAGGAGAAATGGCCGCTACCGGAAAAGCCTTGTATAAGATTGCCAACATCGACACCTTATACCTGAAAGCTTATATCACTGGTGACAAACTGCCTGCCATTAAACTGGGACAAACCGTACAGGCCCGCATTGACCAGGGAGAAAAGAATTATAAAACATATACCGGCGACATTACCTGGATATCGGATAAATCAGAGTTTACCCCGAAAACTATCCAGACAAAAAACGAACGGGCCAACCTCGTATATGCGATCAAGGTAAGAGTGAAAAATAATGGCTATCTGAAAATAGGTATGTATGGCGAAATGCTGATTAACACCGATAAGAAATGAGCGCAGTCGTGCTGGATCATATCACAAAAACTTACGACCAGGGCAAGGTGCTGGCAGTAGATGATGTATCGCTGCAGGTGGCCGAAGGTGAACTGTTTGGGCTGATTGGCCCTGATGGTGCAGGCAAAACCTCCCTGTTCCGCATACTCACTACGCTGTTGCTGCCGGACAAAGGCACTGCCAGCGTAAGGGGTTATGACTGTGTGAAAGACTATAAAAAGATCCGGAGCAGAATAGGTTATATGCCCGGCAAATTCTCCCTATACCAGGACCTTACCGTAAAAGAAAACCTGGATTTTTTTGCCACACTCTTCGGCAGCAGCATAGCAGACAACTATGACCTGATCAAAGATATTTACGAACAGATCAAGCCATTTAACGACCGCCGCGCCGGCAAACTCTCCGGGGGCATGAAGCAAAAGCTGGCCCTCTGTTGCGCCCTGATCCACAAACCGGAAGTATTGTTCCTCGATGAACCTACCACCGGCGTGGATGTAGTGTCGCGTAAGGAGTTCTGGGAGATGCTGAAAAACCTGAAGCAACAGGGTATTACCATTGTGGTATCCACGCCTTATATGGACGAAGCTGTGCTCTGTGAAAGGATTGCATTGATACAGGGAGGCAAAATTATGTCGGTGGATACACCGGAACACATAATAGCGCAATTCCCGGTAAAGCTATATGCCATCAAGGCCGACAATATATACCAGCTGCTTACGGAGCTGAGAAATGAACCATCGATTGACAGTAGCTATGCTTTCGGGGAGTACATCCATATTACGCTGCGTGATGATGCTACAGACATCGCCACCATACAGCACGACATGGAGCAGAAAGGACATACACATGTGGAAGTAAAATTAATTCGTCCCAGTATAGAAGATAGTTTCATCCGGTTAATGAACCAGGCTTAAATCATGTTGCCATGGAAGAAAAAGTAATCATCTGCAAGGACCTGACCAAACGTTTTGGCGACTTTTACGCCGTCAATAAAATTTCCTTTGATGTAAATAAGGGAGAAATATTTGGTTTCCTGGGGGCTAACGGCGCCGGCAAAACGACGGCGATGCGGATCCTTTGCGGCCTCTCCCACCCGAGTTCCGGAGAAGCTACCGTAGCGGGTTTCAACGTATACAAACAACCGGAATCCATTAAGAAGAATATTGGCTATATGAGTCAGAAATTTTCTCTTTATGAAAATCTGACCGTACTGGAAAACATTGAATTTTTTGGTGGCGTATATGGCGTTCCTTCGGCGGAAATAAAGAAACGAAGCGATGAACTGGTGCAGCAACTGGGGCTCACCGCAGAAGCGAAAAAATTCGTGGGGGCGCTGCCGTTAGGATGGAAACAGAAGCTCGCTTTTTCAGTAGCCATCTTTCACCGGCCTAAAATCGTGTTCCTGGATGAACCTACCGGCGGAGTGGATCCGGTTACCCGCCGGCAGTTCTGGGATATGATCTATGAAGCAGCAGCATCGGGCATTACCATCTTCGTCACTACCCACTACATGGATGAAGCCGAGTATTGTAATCGTGTTACCATTATGGTAGATGGCAAAGTGGAAGCACTGGATTCTCCTGCCAACCTGAAAGCGCAGTTCAAGGCAGAGAATATGGATGAAGTTTTTTATCAGCTTGCACGAGGCGCCCAAAGATCCGGCGATTAAAATAACACCATGAAACAGTTCCTCGCATTTATCAGGAAAGAATTTTTCCATGTCTTCCGGGATAGGCGGACCTTACTTATCATGTTTGGTTTACCGGTAGCGCAGATTGTGCTGTTTGGCTTTGCGCTGACCAGTGAAGTAAAGGATATTACCCTTACCATTATAGATAATTCCAGAGATATAAATACGCAACAGCTGATTGGCAAAATAAAATCATCTTCCTATTTTGTTGTCCAGGAATCTACTATCGACTATAACAGCATCAGGGATTCATTTAAGAAAGGCAAGGCCAAATGCGCGCTCATTTTTCCGGCTGGTTTTGGCAATGACCTGCAACACGTTGGGAAAGCGCAGGTGCAGATCATTACAGATGGTTCAGATCCTAATACGGCCAAAACGGTAGTGAATTATATTACCGCCATCATGACCGCCTATCAGCAGGAAATAAGCCCTTCCGCACGCCTGCCTTATATGATTATTCCGGAAGCGAGGATGTTATATAATGAAGAAGGCAACGGCTCCCTCAACTTTATTCCGGGAGTAATGGCGCTGGTGCTGATGATTGTGTGTACGGCGCTCACCTCTGTATCAGTAGTACGGGAAAAAGAGCTGGGCACGATGGAAATACTGCTGGTATCTCCTTTCAAACCATTGATGGTGCTGATTGCCAAAGCTATTCCTTACCTGATATTATCGCTCGCCAATTTTATCCTCATCCTGGTATTGGCGGTGTTTGTGCTGAATGTGGGTATCAAAGGCAGTATCGTCCTGCTTTTCCTGGAAAGCATGCTGTTTATCATTACCTGTTTATCACTGGGGTTGTTGATTTCCAATGCGACTAACTCCCAGCAAACCGCGTTGTTGATATCGATGATGGGCATGATGATTCCCACCATGATATTTACCGGCTTTATGTTTCCGCTGGAAAATATGCCAATGCCGTTCCAGGTGATCTCCAATGTGGTACCATCGCGCTGGTATTTCCTGATTGTAAAGGCCGTGATGCTGAAGGGGCTTGGTATTGAATATGTGTGGAAAGAAACGCTGGTATTGCTGGGGATGACTACCGCGGCGCTGACCATTGCCCTGAGAAACTTTAAAACCCGGCTATCATGAAAGTGTTGCGTTATATTCTGAAGAAGGAGTTTAAGCAGATCTTCCGGGATAAAACCATCCTGGCGATGATGTTTGCCCTGCCCACCATACAACTGATTATTCTTCCGCTGGCGATGAATTTTGATGTAAAAAATGTGAAGCTGGCTGTGGTGGATAATGACCACAGTCCATATTCCCGTCAGATGATTGCCAAAATAGCCTCCTCTGGTTATTTCAGGATAGTGGCGGCGGAATCGTCCTTTAAGGCGGCATTAAAATATATAGAGAAAGAAAAAGCGGACCTGGTACTGGAAATACCGGCGGGTTTTGAAAGTAACCTCGTGAGAGAAGGCGTGCAGAAAGTAGGAGTTTCCATAGATGCGATCAACGGCACCAAAGCAGCCATAGGTGGCAGTTACCTGCAGGCGGTGATCATAGACTTCAATAAAGAAATTCCCGTCAATGCCGGCAGCCATGCCCCTGAAGGAACGATAGACATCACCTATTCCAACTGGTTTAATCCATTGGCGGAATACCGCTTTTATGTGGTGCCTGCTGTGCTGGTATTGCTGCTGACACTGATCGGTGGCTTTATGTCGGCCCTGAATATTGTGAGAGAAAAAGAGGTTGGCACCATAGAACAGATCAACGTTACACCGATTCAGAAATGGGAGTTTATACTGGGTAAGCTGATTCCATTTTGGGTGGTAGGCATGATTGTATTTACGCTGGGGTTAACCGTAGCGTGGGTGGTGTACGGCATCTGGCCGGTGGGTAGTTTTGTTACATTGTACCTGTTTGCCGCTATGTACCTGGTGGCCTTGCTGGGATTTGGGTTACTGATATCTACCTATACCAGTAACCAGTTGCAGGCCATGTTTGTTGCCTTCTTTTTTATCATGATTTTTATGCTCATGAGTGGTCTCTTTACTTCGGTGGACAGTATGCCTGCCTGGGCCAAAGTAATCGCCAATTTAACGCCGGTAACACATTTCATTAAGGTGATGCGGATGATTGTGCTGAAAGGCAGCGGCTTTGCAGATGTACAACGGGAGTTTTTATACCTGGTGATATTTGCGGTGATACTGAATGGCTGGGCGATATTCAATTACAGGAAGACAAGTTGAGAGATGGCGATGTTATTATAACTGCTGGGGGCATGTTATCCTCACTGATGACAGTTATCAAACAGAACAGATGGCAAACCGGAATGCCTTCTCCCGAAGGGTAATAAAACCGTCAAACACATTAAACTTATAACAACTATATATCTCCTTCCCTGCCGACTACACTGCGCTGCTGACATGTACTACGGCATTGCCCTTCAGCAGGCTGCAACCCAAAATAAGATACCAACCAACTCTCTTCTCAAAAAATTACATACCGCTGACTATCAGCCAAATACATAGTAAAATAGGCTCAAACGCTTGCCCCTGCTGCTTCTTTACTACCATTTCACAGGTATCCTTAGAAAAAATATTGAAATAAAATAGATTTTATGAATAAATTTGAACAATCAAGTAGCTACTTTTAAAAATTTAAAAAATGAGCAATAAACCCGCTACCTTATTTGACAAAGTATGGGATTCGCATGTTGTCAGGAAAATTGAAGATGGCCCGGATGTATTTTTTATCGATCGCCACTTTATTCACGAAGTAACCAGCCCTGTTGCTTTTCTTGGTATGGAAAGCCGTGGACTGAAAGTGATGTTTGCTGAGAAAACCTTTGCCACAGCAGATCACAACACGCCAACGATTAACCAGCATTTACCGGTAAAAGACCCGCTTTCCGCCAATCAGCTGAAGGCACTGGAAACTAACTCCAACAAATATGGTATCTCCCATTGGGGATTAGGTAATCCCAAGAATGGTATTGTGCACGTAGTAGGTCCGGAAAACGGTATCACCCTCCCTGGTATGACCATCGTTTGTGGTGACTCTCACACTTCCACCCATGGTGCTTTTGGCGCCATTGCATTTGGTATTGGTACCTCTGAAGTAGAGATGGTACTTTCTTCCCAGTGTATTATGCAGCCGAAGCCGAAGAAGATGCGTATTAACGTAACAGGTAAGCTGGGTAAGGGTATTACACCAAAAGACGTTACGCTCTATATTATATCCAAACTCACCGCTGCCGGCGCTACCGGTTACTTTGTAGAATATGCGGGCGATGTGTTTGAAAACATGAGCATGGAAGGTCGTATGACCGTTTGCAACATGAGTATTGAAATGGGAGCCCGTGGTGGTATCATTGCACCGGACGAAACTACCTTCAATTATATCAAAGGACGTGAGAAAGCGCCTAAAGGAGAAGCATGGGACAAAGCCCTCGCCTACTGGAAAACGCTGAAAACAGAAGAAGGTGCTGCCTTTGACATGGAATATACCTACGATGCGGCAGACATAGAACCCATGATCACCTACGGTACCAATCCGGGTATGGGTATGGGTATTACCAAACATATTCCTGCCGCACTGGTGGGTGACAGCAAATCCAGCTACGAAAAGTCATTGCAGTACATGGGCTTCCATGAAGAAGAAGCCATGCTCGGTAAAAAAGTAGACTACGTATTCATCGGCAGCTGCACCAACGGACGTATTGAAGACTTCCGTGCATTTGCCTCTATTGTAAAAGGAAGGAAAAAAGCAGAACATGTAACTGCCTGGATCGTTCCCGGTTCACATATCGTAGAACAACAGATCAAAGAAGAAGGTATCCTGGATATACTGACAGAAGCAGGTTTTCAGCTGCGTCAG
The DNA here is from genome assembly GCF_052114225.1 of Chitinophaga sp. RAB17. NCBI lineage: Bacteria > Pseudomonadati > Bacteroidota > Chitinophagia > Chitinophagales > Chitinophagaceae > Chitinophaga > Chitinophaga sp. RAB17. The sequence continues at coordinate 237,494 of NZ_JBFREI010000004.1, read as the reverse complement.
CCCGGATGTTCTGCTTGTCTGGCGATGAACGATGACAAAGTACCTGCCGGCAAATACGCGGTAAGCACCAGCAACCGGAACTTTGAAGGCAGACAGGGACCAGGCTCCAGAACAATGCTGGCCAGTCCGCTGGTAGCGGCAGCAGCAGCAGTAACCGGTGTGGTAACTGATCCGAGAGAACTGATTGCTTAAACCCTTTCCTATTCAACAATAATCACGATACAACTCAAAAAATGGCTTACGATAAATTCACAATATTGAGGAGTTCCGCAGTACCCATGCCAATTGAAAATGTGGACACGGACCAGATCATTCCCGCACGTTTTTTAAAAGCCACAGAGCGTACAGGTTTCGGTGATAACCTGTTCCGCGACTGGCGCTACGAAACAGATGGCACACCGAAAAAAGATTTCGTTTTAAACAATCCTATCTACACCGGTAAAATCCTGGTAGGTGGTAAAAACTTCGGTAGCGGCAGTAGCCGTGAGCACGCTGCATGGGCCATCTACGACTACGGATTCCGTTGCGTAGTATCCAGCTTCTTTGCCGACATCTTCAAAAACAACTCTTTGAACGTAGGCTTATTACCTGTACAGGTAAGCCCTGAGTTCCTGGACAAGATCTTTACTGCCATCGAAGCAGATCCAAAAGCGGAAGTGGAAGTTAACCTGGAAGCACAAACGATTACGATCCCTGCCACCGGAGAAAGTGAATCCTTTGCCATCAACAGCTACAAAAAGCTGAACATGATGAATGGCTATGATGATATTGATTATCTGCAGGCCATGAAAGACGAAATAAAATTATTCGCCGACAAGAGTCTGTACTAAACATTCCATACAAACGATTATGCCAGTGACCCAGCGCCACGTTGAAATAATGGACACCACACTCCGCGATGGTGAACAAACCAGCGGTGTTTCTTTTTCACCCTCTGAGAAGTTAACCATTGCACAGCTTTTACTGACAGAAGTAAAAGTTGACAGGATTGAAATTGCCTCAGCCCGTGTATCTGACGGTGAATTTGCGGCAGTTCAGGCAATTACCCAATGGGCAAAGGAAAATGGTTTTTTAAATAAAGTAGAGGTATTAACCTTTGTGGATGGTGACGTATCCGTACAATGGATGCTGCAGGCCGGCGCCAAAGTAATGAACCTGCTCACCAAAGGCTCGCTGAATCATTTAACCCACCAGTTAAAGAAAACACCAGACGAACATTTTGCGGAAGTAGCAGCCGTTATTAAGCTGGCCAATGAAAAAGGGCTGGAATGCAATGTGTACCTGGAAGACTGGAGCAATGGTATGCGACATTCCCGGGAATATGTTTTCCAATACCTCGATTTCCTGCAACACCAGCCTGTAAAAAGGATCATGTTACCGGATACACTGGGCGTACTCACCCCGGATGAAGTAAAAGAATTTGTGTCTTCCATTGTAACGCGCTATCCGGACATCCATTTCGATTTCCACGCACACAATGACTACGACCTGGGCACCGCCAACGTACTGGAAGGTGTAAAAGCCGGCGCCCATGGCATTCATTTAACGATTAACGGGATGGGAGAAAGAGCAGGCAATGCCTCGCTGGCCAGCGCCATCGCGGTGCTGCACGACTTTTTACCTTCCGTGAAAACATCCGTAGTAGAAACCTCTCTGTATACTGTCAGCAAACTGGTAGAAACGTTTTCCGGTTTCCGCATAGCGGTGAACAAACCTATTGTAGGCGAAAATGTATTCACCCAAACTGCCGGTATCCATGCAGATGGTGATAAAAAGAATAAGCTTTACTTCAGTGACCTGATGCCGGAACGTTTTGGCCGTCAGCGTAAATATGCACTGGGTAAAACCAGCGGCAAAGCCAATATAGAAAACAACCTGCAACAGCTGGGCATTAAACTGTCGGACCCCGATCTGAAAAAGGTAACGCAGCGTATCATTGAACTGGGCGACCGGAAAGAAGTGCTGACGCAGGCGGACTTACCCTATATCATTTCCGATGTACTGGACAGTAACCGCATTGAGGAGCATGTGATCCTGGAAAACTATGTACTCACCCACTCCAAAAACATGAACCCCTCTGTTACCATCAGGATTTCTATTAACGGCGAAATCTTTGAAGAGCATTCACAGGGCGACGGACAATACGATGCGTTCATGAATGCCCTGAAAAAGGTGTATAAACAGCTGAAGGTGGAACTCCCACCACTGGCCGATTACGCCGTACGTATTCCTCCCGGTGGTAAAAGCGATGCGTTGTGTGAAACCATCATTACCTGGGTAAGAAATGAAAAAGAATTCAAAACCAGGGGGCTGGATAGCGATCAAACCGTATCTGCTATCAAGGCAACACTGAAAATGCTGAACTTAATTTAAACTTTACCAACAATAACTGAATGGCAACCAAACATATATTAATCGTTCCAGGTGATGGAATCGGACAGGAAGTAACCGCAGTAGGAAAAAAAGTCCTGGATAAAATTGCTGCAAAGTTCGGACATACCTTTACCTATGACGAAGCACTGATCGGGCATGTAGCCATTGAAGCTACCGGCAATCCTTTACCGGATGAGTCGCTCGAAAAAATGAGGAACTCAGATGCGGTATTATTCGGCGCGGTAGGTCATCCGAAATACGACAACGATCCTTCCGCTAAAGTAAGACCGGAACAAGGTTTGCTGAAAATGCGCAAGGAACTGGGACTGTATGCCAACCTCCGTCCTATCAAATTATTTGACGAATTATTAGGTGCTTCCAGCATCAAACCTGAAATATTAAAAGGTGCGGATATCCTGTTCTTCCGCGAGTTGACCGGTGATATATATTTTGGAGAGAAGGGAAGAAAAAACAATGGCGACACCGCGTACGACATTGCTGAATACAGTCGTTATGAAGTGGAACGTATTGCCCGCAAAGCTTTTGAAGCCGCAAGAACCAGGAGAAAAAAGCTGTGTTCTGTAGATAAAGCTAACGTGATCGAAACCTCCCGTCTCTGGAGAGAAGTAGTACAAAAGGTAGCCCTTGAATATCCGGATATTGAAGTAGAACATCAGTTTGTAGATGCCACTGCTATGTTGCTGATAAAAGACCCACGCCGTTTTGATGTGGTAGTTACCGCTAACCTGTTTGGTGATATCCTGACCGATGAAGCCTCCCAGATAGCCGGTTCTATGGGCATGCTGGCCTCCGCCTCTATCGGCGATGGTACCGGCGTATACGAGCCTATACATGGCTCTGCGCACGACATTACCGGCAAAGGTGTAGCCAACCCGCTGGCCTCTATCTTATCTGCCGCCCTGCTGCTGGATATTTCCTTTGGCATGAAAGCAGAATCTGATGAAGTAATCAGCGCAGTAGATAAAGTGTTGAAAGCCGGTTTCCGTACACGGGATATCGCCGATGCACAAACACCTGCAGATAAAATTCTTGGTACAGAAGCCATGGGTGCAGAAGTATTGAAATTTTTATAAGGAATTGGATATATAAAAAAGGGCCTGTAGGTTTAAAACTTACAGGCCCTTTTTCTTCTTACAGCTGACCATATCCCTACTAATCTGTATATTTACTGTATATCCTTGCATATGGCAGACTTTAAACTTGATAGAACAGCATTTAAAATCAGAACTTTCGAAGAAGCTGATGCAGCAAATGTATTTGGCAAAGACGTTCCATATACAGAACGCTTACGTCAGGCATATTATCTAATATCTCAAGCATATGGGTTTTCGATGTCTGATCAACCCAAATTGGATAGAAAATATTTCAGCAGCAGGAAACTTAATGCGTAAATGGGGACTATTTTCAATGATGATTTCAGAGAGTTTATTCACGCAATGAATAATCAGAACGTTGAATACATTCTGGTTGGGGGATATGCAGTGATACTTCATGGATATCGGAGAGTAACCGGGGATATGGATATTTGGGTGAATAGAACTAAGGACAATTATTTGAAATTGACCCGCGCATTTCTGGAGTTCGGTCTTCCCGTCTTTGATATGACTGAGCAAAAATTCCTAGATGCGGATAAAGCAGATGTCTTTTCATATGGACGACCACCAGTAAGCATTGATATTATCACAAATCTTAAAGGGGTTGAATTTGATGATGCTTATCATCAGTCACAGATTTTCAATGAAGAGGGGTTGATGATAAGATTTCTGCATCTGAATAATCTGATTGATGCCAAAAAAGCTGCCGGCCGGCATAAAGACTTAGACGATATAGAGAAATTAACTTCAGGAGGGCCACACGATGAAGTATAGTTAACATAATTGCATTTGCATAATAGCAAGAGGGTGCCTCTCTTTTTTTTAGAGACACCCTCTTGCTTTTGCCTATAAGCACCGCTTTTTTTACGGCAGCGTAGTCAGGTTCACCGTAGGTGTAAGACCATTCGCCGTCCGCGTAAAGCTGGTATTATAGTTTACATAGTTGGCAAAGAAACCACCGTTTTTCAGATAGAAAGCGCCGGTAGAGGCATCGATGCCACCCGCATAATCCCTGCGCTGATCATTGGTAGCTGTGGCATCGGCAGTGAAGTAACCGCCGGTGAGCTCTGTCCAGGTACCGGAAGTAGATCGTACCCATTGGTTGTTAAACAGCACTCTTCTTCCGTAGTAACCATTGTTGTCGATAAAGTTTTCCAGGAAAGAATGGGCACCGGTATAATAGCTCACGGTATTAGGTCGCTTCCAGGTAGCCAGGAAGCGCCAGGCGCCTGTTTCCGGTGTATAGATCCAGGAAGAGTAATCTGTGCCGCCTGTGCCATCCGGAACGATATGTGTGAGGAATTTATAGGTGGTTCCTGCCTGCCAGTTGAAGAGCAGGTAGCTTTGTCCACCGGTACCTTCGCCGCCGAATGAATTATCTACTACATTGGGGCCTTTTCTTACTAACGTGGTCTTACCTACGGAAGGGTCCCATACAGAAAACAATACCCTTCTTTCGGTGGCACTGTTTACCTGGATGCCGCAATAGCCGCCGGAGAAACCATTACTCATAAAATAGGAACCTATTTTATCTTCTCCGGTGGGCACCGTTAATTCGTTGTAAAACCATTCTGCCGTAGTACCGGAAGGGATGGTATAATTCATGTGCACGGAGGGGCCGCGTCTGGACCAATAGTAGTTGGCGGGATCGTTGGCATATACCACATTATTGGCCGTAGCAGCGCCGCTGATAACAACATGGGAAACATCGCCGAAATAGCTACCGGTTTTGGTAACGCCCTGCACATCTACTTTTACATAGCCGGCTGCGGTGATGTTAACCGATCCGATGCTGTAGGTCGTATAGGCGTTGCCGGTAACTGTTTTGGTAAAGGCAGTACCATTTACGGTTACTTTGATGTTACTCGTACCCGAAGGCACTTTCATTTTAATGGATACATTCAGCGTACCGGTGAGGGCCAGCCGGAAATAGGTGCTGGTGATGGCGCTGGCGCTGGTCCAGTTACCCAAACCATTGCTGGTGATTACTTCTGCCCCACCCGTTGCCGCGGTGGTTACAAATGCGTTTCCGGCCAGGGGCACATCATAACTGGATGCGGCAGGTACAGAAAGCGGAGTAACAAGTCCTGCTGCATTGGCGGCAGGTATTGTCTCTTTCAGGTTTTTGCTACAGGAAAAAAATAAAAACGTGGATATGGCAAATGCATACCACATACGGGAATTCATTTTCATTGTCAATGTTTTTAATTGGTTTTGGATAGACAAAAAGTGCTTATAGACAAGGTTTTTCATGCAAGTGAAAACGCCACCTGAGATGGCTCATAAAGACAGCGGGTTGCTTTTTCATGTTCACGGAATTACGGCATTATTTATATGCCTTGTTCAGCATCTGGTTGTTTGCTCATGTTCACATTGATATAATCAAGATAAGTATTTTATTTTAAAAATCCTAGTGTGATGCCTTTAGTAGTTCCGCAAATCCATCGGAGTCAGGGCTTTGATAGGTAATACCGGTAATATGGCCGTCTGACATCGTTATAATCATGGGATAGATGGCTTTTGCTTTATCAGGATACACGATCACATTAGCCGTATCCAGCAGCACATGGGAGCTGCCCATCACTTCACTGCCTAACTTTACTTTTAATAGTTTCGAGGATTGTATACGTGTAAAAATATACCGGATGTTTTCATTGGTGGCATAATGCTTCTTTACAAAGTCTTCCGCCGTACTAATACAGCCTTCGCATCCCTGGTTGGGAATAATAACGTAACTCCCTGCTGGCAGGGTTTTGGTATCTATCTTTTTAATGACGCTGGTCAGCTGCCCGTACTGCTCTTTACAGCTGTTGGCGAAAAGCATGAGCAGCAAAAATACCATTCCCTTACATGTTAGCTTTGCATTGAACATATTGAGCGATGTTTTGATCTTTATTACGAAGATTAAGAAAATATACACCGGCACGGGTAACAAAAAAATTATCCAATGCCAGCCCATCCGGTAGTTGTCCTTCTCCCAGGTATTTAAAATCATGGTCAAAAGCAATCAGGTAACCTTGCTTTCCGGGTAACGGCATTGCGCCTGTTTTGTCGGGTACCAGAGGCTTTTCCAGCAGGCGGTAGTAGCGATCCTGGTAGGGGTCGTAGATAATATTCCGGTACGATGGTGTACCCAGGTAGTATTGTAACGCCACCTCCGCATCCAGTACTTTCTCATTACCTTTTGCAAGGCCCATGGAGGTAATGCAGATGCTGTCAGCAGAACCGGCGACTACAGTCTTTATGCTCCAGTTGCTGTCGATGACATAGAGATGATGATCAGCAGGAAGACTCAACACCATTTCTTTCGTATGTGCGTTGTAGGTAGTGTACGGCGTGCGCAGGTGGGATCCACCCCAATTGTGCTCCCGGTATACCTCAGAATAAGGAACATGGTAGGACGGTGTGCCGGTGGTCCTGTCAATGGCAGCAAAAATCGTACGTCCATTAAAGTTATCCTTTTCTTTTTCTCCCAGCAGGAATCCCGCGCCAATAATTTTATCTGCTTTAAAAAAGACAGGTGAAGAAGGACTGGCATAAGGCGGTGCCGCTTCTATGCCTTGTGGCATTCCGGCTATTTTATTCAGAAACGTGAGCTCTTTATACACTGCTGCTTTAGGAATATTATAAAAAGATAATTTGGCTGATCCATAAGCATACAGGAGAAGGCTATCCGGAGAAATATAATTAAAGTACGTGACTTTCTCTTTCAGGTTCACCTGGCAAAGGATCTCCGGGTTAACTACCTGCCCCGGTGTATCTATTGTATATTTCAACAGGCGCTTGTTATAGGTATCCAATGAATACAGGGTATGTCCCTGTTCATGATAATCGATGGGGGTAGATATGCCCATCACCATCATGCTATCCAGGAACAGGTTCAGGGTATCATTAAAGGATAAACGTAGTGGCATCACTTTCTCACTTGCCTTACTACAGTTTGACCAGGTGTTGATATTTTCATTATTACAGGCGCTGATGGTTACCCAGCAAAGTAACAGGAACAATGATGATCGCATAGCATTTTTTAACAGGATAGTAGATATCAGCAGGTAAATAAACAAGCTATTTACCTGCTGATGAATGAGCTGTTACTGTACGTAGTAAGTACAGTCTGTTGTTAATGGATCTACAGGTGTTACACAATCATAGTGGTATACACCATTTACAACGGTAATTCTGCATTTGCCACGCAGTCCGTGGTGATCGTCCGGGCATGGTTTTCCGGAAGTGGCGCCGGATAAGAACAGCATAGCAGCTGAAATAGCCACGCAACAAAAAACAAGGGTCTTTTTCATATTATATAGTTTAAGTGTGAGAAAAGCACAGACGTTGAGCAACAGGATGGTCAGGTGTATTGCCGGTTTTACCGTTTTCATTGCCACATGTGCACGCTGCATCCTACCATAACAAAAACGATAATGATTCCAATAGGTGAATATCAGCAGATAGATAAACTGGCTACTTACCTGCTGATAAATCAGCCGTTAATGTAAATACACGGAGCAGTCGGTGTCTAAGGGATCTACTGGTGTTACACAATCAAAATAATAAACGCCATCAATCACGGTCGTTCTGCATTTGCCACGCTTACCGCGGTGATCGTCCTGACAGGGTTTTCCGAAAGTAGTACCGGATAAAAACAGCATAGCGGTTGAAATAGCTACACAGCAAAGAATAAGGGTCTTTTTCATATTATATGTTTTGAGTTGATGGAAAGCAGTACATGCCGAATTAACAGGTAACCGGGTTAACGGTCAGACAGTACATTAATTTAAGTATGTTGGCTGCCATCAGGCTGCAGTGGAAATATTAAGCCTGGTAGCCCATATTCACCAGGATGAAAAAGAAAGCCAGTAGCGCAGGGAATACTAACCATGCATAAGTAGCAGAAGGAACTTTCCTTTTACACATCTTCCCAATGGCAAAAAGCAGTAATGAAAAAAACAGCATATAGAGGGCAAACGGGATGATACGGCTTAAAAGATAGGTCTGCGGATGCGCATGTACATAAATTGCTCCTTCTACGGCAGTGCCGTTGTAAAAGTTCATGGCCACAAAGGCTACGGGGACAGCCAGGATAAAAAGCAGTAATCGTAAGGCGGGAAAGATTTTTGTCTGGCGGGTAGTATCTGAAAGCATGTCCGGTGTTGAATCTTATTAAAGGAAACGTGATCCGCTTCATGGGTGAAGATAACTATATTTGAATGAAAAGGTACTTTTGGGTCCCTTATCGGCTTTGACGTAATTGCCCCGCTAATTGTCTTAATTACACCTGTTCCAATTTACTTTTCCGCTGTAAGTTTGTTGTGTCATCTAAAAACAACGTGTATGAACCCGGAAGTTACTCAGTATATTGAAAAGTTACAGCCCTGGCAAAAAGAAGCTGCCACCACCCTTCGTAAAATGGTCCTTAAAACGATTCCTGACGCCGAAGAGCGGCTTCAATATGGCAAACCGCACTATCTGAAGAACGGGCAGTATGCCGCCGTTATTTCGGCCGCAAAAGACAAATTATCGTTTATGTTGTTTAATGCCACCGAACTGGCAGAAATAAAAGGTTACTTTCAATCCACCACGGCCCCTGACCGGAAAACTGCTACCATTAAAGATGGCCAGGCAGTAGACTACAAACAGCTCGGCGATTTCTTAAAACAAAGCAGTAAATCACTCTAAATAATATATTACATGAGAAAGATTGTTTCGTTTATGCATGTTTCCCTGGACGGCTTTGTTGCCGGTCCCAATGGAGAAATGAACTGGATTAAGGTAGATACCGACCTGTTTGACTATGCTGCTGACCGTACCAACGCGGCCGATACGGCCCTGTACGGCCGCGTCACCTATGATATGATGGATGCTTACTGGCCCACGGCAGCAGAAAAACCAAATGCCAGCAAACATGACATTGAGCACGGCACCTGGTATAACCAGGTAGAAAAGCTGGTTATATCCAAAACCCTGGAGGGACAAAAAAAGGATAAAACCACGATCATCGGCCATGACATCAACAAACAGGTGAGTGAACTTAAAAATAAAGCAGGGAAGGAAATCATTATATTTGGCAGTCCCAGCGCCACACAAACGCTGATGGCGGATAACCTGGTGGATGAATTCTGGCTATTTGTGAACCCAATATTACTGGGAGAGGGTATTCCTTTATTTAAAAATATTAAGACCCCGGTATCATTGAAGCTTCTGAAGACCACTGCATTTGCCAGCGGAGTAGTGTGTTTGCACTATGAAACTGTAAAATGATATTGAATTGGGTAAACCCCGAATAACGGCGTATGTGCTACGCCGTTATTCGGGGTTGTTATTTGTAGGATTGTAAATCTTTCTCCATTGCTACCACAACTTCCTGCAATACTTTTAATATCATGGCCCGCTCTGCGCTGCTAAGCGCGTAAATAACTTTGCCGTCTTTCTCTTTGATGTCCTTCAATCTTACTTTTCTATAGAATGTAGGGACACTCCAGTTACATTCTTCACACACCTTTTCCCTGAAAGAAACCGGTAAGCGGGACAATAATGTGTGCAGGTTCAATAATACATTTTGCGCGTTACTCATCATAAATAGTTTTAAGTGATTGTTTGGATGTATGGAGGGCAACGCGATGGAAGCTTTATGCATTGATCAGGTATACCGCCTCGATCAGTTTTTCAACACTTTCATAAATAGTAAAAATGGATCTGTTGTCTGCCGCCATTCTATTACCAGCAATGGAAAAATCATAAAGTTGGCATTAGAAAATTCAACGCTGCATTCTCCTATAACAAAGCTGACATAAGGAGGCATCATGTATGTATTTTGAGCAATATTGTAGTCTTACCATGATAGCTCCCCAAATGTTAGATCTAATGCTGGTTTTCAAAAAATACTTTACATTAGTCTCCTTAATTCTAGAAATGAAACGACTTTTCTTCTTCTCGTTCCTATTGCTCGCATTCCAAAGTATAAAGGCACAGGACAACCGGACCATCTCCATCACATTAGATGCCAGCAAGGCCAGTTACTTTACCACTGATCCCATTATCCGGAAACAGGTGGATAGTGCATTCAAAATGGCTGCCGCCGTATTCAACTCTGCTGAATTCCAGAAAGAAATTGGCAATATGACGTTTAACTGTAAAAGCTACTGTAAAGGATGCGCCAAAATACCCGCTGCCACTGAGGGACGGATATCAGGAAAAACCGTGCTGGATACATTATTTAAAGAGCGCGATGTGAAAATGGGATTTGAGTTAAAAGAGAAAGATGGTCCGCTCGGGTTAACAAGTCCAGGCGCTTATTTCACGACCGCCTGGTACGGTCCTATCCAGGAAAACATGCCAGAGTTCCATTCTTTCGCCTATGCACTGACGGCCAACCTATGTCATGAATACATGCACCAGGTAGGCTTTTGCCACCTGTATTGCATGGGCGGCTGGCTCTGCAATCCTAAAAAGAGACTGAATGAAAAAAACAATAAGCCCGATGAGAAATTTATTGGCGAAGATGTGACCTACAAAGTAGGATGGGCTGTCTATTACATCCTGATGGACTGGAAGAAAAATGGTATAGATCCGTTTAAAGGCAGGTAGAAAACCGGGAATGGAGCGGGTATGCCCCTGCTCCATTCCCCAGTGTCATCTGTCACTATTCTTCCCTGGCAATTACTTCCTCCTCTACCGGCACGGCCGCTGCTTTCAATTCCAAAGCCTTCATCTTCCGGTCGTAACCCCGTTTCAAAAACCGCATGATAAATGGAATAGCGATTAAGAGCGTACGGCTCATGCTATGAAAGGGCAACAATAATCCCAGCAGGAACACGCCCATGAAAACAGCAGGAACTGTTAGCGCTCTCTTTTGCTGATACTGCACAAACAAGCGGTTGTCCAGCCCTTCACTCAGCTGATACTTCGGATTGCTGATATATCTCCATAATACCACAATCATACTTCCTGAAAAAGCTATGTTCAGTGTGTATATCAGAAACGGGCTAATGAAATTAGAGCCTGCATACTCGCTGTCCAGCGCCGTACTGAATGGAAACAATACGATGGAAACCAAAAAGAGTAAGTTAAGCCATAACAGCCCCGGATTGTAGTTTACCAGGTAGCCCATCAGCTGATGGTGCACCGTCCAATACAATCCAATAAAGAAAAAGCTGACAAAAAAACCAAGGAACTTAGGCGCTAGTTCCAGGTAGGTATCAATGACCTGCGCCGTGGTATACTCCGGCAGTAAATGAGGGATCTTTATTTCAATAATTAACAGCGTGATGGCAATGGCAAATACGGCGTCACTGAAAAGAATCAGGCGTTCAAGCTGAAAGGCTGTTTTGGAATGAGACATACGGTGGCTACAGTTAAGGTTGTTTTGTATTGGTTGATTGATTATTTATTTCGCCCAAAAGTACAATTCATTTATTATTCTTCATTCACATATTTGTTGGACTTATGATTACCTGCAAAAACGTATTGTCATTATGTAGGTTCCGTCTAGCCTATGCTTAGCACCCGCTAAGTACCTATAGAAGCACTGCAGGAGAGGTGGACTTGATGCGGGGATGAGTTCCGGATATATAACCCCGATGAAATGGTATCAGAAGACGGATGGAGGTCAGAAGTAGCCATAGTAGGGCTGCTTCAGTATCACGCTGTAGTTGAGGGAAGATATATACTATTGAAAGGAAGCAGGTATAAAGGGATTATTCATCAAAATATCTCCAGAGGGCAAGAGCGCTTTATTCCAGTTGAATAACGGCTGGATATGAGTGCGTATAGGTAAGATTGGGTAGCAATCTTGTCCGCTTTGGGTAGGTACGTTTACGAGCATATTTGGGTGCTTGTGGCGCTGCCACCGCAATAATATCAGCCGCCATATATTGTCTGCTGCGCGATGGGCCATCCTTGTACATCGCTCTTACCTGGAAAACCACTACCAGTGAACCCTGCCCGGGTACATCCAGCGAAACATTTGTTTCCTGGAAAGTGGTATCGGGGGCTATCATGAGCGTTACCGTTTCGCTACCCGTCACCTGGCGTGATGTAAAATCAATACGCGTGGCGATCACTTTTACTTCCAGCGCAGCAATGCCTTTATACCCGGCGATGGTTTGTGCGGGAATATTTAATATCCCGCTGGGGAGAAACCGGGGAGCCACTGTAAAAAAACGATCTACTCCGGTATGCTGATTGAAACGGAAACCTGTGACGGCGGCATGATGATCGCCGGCAGCAATGAGCAGCCTGTTGAGCCGATTGATGTGGGCGCCATCACAATGGATATCCAGGTGGCCGTAGAAAGCATGACGGATAAAAGCACCTTTCCTGCTGGCGATGCCGAAACGCCTGGATGCGCGGCGGGTAGCAGCCGTTTGCTGCACACTTTCCGGCATGCTGCGCAGGAAGTATTGGCCATTGCGCTTATACCCAATCAGAGAACCGAGTTTTCCCGTAAACGGAATAATAGACATTTGTTTTGCCATGGGAGATTATTTTGATTACTATAAATATAACATAATTCGGGGAACGTGTTTTCGGGACAGATGGAAGATTGGCTAAAGGGAGTATAATCGTTATTATATAATATTCAAAGATGGTGTAGCAAGGATTTGAGAATGACAAATGCGAGTGTATTGGCCTTTAGAGCATATTGAAATTGGCATGCCCTGGCATTTAATGCGGAGTTAGTTCCCTCCTACCGCTCCTATTTAAAAAATACTTCGTAAGTCCTTACATTTACCGCAGGTGTAAATACATTCCATAAAGCCATGAAACTAGCTACATTTAAGTATTAAATTATCCCATAATGAAAAAGGAATGCACCTGGCTATTTGCCCTTATAATTTCCGTAATAACTTACATAAATAAAAGCTACTCACAGGCAAAAACGCCGATTTTCAATATTAGTGGTCAGCTCGCCTCTGCAGAAAATGCCCCGGTTAAAGAGGTAGTAATCCAGTTGCTGCATGCCGGAGATAAAAAGCTGGTGAAGATAGAGTATGCTGACAGTCTTGGTAAATTCAACTTCGAACACATACCTACCGGCACTTACCTGCTGTTAACGCAAAGTATGTATTTTACCCCCTACCAGTCAGCCCCTTTTTTGCATGATAAAAACACAGCGCTGGGCACCATCGCCTTACAGGCTGGCAGCACCCGTTTGAAAGAAGCGACGATCGTAGCCAGCAAGCCCTTTGTGCAACAGCAATACGACAAAACAATACTGAATGTTTCCGGCTCCATTTCCTCCGCGGGTAGTACCGCCCTGGAAGTACTGGAAAAAGCCCCGGGTATTACCATTGATCAGAATGATAATATTGCCATGCGGGGGCGCCAGGGCGTGCTGGTAATGATTGACGGCAAACAGGTGCCCATGTCAGGACAGGACCTGGCCAATATGCTGAGGAATATGTCCGCTAACCAGATAGAGACCATCGATTTGATTACCAACCCCTCCGCCAAATACGATGCGGCGGGCAATGCCGGCATCATCGACATACGCCTTAAAAAAGGTAAAAAGTCCGGTACGAATGGGAATGTGTCGCTCAGCTATGGACAAGGGATGTATCCTAAATTAAATCCTTCTTTTAACTTCAACAGTAAACATAAAAACCTCAATGTATTTGGATCTTATAATTACAGCTGGCGGCAGGAAGTGAATGACCTGACCATATACCGGCAGTTCTACGATGACAAAGACAAATTTACCGGTGGTATTAATTACAACAACTTCTTCAAATACCAGAGTAATGTTCATAATGCCCGTTTAGGCGCCGACTACAACATTGGAAAAAATATTATTGTTGGATTTGCCGCCAACGGCATATTCGTTGCCAACAAGATAGGAACTAACAGTGTGGCACATACGATGGATGCACAGCAGCAGCCTACCGGCTCATTTACTACCCTGGGTAATAATCTTCCTAACAGGAATAACGGGAGTATTAACCTGAACTACAAGCATACACTGGATACCAGCGGCAGAGAGATCACCGCGGATCTGGATTATGCCCGCTTCAGCTCCGATGAAACACAACGTTATAATACGCACTACTTAGATGTAAATGATATAGAAAACAGGCCCGCCTATTCGCTTTTTGGTGATTTAAACGGCAACCTGAGTATCCGGTCTTTCAAAGTAGATTATACGCAGCCACTGAAAAACATTGACGTTAAACTGGATGCAGGCATAAAAAGCAGTTGGGTACAATCAGATAATGATGTGAAATTCTTCGACAGAAGTAATGGCGGCAATAAGCTGGATAGCGGGAAGAGTAATCAGTTTATTTATAAAGAGAATATCAACGCGGCCTACGTAAATGCTTCAAAAAAATGGAAGCATCTAAGTCTGCAGCTGGGCCTGAGAGTGGAAAATACCAATGCCAACGGCAAACAGGTCATCAACTCGGAAACATTCAACCGGAATTATACGCAGCTTTTTCCCAGCGGCTATGTGGGCTACGAATTCAATGAAAAACATGACCTGGGGCTGTCTATGAGCCGCCGGATAGAACGCCCCTCCTACCGGCAGTTAAACCCGTTCCGCGTATTCCTGGACCCGCTCACATCTGCCACCGGCAACCCTTTCCTGTTGCCGGAAATCACGAATTCATTTGAGCTGACGCATACTTTCAAGGAACAATACATTACCAAAATAGGCTACAGCCGGACAAAAGATAATATGCTTACCATTTTGGCGCCGGATGTGCAACCCGGCACCGTGTTGCAAACCGATAAGAACCTCGCTAAATATGACTACTACAATTTCAGTTTTGGCTTCCCGGTAACGATCGGCAAGTGGTTTAGCAGCACGAATACGGCATTAGTCTACTATGGCCGCTACAGTGGCAACCTGGCAAATACCAACCTGGATGTAAGCCGCGTAGCTTTCAATTTCAATTCCGTGAATACGATTACCGTTAACAGTGTTACTACACTGGAAATTACCGGCAACTACGAAAGCAGGACCTACTACGGCTTCCTCGATGTGGGCAGCTTCTGGTTCATCAATGCCGGCGCCCAGCGGCAGCTGTGGAACCGGAAAGCATCTCTCAAAATAAATGTCAATGATATCTTTTTCACCAACCAAACCAATGCTGTTACCAGGCTTACCGGTTACGGAGAAACGTTTAAACAGAAAAGAGATACCAGGGTGGCTACCATTACGTTCAATTATAAATTTGGCGGCACTACTTCCGGTAATGCCAGGAGGAAAACCGGCGGTGCAGATGAAGAAAAGCGAAGGGCCGGATAAAAATTTATAAATTCACCCCATGAACTTAGTTAATGAACTGGAAGAACTGGCGCTCGCTACCCGTTTAAAACGGCTGAGCGAGCGCCTCTCTCAGGATGTAAGCCTGATATATAAAGAGTCTGATCTGGATTTTGAAGCGAAATGGTACCTGATACTGGAGCTCCTGAGCCGGCAGAAAGTAATGGCAGTAACGGAAATATCGGCGGCCTTGCAATTAAGCCACCCTGCGGTGGTACAGTTTGCCGATCAGATGCTGGAAAACGGCCTTATTAAAACCACCACCGATAGTAAAGATGCCCGGAGAAGATTGATTTCACTGACGCCGGCAGGAAAACAAATGCATAAAAAGATAGGGCCTATTTTAAACGTCATCAAGGAAGAAAACAGGAAGTGGCTGGCAACCGCCAGCGCAGACCTGTTACAGGTACTGACCGAACTGGAAAAATCTTTAGACGAACGCAGTATGTATAAGCGTATAAAAATTAACCTGGTAGAAAATGCCTGAGGCTATACGATGCCCAGGTGAGTCATCACGTTGTTCACTATCCGGTCGCACCTGATGAGATGGAAAGGGAACACCAGGTCGTTTTTGTAGTAGTCGGATATTTTACCACGCAATATCAGCTTGGCCCTCAGCAGCCGTACTTTGACATTGACCGCGGAAATATTCAGCACCTGGCTGGTTTCAGTGGTACTCAGCTGCTCGATTTCGCGCATCACAAATACCAGGCGGTATTTCTCTGGAACCTGCAACAGCGCGTGTTCTAACGCGGTACCTAATTCCTTGTTGATTACTTTTGTCACCGGAGATTCTTTTATTTCGGCCATGCTGACCGAATGATGATCATCTAATACAGACATATCTTCACTTACCACTTTCTTTCTTTTCTTCAACTGCTAACTGCACTCGTTAATCAATATTCTTTTCAGCCAGGTGCCGAAAGCAGACTCTTGTCTGAAACTGGCCAGGTGCTGGTAGGCATTGATATAAGTCGTCTGCATCACATCTTCTACGTCTGCATCGTTATTCAGGATAGACATCCCCAACCTGAAAAGACTTGTATTGTGCCGGCGCATCAGCTGCTCGAATTGTCTTTTGTCTCCTGCCAGTATCTTATTGATAATCTCGTTGTCAATATCTGCTGCTGCTAGCGAAAGTGGGCTCATGATTTATTATTGGATGATCAATTACCAGAAAAGTTACAAAAAAAGCTGACATTTTTGTAACCCTTCCCACTTTTTGTGCTCTAATAGAGGAAGGGCCTTGCCGGCGAAAATAAAAATTGATGCCGCATAGTACCTTTTAACCCATAATCAGTACTATTATTAACCGTTAAAACCTGTGCTTGCCAATGACCAGAAGTAAGATTTTCAACCTGCAAGGGATCAAAATGCCTGAACTGACCCATGAACGCATGCAGGAACTAAAACAAACGCCCAAGGGAAAACTGATTACGGGCACCGGTATCGATGCCTTTCCTGACCTATTGAAGCTGATGGAAACCTCCCTGCATGATCAACTGGCCAAATACGACCATATGAAACGCACCGGGCAGGACAGCGCCAAACGCAAACTGCTGCTGATGGAAATGTTAGAGGATCATTTGTATTGGGAGTTTGCTTACCATATGATGTTTATCAAATGGCGGGAGCAAAAGGTGAGTAAGGCTTCGTAAGAGGACGTTTTCTTTTACATTTCTGCAAATACCTTTATTACCTTTTGCCATAAACCTCTTCTGCATGATCGCGCCTGTTGTGTCTTCACGTTTTATTTTACTGCTATAGTAATGCCTAAATATATACATTTGTAACCAAATGTAAGGCATGGAGAACTACAGCATCGTCATCTTTATTCTGGCTATCATGATTGTGCTGTCGGCTGTGGCAGACAAGATAAGACTACCTTACCCGGTACTACTGATTACCGCTGGTATTGGCATTGGCTTTATTCCTGCACTACCTGACATCACGCTGAATCCGGAAGTAGTGTTCCTGCTGTTCCTCCCTCCCCTGTTATACGATGCTGCATTTAACATCTCACCACAGGAATTCAAAACCAATTTTAATACGATCGGCACGCTGGCCATCGGGCTTGTTTTTATTACCGCAGCGGCTATTGCCGTAGCGGCGCATTACCTGATACCTGGTATGAGCTGGCCGCTGTCTTTTGTTCTGGGTGCTATCTTATCGGCTACAGATGCGGTGGCTGCCATGAGCATCACCAAAGGTCTGGGGCTGTCACATAAAACCATTACCATCCTGGAAGGAGAAAGCCTCATCAATGATGCTTCTGCACTGGTAACCTATCACTTTGCTATTGCAGCGGCCATGGGGACGGCCTTTGTGTTCTGGAAAGCTTCCCTGGAATTTATTGTCCTGATGGCAGGAGGTGTATTGGTGGGGCTTGTAGTCAGCAGACTGCTGGCGGTAACCCTTAAGATGGTACATAAAAACGACCTTGTCACCATCAGCTTTATGCTGCTGATGCCCTTTGTTACTTACCTGATGGCAGAAGAAATACATGTATCAGGAGTGATTGCGGTAGTGGTCCTGGGGATAATGATTGCCAGGGTAAGCAATAAAGTTTTTCCGGAGAAATTAAAGCAGCAATCCAGATCCATATGGGATATTATCATATTCCTGCTGAACGGACTTATCTTTATCCTGATAGGATTACAGTTTCCTTATATCATTAAAAGTATTCCTTCCGACATGATATTCCCCTATATAGGATATGGATTTATCATTACCCTGATAGCGCTGGTCCTGCGCATGGCCAGGGTGTTTTCACAACAACTCAACTTACAGCAGGCCTTTAAAAAAGGTAAAGGACGTATCACAGAAAATGCCCTGCTGGATTTTAAAAACAGCTTAATCATCAGCTGGTCCGGAATGCGGGGCATCGTTTCCCTGGCCATCGCCATTGGCTTGCCTTTAACGCTGGATGAAAACCGTCCCTTTCCTGAGCGCAATCCGATTATATTTATTTCCGTGGTAGTGGTACTGATTACCCTGATAGGGCAAGGTGTGTCCCTGCCCTGGATTGTAAAAGCAGTGAAGCTTACACCAGCCGTTAAAAAAGAAGCGGAGGTAAAACATCAGCATTCATAAGGACTGCGTTTAAAATAATCCTTCCGTAAACTGTTTTACGGATTCCAGCATGTTCGGTAAACAAGTATTGGTAGTCGTAAGCGATGTAAGCGTACCCTTTGATTGAACAAATCTTACCTTGCTAACATAGCAATCATGCTGTAAAGGAGTTAGTATCGTTAGTATAAGGGTATCATTTCTCTTCTCCCAACTACCCAGAAAATCAATGGCTGGTTTTCGCTTATAGCGGGTATCCCAGCTGCTGTACTTCAGTTGAAAAGTACCTTGTTCCTTTAATATCAAATCCCATTTGTTTGTAACTGTATATGTAACTGCACAACGCTGTTCGCTATGAGAATAGAGGCTATCGGAATAAATGGGATAGAATGGCGTCAGAAAAGATAAAAGCAAAATAATCATTGGTTATTTTTTAGGGAGATTAAATACTCCTGATCGTATAACTTCCTGCGGGCAATTCAAACGAAGCATATCCATTTTGCACCCCTTTCTTTTTCAGGTGCCCGCTTACTTCCTCCACGTGTTTGGCTTCCTGCTCCGGCAGCTCCACTATTGCCGTGCAATTGGGTGGTATGGTTACCTGCAGTGTCAATTCTTTTCCATCACGATGCCATACCGTTTTAATAATCCCGGCAGACGATTCATAGGAGGCACGTGCCCAATCCATCTGGGAAGATGTTAACAGCGGTGGCCTGATAATAAAATGCTGATAGCCTTTGTCTGACGAGGGATCGCGGCGTATCCCCGCTACCCCATTGATATACCAGGCGCCCGGGTAAAGAAAAGAGCTGTGCAACAGGGAATGACCTGGCAGATTTTTTTCCCACATTTCCCAGATAGTGGTGGCATCGTTGGCTTTCATATAGCCCCAGCCGGGATAATCTGTCTGAGATGTCATACTGTAAATCAGGTCATCGCGACCTTCATCCCGCAGCAGTTTAAATAAGAGGGCACCACCGGTGATGCCTACATGAATATGTCCTTTACGGATCACGAGTATTTCTTTTTCTAGTCTGTGCATTACGGCTTCACGTTGCGCAGGAGGAGGTACTTCCGCCAGCAAGGCCGCTGCCATATTGGCCATGGAACTATCTGAATAGCTGTTGTCGGCAGCATTGTAGAAGCGGGCATTGATAGCACGACTGGATACATCTGCCTGCTGTTCCCATTGTGTGGCTTCGGCTGTTTTACCCAGTACCCTGGCTATTTTTGCGGCAGTACGTAAATTAAATACGCGGTAGCTGTTATTTAAACAGACCGTTTGTGGTTTATTGTTGTTCATGCCTTCGGCGGTAGCACCTGGCCACAGCCAGTCTCCCAGGAAATCCCAGGGGCCGCCAAATCTTTGCAGCAGGTTGTCTTTGGTTTGTGTATCCAGGAAAGCCAGCCATTCTTTTATCATCCCGAAGTTCTTTTCCAATATCCTTTTATCTCCTTCCTGCTGATATATAAACCAGGGTAGCGTTACCACAATGCCTCCCCAGGAAGGGCCGCCACCACCCATATAAGTAGGTGCGGTATGCGGCAATATCCCTTTATGGAGATAACGACCGCTCATGAGCCCTTTATGCGCCCAGGCCGTATCATACATGTTACCTACGATGGATTCTGTCCCCTGCACATCGCGCCAGTCTTCCATCCACTTGGTATAAAAGGCACCCACATGATAGTTAAACATGCCCGTTTCGCAGGTAGCATGTGCATCGCCGCCGTAGCCCAGTCTTTCGCGCTGGGGACAATCTACGATGTAACCACCGATCGATAAATTTTCGTAGGTCCAGCGCACCCGGTCGTAGATCCAGTTCTGCAAAGAATCTGAACAGGCAAAGGTGGTAGAAGGCTCATAGGCGGTACGCACCAGCCAGCCACGGATATCTTCCAATACAGGTGGCTCTTTCAATCCCACGATAGTGATCCATCTACCGGAGCTGTAATTAAAGTGATTCCGGAAAACGCCCTCGCCTGTGTTACCTATAATGTAGGCGCTATGTAGTCCGAAGGTCATATTCACCTGCTCCCGTTCTGAATATAAAAACGCTATTTTATCGCCGGGTTGTCCGTGTACGCGAACAGAAGTCCAGCCGGCAAAGTTTACCCCCATATCTACCAGGTAGTTGCCGTTGGCGAGATGGGTTACGGAGACGGGCTTAATTTCGTTCAGTACTTTGTTAGGTTCCACCATCTGTGCAGATAAGAGCAAAGAGGGATTGTATACCGTTACCTTATGCCAGCTGCTTTCATCGCAGGCGGTGGTGTTCCAGTCTTTCACTTCTTTATTGGCATCCCATAGTTCTCCGCCCATATGGTTGGAATCCCAAACGCCCAGCAGTTTATTGGGGCTTGGATGGGTAAGCCAGGAATCATCTGTTTTAAGAAGCAATACAGGCGTTTCTCTGGCTTTGTCGTACACAGCGCCCTGTGCTATCACGATCGGCGTTTGTGGCTTCCCTGGCATGATATACGGACCAAATATTGACCAGGAAGTACCCAGCCAGATGGTGATCACATTTTTCCCGGGGTGTAGTTCACTGGCAATATCGTAGGCTATGTACCGTGCTCTTTTTGTATGATTGGTAACGGCAGGCGCCATTACGCCATCGCCGATTTTTTTACCGTTGACATATAGTTCATGAAATCCTACAGAAGCAATGAAGATATTAGCCTTCTCCGGCGCCACTTTCAACTCAAATGTTTTCCTTAGCCAGGGATCTGAAATATTACAGTCTTTCTGATGCGGATCAAATAGTTCATCGGTGCCGATCCATTTTGCTTTCCAGTCGGCCGCTTGTAATAAGCCCGTGGTCCAGTGTGCAGGCGCACTCCAGGAAGATACCTGCCCTTTTTCATCTTTCACCGCTACCTTCCAGTAATATGCCTGATCGGATTGCAAGGGCTTGCCATTATACTCAATATGCTGCATCTCATCTGAACTCACCCAGCCAGACGACCATATCGTTCCTTTATTTTCGTCCAGCTCCTTTTTGGTAGCAGCTACCAGTATGCGGTAGGCGGTTTGCCGTTGGGCGAAAGCATTGGTATCAGTTGCCTGCAGGGTCCAGCTTAAGCGTGGGTGTAATTCGTCAATGCCCGGAGGATTGACCAGGTATTCGCAGCGCAGGTTGTTTGGCAGTACGGAACAGCGATCCGTGGCAAAGGCGGTGGTGGCGCAGAGAAGCAGCAACAGCCAGGTATAACAAATCCTTCTTGTCATAATAACGCGGAGCTTTAGGTAGCAAACAAAATACAAAATGGTTTTTAACTCTTTTTAATATTTATCTAACGAATATTAAATTAGGATGACAAGATGAATAGATGGCTGAACCGGGCACCATCGGATAAAGCATTCCAACAAAATAACGGTATGAAAAAATATTCGGTTAAAGAAACCCTCAACGCGGCTGACAAAATAGTTAGCATTGCCAACATTTAAAACATACCAATGAGGCGGCAATCCATTCACCACCTTGCCACTACCCTCAAAAAAATCGCCCCGCCCCCATTAATTATCATCTAATTTCCATTAACTTTAGTAACAAATCCGGTTCCCCTATTTTACCATTCCCCGGTATAAACACCCTCATATATCCATGAACACAAACATAAATCCACAAGCATGCAACAAAAACCGTTTACAGTAGCGGACTACCTGTTGACCAGGTTGAAGCAACTGGATGTCACGGAGGTGTTTCAGATACCTGGTGACTATGTTAAGCATTTCACACAGACCCTGGAACACTTCGATGGCGTAACTGCCATTGGCGCCATGAATGAACTGGATGCAGCCTATGCAGCAGATGCATATGGACGTACCCGTGGACTTGGCGCCGTATCGCTGCAATTCGGGGTAAGCACTTTCAGCGCGCTCAATGCCATCGCCGGCGCCTATGTAGAACGCAGCCCCGTGGTGGTGATCACGGCTACGCCCGGGTCGGACGACCGCCAGATGACCAAAATGTATGACGTGCTTTTTCATCATTCCACCGGCAACCTCAAAGCCGACCAGGAAGTATTTGAACACGTTACGGTGGCGGCTATCACACTCAGCACCTCCGCCGGTGCACCGGAAAAAATAGATCAGCTGCTGATCGCCGCTATCACCCACAAAAGGCCGGTATACATTGCCTGCTACGAAGAAGTATGGGGCGAAGTATGTACCCCGCCCAACGGGAAAGCCCTGCAACCCCTCGTGATCAAAAGTGAGCCTCTCGCGCTGGCAAACGCCGTAGCCCAGGCATGGACACAAATTACCGCTGCAAAGCACCCGATGATTTTTGCAGGCGTGGAAATACTCCGCCATGGCCTATCAGACCTGCTACAGGAACTCATCGATGCCAGCGGTTTTCTTTATACCACTACCACCCTGGGAAAATCAGTACTGCAGGAGAAGGGAGATAAATTCATCGGCACCTACTCCGATGCCGCGTCTATCAAAAGCGTAATCAACGAGGTGGATAAAGCAGATTGTTTCCTGACGCTCGGCACCATTCTTACAGATGACTATCTCTGGTTTGTACAAAACAAATATGCCGCCATGGTGCTGGCCGACACCGCACAGGTACGCGCCGGCTACTATACCTACCCGGATGTTACCATGAAAGATTTCATGGAAGCATTGCTGGCCCTCTTCAAAAAAACCAAAGGCTATCCGCTGAAAACGATAGCGCCCCCACAGCCAAAATACCCGGAACCCTGGATCTCCAATTCGGATCCTGACTGGGACGATAAACCGGATGTGATTACCTACAACCGCTTCTTCCAGCATTCCATGAAATATCTCCAGGACCAGAATATGCTGAAAGATATTGTGATGACGTTTGGCGTGAGTTCTGCCCTGTATGTGGCCACCAATGCCTATGGTCTGCATCGCAACAGCTTTATTTCCTCTGCCGCATGGCAGGTGATTGGTTATGAAACCGGCGCCGCCTGCGGGGCACAACTGGGAAGTGGCAAAAGAGCCTGGACGATAGCCGGCGATGGTGGCTTCATGATGATCTGCCAGTCGTTGTCTACCCTCGCCAGGAATCAACTCAACGCCGTGATTTTTGTGATGAGCAATGCGGTATATGCCATAGAACAGGTGTACGTAAACCTCGACTCCTTTAAACCCGGCCCCAAACATGTGTTCGACACCTTCGACATCCTGCCGGAATGGGATTACCTTGCATTGGCCAAAGCCTATGGGGCAGAAGGTTTCCGCGTTACTACCATCAAAGAGTTAAACGATGTGCTGGGGAAACTAAAAGGTATTACCCAAAAGCCGGTACTGGTACAGGTAGTGATTCCGGAAAAAGATCTGCCGGACCAAATGCGTCGTCTCGGACTGGAAGGATAAACAACCCATCTTATTACACCTCAAAATAATAATCTCTATGGACAGCAAAACCTATTCTATTTTCGGAGCCGGTGCAGCCGGGCTATATACGGCCTGGCGATTGCTGGACGGCAAACCTGCTGATGGCAAAAAGAACGCAAAGCTCCTGGCCAAAGGCGATACCCTCGAATTATATGACTGGGGTAAATACGATTTCACCAAAAAAGATCCCGGCACCCGCGCAGCAGGCGCCCGCGTATGCACCTGGCATTACAAGGAAGATAAAAATAACTCTTACCTGGAAGTAGGCGGCATGCGCTACTCCCAATGGAATGGCAAACCTGAAAGTGAAGGACATCGTTTAGTCACTACCGTGATATCCCAACTGGGCCTCGACAAATATTCCGTGCCTTTTAACGAGTCTGTTAATCCACTCTATTGCCTGCGTACCAAAAACATGTACCTGAACGGCATTACATCTACCAACCCTGCTCCTTATTACGTTAACAATTTCGGCGCCACCGACTCGCCGGATACCGGCTTCAATCTGGTGGAAAGCCTGGCCGTTACCAAAGACCACGGCCCTAAAACCCGCAGGGAATGGTGCGAATTTTATCAGAATGGACAAATAAACATTGACCTCCCAGAATCATCCGTATATAAAAAAGGCGATTACCTGAAAGATATCGGTTACTGGAACCTGATGTTCGATCAGCTGGGATCAGAAGGCTACAATTACACCTCTGACGGTAACGGCTACACGTCTAATGTTATCAACTGGAATGCTGCCATCGCTTTCCAGGCCAATAACGAATTTACACCGGGTACGGAATATAAAACATTGACCACCGGCTACTCCAGCATGTTCAACGCCTTGTTTGATGCCATCGGGAAACTGGCTAAAGAAAAAGGCATCCACTTTAAATATTATCCCAATACCCGGCTGCACTCTATTCTGCAAAAAGGAAAAGTCATTCATTACACCATCGCTACCCGGGAAAATCCCAACAAGAAATCAGGCGCCAGAACCACAGATGCTGCCTGGCTAGCCATGCCACGCCATTCTATTGAACTGGTAGCACAGGCCACCCGCTACGAAAGTACGGATGCCTTAGACGTGCTTAATCATGAGAAAGTGCAACTATACCTGGAATCTGCCGTGATGCAACCATCCTATAAAGTGGGCATGTTTTTCCATACACCCTGGTGGGCAGATAATTCCGACAATCCACCACCTTATCCAGCACAGATCAACAGCTACGAGGTAACCACCGCCGTACTGTCCACGCTTACCAAACAGAAATTCCCGGCTGCCTATATTAAAGCCATCGGGAACGACAAGGACATTATGGAAACACCTTTTAACGTAGCGGCCGACCTGGTAAGCCTTGTTGAAAAACTCGTTAAAGAACGGTTAACTATTGTGCAGGAAGAACAACTGCTCAACGCCTCTCAGCGTAATACCATAGGACCCAGCGTAACGGACATGCCTATACGGCAGGTGGTGTATTTTGGCAACAACGCCCTCGACCAAAGCGGTGAAAAAATATACGGACTGCTGGCCAGCTATGATGATGAACAATTCACCAGCTTCTGGTCTGAACTGGAGCTGGGTCCGCACAAAGTACGCAAAACACCGGTTTCAAGTGATTGTCAAACACTGGAAGGACCGCGCAAAGCCCCGGAGATCATGGTAAAAATGCTGCGTCAGCAACTGGCGGCAGTACATTTTGGTCCACAGGCCGATTATACCGCCGTACCGGAACCACTGGAAACAAAGTACATGGACTGGTCCAAACCGCCCTTCAACGCGGGCTATCATGCCTACGCCGGGCACTACAACATCTGCGATGTACAACAGAAAATCAGGAAGCCATCACAGCTGATAGATGGAGCAGACGCCGACATCTTTATTGTGGGGGAAGCCTACTCCAATGATCAGGCCTGGGTGGAAGGTGCTTACTGCACAGCGGAATCGGTACTGAACGACTTCTTCGGCATCGCTCCGATCATCGACCCTAAGTATTATCCGTTTATTTGTCCTCCTTGTAAATAAGGCGTAAAATAAGAACAGTGGCTGCCTGGAGCAGCCACTGTTTTTTATTTTACACCTTCTGTTTGGTATGTCTTTATTGTAACCACACCACCTTCAATGTTTCTGTTTTCCCAACACCCCTGATCACCCGCAGGAAATAAGTTCCCGGTTTCACATTTCCTTTGTTCAGCGTAATCCGGTGTATGCCCGCGTCCAGTACCGCCAGGTCCTGCCGCTGTACCAGTTTACCGTTACTGCTCCATAGTTCCAGTCGCACGGCCCCTTTCACCAATTGTTGTACCTGTACCGTTACGTGGTCCATCGCAGGATTAGGATACACACTCACGGAAGTATTCGCGGTGATCGATTTTTCCGGCGCCAATGCAGGGGCAGCAGATCTCGCAAAACTATTACAGGCAAAAGTACTGCCGCAACCCGCCGGATTATAAACGCTGTCACCCAACGTAGAAGTAACATCCAGACAGGTGTTGCTGACATACTGATGGAAGGTGGTATAAAACACATCTCCGATACCATCGCCCCCACCATTATTGGAAGTGGTGGTGTCTTTTATAAAGTATACACTACATGGATTATTATGCAGCGTATGGTAAATATTATAACGGAAGATGAGATTAGATTGTGAAAACAAAAATGCGGTCATAATATCCGAATCTATATTAATTTCATTTTCCTCGAATGTCATATAGCGCGTTCTGTTCACCACTATTTCTGCCCAGCGCTGGGAAGCACTGTCGATACCATATACATAGTTGGCTTTTTTACGTAATGCCGGTGAGATGAAATAATTATGCTCAATAGTATTCCATTTCACCACCGTACTATCTACCCAGGAAGTATGATTATTGCTACCAATATAGATCCCGGCTCCAAGGTTATGATGCAGGGTATTACTCCGGATCATATGACCGGCCCCTTTGCTGGAATCCTGCTCATTGCCCACAGAAATGCCTACGCCATTGTTGTAGCAGTCGTTATCTTCTACCGTAACTTTCCGGGAGCCATCCAGGTAAATACCAGCAGATATGGCAATCGGCGACAGGCAGCGGAACACTTCATTGCCGGTAATCAACCCGTTGCGCGACTGGTTATTTGTTTTCGTTAACCCCGGATAGTTATCCAACACCCATTTATAATTTCCCGCCGCCACAATGCCAATATTGGCAATATCATGAATGTTGTTGTTGCTGATGGTAAAAGTATCCACGTTCCCATTTATGGTAACAGCTTCTGTATACCCTGGTACAATATCGTATAAAACGTTGCTGTCTATTACAATATCATGCATGGCAGCATTGCCATTGCCCAATACCGTGATGGCTCCCAGGTTATCATTGGGCTGCGGGTATTTGGCTTTGAGTGTATCCCTCGTCCACTTCATATCGTACAGCGTGTCCTGCTTGATGCGGATATGCGCACTATTGCCCAATATGGCAATACCGTAACGCACATCTTTATACGCCACACCATTTACTACGGTGGTAAGTGTAGAGTCATTGGTGACATTGCGCAGGCGCAACCCCTGTATAGCCAGGTATTTGGCGCTATCTATCGCAAACAGGGAAGCATATTGTGCCGTCAGCAGTCCACCATCTAAAATGGCGGATTCACCAGGATAATTCCGGATGGTAAACCATTTACCATTTTGTCCGCGGTTACTGCCAATGTATACCGCTGCAGTGGGCTGATGCACGCCTCCTCTCACGTAAATATTAAGGGCAGTATCTATCAGCGTGGCAGGTGTAGTACTGAAATCGTACCCTGCCCTGTTTACTGCTGCATTAAGGGTTTTCCAGGGATTTGTTTTAGCGCCGGTACCTGTGGCATCGCTACCGGTGGTGCTTACATAAAAATCGGTACGTGGGCGTTTACGGAGAATATTTGTTTCTACCGTATGTGTTTGCGTAACGGTGCCTATGCCCGGACCTTTATACACCAGGTCTCCATAGAACCCCGGCGCAATGGTGGTGAAATGATTGCTGTCCAGTACAACACCAGTAGGATAAGAGCCGGACCCGGTGATCATCACCGGGTAAATGTTTTTATCACTGGGCGTTGGATAGGATGCTTCTGTCAGATCGCTGTTCCACACCATGTTGCTGAACGTACAGTTCCGGATATCGATGTTGCTGCTGTTGCCAATTACATACAGCCCGTAGCCGGTGATGTTTTTCAGGTTGGTGAACGTGATGCCATCCAGGCGGATATAGCTGGCTCCGGAGATGCTGGCCATGTAGGCACCATCCGTGGTTAACCCGGTACCATCAAATATCACCTGTTCGCCGGGGTAGGCTTTTAACGTATAGTATTTTCCGGCACTGCCGCTTTTACCGCTACCGATAAAAAGAATCGTATCGGGGTTAAAATGATAAGTGCCCTTTCGGAAGAAGATCACCACATCCTGTGTGGTAGGTGCTGTGGTGGCGTACATGGCATATGCCAGGCTGTTCCAGGGATTGCCAATGGTTCCATCTCCATTGGTAGGTTTGTTATTATCTACATAATAACTTTGCGCGGTGGCCTGCTGACTGTAGCAGAACAGGCCCGCAGCGAAAAAGAGACATAGTAAAATTGTTTTCATGGATTAATTTTTAGGGAAAAGTGGTAAATCATTTTACAATACATCCAGGTCTATTAAAATACCCCCGGTCTTGTTATTGGGAATATGGCCGGCTTCCGCCCAGCCTTTATCATATACCGTTAATGCGATCACTATTTTTTTATTGAATAATCCGGGCAGCACACTTCTTTTCAGCGCCAGTTCATACCTGAACAAGCCGTCTGCTGTTTTGGAAGTGCCCATGATATAAAACGGAGGTACCGTTAGCGCGCCCCAGCTCCAGCCGCTTTGCGCGGCGCCACCGGTAAAAGTAAAACCACCCCACCAGCTGCCACTGCCTGCCAGCATAGGCTGCCCTTCCAGGTAAAGATCTGCTGCCATACCGGGATACATAAAGTGCAGGAACCCTGTTTTGTTGTTATTATCACTATCGATAAAAAGACCGAGGATAGTAGAATCTGTTGCACTACCCTTCTGTTCTATATATACGTATACGTTAGTGCCATCATAATCCCATTTGATCTTTTTCACCAGGTCGGCGGTAGGATTTACAAATTCATTTTTCACGCCATCCCAATCAGCTAAACTGCCATCTTCCAGTAATACCGGCGATTTTTTGTCGATGATCAGCACAGTAGAAGCTTCTGTTTTTTGTCCATTTGCGGCGGTGGCATACAACGTAATCACATAACGGCCTTTGGCGGGATAAGTATGTATGGGATCTTTATCTGCTGTATTGCTGCCATCCCCAAAGTCCCAGCTATAGGTAATTGCCTGGGTGGATAAATTTTTGAAAGACACGACTTTGCCATCTACCGAATAAGAGAAGAAAGCCTCAAAAGGCCCATCCGACAAGGTATCGTCTTTTTTACAGGCCGTAAAAAAGAGCAAAGAGAAAACCACCGGTACTAGCTTACTACAAGAAAAATATGCTTTCATTTTATACATTTTGGATGACTAACCAGGACAGCTATACGAACATGCTGGTTAAGGATTTTGTTTGCAGGCGGAATTTGCCAGGATTTCATCTACTGGTATATAAAAAATAGTTTTAGGATCGTTCCAGTTGATGGTGATGTTGGCGTACCCTGTTGGTTCTACCGCCAGGTTTACATCTGTTTCCTGCAAACCGGCTAAGTGATAACCCCAGTAGTTACGCACCATATTCATCTTATTACGGTATACATCAAACGTACGATGCCCTTCGAAAGCCAGTTCTATTCTACGTTCCAGCAGCACGGTTTCCAGCAGACTTTTATTACGAGGCACCTGTCCGTTATATAGTGCACCTTGTAAACCGCGGTGTTTGCGTATTTCATCTACATCACCCAATGCTCCTGCCACATTACCTTTGATGGCATAGGCCTCTGCGCGGTTCAGGTATACCTCTGAGAGGCGCAACATCACCGGTGAACTTAAATTAGGATCGCCGTCCTGGAAAGAGAACTTGGTGATATAATAAATTTCAATGCCGTTCTTTTTGGCTACCAGTCCGGTGGCAGGGTCTTTCAGCGGCAGTATATAAGACCATCTTACATCTTCCGGATGCTCGCTCATGGCCTTACGAATGGAAGGAGATGCAAATTCTTCCCCCCAGCCGGAGTTACCATCGGAGTATACCATAGAAGCCACAGAACCTTCTTTACCCCTGCTGTCCACCTTTGTTTGGGCGATGAGGAAAATGCTTTCGGAAGAGGCACTGGCTTTCTGGAAATACGTTTTGAATCCTTCTGCTGACTCCAGCTGAAAACGGCCGGAATTAATAACGGTATTAGCGGCGGCAATAGCATTATCAGCATCATTCATATACAGGTACACACGTGATAAATAGCCCAGCGCGGCTTCTTTGGAGGCATACTGTGCGCCACGGGGCCGGTCCATCAGCGAGGCGGCTTTTTTCAGATCGTCTACTACAAAATTGTATACTTCCTTTACGGAGGCTCGTGGTGCTAAGGCATCATCGGTGGTAGTACGGCGGATAATCACACCCGGGCCATCCGGCGCCTGGGTGTAGGGTCTGGCGAATACACGCAGTAAATTAAAATGCAGGAAGGCCCGTAAAAAATAGGCTTCTCCAATCAGTTGTTTGATCTCTGAAGTGGGATTAGGAATTTTTTCACCCAACTCAATCACAGTGTTGGCGCCATTGATAATCTTGTAAGAGATATACCAGAAAAAGCGGATGTTCTCCTGGTCAGGTGAATGCGTATAGGTGAAACTGTAAAACAAAGGATGCTCTGTTACCTGTCCGCATACAATATCATCTCCGGCATAGTCGCTGAACTGGTAATATTGCCATAAGTAGTTTTGCCCGGGATCTATATAGCCATTAAACATTACATTATTCTTCAGCAAGGCATAGCAGCCATTCATCACATTAGGCAAGCCATCGGGCGTACCCGCCACATTCTCTGTATTTAAGGCATCGGTAGGCAACACACTCAAATTACACGCAGGAGAAAAACATGCCAGGCAAAGAACAATCAGCAGCCATTTTTTTGCTATCATGGTAATGGAATTTGAGCGGTTAAAAATTGATTTCTATGGTGCCTAAATATTGTCTGTTAGCCGGATACCTGAAGTCCGCCACACCAGGCATAGAAAAATCGGCACGGTTCACGGTCACTTCCGGATCCTGGCCCCAGAACTTTGTCCAGGTATAGAGATTATCACCACTGAGTGCCAGTCGTAGCCCCTGCAGGTGCAGGCGTTGCACAATGCTCATGGGCACATCATAGCTGAGACTGATATTCCGCAACTTAATGAAGCTGCCATCTTCCTGGTAGCGGCTGGATATTTCGGTAGAGAGTGCAGCTTTCTGCATACTGGGATGGGTGGCCATGTCGCCGGGTTTCGTCCACCTGGACCAGTCACTTTTTGGCTGCATCTGGTTGTAGTAAGGTTCATGCCCGTCCACATCCATAAAGCGGCGGATGAAGTTCATGATCTGCGCTCCTTGTGAATAGGCGAAGCTGGCGGAGAGACTAATCCCCTTCCAGGAAAAGTTGGTACCAAAACCGCCCTGGAAGCGGGGCAGCGCGTGCCCTGTTTCCTGACTCTGCGCCTGGCTGTAATCTGATGTGGGGGTACGTTTCACAATATTACCGGCATCATCTTTTGAGATGCTTTCCCACAGCGGGCGTCCGGTGGCGGGATCTACGCCCAGCCATTTAGGAATATTGAACGTATACAATTCCCCGCCATCACGGTAGATCTGCGTGATGCCGTTAATGGTTTGATATACCGGTTTGCCGATGCCTGCCAGTTCGTTTTTATTCATCCCGAAAGTGAAGTCCATACCCCACTGGAAGTTTTTCGTTTTTACATTGACGGTAGACAGTGTGATTTCGAGTCCTTTATTTCTGAGCTGTCCTACATTTTCCCAACGCGATTCAAAGCCTACGGATAAAGGCTGGGATACCTGCAGGAGTAAGTCTTTCGTGACATTGCTATATACATCCACATTCAGTGTAATGCGGTTCCACAGGCCCAGGTCCAGGCCTATATTGCGCTGATGCGTTTTTTCCCAGGTGAGTTTATCATTGGGTAACTGGTATGGAATAGCGGCTGCCTGTGAATTATACTGCGCACTTAAGGAGAATAAGCCAAGGTATTTGTAGGCGCCTATATCCTGCATGCCCGTGATGCCATAGGTAGCCCTGAGCTTTAACAGGTTTAACCAGGGGTTGCCTTTCAAAAATGTTTCGTTGGATGCCAGCCAGGACACGCCCACCGCGGGGAATTGCGCATACCTGTTGGTAGGAGGAAATGCCGAAGTACCGTCTATTCGGTAAGAAGCTGTGAGGTAATACTTCTCTGCATAATTATAATTTACCTGGGAAATCAGCGACTGCATCACCGAATGATTTCTGACGCCACGGAGTTGCTGCTCGCTGGAAATCACGCCGGGAACATCAAATCCTACCGGCAGCCCTTTGCCCTGTCCTCCCAGCAACTCATCCCAGCTACCCTGGAACTCTACACCTGCGAGGCCGCTGATAGAATGCAGTCCTTTGCTGACAGAAAATTTCAGGAGGTTGGTGGAGATGCCACTGTAATACAGGGAAGAAGATTCATCCAGGAAACCTTTGTCGTGATAAGATCCTGCCACCAATGGAGAGAAGAAACTATGTGATTTATTAGTACCCACACCCACCCTGTTGGAACTGGTAAACGTGAGCCAGTCAGTGATTTTCACGTTGCCGATGAAATCGTAGTTGATGTTGAAGTCTTTCGTGGAGTGATCGGAATTGGCGAGTGTATGCAGTGGATTAATTTTATCTCTCGACCACCAGCCTGGTGTTCTGGCATCCACATACCTGGGACTCCCCAACGAATCATACGGGTTATCCCAGGGCAGTGAAAGATAGGAATAGAAAAGATCCATGTAGTCGTAGCTCTTCCCGGTGGAAGCGCTGATATTGATATTATTGGAAACGGAAACGCGTTTTGAAAACTCGTAGGTAGTGTTACTGCGCAGGTTTACCCGTTGAAATCCGGTGTTTTTAAAGGTGCCTGCCTCTTTGTAATAGGAGCCACCGAGGTAATAGGTAAACTTATCTGTTTTGCCGCTGGCAGAGAGGTAATAGCTTTGTACCATCGCCGGATGAAAGGCGTTACCTACCCAATCGAAATTACGGGTGGCAAGGTCCCGGGGACGTTCGTTGTAAAATTTCAGGATATCTATTTTCCCGGAGAGCGTATCCCGGTATAATTCTTTGGAGGCATTAAAAAATTCGGAGCCGCTCATCATATTCAGGTGGCCTTTATTCACCTCTCTGCGGCCCAGAGTGGTCTTAAAATCGAAGCGCGGGGCGCCGGGCTTTCCTTTCTTCGTAGTGATGATAATCACGCCGCCATTGGCCTGAGAACCGTACATGCCGGTGGCGCCGGCATCTTTCAGGATGGTTACAGACGCCACATCACCGGGATCGTAGTTACCGCCGATGATACCATCCACTACTACCAGCGGACCTTTGGGTGCACTCAGCGAAGCGATACCACGGATACGGATATCCGGCTGACTGCCGGGCGCACCTGAGCTGTTCACCACCTGTACACCGGCAACTTTGCCCTGCAGCATGGTACCAATATCATTGGCGGTTACATCTTTCAAACGCTTGCCAGACAATACACTCACCGCACTGGTAATTTCGTTGCGTTTTTTATCATCGTAGCCCATCACTACCACTTCGTTGATATCTGTGAGCGTGGCCACCAACTGTACGTTTATGGTGGTGTTATGACCGATCACGCGCGACACAGGCATATAACCCATCATCCTGAACAACAACGTATCCTGCGTAGCATTAGCGGTAATGCTGTAGCTGCCGTTTGCCGTACTGACTACACCGCTGCTTTGCCCTTTCACCGCAATACTTACCCCCGGAATGCCCTGATTGTCGGTGCCCACCACCTTACCTTTTATCAATACCTGTGTCCAGCCGGTTGCGGCAAATAAAAGCAGGCAACATAACAGTGAGAGAAACAGGTGGGCGCTCTTAAAGCTCATTTTCATACAGGTACGTTTTCTGTTGTTTTCGTAATAATTGATACGTTGGTTGATAGCGCGGGTTGGATGAAGTTGGTTGCTCATCTAAAATAAGACATCATCACGCGTAAAAGATCATCAATCGTTTGACCTGATTTTGCACAGGGCATCCTACAACTTAAAAAAGACCTGGTGTTTATATAGCCACCAGCATAAATACCATTCCGCTGCCAGCGTAGCCAGGGCTGTAATGACTAATCTTATTTTTTCGGGTATATGGAGTAAAGCCATAAAGCCGTTGGTAAATACCCCCACGGCACCATTAAACCATTCCCCACCCACTGTTTCAAAAAAGAGATAGATAAAAATGGCGTTCATTCCTACCACTACCGCGATCCAGGCTTTGCTGTTGACTTTTCGTATATCCGTGAGCCAGTACATACCAGCCATGATCAGGAACACCCAACCACCGGATGCCAGCACAAAAGAGCTGGTGCTGATTCGTTTAATGATGGGCGTTATAGCCGCTGCGTCCAGTGTGAAACCCATGGCCAGAGCAGCCACACCGGCCAGCAGCAGCGTAACTACCTTTTGTTTTTGAGATACTTTACTAACCAAAACTCGTCCTGCCAGCACGCCCCAGATGGTGTGTGCCGCAGTGGGGATACAATTGATGGTTACCCATCCATCGGGGTTTAGCTTGCCCATAAGGACCATGTCCATCCAGGCACCAAAATTATGATGCTCCACAAAGGGCTGATCAAAGCCGGGCATCAGCACGCCGCGGTACAATAATTCCGTGAGGCACAGTAAAATAACGGTAACGACTATTTGAAAAACGCCGGACTTGCGGATGATCAGGTAGGCCAGCAGCGTGGTGAAAGATAATTGTGTTAATACATTCCATAGTTCCCATACAAGATGACCGGCCTGTATACAGTACAATCCCGTGCCACAGAGAAACAGTTTAAAGCAGCGGACAGCGATATGCCTGAAATGCTGTTGCCAGGTTTCGCCTTTCAGCGAGCGGTAATAATAAGACAGGTACATGGCTGTACCGGCGATGGTCATAAACGCTGGCTGTACCAGGTCCCAGGCGTGCAGCCCATGCCAGGGATGGTGAAAAAACTGCCGGATCAGGCTATGCCAGAATGCCGGCAGTGATAAATCATACAGAGAATCATAAAGCCTGCAGCTTTCAGCTGCCAGTAAAATCATAATGCCTCCCCGCATTACATCCAGCGATAACAAGCGGTTAGCCGTAATTTTATTTTCGGAAGATGTCATACGAATAGTTGTTAGCGGGTAAGCAATTTATTGCCAGGCCTGCCGGATAAACCGGAGCCAGTTTTTGTAAAAGATATTTTCTACGTCTTCTTTTTCGTAGCCCCGTTTACGTAATAGCTGTTCCAGCTTTGGTAAATCAGCGATTGTATCCAGATCCCAGGGCGACTGTTCCTGTCCGAACATTCCATCCAGGTCGCTGCCAATGGCAATGTGGTGGCTGTTGCCTGCGATCTGGCAAATATGATCGTAGTGATCAATCAGTTTATCGAGGGTAATATTTTCTTTACGTGGATCTGATTGGCCACGTACCCAGCCGGGTGTGAGCATCCAGGCATCGAGCACACCGCCAATGACGGCGCCTCTTTCTATCAATGCGTGGAGCTGATCATCGGTCAGTTGCCGCTGATGCGGTACCAGCGCGCGACAGTTGTGGTGGCTCGCCCATACAGGTCCTTTATACAATGCAAGTGCCTGCGCAAATCCATCATCCGTGAGATGTGTAACGTCAAGGATCATACGTAGCGCATCCATCTCCCTTAATAACTCCACACCGGCAGGCGTTAAAGCCCCTTGCATACCGGTGCCGGGTGCATATCGCCCGGGGCCGTAATGTGCAGGCCCCAGGGCACGTAACCCATTACCATAGGCTTTTTCGAGGTAAGAAAGATTCACCAGCGAATCCGCACCTTCCAGGCTCAGGATGAAGCCCACCGGCTTTTGTTCGTCGGGAAGCGCATCATCTTCCCAGCGCTGCAAATGCTTTTCCAGTGTAACCGTATCCGTTATTTGTTTCATTTCACCGGCAGCCACCATCGCACGGTACCAGGCCAGTTGTCCCTGTGTTTGCGCCCAGGCCTGTTCCGGTGAATGCCAGCCCGGCAAAGTACTGCCTGGCGCCACGTAGCGCGCAATCTGTGTGGCGACTACCAATCCTATTTTCCCTTGTCGCAGTGCCGGCAGCGACACCACGCCTTTCCCACGATCCAGCTTATCAGTCATGCCCTGCTCCCGTTCCCGGATGCTGTTAACCGGCATTTTAAGATCCCTGTTCCATTCCAGCGCATTCATGGCCAGGTCCAGGTGTGCATCTATCATTAACATGTTATAGTCGTTTAATGCGCGTTATTCTCCGCTACTTTTTTCTTCACTACATCCACCGGGTATTTCAATGCCAGCTTGCGGATTTCATAACTGAAGGCAGCGAATGTTTCTTCCCACATCTTCGCTTCTTCCGGCGTATAGTCGTAAAACCCTTTGGCATTGGCTACGCCGCGGGCACCGGACTTCACCAGTTCATCTATCAGCGGCGGCACCTCCGTGGTGTTATTAAGCGTTGGAAACAGGTCTTTCATGACCGTATGATAGGCCTGCACACCGGTAAGGTCCATCCAGCGGAACACCCCCACCAATGTCATCCAGTAGCCCGCGTTATTACGACAGGCCCTGTCTACATCTTCTACGGTAGCATAGCCATTTTCCACGAGATAAAATGCTTCCCGGTACATGGCATACATAAGGCGGTTAGTAATAAAACCCCGGATGTCTTTGCGTACCAGCGTTGGCTCTTTACCCCAGTAATGAGAAATAGCGTAGAGGTATTCCCCTTTGGTGATATCACTCTTATCGCCGCAGATCACTTCCAGGAAGCGGGTGGTATGCGAAGGTTCTGCCCAGTGCAAACCGAAAAAGCGTTCCGGATGTTTCACCTGTCCCTGTAAAATGCTGATAGGTATGGCCGATGTATTACTTGTCAGCAGCGCGTCTTCACTGATGGCCGCTTCTATTTTTTCATATACTTTTTTCTTGATTACCAGGTTTTCCAGGGTACATTCAATCACCAGCACACAGTTGGCCAGTTGCGCATAGTCTTCTGTGATGGAGAGTTGCTGCAAACAGGTGGCGGGTGTTTTAGTGGTCAGTCCTTCCTCTGCGGATCTGCTCAGATGTCCGGTGATCCGTTTGGCAGCATGCTGCAGGTCTACCGCCACCGGGGCTACTGCAATCACCGGGTGACCAGCCATCAGCAAACAAGCCGTAATACTACATCCCATTAAACCCAGTCCTACTACACCTACCGGCATTATTGTCGGATCTATTTGATATTCCATCTGCGGTTAATTTTTATTTAAAGCAATCACGCAATCCTTGCAATGGCATCTATTTCTATTTTGATACCACTGCCTAACGCCGACTGTACTGTCGTTCTCGCGGGTTTTATACCGGGAAAGAAGTCGGCATAGATTTTATTAAAGGCAGGGAAGTCGTTGATATCTGCCAGGTGCACGGTGCATTTCACGATACTCTCTACAGTGCCACCGGCGGCTGTTACAATACAGCGCAGGTTATGCAGGGTAAGCGCGGTTTCTGCTTCAATTGTTCCCAATGCAAAAGCAGCTTTTGTAAAATCGATCGGACCTTGTCCGCTGATATACAACCAACCATCTATTGCTATTGCATCTGAATAAGCGCCGGTAGAAAAATGACGGTCTTTTTTTTCGGGATGAAATATTTCCCTTTTATCCATAGAATTCTGTTTTAGTAGGTAGCGCGGCCACCGGACAAATCAAAGGTGAAGCCGGTAGTAAAACTATTTTGCGGAGAAACAATGTATAAGGCCATGGCAGCTGCTTCATCGAGCGTACCACAACGTTTCATGGGAATTTTATCAGTCATATATTTCACCTGTTCAACTGGCATGGCGTCTACCAAAGCAGTACGGATTACTGCAGGGGCCAGCGCATTCACGGTAATGCCTGTTTCCGCATAGTCCTTGCCCTGTACTTTAGTCATGCCAATAACAGCAGATTTGGAAGCAGAATACGCCAGCATACCGGCGTTACCTTCTTTACCTGCAATGGAAGCAATGTGCAGAATACGCCCGTAGTTTTGCTCCAGCATGTAAGGCAGTACGTGCTTACCGGTATACCAGGAGCCCATGAAGTTCACCTCCCATACGAGGCGCAGGTTAGCGGTGTCTGTTTCGTGGCTTTTCAGGTTGGTCATGCCGGTGATGCCGGCACTGTTAACGAGGATATCAATTTTTCCGAACCTGCTTTTGACCAGGTCTATCACATCTTTCACAGCCCCTTCATCGGTGATGTCTACGGCATACAATGCTACTTCACCGGAAAACTGCGATTGTGCACTTTTCAGCAAAGAAGGATTTTTATCCAGCAGGGCCAGCTTCACGCCGGCTTCCGATAACTTCAGTGCAATCGCCAGGCCGAGACCTGAGCCGGCGCCGGTAACAATACCAACCTGGTGGTGGAAATCTGTATACATACAATCGTTGATTAAGGATGATACTGCCAAAGTACATGATCACCTCACAGGAATCACCATCAAACGATTGAGTAAAATTATAGCTGGGGTTCGTGTATAATTAATTGTGGTGGCAATAAAATTTTATGAAAGGCAGTACCACTGTCGGTTTTATTATCTCCCTCCAGCAACTGCAACAGGATCTCCGTTGCCTTCTCTCCCTGTTTGTAAGGGAACTGTTCTACAGAAGCCATGGGTGGATTGTCCATGTAATTGCAGATAGGTTCATTCGCAAAACTCACAAAACAGATGTCTTCATTGATCTTAATGCCCGCTTTCTTCGCGTACTTGATGGCATCCATGGCGACATAGTCATTGAAGGTAATAATGGCGGTGGGCCTGCGTTTCATATCAAGGATCTGTTGCATGGCCTGCTGATTGCCTTCTTTAGATAAATTAGAAGACACTACACTGCCCAGGTCTATTTTAATCCTCAGTTTCTGCAATGCATGCATATACCCTTCCAGTCTTTCTTTGCTGGCCAGCAAACTATCCGGGCCGTTGATCATCCCTATATTGCGGTGCTTCTTTTTTGCGAGGAAGCGGATAGCTGCTTCCATACCGGATTCCAGCTCACTGGCAATGTAGTGGATATCGGGCATGCGGGGAATGCGGTCAAAAAACACCACGGGAATATTCATTTTCTTCAGCAAATCGAAGTGGGCATAATCGGCGGTATTTTTAGCTATAGATACCAGCACACCATCTACCCGATGGCTTTTCATGGATTCTACCAGTCGCTTTTCCCGGTCTTCCTCATCGCGGGATTGCCCCAGTAGCAACGTATAGTTTTTACGATAAGCCACATCTTCAATGGCACTTACGATAGCGGCAAAAAAGTCCTGGTTCAGATTGGGCAATATCACCCCTATCATCGAGGTTTTACTTCTTTTGAAAGACAGCGCCACCTGGTTGGGTTCATAGTTGAGTTCAGCAGCCAGTTGATGCACCCGGGCACTGGTTCGCAGGCCAATACTGGGATGATTATGTAATGCTCTTGAAACAGCAGAGACAGAAATATTCAGGCGTTTAGCAATTTCCTTGAGCGTAGGGACTTGCGTACTCATGACATAAGGTTTTAGATGATTACACAGACTTCAATACCAGGCTTCTATCACACAGTTATCCGGTTTACAGGGATATGATTGAATGGAAAAGTAAGACAAAAAAATGATTCTCTGCAAGGGAAGGTGATACCTAGAATAATTACCTTATATTTAAGTAACCAATATTTATGAGTGCAACTTTTTTAGAGATCGCGTTACCCATCTCCCAACAACTATCCCCCGGTATTAAAGGCGCCAGTATCATATCCCTAACCGATGGCGGTTATCTCCTGAGCTTTGAAGAAAGACCGGAAGTAATTCGGCTGGACAGGGATTTAAAGGAAGTCTGGCGAAGAGATCTGCAGGCGCAAAATATCCGTTATGTTTCCTGTCATATCAGCGCCAATGCAGATGCCAGCCTGATTGGCGTATCCGGCTATAACGATATCCGGATCTTTGACGCCGCAGGACAGTTACGCTGGACATTTACACATGAGCCCTGGAATAGTTTTACCGGCGCCAACTGTTTCTTCAGTCCGGATAATTTACTCCTCTGGATCATCGCGCCCGGAGATCCCGACCACTTATACGTGATTCGCTGCACCGACTTTGCTATGCTCGATCATTATACCCTGAATGGCCACCAGGAAAACAATTACAACTTCATGGCCACGCCGGATAAAGAAAAAGTGCTGATGGAAGTAGCGGCCGGCCAGGACGACGCCAGCCTGTTTCTTATACAGCTCACCGATGGAAAAATAACATTGCAGGAATTGCTATCCTGCAATGATCGGATTGCCGGTAATTTCTCTCCCAACGGAAATGAATTTGTGACAGGCCCACACAACAGCGAAGGCATCGAAATTTTTGCGTTCCCTTCTTTCGAAAATACCGCCAGCCTGGAACAGGCAGACCTGTTTGCATCAGCCGCCGGCTACGCCGACAGCGAAGACCCGGATACCCTGAATTTTATTTCGTTGTTTCTGAGCGATACCACCTTGCTGGCATTCACCCGGTTCGGCAGACTATTACTGGTAAACAGACAAACGATGGCCTGCATGGGAGAATTAGTGGCAGAAGGCAACATCATTCAGGCTTATGATGATAGCTGGAATGTGACAACCAATCCTGCAGCTATTACGGAATATGCAGGTGATATTGTAACGGTGCAGGTAGACCAGCAACGGCTAGTACTCACCTATGGCACCGGGGATATCAGGTGGCACGACTTATCGCCACTGAAGGACCTGGCAGGACTAACGTAATTTGCGTTATCTTTATCCGGAATGCAAATGGCTGATTGCTCATCTTTCTAAAAAATAAATAAATGAAAAAAGCATTGCCGCTTTTGATTTGTTTCATTTTATCTGTTACCCTTTCCCAGGCACAGGATGCCCCTCCTGATACTGTTAAAACCGGTATATACATTACCAGCATACATGATATTGATTTCAAACAAAGTGAATATACCATTAACCTCTGGCTATGGTTAACTTATAAAAACAAACAGTTCGACTTTATACAAAACCTGGAAATACCACAGGCAAAGTCCTTTACCAAATCATTTTCCACGATAGACTCCAGCAATGGCCGCATTTATTTGCTGATGAAATTGCAATGTGTGATGAAGGATTCCTGGAGGATCAACAACTTTCCTTTTGACCGGCAGCGACTGCGTTTTTCCATTGAAAACTCACAGTATGATTCCCGGGCAATGGTATTTGTCGTTGACTCACTCGGGAAACAGTTTGATCCTCGTTTTACACTGAGGGGCTGGAATATTGACAGCTTTAAAATGTCTACCGGCACCAAAGCATACGAAACTGCTTTTGGTGACAGCAGTGTAGCGAAACCACATACGGAGTACAGCTCTTTTACGGTTAAAATAGGTATTGGCAGAGATGCCGGTCAACTGTTCTGGAAAATGTTCCTGGGCATGTATGTATCCTTCCTGATCGCCTATATCTGTTTTTATATCCACCCCGACAATATTGATTCCCGCTTTGGATTGGGGGTAGGCTCTTTGTTCGCCGCTATCGGAAATAAATATATCATTGACTCTTCACTACCGGATTCTACCACCTTCACGTTGGTGGATACACTACACGGCATTACCCTGTTTTTCATCTTTGCCGTCATTACCTCTTCCGCATGGTCGCTGAAGCTGATCAAAGCCAATAAGCTCAGGGAAGCGCACAGAATGGACCTGATACTGGCACAGGTAGTATTGTTATTGTATGTGGG
Organism: Chitinophaga sp. RAB17; assembly: GCF_052114225.1. Lineage (NCBI taxonomy): Bacteria > Pseudomonadati > Bacteroidota > Chitinophagia > Chitinophagales > Chitinophagaceae > Chitinophaga > Chitinophaga sp. RAB17. The sequence continues at coordinate 195,338 of NZ_JBFREI010000004.1, read as the reverse complement.
GCTGAATGTTTATTTTATTACGAAGGCAAGTAGCGGCAGTTAAAACCTGCTCATCAATTCTTCAAACTCAATTTGCTCCGTGGTCAGATGCCCCGGACCTCCGTACTTTTTTAAATACTTCCATTTAGATTTGGCGTCAATTACCCTGGGTTGTATTCTTTCGCTTAACGCATGCACCGGGCGGCCTGTTAATGAAGTAAAATCGGCTGTATAGATTTCAAACTGCTGACAGGGAAACCGCTTTTTCAGCTGATCATCGTAGTCCCAGAGGTACAGCACTTCGCCGGCCTTATACTCAATGATGAACAAATCTCCTTCATCTTCATACTCTTTCGCAACGGCTACCTGCAGGGCATTTACACGGGTTACCTGTATGCCGTTTTCCATGAGTAGCTGATTGAGCTGCGACCATCTTTTTCTCGATTGCGCACGTTGTTTATACATTTCATAAGGTGCAAATAACACAAAAGAAAAGCATAGCGCTGCTATTGTTCCGAATACAATAACCGCCATCCTCACATCCATCAACATAGCCATATTTGTGAATACTGCACCGGCAAGAAAGATAAAGACGAAATCGTGCAGTTTAAATTTTGATACCCGTTCCTTTATGGCGTTGCTTTTCAGCTTGTTTAACAAACGTATTTCATTGGCAAGGAGTGGCCTGCTGATCTTTTCCATTTAAAAATAAAGTTGGTCAGGTAAAGGATAACAATATCAAAAAATTAAGTCGTTTTAAAAAGATGTTCTACAAATAACGATAGGCCAGAGTATCATTCATTATCCGGGTAACAGTTTACTGCATAGATATTACGTCCTGATTGGATACCGGAAAAGCCGTACTGAAAAGGTAATAAATTTTGGGGAAGAAAAACGTATCCATGCGACCAGGCTGCAGCAGGAAGGAATTATACTTCCCTCCTGCTGCATGTTTTCATTAGCTTTCCAGGCAGGCGCCATTTTCCTCTGCTTCCAGTTGCCGCTGCAGGTCTTTACTGGTTTGCGAGTGACCATCATGGCTCCAGCCGGGCGCAAAAAGCAGGTATTTCAACTTATCCGATAACGAATCTGCTTTCTTCATATCCTGCGACAAGGCTATGAACTCATGGAAAATGATGTTTACAGGCCCCCTGTTCTCCAGATCTTTCACGAGGCCGTACCTAACCTTATCTTCCGGCAACTCCTCCTGGAAGGTGCCAAAAATCCGGTCCCAGAGAATCAGGAGCATTCCCATATTCTTATCCAGGTAGCGGTAGTTGCTGGCATGGTGCACACGGTGGTGTGAGGGCGTGACGAAAATATATTCAATGACCGGATGTAGTTTACCGATGGTTTGCGTATGCACCAGGTTACCATAAATCTGGGTAACATAGTAGGCGATTAAAATATCGATCGCACTAAAGCCCATCAAACTCAGAGGCACAAAGAAGAACAACCGGTACATGGGTTCAAATACACTGGAACGGAACCCGGTGGTGAGATTAAAATGTTCTGAAGAGTGGTGAGTAACGTGTACCGCCCAAAACAGGCGTATATAGTGCCCGGTGGCATGCAGCAGCCAGTACAGGAAATCCTGCAACAGGACCAGCACTGTCCAGTAAAGAAATACATTGGGAATAGTAAAGAGATGATAGTGCCGGAAGCAGTAATCCAGGAGCAGGTAGGTACCTGACTTCATGACCACATTGACCAGGAAATTTACACTCATCAGGTAAATAGTTGTCAGCGTGTCTTTTGATTCGTAGTGTTTTTTGTCGTGTGCATAACTGAAATACGATTCGATCAGGCTTAAAATGATGATGGCGCCGAATAAATAGAAAATAACTGAATTTAAAGTTGTTTCTGTCATAGGTATTACTTTTCCGAAGGGATATCTTCCCAATTACAGGTTTCTTTTTCGACAATAAGACGATTCCCGTGAATTAAACCCCTATAGTACTACTAAAAAAGATTTCCTGCAAGGAAAATCCATCATAAAAGAAATTCTCCCTGCCAATGCTACAAATAACGCTGCAAGGCGGAATCCCTTTACATTGTAATACATAGGCAATTCCTTCAACTTCTCTTCACCATTAAATAAATTTTGGGGTTGAATATTTATCATTTACTTTGCAGTACAAAGTACTTTTAAAAACACGAAACACAAGCCTATCCGGGGTATTGTACCGGAGAAGGCATGTTTTATCTCTTCATCACCCTTAAAATCCCATATTATGAACCCAAGCGAAAAATGGATTGAACACTTCGCATTCAGCGCACAGCAACAGCGGATAAACTGGCAGCTAACGCCTCGTCTGTCGGCGGCAGAAAGAAAAACGATCCTGCGATCCATGCAGGCATGGCAACTGGGAGAAACCTCCGATGGTGCCAACCTGATACGTGCGGCCAGGAAATATGCCGCCAAAGGCAATGACCCGGACTATGTAAGCGCCATTGAGCTTTTCATTAAAGAAGAGCAAAAGCATGGGAACAGCCTGGGCAGGTACCTGGATGCTATCGGGGAAAAAAGAATAAAGAAAGACTGGGGAGATACTTTGTTCAGGAAAGTACGGCATTTCAATACCAGCATGGAAATATGGACAATTAGTGTGATCGTGGTGGAAAGCACCGCGCAGATCTATTACCAGTCACTCAAAGACGCGACCCGTTGTTTGTTATTAAAACAGATCTGCACAGATATACTGATTGATGAAGCTTATCATATCCGGTTTCAGACAGAAAGGTTAGCTGACCTCTTTCAGCAGAAAAGCAACAACAGCAGAATGATCTGTGCAGCTATTTACCGGGCCTTCTTTTTCATGACCACTTGTGTGGTATGGCTTGGGCACCGCAATTTATTTAAAGCCGGTGGCAATACATTTAAAGACTTCATGCATAAGATGAAATACAAGTACATCAAAATATTTCAACGATCCATGCAGGTGGATTATAATAGCCCCACCTACCATGCATTTTTTCACAGCGGCAACTAACTATTTACGCACGCGCCGGAAAACGATTTCCCTCCGCGTTTCAAATCCCATATGCTCATAAATACGAATGGCCCGCTCATTGGCCAGGGATACGTGCAGGTAAGAAACCACACCGGCGGCAGCATGTTGCTGACAAAGGCGGTTAATCAGTCTTTGTGCATATCCCCGCCCGCTGTAATCCTTATGTGTGCAAATCGCGCTTAACTCCGTGAATCCGTTAAGCCGCATACGTTCTCCGGCCATGGCCACCAGCTCACCTCCCTGCCTGATGCCATAGTAAGTTCCCAGCAAACGGGTATCCTTATTATAATATCCCGGCTGTAAACTATTGATCAGGTTATACATATCGGTGGCATCCGCCTCGCCGAGCAATGAAACGGGAATGCCTTCATCGTCCATCATTGGTGGCATACTGCTCTCCAGTACCATTTGGGCACAGGGCAATTCATGTTCTACTACCCAACCTGCCGGTAAAGCGGGCAGATCACCGATGATAAAAAATGTTTCCCCTGCATTCATCCAGGGGTCCAGTTCTTTTAAACGGTCTGACTGCGCATCATCAACGGCAACAAAAGGAACAATTCCTGGCTTATATCTCTTAGCATGATCTGTTCCCTGTGCAAAATCCGCGTGTACGCTGGTTAACGCACCCCAGGCGGGGTTGTCTAATACGGTTTCCTTCATCCGGCTAATGTATGTTTTTTCATAAAATCTACCTTTATTTTTTTGATGAAAGAGATATTTTTTTAAGCGTCATATGCGCTAACTATGATGGATATACTTTTTCAGAAATACACCGGTCAAAGACGCTTTTTCCCGCATCATATCTGCCGGCGTACCTTCAAAAACAACTGTACCGCCCTCCCGTCCTGCTCCCGGTCCCATATCAATGATCCAGTCGGCCTGACTGATGACATCGAGATTATGTTCTATTACCATCACCGTGCTGCCGCGGTCTACCAGCTTGTTCAGCAACACTATCAGGTGCCCCACATCCGACAGGTGCAGCCCGGTAGTGGGTTCATCCAGCACATAAATATTACCGGTATGTTCTAATTCCGTGGCCAGTTTTATCCGTTGTCTTTCCCCACCGGATAAGGAGTCCAGTGGCTGTCCGAGCGACATATATCCGAGTCCTACTTCCTGCAAACGATGCAATATGGTAAGCACTTCTTCTTCCTGGAAAAACTTCATCGCTTCCGCCACATTTAACTGCAACACTTCATCAATAGCCTTGCCTCTGAATTTATAACGCAGCACTTCTGGTGTAAACCGCCGCCCATGACATACTTCGCAGGTAGTTACTATATCATCCATAAACGCCAGGTCCAGAGAAGTCACGCCCAACCCCTTGCATGCCGGACAAGCGCCGGCAGAATTAAAACTAAAAAGTCCTGCACTGACGTGATTGCTTTTTGAGAAGAGATGGCGGATGATATCCGATATCCCTGTATACGTAGCCGGATTGGAGCGTATGGAGCCCGCCAGCGCGCCCTGGTTAATGCAGATGGTATCAGGATACAGGCGTGGAATCATGCCGTTAATCAGGCTGCTTTTGCCAGATCCGGCCACGCCCGTGACTACCGTTAAAACACCTTTGGGAATATGCACGCTTATATTTTTCAGGTTATGCAACGTGGCATTTCGGATGGTTAAACTGTCTTTCCATGTTCTCACCACCTGTTTTACCGGTGTGGGTTTCCGGAGATATTTACCGGTAAGTGTACCCGATTTCAATAATCCCTTGACCGTGCCTTCGAACACAATTTCGCCGCCATTCTTTCCGGCTCCCGGCCCCATATCAATGATGTGGTCTGCTTCCAGGATCACATCCGGATCATGCTCTACCACCAGCACTGTATTTCCTTTATCACGCAATCGCTGCATCAGTACATTCAGTTGATGCACATCCCGGGCATGGAGTCCACTGCTGGGTTCATCAAAAATGTACAACATATCACTCAAACTGCTCCCCAGGTGGCGTACCATCTTTACCCGTTGTGATTCGCCACCTGATAAAGTAGATGTTTCCCGGTTCAGGCTCAGGTACCCCAACCCTATTTCTGTTAAATGAGTAAGTCTTTCTATGATAGCAGCTACCATCGTTACGGCCTGCGTCGATTTGATCCGTGCAATTTCTTTTACCAGGTCGCTTACCTGTAAGGCGGCATAGTCTGCAATATTTTTACCATGGATTTCAGCACTCAGTATCTTTTTATTTAACCGTGCGCCTTTGCATTCCGGGCAAACGCCCTTCTTTACTACATGCTTAATCGCTTGCTGGAGGTTCTTTTTATTCTCCTCTGCTTCTTTGCCAAGGAATCTTTTCGTAAACCGCGGAATAACGCCTTCATACTTTGCAGAAGGCCACCAGCCAGACTTAGGATGGGGAGGTTTAATTTCTTCCTGGTATAATAATAACTCCCACTCTTCCTTTGTGTATTGCCCCAGCTTTTTGTTATTGTCGAAATAACCAGATAATACAAAGCGTTTCCATAAGGCAGTGCCTACATCAAACGAAGGGAACAATATGGCCCCTTCATTCAACGATTTACTGCGGTCAAAAAGCTTTTCCTCATCTATGGCTGTTACTGTACCCAGGCCATCACAAACAGGACACATCCCTTCCGGGTGGTTAAAAGAAAATACGTTGGAGTAACCTACAAATGGCTTCGCGATCCGGGAAAACAACAGCCGCAGCAGCGAATATATATCCGTGATGGTGCCTACGGTAGAGCGGGCATTTCCTCTGATGGGCTTCTGATCTACAATAATAGCCGGGCTCAGGTTTTCCATCAGGTCGGCATCCGGCTGTCCGTAATGCGGCAACCGGTGCCGGATAAAGCTGCTGAAGGTTTCGTTTAACTGCCGCTGTGCTTCCGCAGCAATGGTATCAAATACCAGTGAGGACTTTCCCGAACCAGACACGCCGGTTAACACAGTGATCTGTTTCTTTGGAATATTTACATCGATGTTTTTCAGGTTATTTTCCCTGGCACCTTTAATTATGATCCCGTCATGTTTGCTACTATTCATACACAGAAAAAATTAAATGGTTAACATAGTAAATGATTAACTTTGTTAACAAATAGCAATTATTATGCCCGGGCAACCAGCTGAACAATTCGAGCAAGCCTATACAAATCTGCAATGCCTGATCATTGCGCAGGTAAACAAATTCAGTACAGAGCATCTAACTGCCACACAATACCTCATCCTCGATTTCATAATACGTAGTGGAGAAACTGCCACAGGGCAGCTCGCAAAACAATTCAGAATTTCCCCACCGGCTATTTCCCGGCAAATAAAAAAGCTGATGGAAGATGGATTGATTGTACAAAAGCGGGATACAACAGACCGGCGTATTTACTTTAATGCAGTAACACCTAAAGCCGTAAAACTGGTGAGTCAGGCCAAAAAACTCCGGAAAACGATGTCGCTCCAACTGCAGCAAATCCTGTCCGACAGCGATCGTAAAACATTTATACGGCTATGTAACCTGATTACGGAGAAAATAAAGCTGGAAGAATAAATTTATTCATGCAGACTTTTTATATATCTTATTGAAACGTTAAACCATTGACGACCCTAACACAAATGCTGTACCTTTGCCATACAAAAAAACAAACCGAGCTATTTACCTCCTACAGCCACTGTAATGTGTTACAGTTCAATATTTGTATTGAGTTACTTTAAAATATAAAATATGAAACGACTGGAGAACAAGGTTGCCCTGATCACGGGTGGCGCAGGAAGTATCGGACAAATAACAGCTAAATTATTTATCGAAGAAGGTGCTAAAGTAATATTGGTAGACCTCGATGAGGCCTCCCTAAAGAAAATAACAGCAGCATTAGGAAGCAATGCAGCCTATGTAGCTGCCAACGTAAGCATTGCTGCTGATGTAGAAAGATATGCAAAAGAGGCCGTGCAAAAATTCGGTAAGATTGACATTTTCTTTAACAATGCAGGTATAGAAGGTGTAGTAAAACCTATCATAGATTTCCCGGAAGAAGTGTTTGACAAAGTGATAGCCGTAAACGTAAAAGGCGTTTTCCTGGGCTGTAAATATGTGCTGCCACAAATGAATGATGGGGGTAGTATGATCATCACCTCTTCTGTAGCAGGGTTAACGGCATCACCTAACTTTGTTGCCTATACGACCAGCAAACATGCCACCATAGGCATTATGAAAACAGCTGCCCTGGAAGCCGCACCGAGAAAGATCCGGGTAAACTCCATACATCCGTCACCGGTAGATAATAGAATGATGCGTTCTATCGAAGAAGGATACGAACCAGGCAAGGGTGCAGATGTGCAGAAAGCTTTTGCTGCCAGCATTCCATTAGGCAGATATGCCGCTCCGCTTGAAATCAGCAAACTCGTGTTGTTCCTGGGCTCTGACGATAGTCAGTTTATTACCGGCGCACAGTATGTAATTGATGGTGGCCTAACCACAAAATAAAGATAGTTTTATAGCCGATCCAATGATGCAAGCGACTTCCCCTAAAAAGGAAGTCGCTTTGTTATTATCATTATTTTACTCAATTCCAAACTCCGGTGCATATACAACTACGCCTGAAATAGCATCCAATGCACCCGGTATTAATTCCAGCGCCATAAAATTATTGTCCGGCACTTCCATCGGCGCTTTTATATTCCATTTAATCGCCGGCCGGAATCCGAATTTTGGATAATAATGTTCATGACCTAATACAACCACCGCTTTATATCCCATATCCGTAGCTACTTCCAGCCCCTTCCGAATTAATACCCCGCCAATACCCTGGTTTTGATACGCAGGCAATACTGCCACCGGCGCCATTGCCAGCACACCGGAAATCAACGCCTCTCCGGACTTAACAGGCAGGTTTGTAAACAGGATATGCCCTACTATTGTATTGTCCCGTTCAGCGACCAGTGAAAGCCCGGGAATAAAAGCGGTACTTGTCCGCAGCCGGTCTACCAGGAGCGCTTCTTCTTCCCGTTTAAATGCGGCTGCCTCTACTTCAAAAACTGTTTTTACGTCTGTGATATTTTCGGGACGTATATGAATGGAGAATGATGACATAATGCTAAAATTGTAATATTTATATACGCTCAAACACGACCATATTGATGATGGTTCAGGATTTCCAGCGTACATTATTAAATAAAAAAGGTAGGCCCTTCCGGTCTGTCCGAAAGGGGAAGCCGTGAAACCGGCGGTGTAGAGGTATTTTAGACAATATCCATCTTACAAAAGTAAAAAAAAACGGGAATAAAAAAAGACCGGCCAATTGCCGGTCTTTGAAATGTATTGGGTTATGTTAATAATGTCTGCCCCGTGGTTCTTCATTATGCCCATCGCTTACGGCTTCTTAGCCGGCGCCAGGTTCTTTATTTCTATCTTCCTGAAGTCCACCGGCTGACCTTCGCTCTGCAATGCAATAAATCCTTCCGATAATAACTTTCCATCAATCTTAATGGCAGGATCATAGTTGTTGACTACGCCGCCACCAATCTGTGGCTTCGAATACTGCAATACAGTATCTCCGTTGATAATATGCGTAATCAGGGAATCACCCAGCACAATCAATTCTCCACGCACCCACTGTTCTCCTTCATAGGTTTTGGAAGTAGACTCCAGGCAATGTTGCGGCTCCAGTTGCCCTTTGTATACCACATTGGTGCCCGGCGAGCACATGTTGCCGGTAGGTCTGGGCTTACCGTCTCCCAAACCGGCCAACAGCTGCATTTCTACGGAAATAGGCCAGTCCTGCTCTTTGGGCATAGTCCGGGGATCCTGCGAATGAAACATCACGCCACTGTTCAACAGGGTATATTCCGGTGCTGTAGGACACCATTTCCCTACAAACCGGTATTCAAATTTCAAATGGTAATGTGAAAAGGGTTGCTTGTAATACAGGTGGCCAAACTGTTCATTAAAATCGCCGTACTGGTCATAGCGCACTTTAATGATGCTATCCTCTACCCGGAAAGTATTTCCAAAATTATCCCCCACTTCGTGGTGATGAATTTTCACAATCCAGTCGTTGATATCCCTGCCATTAAAAAGGGATATCCATCCCGTATTTTTATCTTGTGCAGGATCACCGTGTTTAGGAGTATGGGCACAGGACATGCAGCCGGCAGACAACGTTAGTATCAGCATCAAACGGGAAAAACAGTATTTCATCATATAAATACGCAGTTATGGGTGTAAATCAGCGTACAAAATAACTTTTTAATACAAAGAATGAAAGGGTTTATTTATTCCTATATTTGAAACCGTTCAAACTGGAATATATTGATGAATAAGCTGGTATTATTAACTGCCCTCTGTTTGTTATCCTTAAAGATGAATGCCCAGGATATCAATGAAAACCTACGCAAACAACATTTATCCGTACGCGGTGCCATTACTACAAAGGACTGGATACTCCGCGGACCAGTGAAATCCCTGAAGGAATGTACTTACGGATATGCGGCAAATGGAGAGAAGGAAACCACCTTCTACTGCAACAATACCGATTATAGTACTGCCGGGCTATTATTAAAACAAAGCTATTACAGCAATAAGGAAAAAAATACCACAGATAGCAGGTATTACTATTCCAACAACCACCTGGACAGCATCACCGGGTTTCAGAAAAAAGTATATCACTATGATGATCATGACAAGCTGGAGAAAATACGTACCTATGGCTACTATGATGAAAACAGGAATACCGTTGTCATGGAGGAAATATTCGGCTACGATAAAAAAGGGATGATTGTCCAAAACACACAGACTTCCATACCTGACAAAGCAGTCACCAATTTCACTTACGCCTACCGTAAAACCGGGGAGTTAATGGAACAGCATATCGTGAGCGAGGGAAACGATATCCTGTATGTGAATGAATTTGACACAAAAGGACAAGCCTACAAAACCAAAATCATACAGGCAAAATCGCCCGACAATAATAGTTTCAGCAGTATTGAACTGAATCAGCAGGGAGATATCTCCGCCATGACCAGCAGTGGAAAAAATACAGCCACTGTGCGTACTTACCAGTACGAATACGATGCACAGGGCAACTGGCTGAAACAAACCGTTACAGAAAACAGTAAATTGAGATTTAGCATTGTCCGCACCATCACCTATTATCCAATAGGCAGCGGCGATACTATTACTACCGCCTCACCCGATATGCCGGTGGTGAAGCCCCCGCTGATGCCGGCTGAAGTAGTCGATTCTTTTATAACGGCACTGGATCAACGTCAATACAATCGTGCGTACAACTACTGTAGCGGCGGCCGTTGGGGCACACCGGCACAGTTTTCCAGCATTAATATGTATGGCGGCATCACTGCTGCGAGGATACTGAAAGCACAGCCGGCTCCCCTGTTGATCGGGCAAAACGATATTAATATAGAAGCCACCGTATACGTAGAAGATCCCACCAACGGCAGCGGCACCTTTGTACAACAGTTCCAGTTGCGGAAAAGAGACAACGTCTGGAAAATTGCCGGTATCAAATTAATCAGCAGTACCCGCCCATCGGACAACTGGAGCCTGAACGTTCCTACCCAGCCCGATCTGACCAAGGCACAGGTGCTCCGCCTGGCGAAGGCGGTATATGATACCGTTTCCCTGGTATCGCCAGTGGGCGATGGAACAGAAAAAATGAACCGTGAGCTGGACACACTGCGCTTTTTCAAAGATGACAAGATGCTGTACTGCGCAGCCGTATTTGCTATCCAGGGGCCTCAGTACGGCGCTTCTGTCGGCTGGTGTGATATTCTGCTCTTCGCCAAATCCGGCGATAAATGGCAGCTGCAGACGTTTTTATTAAACGCCGGCGGTGGTGGTATGTATGGCTACTCCGGTCACTTCAGCAAGCTACTGCGCATGGGCGATGAACATGTGGCCATTGTACTCGAGGGAGGACTTACTCATATGGGAGATAATGTGACGTGGTCCGATTTAGTGGCTTTCCACCAGGGAAAACTGCAACCGCTCCTCCACATCAACACAGATTATATGTACGAGGATGGTAGTGATACCAGCCATAGCAAATGCTTCGAAATTAAATTCCGCTTTGAACGAAATAGCAAAAAAGTGTATGATCTCTTACTGGAAAGGTATGGTTGCGATAATAATAAGATGCCTGTAAAGAAAGCAACGGTACCTTACGCCAACGGGTATACGTTGCCCGAGTCTTTTAATGAAACGTTCTGATGTAAGCTGCGGCTGTAGGGAACTCCCCATACAGCCGCAGTGCTACTTTAAGCAGCCGGCGATTACGTATAGCTGTTGCCGTTAAACCGACTTACCATTTTTATAATACTCATGCTGTATACCTTCCAGCAGGTCCTGCGTATCTATGGGTCTGTCTTCCGATAAAGCGCGGATAGAGGCAGCCTGTACAATGTTCAGGATAGACGCGCCCGTTAGTTCATATTTCCTGGCAAAATCCTGCAGACTGATATCTTCACTCCACGGAATATCTGCCGGCATGGTATTATTCCACAGCACCAGGCTTTCCTGTTCATTAGGTGCATTGAAAGGTACCACTGTCTGGAAGCGGCGGATAAAAGCCTGGTCCATATTATTACGGAAATTGGTCGCCAGGATCACCAGTCCGGGGTGCTCTTCAATTTTTTGCAGGAGATAAGATACTTCCTGGTTAGCGAAACGATCGTGCGCAGATTGTACATTAGTACGCTTACCGAATAATGCATCTGCCTCATCAAAAAACAGGATCCAGTCTTCTGCCCTGTCAAAGATCTGTTGGAGGTTTTTCTCTGTTTCCCCGATATATTTTGACACGACAAGGGACAAATCGATCCGGTATACATCCAGTCCGAATTGCTTTCCGAGCAAACTGGCCGTCAACGTTTTCCCGGTTCCCGGAGGGCCATAGAACAACGCACGGTAGCCCGGCTTGGTCCTTCTGCCCAGGTTGGCATCCGACTCTATGCGGCCGTGATATTTCAGCCAGTGCCGGATCATTTTCAATTCCCGATCTGTTTGCCGGGAAATGACAATATCATTCCATTCCATTTTTGTCTCCAGCAAAGTAGCCGGGAAATTGGAACCAAAAGAAGGCCGCCATTTTCTACCGGTCAGGAATTCCGCCAGTCTTGATTGAGAAAGTAATAATCGACCACTCATTTCAGGTTCTCCTTCCCGCATGTCTTCCAGCGTGATGATGCCCGTCTGGAAAATAGTGGGACGTTCTACCGCCGCGCCGTTTATTTTCCCGCCATACACTTCCCCTTTTAACCAGGAGGAATAATGCAGGCGCATATCCATGTTCATTCCTGCGAGCAGGAAAAGGGCCGTTTCTCCCGTAGGAATGATTCCGCGATAGTTGCCCCCTTTCACCCCGCCAAACTCCGGGAAATCGCCTCCTTTAGGCATGTATTGCCTGATCAGGGAAGTGAAGAGATCCGGATGTGCATGTGGAGAGATCGCCAGCATCAGGGTGATATATTCTTCCACAGAAAGATGATTGTCTATCACATATCTCGCCAGCGGAGAGTCGTCATCTGTTAATTCAAATGGGGGCTGCACAAAATCCGCCTGTTTACCGAAATAATGATCCAGTCTTGCTGCGGCCACTTTCAGCAACACCGTCATAGATGCCGCCAGGAAAGACTGCCCGATGACACCAGGTACGGCGGTTTCTTCTGTTTCCTCCGGTGTGGAGATGGTTTCTTTTTTCTTCCAATACATAATATTAATTTTTCAGGGTCATCAGGGTTTGCAGGCAGCATCTTTGGTACCTGTACAATCCACTGCTTTTTCGTTGGCAGCATCCAGCTTAGCCATATATTCCGCTACTTTTTCGTTGTATTTTTCACCCGCTTCTACAAATTTGTCAACGGATTGCCCTACGGCTCCGCCAAAGGATGGCACTTTATGTTTGGCCAGGTAGCTGAATACAAAAGAACCATGACTACCTTCATGGAAACGCAGCGTGGTATGACCAGCTTTCTTATCCTTTTTGGTAGTACCGCGTCCGTAGACAGATGTAGACTTAGGATCAGCCCCCGGTTTATAGGTGGTTTGAATCGTAATTTCCAGGGTAGCGGATCCTACGATTTTGGATATCTTATCGTTTTTAGATTCGTAAGACGGGCCTCCTGCAACATAGGAGGTACGGGTCATCGCAGATTTTCCCGGCGGCACCTCTCCTATGATATCCGGCAGTATGATCACTTTTACTTTACCTACCTGTCCGGATGCACTCACCACATGACCAGCGGTATCGGTGTCTGTTTTCATTTTCTTAGGTACGGGAGTAGATATTTCGGGAACATCTTTCTTTTGTACGATGCTGAGTTGTTGTCCCTGTTGCTGTACCACATGCGTTAGTTCATGTGCCAGCAGCCATTTACCCTCCCTGGTACCGGGGTTATATTTTCCTTTGTTGAAATAAATTTCGCCACCATAAGTAAATGCCTGCGCCTGTAATTGTGCCGCGGCGGCCTGTGCTTCCGTGCCGGTGTGAATACGCACCTTCCCAAAATCATAACCGAAGCTACCTGACATCTCTGCTGCAGTACCGGTGGGCAACGTATTGCCACCTCCTTTGGGCACCACGCCTGAGGGTGCATGTGCATTCCCCACCGCTTTAGGTGCAGATGCAGCGCTGCCTTCTTTTTTTGTGGCGATGCCTACCTGGTCATCCCGCTGATCCATGTTATGGGTATCTATGGAAGCGCGTTGTATCACCTTATCCGCCATTTGATCGGCTTCCTGCTCCTGGGGATCACCGGGAGTGCTGACGGTTAATTTGGCTTGTGGCTTTGCACCTGGCGGAAAAAACTGCGCATTGGCTTCTGCCGTTTCATGCGATGGCTCCGCCTGGAAGAATTGCTGCGCCGGCCTTCCTTCTCCTTTGTTCTTTTTTCGGCGCAGTTGTTTTTTTACAGCCATGGTATTATTATTTAGAGAGATGTTGAATTTCTTTTCTCACGAAATAATCGGTCGTGATTCCCATGTCCTCGCGCATTGCCAGCAGCAGCCGTTGCCGGGCCGCCACCGATGCAGCTGCATGTACACCATCTGTTGCCGCAGCGTGTTGCAGTTCGCGGAATGCTTTGATTACTTTAGCAGATGCGATCAACCCCAACTGAACTTCCAGTTCCTGAAAATCCAGGTTGACTTTCTCTTGTTGCTCCGCTGCCAGCTCATCTACTACAGACTGCCAGGCATCCAGGCATTTTTCGTATAGGTCTGCCCGATAGGTGAACTGCTTTCCCTGCATAATCTTATCACCATGATTGCTGATCGCATTACTGAGGATGAAGGTGCAAATAATACCCACTGCCGCAAAGATGATTACCATGGCCCGCGTACCGGGTTCCAGTCCCAGCTGCTCCTGCCTTAACAGCAGGTATCCCTGCCATACTACCCAGATCATCACCGTCAGTGTAAGCAATGCCAATAACATTTGAATGAAGCTTCGCATAGATGTTATGTTGTATATAGTTTTACATATGTTGGAGCCAGTATTACATTTAGCTTATCCCGTTCTCTTTTACTGAATACAAACTTACCGTTCAGTTTATATTCAATGAGCGACTGGTAAGTGGCAAATCTTACACCTTTGCGGTCCTTCATGATCTTAACAATCGCCTTGGCCCAGTCTTCCGTCATGTTATCAATTCCCTTCTCTATTTTTTTGGCGTTACCACAATCCAGGTATACGGGATCCTTCGTCCGTTCAGTTAAATAATAGGATTCAGGTCGCTGATCGACTTTATTATCTATCGTTTTACTTACTATTTTCGTTTGTTTCAAGGTAGCTGGATCCACAAATAATGCGGTACAACTAAGGGAGGATGGCACATTCCGCTCATCCTTTCTAATGGAAAGTATCTCTTTCAAATCCTCTCCGGGAGGTATTTTGGCGGCTTCTGCTGCCGACCATGGAGCCGGTGTCGTCAGGTTATAAGTAGGTTTTACCAGGTAGTCCACCATTAAACCGCTTTCCACGGCTTTTTTAACATTCTGCTCTACCATGTCACGATGAGTAGCATTTGCCTTTCCGGTCAACGGCGTCAGATTTCTGTAGTCGTCACCGCTTCCTCCCACCTGTTGATTTAATAAATGCCCGAGTATATAGTATGGACCGCTATCTTTCCTACGGCGTTTCATATTTTTATATGATGCAGGAGCCATACCCTGATTCGGTTCAGTGCCTACCAGCTTGCTCTTCTTCGTCAGCTTTTTCGTATGCATTTCCGTACCGAATTGGGTCGTTGCGTTAAGGGCGCCAAACGTCAGTTCCGGATCAATAAATCCAACGATGTCTTTCTTGAACAAAGGCCCCATTATAACGCTTAGTTGATCCATCAGTGCCCTGATCTCTTTTTCTTTGTCTTCCGCAGTATACTTAGGTGTTTCTTTCTTCTTTTCAACTGCCGTGATCTGTGCATATTTATTTTTTGCTTTGTCTTTCCTGGCCTGCATTTTCTTTCCTTCCGGACTGCGTGGTTTATCAACTACAATGGCAGCCAGCCAATTGTCAAACTTCATAGGGGTACTCTGTACCATCAGCTGCGCACTTTGTTCCGAACCGGCAAAAGAGATGGTATGCATTTCTCCGTCTTCGGCTTTAAACTCCTTACGTAGTCCCAACCATCCCAGCACTTTGTTCAATGCGGCCTTTCCTGCTTTGAGGATCGTATCTATCACGCTGAGTGCGCCATTGATCAGCCAGTCTATCGCATCATCTACTTTTTTGCGGCCCGCGGTTACGATATCTTTGATCTTATCACCTACTGGTCCGATAATTACTTCTACCGAAAATCCAATTACTACCGGTACTGCCTTGGCAAGCACTTCTTCAAAAGCTATCTGTGCGTGCTCCAGTTTTCCGCCGATGATCTCTGCCAGGTTATCCATAGCCTGGTTCGCCAGGTTGAGCATTTTGTTTACATAAGCAATGCCTGTCTTCATCGTATCATACACCAGGATAAGTGTATTGATGGTAGCGCCTATGCCCAGCGGGTCTGCACTGGTAGCAAGGCGTTTCATAATTTCTGCAGATATTTTTTCTGACACCCAGCTAACAATGCCACTGATGACCATATCCGTGAGGTCGTCCAGTTTTGCTTTGGCTTTGCGGAGCAGTCCTTCTGCGCCTTCCTTTATCCAAACGGTCACCCATTCCAGGGCGCCTGTCAACACATCCTGCATTTTCCGCATCTTGGCTACACGCTCCTTGCCTATCTTTGGATTCTCTTCCATCCGTTTGTATACATTCTCCATGTTGATGCCGAAAAGATCCAGCACATATCCCAGTATATTACGCAGAGAAAAATCAGCTGGCGGTGCTACAGCCACGGCTCCTTTCACTTCACCAAACAGCCATTCCAGCGCGCCATGCAGCATATGTGTACCGAGATTATCATAGAAGCGGACAAAGCCTCCTTTGATCACGTTCCATACATTCTTCAGGAACTCACCCGGTTTTTTGATGATGTCGGAGAAGTTATGAGCGGCCTTCGCAATAACTGCAGTGACGAGTGTAGGATCGATGCCGATCAAACTCAGCAGATTGCGGAAGAACGTCCAGAGGCCCCGGGCCAGTTTACCATCCACGAACACCTGTTGTATCACAGTGAGCGCTGCTGCTTTGATCTGCGGCCACTTTTCTTTCAGGTCTATGAACTCGGCAATGACCGGGATCTTTTTCAGGATCACCTCTGTGAGCCAGTCCATGACAGGATCTTTAATACACTTCGGTACCAGGGCAAAAGGGCCGAGGATGAAATCGCCCAAAAAGTCCAATACATTTCCCGCTACTGCCACCAGCTTCAGGAGCATATCTATTACGCGCTGCATAAATGCACGCACATCTTCCATGCCGGCGTAAATACGTTCAAAGATCCATACCACTTTATCTTCCGCCCAATCCTTGATGCTGTCGATAGCTTTAGGCACCCAGCTCACGAGTGAATACACCGGGCTGAGATATTCGTTGCTTTGCAGCCCACTGAAGAAGCTACTTACGTTAACGGCTATATTATTTACTTTTTCCAGAACCCATTGGCCTGCGGCAATGATGGTTACTTTTATCCGGTCGATCGATTTATTGAGAGCCGGCAGTAATACATCCCGCAGCGTCATTTGTTTGTTGGCTACCGCATCATCATCATTCCCCATGGCAGTAGCTGTATCTGCTACACTGTCCAGCCATTTGGTGGCATCCTCCTGCATCTTGCGGATGGCATCCATATTAATCATCGCGCCGATACCGCTGATCACGCTCTGTATTGGTTCTATCACCGGGCGTAGCTGTGTTTTAATAAACTGCCACGCTTCGTTTAGTTTGGCCGACACAAAGTCCATGAAGCCACCTTCATCGGAGCTGTTGATGCCCAGTTTTTTACAGATCCAGGCCCAGGCATCGCGGTAGGGCTGAATGATGATGGCATCAAATTTATTCCAGATCCATCTGCCAAAATCCTTGATGCGGTCCCACACTTTGCCCGCAAAGGCGGTAACCTTGTCGAGTGCGGGCGCCATATAGGTATCCCAGATCTTATTCAGCCATTGTCGCAGTGGCTCGATGGCTTCCATCAGCCGGTCCCATACGGCACCTGCAATGGCTTTCACCACCACAGAGAGCAGGTTTAATGCAGCAAACAACGGCTTACAATCGCCTTTGGAAAGCCCATCGAGGATAACGGGAAGCTGATTTTTAAGATGAATAAATATCTGGATGATGAGCATAAACTGCTCATCTGAAAATCCTAATCCATTGAAGAGTTCCCGGAAAAGGTCGAACAATGCGCCTTTGATATAACCAAAAACACCTTGTGTTTTTACGTCTTTATAGAACTCGTAAATATCTGCCGGCAAATGCGATTGCAATACAGATTCAGCGCCATTGAGCAGCATATCTGTCCAGGAGGTTTCCTTTTCTTCCCCTTTCTCTTCATCGCGTTGCACGGTTTTAGCAGCGCCCTGTTGGACAGTATGCGTAAGTTCATGTGCCAGCAGGAAACGGCCACTGGTCGATTCCGGCTGGTACTTGTTTTCTCCGAAATAAATATGATGCTGGTAAGCAAATGCCTGCGCTCCGATTTCCTGGCTCAGCGAAGCCGCTTCTGTGCCGGTATGAATACGCACTGCGCTGAAATCGGCCTGGAACGCACTTTCCATGTTTTTCCGTACCGGCTCGGCCAGCGGAGTTCCGGACTCGCTTGTTTTGAGACGGGCAGAAAAACTATCACTGGTATGGAAACTGCCATCACCGGCGCGTTGTAACCCCTTTACGGGTTTAGTGAGTACCTCTTCTCCCTCCTCCTCACTCCGTTGAATATTATTATTGCCATTACCTTCCGGGCGACTGCCGCCACCACCGGTAAACGATAGCTGCGGCATGCGCAATACTTTTTCGGCCATCCGGTCGGCTTCTATTTCCTGTGGATCATCGGGGCTGCCTACTTTCAGACTGGCCTGCACCGGCATAGGCACTGTGGCGGTGGCTTCGTCTGGCTTGGTATGCAGTTGCTCCACGCCTTCACAATCTGCACATTTTGCCTGTACGGTTTCTTCTTCCTCAGCAGAACGTTGCACGGACGCTTCCTCTTCTGTACTTTTTGCCTGCACCGTTGCTTCTTCTTCCGATGCGGTACGTTTTATTTCTTCCTCCTGTTCACAGTCTTTGCATTTCGCCTGCACCATTGCTTCTTCTTCCGAAGCGGTGCGTTTTACTTCTTCCTCCTGTTCGCAGTCTTTGCATTTCGCCTGCACCGATGCTTCTTCTTCCGAAGCGGTGCGTTTTATTTCTTCTTCCTGTTCACAGTCCTTGCATTTTGCCTGCACGGGTGCGGCTTCGGCGGTCCTGCTGATACCGGGTATAAATAAAGATTGAATATCCGGCATGGCCGCTTCTGTATCCATTTCCCTGGAAATAGTGGCGGCAAAAAAAGGTGGTGCCTGTTGGGACGCACGCCGCTGCGGCGACTCTTCTTTCCGGAAAAGTTTACCTGCTTTGAGGCCAGCCTTGGGAGGCGCGTTATGGACACCGCTTTCGCTCATGGAGTCATTTCAGGGTAAATCAATACATCTGCAGCTTACCACTGCACGTATAATATTTGTGGCATCCAGGCATATTTCACCATCGATACCTTGTTAATGAGAATATCTTCTGTCCGGGTATTTACGGTCAACATCCAGGCACCATCGTTGCGGCGTGACAGTTGTCCTTCTCTTTGCAGGAAAGCAGTACTGAACCAGGATGCTGAAAATTTCCGGTCTTTGCGCCATGCTTCCATGTATGCTGACAGCATTTCTTCTGCTGCCTGCTTCGCTGTGTCATCAGGCGACAATCCCGGATCTACGGGCATATGCAGGGGCCAGTCGCAGAGCAGTTTATTCAACAACCAGTCTTCTTCCCCACCGGTGGCAGCATTGCCGTAACAGATATAGTGCAGCAACAGGATGGCCCGTTGCTGTGCGGCTTCATCAATAAATTGCCGGTCCACCACATAACCCAACGTTCTGAAAAGCCGGCCACATTCCATCCAGAGCAATACCAACCCGGCATTTTCGATTTGCAGTCCGCGTTGCAACTGGGCTGCCAGTGACATGGCAACAGCTACCGGAGAAGCAGCTGAAGTAACAGTAGGATTAACGGCGTTAGTACGGATAGAGGCACCGGTATTTTCTCTGTTGGTCGCCATTGGAACAAAAAGCGGCCGTTCCTTTTCCAACAGCATGTGTTGAAAAAATACCGGCCACTGCTCCGCATTTGGCAATAGGTTATTAGGTAAAAGTGTGACAGTATCTGCCGTGGTGGCATTTCCCTGGGCTGTAATAGCGTATGACGTTGACTTACCTGTTCTTGCAGATTCCTGCTCCATCAGTGTCTTCAGGGTGGCTTCATCGCAGGAAAATGTGCGCAGGAAAAATTGTTTCATACCAACCGCGCCCAGCAGATAATATAATCGCGTCCATACAATCGGATCTTCCTTGCCCGCCGTTTTCAACAGCTGTTCCAGTTCCGGTTGTGCGCGGTCGGGTAATGCTTTTATTTCCTCCTGCAATGCGGTAATCATATCCGCACCATTGTAAAAAGCACGGATTCCATATTTTAAAAAGAACAGGCGAAGTGCAATCGTGTATTCGCTTCCGTTAGTCAGGATAATATTCTCCGGCTGCTGCTTTGCCAGCTGTTCTTTGATGGCAATAGACAGCTGTGATAATAATTGTTCATGAAAACCTGCATCATCGGCGCATTCCAGCGAAAGAGAAATAGTTGGAATTTCTATATACTCCGTTTCACCGACCAACCCATCCAACATGGCCGACAGTTGCCTGATAAAATCTGCGGTATGCAAACGATAGCCCAGTTGCTGTTGCAATTGGGTTGCCAGCAATGGTTGGGAGGCATTTACCTGCACTTCCATCCGTCCGATGATGTGTTGTTGATCACCCACGATTTATTGGTTGCGGATTCAGGGTGTAGTAATCAATACTCGTAACAGGGCAGCAGCCAAAGCGATAGGGTAAAAAGAAATCTGCCACAACAGTGTATCCTTTTATTTCCGCCCGGTCTGTTTTGCTGCACTCATTCAGTTCTATCTGTTCATCGTTGTCGGTGAAGATCAACACCAGTGTTTGTCCCTGCTGCATGGCGGGCCTATGTTCCAGCCCGGGCAGGTATTGCAGCTGCGCGAGCGTGGTGGCACTGTTAATCATCACGGCAATGACATCCACACAGAGATTGTATTCCAACAGGTATTTCCCCAGATCAAAGCCTACGAGATAAAAGGTTTTGCTATCACCATTTAAAGCAATGGTTTTTCCCATATGCCCTTCTACCCGCAACCAGTGCATGGGTTCAAAGTTGAAAGCCAGTGGCATCAATACTTCCGGCCGCGTGCTGTAGCTATCGTTGACCACATCGGTAGACGACTTATCTTCATCGCCTGAATATGCATTATACGACAACAGGGTATCTGTACGCCGCAACACGGTGGTTTCATAATCCCAGAACTGGTGCACAGAATAAATGCTGTTGCTGTCCAGCGGGTAATAGTAAGGAATAGCCGTTTTGCCCAGGAGACCCGCACTACTGCGTGTAGGCGTTAACTTTATGGGAAGATTTTTAACCTCATCATTGTCATCCGGATTAACGAGCGATTCCCAGTAGTCTGTTGAATCCAGTTTCTCCTCTATCGCCTGGTTAGTATAGGCCAGGGCTTTATCCAGCTGTAAAAAGGGAAGATCAAAAGTGCGTATCATCACCATCATGCGCCAGTGCATACAGCGTACTTCCCGGATAGCGGCATCTCTTTCCGCGATGATGGCCAGGTCGCGGAATATCAGGGGCTGATAGGTGGTACGGCCACCGAGTACAGGTCCCAGCAATACCACTAAACCTTTGCTGTCCTGTGCAGTGAGGTCCGTACAGGTGCATTTGCCGCGGTAGCCATTCAGTTTTAGCACCAGTTCGTTATAGGCCGTAGTCAGATCGCGTAACCAGTCGTACACATATTGAATGTAATAGAGATGCAATCCTTCTTCATAAAAAGCATTCAGTTTAAGCACCAGGATTTTCCGGTACAACTCCAGCGTAGCCGCGCCCTTATGAGAAAGCAGCGGACCAAAAAGGTCATGCAATAATTTCAATGCATCGCGGAATTCCTGCATATAGTCATCGATGATACCTTTGTATTCAAAGAAGATCTGCTCGTAGGTAGTCACCGTTTGGAAAGGTGGTTGCAGGTTACTTTCCTTTAAACCTATTGCCGGATTAACAATCGCCAGTTTCCGGTAACCGAAGCGGGGAATGGTTAACAGCGGAAGTTGTAATACAGGGCGCAGAAAGGAATCTACTGCGGCAATGTCAATATCATCGGGCGAAAATGCTTTGGAAAAAAGCGACTGGTCATCGTCTTCTTTCGGTGCTTCTATCCCTGCCGCTCTTGCCATGGCATTGCGGGTAACGAGTATCCAGTATAAATCAGGCCCTGATTCCTCATTACCGGGGAGCGCCAATAATAAAATAATTTTATCCCTGTTAAGATTCCGTTCCGGAATATCATCTGGGTGTTGTTGCTTCAATGAGTCTACGGTATCGGGTGCTGCGCCATCTGCTGCCAGTTGCAGGAACTCCATATGTTTCGGATCCAGCTTATCCAGTTTCAGGTAAGCGAGCATAAACTGACTAACCGCCTGGCTGTTATTGGTGGTTGTCTCCCCATTATCATTCCCTGCGGGCAGGGGCTTTACGTAATACCGGAACTTCTTTTGCGGGGTATGTAATATCGTGCCATCAGGGAGTATAACGGTACCTTCTGTTACTTCAATAGAGCAATCTGTATTTACGTGTACATCAAGACCGCAAACTACGCCGTTGCCGGCAAAACAGGTATCAATAGTTTCTTTCATGAATCGGGTTGTTAGAAATAATGAATCTGATTTTCCTTCCAGTTATTCATCAGCGTTACCAGCGCATCATTGGCTTCAGCAAGACCCGGCTGTTGTTTAGTACAGAGCCGTTTTATCCATTCGTTATAGGTGGCCTCGAATGCCAGCATATCGGTTCTGCTTAACAGGACATACCGTACGGAAAGATGTGCGGGCATTTCGCGGCGAAGCGTTTGCATAAACACTTCCAGCCGGTCACTATCCTTAAACCGGTCTGCCCAGTCCGGCAATGCGATGGTGATCCAGAAGGAGTAGGGATCTAGCATTGTCACATCTTCCGGACAACAGATCATGGGGGTCAACAACTGCGTAAAAGTGGTATTACGCGGCCGTAAAAGAATATGTTCCAGCAGGTGGAAACTGTCGTCGTTGCAGTTACCGGAGGCCAGTCCCCTGAGGTATTCCAAGCGTTTTGCAGCCCCTTCACGACCTGGGGTAGGTTCCAGCATCAGCGCATTTTTAATAGTGCGTGAAGCAGGCGGTATATTCAGCCAGAAGCCAACTACGTTTTCATCCACGATATCGTAGGCACTGCCATCACCAGCCCTGTTGAGGAAATCGAGTCTTGCTTTTTTAGCCTGTTCAAAACTTCTGAATCGTTCAACGCTCACCAGTAAACGTGCGCCCCCAGCTCCTTGTGGCCTGATATAAAAAACATATTCCGTTTCAGCACTGGTATTTCCGAGGTTGTCCGTTTCGCCTACGCCGACTTCAAATACAGGCTCGCAGGTGATGGTATGCCTGGTAGCATCAGACATGCCCAGGATAGCGCATACTCTTTTGCGAACACCTTCTACGTTATCTGTTTTCCAGTAACGCAATTCATCTTTTTCAAACTGGTATATAAAGCCGCTACCGCGTTTGGCACCTAATGCAGGCACCTGTTGCAGGAAGCGTTGTTTATCTGCAATACTTTCCGGCAGCCCTTCATCGATCGCCCACGCATCTCCATCAGAGAGCGGCATTTCGATGCGGTACAACTGAAGTGCATAATCGGTGAACTGTTCCCCGAAACGCGCCAGCATATGATCCAGCAGGCGGTTATGGTAAATTTGCTGATCGGTATCACTACCTTCTGTGAGTTGCTTCAATGCGGTGATGTATGCGTTTTGATCATCAGCTTTAAATGCCTCCCATTCCGGGTTGGGGTCTACTTTATTGAGGGTGGATTCCACTACCTGCGCCCCTTTATAATCCAGCAATAATTCTTTTATGCCGGGGATGTTGTACAATGCCTGGTACATGGTGGCATCATCACCTTTAACAGACAGAAAAGTTTTTACACTGGAAAGCTGGGTCAGATAGTTGGCCAGCAGCTGATCATAGAAAAAGAGATATCCCTTCAACTGTTTGGCCTGTGCCTGGCGCAGCTCTGGCTGCTTTTTAGAAATTCCCGTATTACCGATTTTATAGGTGCGCGGGAAATCTTCCTGCACGCTGGTAAAGTCCGTCAGATCAGTCAGCACCCGACCATCCGGCACCGGCAGATCCAGTTGCTGTTCCCGGTTTATTTTGGTGGTACTGTCCGGGTGTACATCCATGTATTCTTTCAGCCGGAGCATGTCTACCGGCACTTCTTTGTAATGGGAGATAACCGCAAAAGACGAGCAGTCAATGCTGAGAGCCGGGAGACATTTGCAGTCTAACTCAATACACCATTTTTCGACACTCACATTATCATCACGATCTTTACAGAGGTACATATCCAGTCTTTCGATCTGCACCACGCCTGTTACCGCGGCAATAATCTGGTAAAGGTCGGAACGATATACCGTTTGCCGGGGTTGCGCCTGCAGCAGTTCTGCTTCATCAATAAAGCCATGCTGCAGCAACGGTCCTTTATACACCGGGTCTGCGTTATAGTATTTTTTTGCCTGTATGAACACATCGCTGTAATAATCATCCATGGCAACGGGATCCCATACCCCTGTTACGGCGGCTTTGAAGGCGGTATCTCCGGTGATACGTTTATTCAATAAGCTTTGCAGGGCAGTCG
Organism: Chitinophaga sp. RAB17; assembly: GCF_052114225.1. Classification (NCBI taxonomy): domain Bacteria; kingdom Pseudomonadati; phylum Bacteroidota; class Chitinophagia; order Chitinophagales; family Chitinophagaceae; genus Chitinophaga; species Chitinophaga sp. RAB17. The sequence goes on along the minus strand of NZ_JBFREI010000004.1, from coordinate 170,941 downwards.
TCAATTCATCCGGGAGCTGTGCCGCCTGCAAAGCGTCTATTACCGCCCGGTCTATTTCAAACTGTGCATAGCGATACATCATTTCTTCCAGGCTGTAGAAACGGATAACAGGAGATAAATAATGTGCTACGGCGCGATATACGTTGGTCAGCACCTCCCATTTATCAGCGGCAGGATCGAGTTCCAACGCCAGGTCCAACCCCAACCCTACTGTTTCCGAAATATGTACGTCCGGATGAAAATCTTCACTGAGGTTGCGTACGCGATGCAGTCTTCTTTTAGCTTCTGCAATGATGTCCGCTTCATCTCCTTCAAACCCTTCTTCCAGTCGCAGCGTAACGCTGTAGATACCTTGTGGCAGGAAGAGGTTATAGTCTGCCGGCTGATCTTTTTCAGGCAATTCACCGATACGCAGACTACCTGCGAAATAAAGACATAGCAAAGGATCAAAGTAGAAGAACGCCTGCAGGTCCTTGATGTTATCTATCAATGCAATCAGATCGCTCAAGCCGTTAAATCCGCCCATATCGCTGCGCAGTGCAGCCAGCCAATTGATTAAGGAATTGAAGTCGTCTGCAGGATCTAATGGAACATCCAGGCTAAGCAGGTAGCTTTCTACAAAGAATAATGATTCATCGTAGTAATTTGCTGCCATGTAGAGCAACATCACTTTTTTGAATCCTTCATCGGGATTAGCTTTCAGCAGCCTGTCCACTAATCCTTCCCGGAACTTTTGCCTGGCGGCTTCTTTTTCTTTATCACTGATACAGCTATTGAAAGCTTTCAGGAGTTCCGTATCTATGCTGTCTATCTTCGGTAATGTGATCGTTCCTCCAACCATATCGAAATAGGGCTGCAATTGTGCCGTGGCGTATGCATCCAGGAAACCATCCGGCCAGAAGAAGCGCACTTCAGCATCTTCCAGTTGCTGTACCCAGGCATTTTGTACGCCGGGCATGTCGATCAGGATCTTTCTCAGATCCAGGGCGGTTACCGGCGCGCAGGGCAGTATCTGGGCAGCAGTGTAAAATGAATCGTTGTTGGGCACTGCAAACAGGTCGGCCGGCGACATATTGCTTCTATACCCCAGATCCGTGATCGCATAGCAAAGTATCTCCAGGATGGTAATACCCGGATCGTGTAAATTATAATCTGTCCAGATATCTGAGGCAAGATTTTCGATATGCCGGATCCCTTCCCGGCGCAGCAATTGCCAGTCCATGGAAGGTGGATACAACGGATCTTTAGGTATGATGAGAGAAGTACTCATACGTTAATTTATTTTTGGGGCTTATCTATTTTGATAGTAGTGAATTTGCCGGGAGTGAATGTAAGATCCACTGTCATGGCAGTCACCAGGTTGTTTTGCAACACGGGCGTAATACGGTATGCATGTTCTCCGGCGACTCCTTTTCGTGGGTCTGTTGGAATTTTACCTGTCAGTACTTTCTCTTCTACTTCTTTCTTCAGCACTTTTACCATGGCCTTGATAATTGCGTCTGCATGTATGAGGCGAGGCTGCCAGGCCTTCAGCAGCAAATCGTGCAATTGCTTTGTATGCTCCTTTGCTGCCGGTGTCTTAACGGTATCTGTCTTAATCGCTACCGGTGTGGTATCCGGTACTTTGACCGTATCGGCATTTGCCGGCGCCGGGGTTTTATCCGGCACGGTGTAAGTATCCTTTTTTTCCGGTGCCGGTGTCACATACTCATCAACCGCTAACGTTGGTGGCCGGTCCTCTTCACAACCGCCACAGGCACAGCGGTCATTGTCTTTGATCACGTTGATGTCGTGATCTATTACATTGGGATTGTCTTCATTAAGGCGATCCAGGTAAGTGGTAAGTACAGAGGCAGCGGTATACGGTGTAATCACATCTACCTCGCTCCATTCCAGGATATCCTCAAATTCTTCCGCCATCTGTCGGGAAGAGAAATGTTTTATTTTAAGATTCGTTACCACATCTACGTAGTCGAGGTTTTCCAGGAACTGCAGTAAACGGGTTCTGTTAACCGGTGTACCGAACAATAGTGGTTTCTTACCGGTAGCCCATGGCGCCAGGAATAATTTCAATGCCTCATTCAGCGCCTTGGTATAGTACGGAATATCTTTTCCCGGATAAAAGCGTACACATACCCGTATCCTGATAGGTTCAAACCGGGCATTGATAACATCGAGGCGATCATGTCCATCATCGCATCCGCAGTCGTCGTTGCAGCAGCAGAAACCAGGCTCTCCGTATCCGCCCACGAAATAGCTGTTTCGTGCAGCCAGGAATTGTTTCATCGAGGTTAGCTCTCCTGCTTCGAAAATGGGATAGAACATACGGTTGCCGGTCATCTTATTGGGAAACGGTATCGCCGCTACCGTTACATGTCCCGGCCGTGCGGTATAAATGCGGCGGGAATGTGGCAAACATTTCAGCACATCTATTTCAGGGAAAGCTTCGAGCAGCAATCTTTCATAATCCCAGGTAGTGACGGCCCTGTCTTTATGACGGAGTCTTTCGTGTATCCGTGTGAGATAGCCATCCCGATCCGATTGTTCGGAGGTGCGGCCATGGAAAGAAGCATATGGCTGGGTGACAGATTTCACGCTCACATCCCGGAACTTCAGCGCAGTAATCGTAGCCGGCGGGATGCCGTCTGTCAGGTGATCTTCTGTGTTATTATTATCGCGGAATTCAGCCTCTGCTGCATTCACATGAATATCGATGAGCATAGGCAGGGCATCTACCATCACATCATCTTCCGGTATTTCTACGGCAGAAGCGCGCAGCCAGTAAAGGTCCGTACGACCATCCTTTCCGGTAATAGCGGTATTACCATTTTTGATATCGTCCGGAATCTGGAAAAGGATAATACCGGTTTGCTGCATGCCCAGCGTAGTATCTTTGAGTATATATTGCGGCGGCAATTCGATCCAGGTATCTGCAAGGTAAGACCAGGCAATATCCGGTGCATAGTGATCCGGATTACCGGTGCCAGGAGCCGTTTTGAATAGCAGTGACAATGTTTGATCGGGCGTCAGTTGTTCAAAGCCCAGGAAGAGATTACCGTTTGCAGGAGCTGGTCTGGGACGACGATTATCAAACAATTCCGGGCCAATAGGTTGTTGTGGTTCCGGCATCGTCATCACCGGCGCAGGGCTGATACCTTCACCAGATAAATCTTCCCAGTTACCCAAAGAGTTGAAGGCGCTGAAAAAGTGTCTGCTGGACAGTCTTCCATCGGTTCTCGGATACAGTATCTGATCCGCCAGGATAGTTACCGGGTTAGTACGATAGGCAAATACAAAATTATTGGCATCGAGTACATAAAAATTATCTCCCTCCCAGATAGCGTCCATCCTGATCCAGCCGGACACATTACCGGATAAATCTACCGGGAATTTCCCGGACGCCTGCAGCGGACCTTCTTTTTCGGTGTATCCTGCAATGTCTGGTCCACCATTATCCTGTATTACCTTCCAATCCCCATTATACAAAAATGCTTTGTTGTTCAAAGACAGGGAATCATTACCGGCATGCCACATATAAAAATAGGCGGGGTCTTTGAAAAACAACTCCTGGAACCGGATATAAACCACCGATGTTGTTTTACCTATCACCAGCTGATTCCTGGATTCCACTTGTCCTTCCGGTGTTTGCCGGTAGAAGACACCTGGCTGACCAGGTTGGATCAACTCACCCAGAAATTCCGTTGGGGTTTCTGCATACCTGTACAATTCACCACTATAGGTAAACACTTTCGCCTGCCATACGGTGATATCGTCTTCCTTTAAATCCTTCGTTTTAAAACGGATAAAAGGAGGTGTATGATCATCTATAGGTAGTACAGCGGGGAATGTTGGATGTAACCAGATGATGATCCGTTGTGTCCAGGCTGTCATGCCATCTTTCTTCACCATTTCTGCCTTGTTCAGATCACCTCCGCTATATGGTGTTACGCTCACTACCCTGTTGTACAGGCTGAATTGGGCATCCGGTGCAATTCCTGATTGCTGCGCATAGCCTACTGCCTGGTAAAACTCATTCCGGATTTTAGTCAGCATTTCATCGGGCATGCCGGTATTATTGTAGGTGCCATAATAATCTGAAACGCTACCATCATACAGGTTCAACTTCATCAAACCTTTTTCTGTGGAAATTTCCACCTGGAAGTTATCCAGTATGTCCACGATATCGATACCATTGCACAGGAACTCCATGGAGATCATCCGATCCAAACCATTGGCCATCCAGAGTTCTGTGCTGCTTACACTAAATCCTGCATAAGCCTGCAGCTGTTCCAGTTTTTTAGCCAGTTTGAGCTGTTCTTTGATCACAGCTACGGGACGTGTTTCATACAGATCCAGCAGGCCCTGAATTTTCCGGTTCTGGTACATCAGTCTGTCGTATACCGTTTCTCCTGAAAGTGCCCGCCATGCTTTTGTACCTGCCGGCCACTCTTCTTCCAGGCCATCTCTTTTATCAGCGGCCGGTAACGCATAGGCACGTTTAATGGGTACGCCGTTTTGTATTTCGTCTCTCATATACAGGTTCTGACGTTCCACCAGTTTTACAGGTGAAATCACCAGTTCATCTGTCAATGCGTAACTCATGGGGAGTCCGTTGCTGTCCGCACCTGCTTTGAGTTCCGTACCGGCAGTGATGAGATGTGGTGGCAGTTTGAGTGCCAGCTCAAATACCACATGCACTTTATCAGGCAATAGTTGCCTTTTCTCCAGGCGCAATACATCGTGGTAATAAAACAGCAAATGTTTTTCTACCTGACTGTTGAGTTCATCCTGCAGGTGTTTAAAAAGATGCAGGAAAGTAATGAACAGTGCAATATGTGGTTCATGATTGTGGCGGGAACGGAGAGAGCTCTGAAAAGCTTTCCGTACTTTTTCCAGTATGATGGACAATGCTTTGTAGAACTTCAGAAAGAGGCTCCACAATTCATCGATATATTCATACGGTAAAACGAAATCTATGCATTCGAAGGCAGCTTTGTCTTTTAGCCCCCATGGCGCAGCGCAGCCGTAGGTACCAATAAATCCTTCATACAATTTAATCGCGTTGGGATCTATGGCTTTATGAAATTGTATCAGGCGATATAGCGGATCTGGCAGCATGCTGCTGATCACATTGAGGATATCCTGTTTCAGTGGATGATCCACCGGAATTTTCTGGCAGATATGAAGGATTGTGATGGCCAGTCCGTAGATACCGCATTCGGTGCTTTTGATCATCTCCTCCATAATAGCAGCAGATGACTGTTCACCGGGTTTGGCGGTGCCCATGTCTTCCTGTTTTCTGCGGCGGCGATACAGTATTTCCTTTGAGCGGAAAGCAGTACGCGGACTGTCCAGGTCAGTCGCAGCGAGGATGGCTAACAAACTGGTGGTATCAGATTCCCAGAAAGGCAGCCAGTCGCCGGCTTCCTTGTTGTCTGGTCCCCAGTGGCGTACATGCGCAGACAATCCACCTGCAAAGGCAATCAATTCTTCTATAGCGCGATCATCCAGCTTTAGCTGATCGGGAATAAGACTGATCAGGAGTCTGTCCCGCTGTTGTGTGCCTCCATGTATCAACGGATGGCGTAATGTGTTGCAGTGTAGTATCATAACTCCACGTTTGTGCCCTCTTGTTTATAAAATGGGTATACGATGCTAAACCTGTTATTAGTCGTTCTGACTACATAGTCCATCTGTATTTCCAGTGTACCTTCCAGTTCTGTGGGTGCAATTACGAGCGACAGTATTTTTATACGTGCTTCGTATTTGGCTACATTTTTCCGGATCAGGTCTTCCAGGTAAGTAAGAAAAGTGACGTTGAGCGCGGAAAAAACATAGTCTTCGGGATTACAGCCGAAGTCTGGTTGCAGCACCCGTTCACGCACGCTGGTACTGAATAATATCCGCAGGCTCTGGTCAATATCTTCTTCATATTGTGCCATCCCTACTTTGCCGGTAGTACGGTCAAAGGCCGGCGGAAATGCCCAGCCTTTACCGAGAAAGGCTTTTTGTTCGTTTTGCGGATTTAAGAATAAATATTCCATGATGATGTTTTTATCCTCCTATAAATACATTGGGTGAACCTGTTTGAATCATGCCTCCGGGCATATGTGTGGTTTCGTCCATTTGTCGTGCTGCGGCCTGACTACCGAAGAATACAGAAGAAGAACCCTTTTTGATCATATTGCCTGGCTCCACGCACATACACATATCATTTTGCACAGCGGCGGCCAGCTGGTTAATAAATACCCTTGCCGCGCCTGTGGCCATTACCTGTCCGGGGCCGTGGGGCGTATTCGGCGGCGATGATAGTGGTTTGGGACATATATGCACATCCGTGTTACGTGCTGCTGGTTTACCTGGCATAATGGATCAGTTTAAATCGATTCGTGTACCATTTATTTTGATGCCCTGCGCCGATAACTCAATGGAAGTACTTGCGTCCAGTGTAATACTGATCTTCTGTCCACTCCCATCCAGCTCTATTTTCGGGCTGTTGTCATCTCCTGCGCTGAGTAGAATTTTCTTGTTATCATCGTCAAAAATGAATTGCATACCTGCTTTGGATATCAATCCTTTTTTGGCATTCTGGTCGCTGGCCGGCAGCTGTTGTGGCGCCACATTTTTATCGCTGTGTACTGCACCGAGTACTACCGCATCATTGGGGTCGTTGTTGATAAAGCCAACAATCACTTCATCTCCTACTTCCGGTCTGAAAATAAATCCACGCTGATCGCCGGCATAAATGTTCACCATTCTTGCCCAGATGCCATCTGCGCTGGTGCTATTGGGGTTTTGTGCTACAAAAGGTAAGCGCACCTGTATGCGATAGTCGCCACTGCGACTGTCGCCTTCTAACTTAGACACGATGCCTGCATGCAGGCCACGAATACCGCTGACAAGGCCCGCAGCATCCGGGGCGGCAGGTTCTGTTGTGTCTGCCGCAAAATTTTTATTCCAGCCAAATTGTATATCTGTTTTCCAGTTGCCATTGATCACCTGGTGTAATACTGCTGTAATGAGATGGGTACCGTTAAAGCGATCTCCAACTCCGTTTACCTCCAGGGTGTCGCCGGGTAGTACTTTCACTCCATTTACAGCGGCACGGCCTTTTACGTGAGACAATGTTCCCCGTTGCTGTTTGGCTGCCGCCCATGCGCTGAGTTCCTGTGTATCCATATCGCCGCCATGATAGAGCTGTACAGGATTATCTTTATACAGCACATCCGGAAAATCGCGTTGTGCACCACCGCCGCCGGTAAGTGCGCCTGCTACGCCTGACAACAAACCGCCTGCGCCGCTGCTGTCTGCTCCTGCCGATTCCTCTGCTACCTCCTGCCGGGTGTAATCCCAGGTACTTCCTTTCACCGAAGGGTAATGATCCCGCGCATCCAGTTCTGATTCAAATTCCAGTATAGGAATGCCTTTATTGCCTATGCCAAACTGCACCTGCAGATCCGGCGTTGCTTTTACTGCGGGCTTTTTCATATGCAGGGTACCCGCGTCCAAATGCAGACAAAGACCATTCGCATCTGCGCGCAGCAGCATGAAGTCCCAGTCAGTAACATTGTATTGTACCAGCTCCTTATGGGTGTAGCCGGGGCTTTCCATGGTGCCGGCGCTTACATCGGGATAACTGTTGAGGATATCCTGCACCAGGTCTTTATCAGAAACATCGTAAAAGTAGCGGCTCCTGCGGGCTACCGTTGCTTTCACAGCAGCATCCCTGCATTCTATCTCCAGCCGGAAATAGCGGTCCTGCTGCACTTTCACCGCATGGCGAATGATGATACCTTTGAAAATAGTTTCTTCCTTCTGGTCATATCCCAGCAGAATTTCCACTGTTTTACCGGGAGAGAAAAAGTCCTGATTACTTTTGGCAAACTCCTGTTTTTCCACGGAGCCATCGGCAAATACCAGCCTGGCCCAGGGAATCCGGTTGAATTCCAGTCCTACCGAAAGAGATATCAGGCCACCTGGAGACATGGTCACTTCTTTGCCGTCGGCCCTAACGGTCACGGCTACGTTGTGTGTCTCCCTGTTCTGCGTTTCCGCTGTTTGTGGCAGGATCATTTTTTCGTGGTTTTATCGATGGGTGGAAGAATAAGCTGTGTACCGGGTTGCAGGTTTCTGAAGTTGGTGAGCTTATTAGCCTTTGCTATTTCCAGGTAATATTTCTCGTCTTCATAAACATCATCACAGATGCGCAGGATATTTTCTCCTGCCAGCACCATGTGGTGGCGGCTAAGATCGGGCGACAACAGCGACAGCAATGCCATACTATCTTTAAAGGGCGTATGTGCTTTGAGCTTGAGCGTTATTTCCGCGCGGAGCGGAATACCATCCGGACTAAAAAGATTGTAACTGATGTCCATGCTCATGAGAAGTCCCATGAAGACCAGCTTACCATATTGCACCAGCAGGAAAGGTGTACGATGGCTTTCATCTTTGAAGTCATATACGGCGGCCTGCAATTGCGCCACTCTCACCGGTACATAGGCGCCCTGTGCCTCCGCAGGCAATGCATTCATTACGCTGCCTATCAGGTCGGCAGAGGGCATAGTGCTTTGCGCTACTACGCCTGTACCATCCATGATAAAGCGGAGTTCCAGTTCTTCCGGATTTACTTTATCAAACTGCAGTTCCGTTCCGGGTGTTCCTTTGGTATCAGGTTCATTATACTTGATACTAAAGCTCCTGCTGATGGATTCCGGGTTGATCTGCACTTCAAATATTTTCGTGGTAAGGGTGGATGCAATGGTGCTGGCATCCATACTGCCGAGGCCACCCAGTCCACCTTTGCCGGAGGTATCCGGACCCGGCAACGAAACGATGCGTAATTTGGTAATTGATCCGTCCATGTCAGCGATCTTTTTGTCGTTCTAAAATTTCCATCACCTGTTGCACTGCCTCTTCGATGATGCTTAATTTCACCGCCTCGGAAACCCCTGCCTGCGGGGCTGCTACCGGGTTTCCGGCAGCATTGGGATTAGTGGCCGTAACATTGGCCTTCACCAGCAGTTCCTTTATAATAATGGGCATGATGAAAATGATTTAGGAAGATTTAGTGAAATAATTGTAGTTGATCTGTATCGTTTCTACAGCGATGTCGCTGTTTTGCGCATTGAATCCACTGATTTCCCATTTGGTAGGATAAGCATTTACCAGGTGCCAGGCCATGAGTGGCTTAGGGCTTCCCTGGCTGCCGCCTTCCACATCCAGCAGGAATATGTGCAGACTTTTCGGCGAAAAACTAAAGTCTTCAATCGCTTTACGACACCACTCTACCAGCGGTGAACTGACTTTCAGTCCACGTTTCAGCACCAATGGCTCCGCGCGTGCAGGCAGCGGGAGCTGATGCGTAAAACGGTTTTCGCCTGCTTCCTTGACGGATTGTGTTTCCATGCTCATGGAAAGCCCTGACAGCTCCTGGAATTCCGAATCGCTGTCGGGCATACCATCAATCACGACTTTGAAGTAAAAACCCGCTGGCGGATAATTATTTCCTATTACCGGCATACTATTTATTTATATTCTACTGTCAAATCCTCAATCGCCAGTTCCAGTGTTTCTACCGCAACTTCATTGGCATCCGCTTTCATGTCTGTGAAAGCTACTTTCACCGGGAAAGCGTTGGTCAATGTCCAGGCGACTACCGGATTGCCTTCTTCATCGTTGAGGGTAATCACAATGTTTTTACGATAGTCAACTCTTTTGCGTACAGAACCTGGTTTTCCGCCATCACCTATCCAGCTGAAGAATTCTGCATTCGCATCTTTGAATCCCTGGATGAGTCCTTTTTTGAGGGTTACATTCGCGAACTTGCGGAGCCCTGGCATTTTGATCTTGGAGAAATTGGGATCATTACCATGTCGGTATTCTATCAGGTCTACCTGGTAGTCCAATCCGCTCACTTCTGTGAAGCCGATCTGGTCTACACTGTTAAATTCCTGCTCCGGGCGGGAAACCTTGAAATAGAATTTCGGGAAAGGATAACTCTTTGCCATTTGCTATAAAAGTTTAAATGCTTTTAAAAATTTACCGTTAAGATTCGACCAGTTCGAACTTGTGTTCGTACTGCAATACGATGAATTCTGCTGGTCTTGCTACTGCCACCTTGATGAAGATGCGCATGATACCATTGAGTACATCGTCATCGCTCATGGATTCTGGTGCGCTGCAAATCACTTCGTATGCATCGGCGGGAGTATTGCCATAAAGGCCGCCGGCTTTCCAGAGCCTGTTGAGGAAACTCTTGATCATGGCGCGGACCTTGATCCAGGTTTGTTCATTATTGGGCTCAAATACGAAGTCCTGCATGGCGATAGCCACAGAATCTTCTATGAAGCAGAAAGTGCGGCGCACATTTACATATCTCCATTCGAGATCGTTGCCGGCCAATGTTCTGGCACCATATACCAACAGACCACGGCCCGGATAGGTGCGGATGGCGTTGATGGCTTTACCATTGGAAGGCGCATTCAGATTGGCATGCAGGTCATCATCGATGTCCAGCGCTGGTCTGATACCACCGAAAACACTCACGTTGGCAGGTGCTTTCCATACACCGGCGTTGGCATCTGTGCGTACATAGATACCAGCGATAGCGCCGCATGGAGGCAGTGTTACAGCTAAATTTGAAATAGCATCCTTGATCTTACCGTAGATGAGGTTGTTCGCATCCTTGATAACCTCGAGGCTGAAGTTTGTCAGCGGAATGCTCACGCCATTTCCGATGGCTTTCACCGCTGCTTTTAATGCTGCGAGCGTAGTTGTCAGCGTTCCCTGTGCAGTAGTTACTGCGGTATTAGCAGTATCCAGCGCTGTTTGCAAAGTAGTCAGTGCAGTGTTCAGGATAGTCTGAGGAGCTGCACCTGGCTTATCCACGTCTTTTCCAACGTCCGTTGGCAGCGGATTTCCTGAATCCTTTGAGATTTTCTTGAGTTGTACTACCAGGTCAGCATCAGTAGCCGCAGGAGTTGCGGTCTTATATGCGTCCAGGGCAGTTTTCAGATAGGTGAGCACTTTTTTATCAGCGGTCAATCCATCCACTTTAGCTACCGCAGCAGGCAATGCGGTTGTGGCAGCGAGATAGGCAGCAGCTTTTGCCTTGAGGTCAGATACCGTACCCGTGTCGCCAGGTATTGCCTGTATATGGGATTTCACCACTACATCTGCTTCTGCGTAGTTATAGCTGAAGATCGTTTTGATGTAAGGATAGTAAGCCATCCCGTATTTCTTATATTCAATATCGCTCGGCATATTGGTCTGGAAGCCGTTCTCAATAGCGGTAAGGTCATCACCGTTTACATCATGCAGATCGATTACCGTTACACGGTCTTTCATTTTGCTGCAATGTTGTAAAGCCACTTCGATCACTCCTTTGTATTCAGTTTCATCAAGGGAGGTACCATCGGGGAAAACGAGGATCGTTACTTCCTGGACTTTTGTCAGTGCGGCGATCGCATTTTTGATATCATCCGGAGCCGGATCTGTATCATATCCGCCAACAGACAGGATGTAGCATGGGCCACCGCCGTTAGCATAATAGAATAACAGGGAATGATACATTTTGAATTTAAAGTCCGTAGGCTCTGTCACCTTCACCTCCGGCTGACCGGTGCTTTCATCAATGGTGACATCAATGTGCTGTAGCGGTGCACTTCCGAACAAGTCTTCATATTCTTTCATCGACTTGATCCTGGTGGGTTTTCCGCGCAGGTTGTCTCCCTTCTTCTCCGCTTTCTGGGTATAACCAACGAAAACCGGTACGGCGCTGGGGATGACGCCCACCGTTGGGGGGAGTGTAGAAATTTCCTGGGTGTAGACGCCAGGCATTCTTAAATCTAGCAAGGCTGCCATGTTATTTGCATTTAGAGTTTATAAATGATAGTTGTATTTTTCATGCTTCTATCCGGAATTGCGATATGTCCTACTTCTCCGCCTAAATCTTTATTCAGTTTTACAATGGGCTGTTCACCATCGGCTAACACAATGGGGATCAGTGATTCAAAGAGATGTACTTCTTTTATTTTCCCATCGGCTTTGAGTCCATCGATATATGTTTTTTCTGTGGGAGTAGGTGCTCTTTTGACGATGCCCACACCAGGCGGATAACGGGAAGAACCCGATACGCTGTAGGCAATCGTGAGTTTGGCAGGATCTACGGTGGCACCACCGCGATCAAATGGTTCTATCAGGTAGTATTGCCACTTGGAAGAACGTGCACCGAGTGTGAGTGTAAATACCAGGTTGTCGTCACCAGGTTTTAATTGCAGATGAAGGACCGCCCAGTTGTTGCTTTGCTTCAACAATTCATCACTCAACACCATTTTCATATTGGCGGTACCACCACCTGTCAGCTGTTTTTCCAACAGGTACAAACCAGGTTGCTGCACAGTTATTTTTACCGCGCCACTCAACTTATCCACAGCTTCCGTACCTACATCTATCCATCCTCCGGCGGTGGCAGCAGGGCGTTTCAACGTTACTGCATCCACCGTACCAATGGGAAAATTGAGCATGGTTTGCTGACCGGCGATATCAGGTAATTCATTGACGGCAGTTAAAATCAACTGCTGCTGATACGTACCATCTTCTTTGAGATTAGAAAACCAATACCGTCCTTTTCCGAAGCTGTTGGTGATATTCAACAGGTCTGTTTTTATTTGCACACCGAAATACAGATCGATAACAGTATCCAGTTTTATAAAAGGATCTCCTGCTTCATCGCGTTTCAGATAGATGCGCAGATTACCATCTGTCTGGCGGAATTTCATGCCGTATGCATCCATGACAGCCAATGCAGAAGGCAGCGGTGTAAAAACAGCATCTGTAGCATGTGCATTACTATAGTATGCATGTTTTACCTCAAGCGAAACCAGTGGGGTGTATTTGAAGTGTAACATTATTTAAACAGTTTCATCTCCATGTATGTCAGTAATCAGCGAACCACTGATTGGTGGTGCCTGTTGGAACATTAATACGCGTGCTTTATAGATGACAGAGGGCAGGTATCTGCCTCCCATTACCGTCCAGAGATTATTGAGATTTTCGAAGCCAAGGTTGTGCAGATTCAGTACTGCTTCCTGGGCGTCTCCATTCACCGAAATGACGAGGCGCCGGGCCGACTGAAAGCAGCTGATTACCTGGCTGATGGCCTGCATGCTGGTAACGTATGAATCGTACTTCGCAGAAAAAAGCAGGAATGCATTAATGTATACGGCACTCTTTTCCCTGACGAAACTGGTACCGATTTCGCGGAGCGGATAATTGTTTCTCATGGCATTCTCTTCTTCCACAGATACCAGTGTCAAAATCACTTTATCGTGAAACAATTCTTCTCCGCCACCTTCTGCACTTTTATCGTGGATAGATACGTCTCCAATCACGCATTCGAAGAGATCAGCAGGGCCACCTTTCGATCGCAGACTAAAATAGAGATTTAGCTTTGCTACCATCTCTGCAAGCAATAGATCAATCATAAAATATGTTGTATTTAGGGGCAACAAATTTTCATACGCAGGTAGTCGCCAATAGGAAGACACACTACGCGAATGCATAATGAAGACTTGTAGAACTGCACAGACCGAATTACACAGAATATAACCAGTAATGACAGTGAATCTCAGCTGCAACGCGGCAAAGCGGCAAATAATTCAACTGCAAAAAGTAACTTCTTGTAGAAGTTCGTTAGTGTGACGAGACCATTTTCCTTGTGATTTTTTTTGGAGTTACTATTTAAAAAATCTAAATCGCCGATACATTGGGGCTTTGGGGTGCTAAATATTTCCAGACATGAAACTATACAAAATAAATTAAAATACAAAATCTGTTAAAATTAATTTTATTATGGTAACCGTTGGAAGTCAGGATTCCTTTTGATACAGACCGGAGATAAATGCAGTATAGGAGCGGTTATCATCTTACTTAACAAAAACACAAAGGGAGCATCCGGGACAAATACGTAATGCGCAAAATACGGGAAAACACTTAGGAAAAAATGGTGGCGCAGAGGAGCAAAGTAACTACCTCCTAATATGAAATTTAAATCATATCATTCCATCCCCCACATTATCCTACCTTCGCTTTTTATTCATTTTTCATATGCCTGTTCAAGCACTCATAGAATATTTCACCACCATCACCCCATTATCTCTTACTGCACAAACTGCCTTAAAGAGTTGTTTATACCTGGAACATTTTCCTAAAAAAACAATTATACAGCAACAAAACAGGCCGGCACAGCATATTTTCATTGTCCACAAAGGACTGGTACGAGCCTATTATACGCACAACGACAAAGAAGTCACCTCTTCTTTTGGCACCCCGCGCTGCGTGGTTTGTGCCATGGGCAGCCTGTTATCGAATGAACCTGCATTTTATGGTATAGAAACACTGGAAGACAGTGAGCTGTTTTATATAGAATTTGCCGCACTGGAAGCCTTGTACGATGCCCATCATGAACTGGAAAGATTAGGCCGTATCATGATTACCCACTACTACCTGGATCAGGAAAAAGAGTTGAAAGCCATCCGGCTGCAATCTTCCGAACAACGTTATCAAACACTGCTGGCCACACAACCTGAGTTACTGCAACGTGCACCATTGGGCTATGTGGCCTCTTACCTGGGCATTACTCAGGAAACCCTCAGCCGCCTGCGCAGCAGGTATTAAGCGATGTATACTATTACTGATCCCACTATTTGATTTATATCAAATAATGCCTTTGATATATACGGCAATTTCGTGCCGTAACAGACATATAGTATGAAAAGGATATTGATTATACAGGGAAACCCGCATCCGGGCAGTTATTGCAGCGCTTTAGCCACCGCCTATCAGCAGGCAGCACTTTCCGCAGGACATCACACACAGCTGATACATTTACATGATTTAAAGTTTGACCTCAACCTCCGTCATGGATACCGGGAAAGAACCACCTGGGAGCCTGACCTGGAAACTGCCTGGGAACAGATACAGGCAGCAGATCACCTGGTATGGGTCTATCCTACCTGGTGGGGCACCATGCCGGCATTGCTCAAAGGCTTTATTGACAGGGTATTTCTGCCAGGAAAAACATTTAAGTACCGGGAAAAATCCACAATGTGGGATAAACTGCTCAAACATAAATCAGGACGTATTATCACTACCATGGATGCGCCGGTATGGTACAACCGCCTCGTATATAGCAAAGCAGGCATTCGTGCCATGAAAACCGCCACCTTAAAATTCTGCGGCGTATCGCCGGTAAAAGTGACGGTGCTGGACAATGTGAAACATCGCTCCCCGCAGGCAATTGAAAAAGGGATACGGATAGTGGAACGGATTGGAAGAAACGGGAGGTAAATTTCTGATGGCAAAGCTGGCACAGTTGGGCTTATAAAGAGAATAATATGATTTATCAGCTCCATAATAATTTTGATAGCCACGCACCTTCTTAAAAACAAAGCCGCTATCATCGGATGATGATAGCGGCTTTGTACTATTATTTTTGCGTGATCTACTCCAACACTTTCAGGTAGCGTGCCATCCAATATGGCAGCAGGAATTCATCGCCGGCTAGTTCCGACTCCCCTTCATGACCACCATCCAGTGTAAAGGCATTGGCGTTGTGCCGGTGCACCGGCAGTTCATCCAAGGGCAGCAGTACTTCCGTAGCCTGATGGCGGAAGTTGGGTGGCAGCAGGGTAATATCTTTCCGGTTGGAATTTTTGATGGTCCAGGTAACCAGGTCCATCGGGAAAGTTTGTAGCCACCATGTGGTAGCTGCAGCGTCCTGTTCACCGGCTGTAGCCAGCGTGATAAGGTTCCACAGCGCATTTTTCTCCGGGCGTTCTACTTCCCAGTGATTGCGGATAGCGCCCTTGTATTGCTGTTTCAATTCATCAGTAAATGCATAATTGTACAACACCCAGTAGGTCAAAAAAGCCATTTCATCATCGGAGTGATTCCAGTCACCCATGCCCATATCTATGCCCAGGTGCAGATAGCCGGGTGTAGGTTTAATAGTGCGGTAGTCGATGAGGATATTTTTCAGATAGCCGTACTTGTTAATGAGCTTATAGGCTTCGGTCTTATATCGTTCCTTTCCCGTGAGTGCGTAGGCTAACTGCAGTCCGGCCATGATGGTGGTACTGCCCAGTCTGCGGTCGCCAATGGTAACCGGATACCAGTTGATATATTCCGGTCCCCAGCGGGCCCACAGCGTAGGCTTATTATCGATATCCACCAGGGTGTATTTATGGTCGAGGATATGAGTCATGATTTTATCAATGAAAGCAGTGACCCGTTGTTTTTCTTCCGGCGTTTCTGCTACCATTTCATGCAGGATGGCAGCTACCCAGATATAGGCCACATACTCATCGCTGCTGGTATGTCCTTTCCACTCCCATTCCGGATCGGGAGAATCACGCCACCTTTCAGGATCAGAGTTTTTGTAGCCTTTTCTTTCAAATGTGCGGGAAGGAAATCCTTTCAGCTGGTTGATAGACAGTATTCTTTCAAACGCTTCAAAAGCCTCCCAGGCATAGCGTTTAGCAACCGCTTCATGCGTTACTGCATAACGGAAAGCCTGGCTGCCGAGATAAAAGCTGCTCCACAAACCATCGTTATCTGTATCCGCCATTTCAGCGGAGGCGATGTCTCCGGGCGGGTTCAGCTGCAGATTAGCGATGAAGCCATAGCGGATATGGCGTTCCCGGATTTTGCGTTCGAAATAAGCAGCTTTCTGTGCAAGCGTTTGTTGGGTAAATGCAATTTTATTGAGACCGGTGGCAGTGAGGATATATACGTCACCGTTACTATCCGCAGCCATGTCTTTTACCACGTCCTGATCCAGCCAGCGGCGGGAGGCGAAGTAGCGGTAGCTGCCGGCATCGGTTTTCATGAAAGCCCCTTCCGGGGTGCCTGCCCAGAGATGTCCATTCACTACCAGCAACGCGCGTATATCGGGAACGGGTACACGTACCTGCAGAGACAAACTCGTATCACCTGTGCGGCGGTTAATGCCGTAATAACCATTAGCAGTACCCAGTATAATATCATTTCCGTTGAAAGCCATGGCAGTAGCACCATTGACGGCATGAACCCGAACAAACTGTGTTCCATCAAAACGATATACTGCTTTGGCACTCAGGATAAAGAACTCCCCTCCATTGGCAGCCATACTTTGAACACCCTCCGTGATGAGAGGTAATTCCTGCAGTTGACTGTTATGCCCAATCGCCAGGGCATTGTTACCGGATAATAGCATACGACCGGCAGCATCTACCACCACGCGGTTGAATTTATTCAACGGCAAATTGATATAAGGCACACCTGCGTAACCATTGGTCAGGCATTTATCCGGATACAGATAATACAGGTGTCCGCTGGTTTCCTGCGTGGTTACATCCACCGGTACTTTCTGCGCCAGTGGCCGAAAGCGAAGATCCCGTACCAGGTCGTTTCCACTGAGGCGATAAAATCCCTGTGAAGTGAGTACCTGTACATTGTCGTTGTAGTCTGTGATGACTTTAAGTAACTGCAGCCCTGCCGGAACATGATACTTAACAGATACCGCCTGTGTAAAAGGCTGGTCGGACGTGGCATAGGTGGCACACGACAGCAGCAGAGCTGCTGCCAGGTTCGTTAATTTCTTCATTCCGATAGTTTTATAATTTAATCAGCCACACTTCGGTGACCCTTGAATGTTGGCGCCAGTTGAGGTGTTCTTCATCTATACTATCCCACGTAAGTAAAAGAGTACCGGTTTTACTCAGCGCCGGAGGTACCGCGAATTCTTTCCCTTCTCCAATGCCTTTGTTATATAAGCCCGGAGTAAGTCTTACGCCATTGGCACGCAACAGGCTTTCCCCATAACCGGTTACACGGATCACATATTGCGCCGTGGTATCCAGGTGGTCGTAGCGCATAGCAGAAGGCCAGCGCAGACTTACCATCCAGGAAAGTCTTTTACGGCTATAGCCACTCTCCCACCAGTCGAAGCCGGGGGCATCACTCCTGCGCACCAACGGATCGGTGTGCAGATCTTCTGTACGCACTACGTGCGGCGATTTGGAAATATTGCCAACTGCATCATAATAACTTCCCGGTCCGGGATTTTCCCAGCGGGCAATAGTATCCAGCGCTTTTCGTTGTGCCGTTTCCGGTAGTGTACGAATATAACGGAACTTGTCCTCCAGCCACCAGCGGTTATTCAACGGTCTGTCGAGGAAATCCAGTACTGCACCTCTTTCCGGCCCGGCAGCCTGGTATTTGGCGACACTGGTTTGCAGGGCGACTGATTTGAAAAGTGCATCACATAATGCAACGATACGATTCCGCCATTGCGGCATGATGACTTCATCTGCCTGTTTCAGTATTTTTTCTGCGCGGCCAATTGCATCACCTCCTTCCAATAGTGTACGATTGACAGCGGTTTCCAGTGCGGCCTCACGGATAGCACGTTTTCTCGTATAGGCGTCATAGTAAGCTCTCAACAGGCACATTTGCCAGCGCCAGTTAGTAGCCAGTTCCGCATGTTCTTTCTCCAGTTTTTGCCATAACAGCAATGTTGCTTCGATGCCGCCATTATCGGCGATAGCACCGTCCCAGTTTTTTTCCAGCGCAAGAATACCGTCAGCAGCATCTTCCCGAAAGGCAGCACCAAAAAAGAAACTGCTGTATTGTATTAATATCTCTCTCACATCTGCCCGGCTGTCCCAGCCCAGCATACTCCAGACCATTTTATTGATGTCATCATGCGCGCCATCGGAATAGCTGATAAAGCCATCCATATACGGTGCAATAAAACGGTAAATGTTAGCATAGTACAAGGGTTGCGGATTCACTGGTTCACGGCCCAACGTCATGGCAAAAGCCGGATCCCACCATACCACGGGGTAATCACAACGTACCGTATGTGTGATATCCGGGTAGTGGCGAATGGGATAAGTGGAAGGCAATGCCGCCCTGGTATCTTCCAGCGAAGGGCTGGAGGGACCCACTACGATCCCGCCCAGCCACGCCGGCATGTGTTGATGGATATAGGAATAAACGAACGCGCATTCGTCCGGGTTATAGCCTTGCAGCGATAACCAGATACGCGCTTTCGGATGATACTTTTTTAAGGCAATGGATAATTCTTCCAGCAAGGGAATCACCAGTTGCGGTGGATTATTGCCGGGATCTCCACCGGGAAAGAACACAGCATCGAGTCGTGTTGCCTGCCGGAAGAGGGTATCAAACTGCAGCAGGTAATGGGTTCTTTTGGCGGTATCTTTCAGATCAAAAGTGGCCGGTGTCCATACAGAAAAGTCCAGGTCATATTTTTTGCAGAAGCCGCTGATACGCGCATTCATGTCCATGGAAGACAGGTGAAAATGGGGAGATGGCGGCATAAAAGGAATGGCTTCAATACTGTTGGCGCCGAAGATAGCCAGGTCGCGGATGTATTGTTCGTATTGCTCCGGCGTCCACCCATCGTAGGAGTTGGCGAGATGACGATAACCAATCTGATGCCCGCGCACGACCTTTTCCGGGCTGGCATCCACATTTAGTATATCCGGCAACGTTACCTGTTGCTGCCGGTACTCCATGATGCGGAGCAGGTAACCTGCGCCATACAGCAAGCCACGGGTGCCATCACCGTCCACTTGTATGATTTGTCTTTTTTTATCGATGGTAGTCCGGATATGATATGATTCCGGTGCGCATTTGATGCTGTTAAATACAATCACCGGGCCGTTCTCCGGCATCTTGTTGCTGATCGGCCAGGTAAGACCGGTACGGCGTTGTACTTCTTCCTGTAATACCTGGGCAGCGATCTGTTTATCTTTACTAACAATAGTTACCTGCTGCAAACCGGCAGCGCTACAAAAAAATGGAATTAAAAATAGTACAGTAAGGAATCCTTTCATTATTTAAGACGGCTTAACAAAGAAAAAAGGAATAGCAGGACAAAATAGCGGGTAGCAACAGGCCACCCGCTTTATTTAATATTTTATTTCAGGTACCACATCAGGGTGGTTTGTTTATCAGGACCGAATACTGTTAACGCTTGCTGGTATTGATCTTCATTGGTATCACGTTCACCGGTTGGATAGATGTAACGTTTAGGTAAAACAGGTGTAGAAGAAAGCGGTCCCAATACAAATTTCGGGAACCCGGTGCGGCGGTTATCGAACCATGCTTCCGGGGTTTTAATGAATCCGGCGATCCACTTCTGACCAATCAGTTGTTCCAACGTGCCGTTGTATTTCACGAGTGGCTGATTGTAGTAAAGCGAATCTGTTGCTGTTTTATCAACGCCGTAATATTTCATGCTGGCGTTGATGCCATCATAGTAAAGGTTTTCGGCTGTTTTACCTGCTACCATTACTTTTCCAGCCTGTACACATTCTGCCAGAATAAAGCATACTTCCGCATAGGTAAGCATGGTAGCATTTACCATGGGATCGCTTTTGCTGGCAAACATTTTAGAAAGGCGTGATATATGATCGGCGCCGCCGTTGTAGTCGTAAGGAGCTGAAATAGCGTTAGGTACACCTACATAGGGCAGCGTATCGATGGTACCTCCTTTCAGTGAATCGACTTTAGCGATCCATACCTGCAGCCGTGGATCTTTGCGTTTTAGCAGTGCGTCCACGATTTCTTTACTGGGTTTACGTTTGTCAAATTCGGAGAATGAATTGGATAGTGGCCAGCTATCATCGCTTATCTTACCAAGGTATTTTAGTTCGGCATTGTCAGCATTGCTTTCAAAGATGGGATATTTACTTTTATCATTGAGGATCTCCTGCATTTCAGTAAAGGCAGCGCTATAGTTTTTTGATATGCGCAGCAACATTCTTAGCCGGAGTGAGTTGGCAAACTTACGCCACTGAATAGCTTTCCCTCCGTACATCACATCTGCTTTGGCATCTATGTCACCACTGGTGCTGGTCAGTCCATCATTGGCTTCTCTTAATGTTTTCAGCAAAGCAGGATAAATCACCTCCTGGCGGTCGTATTTAGGGTGGCTCAGTGTCTGGCTTTTCAGCAACAGGGCTTCACTGTAAGGAATATCTCCGAAGAGATCAGTCACATAGGCAAAGTTAAATGCCTCCAATACTTTACCTACGGCAATATATTGTGGCGCATTTTGTTTGATGGCCAGGTCCATCATTTCACGGTTGGCAGACAGCCGGCTGTAATAATCGTCCCAGCTTTGAGGGCCCCAGTCAAATTTATCGTCCCCCTCATTGCGTACCATTGTAATGTAACGGCCTGCAGACGCAGGTTTACTCGTATAGGCTTCATCCTGGTACATATAGGCTGTTTTGATCAGCACAGATGACAGCAGGAATTCCGGGTTGATCACTTCTGATTCATTCGGATTTACGTTGAGCTCTTCCAATCCCTTTTTACAGGAAGCGAAAAGCACGCCGAATAGCAGTATGTAATATTTTAAAGGCATGCGTTGCATAACCATACAATTATTGGTTTAGAAATTGAAACCTACTTTAGCACCAAAAGAACGGGTGTAAGGCAAACCCCAGCTGGTTACTCCCGGAGAGAAACTACCATTCGAGATGGTCATGGCCGTTTCCGGATCATATCCTGCTTCCGCAGCTGTCCAGGTGAACAGGTTGCGTGCTATCAGTGATACCGACAAATTTCCCAGCGGCAATCTACCCAGTGTTTTCTTTGAAAAGTTGTAGGTGAGCGAAGCTTCCCTCAATTTTACATAGCTGGCATCAAAAGTAGAACGACCGTTAAAACTCCAATAATATTCGCCATAGTAGTTTTCCGGATCTGTTACGATATCATTCTTTTTATATTTACCGTTGCCGGCATCGATATAGCCATCGAGGATCATACCATCTGTACGTTGATGGCCGGCATCATCTGTCCAGGTCAATCCTCCGTTTTTAGGATCACGGCCCGGAAGGGTTGTTTGTGTACGGCCATCACTCAACAGGTTCTTGGCTACATAAGAGAAGAATTTTCCTCCCTGGCGCCAGTCGACCAGTACATTCAGCGTAAATCCTTTATAGCTGAAGGTATTTGAAATACCTACTGAAAAGTCAGGGTTATAATTACCAATCTTTACGTAATCATTCACTTTCTGATAACTGCCATCGCTGGCCAGTAAAGGTGCTCCCTTATGTTCTCCATCCGGCACCGTTTCCCAACCCTGTGCATACATGTCTCCCATTTCTGAACCTTCCTGTACCAGGAAGCGTATACCTTCTGCTCCACCGGCCAGATAGCTGCTGATACCATCTACCAGCTCCAGTACTTTGTTACGGTTGCGGGTATAATTTACCAGGAGATCCCAGCGGAATGGTCCTGCTACCGGCGTTGCATTCAATGCGATCTCAATACCTTTATTCTGTATTTTTCCTGCATTTACAATCATGCTTTTATAACCGGAAGCTGATGTGGTGGGAATAGGAATGATCTGGTTACGGTTCACCGTGTTATAGTACGTTACATCTATTCCCAATCTTCCTTTTAAGAACCTAACATCCGCACCAAATTCATGAGAGGTAGCAATGAGTGGTTTAAGGTGATTATTCTTCAGGACATCGCTAATATTAGCCTGTTTCACATCATCCCAGTCCTGTCCGAAATTAAACGTATTATATAGGTTATAAGGATCTGTATCGCCACCTACCTGCGCCCAGCTGGCTCTCAGCTTGGCAAAAGAAAGCACCTCGGATTTAATGTTCAGCATATCTGATACCACCAGGCTTAAGGCCGCCGAAGGATAAAAATAGGAATTAGAACCTGTCGGCAGGGTGCTGGACCAATCGTTTCTGGCCGTCAGGTCAAGAAAAGCGTAATTACGATAACTGACCTGCCCCATTCCATACACACTGTTAATACGTTTGGTGGACCTCCCTGATTGATTTCTAACTGTACCAGCTTTAGCGTTGGCAATATTGAATAACTGTGGTATTACCAGGCTTTCGGAACTCTGCGAAGTACTTCTTCCTACCTGGTTCATGCGGTTGGCACCACCTGATAAAGAGAAAAAGAAATCCTTGTTGAGTTGCTTTTTATACGTCAGCAGAAAGTCGGTATTCTGTTCACGGAAATACTCCGTTGAAACGGCGTAGGCGCCGGTTTCATTATTGATCGAACCAAATGGTCGTTTACTTTCCCGGGATTCCGAATAAAGATCCATACCGGTACGCCCCATAAGGGTAAGGTCTTTCGTAATATCTATATTTAATTCTACGTTGCCCATGATACGGTCACGGTCGTACGCATTCGTGAATTCATATGCGACAAAGTAGGGATTGTCTGTGCTTCCCGGCAAATGTGTAAACTGTTGTAATCCTTCTTTACCAGGCAACCAGTAATTACGTAGTTTTTTGATATCGATATTAGGCGTAGTGGTATAAACAATGTTGCTGACACTCCCCCGATTGAAAGTAGGACGGTTGCCGCTACTATTTTTCGTATAGCCGATATTGGTACTCACCCTAACCTTTGGATGCAGGGTATAACCGGCAGCGAGATTGAGTGTATTTCTTTTAAGATCAGTATTGGGGGTAATTCCTTCGTTACTCAGGTTGGTGAAGGAAAGACGCAGATTCCCATCCTTATTGTTTTCAGTTATCGCCACGTTGTTGGTAAACGTCGAACCGGTGCGGAAAAAGTCTTTATGCCGGTTGGGATACGCTACCCAGTCGGTAGGAATAGGATTGCCATTGGCATCCAGCGGGCTATCCCATTGTACATGTTTGGATCCATCATTCAGTCTGGGTCCCCAGGACGCTTCAGATATTGTTTCATCAGATCCGGCCCTGTCACCGGCACCAAACTCATTCTGGAACTTTGGAAATAACCAGGGCTGGTCCAGCATAATGCTGGAGTTGACGGAAACACCCAGTCCTTTCTTTGTGCCGGAACCGGATTTAGTGGTTACCAGTATTACGCCGTTGATAGCGCGTGAACCATACAAAGCAGAGGCACTGGCCCCTTTAAGTACACTGATATTAGCAATATCATCGGGATTGATGTCAGACACTGTGCTTCCATAATCTACTACTACCTCTCCAACCGGTTGTGTTGGATTACGTACCGCCGGCGCAATAGGAATACCATCCACTACATATAATGGCTGATTATAGCCGCTAAGACTACTTTGCCCGCGAATGGTCACCAGGGAGGTGCCACCGGGATCAGAGCTCGTACTTCTGACGTTTACACCAGCTACCTTACCGGATAAAGCATTGGCAATATTTACTTCCTTTACGGTGCTTACCTGGTCGCCTTTCAATGTGGCAATAGAATAGCCCAGTGCTTTTTCCTGGCGTTTAATACCGAGTGCGGTCACCACCACATCATCCAGGCTACGAATATCCGCTATTAACTTTACCTGCATATTACCGTTGGCAACAGATTGCTCTTTTGTAAGATACCCTACGGAGCGAAATACCAGCACTGCATCGTTGTTGCTTACACGCAACGAAAAGTTTCCGCCGGCATCTGTAGCTGTACCATTGGAAGTACCCTTCTCATGCACGCTAACACCGGGAACAGCATTCCCTTTTTCATCTGTTACCGTACCTTTTACCTGCACATCCGCAGCAGCAGTTACTTTAGATACTGCAGATGCGCGAATGGCGTAATCATGTTCACTGAGTTTCACCACCTGTAATCCGAGTGGTGTCAGTATTTTACTGAGTTGCCCTTCCAGGTTGCCGGCAGTTAATCGTGCCTGTTTTGCGGCAACGAACTTGTCGGCTACCTGTACGGGGGAATAATTAAAGCTGACATTCAACCTGGTTTCCAGGTTGGTCAGCATTTGGCGGAGGGAGATGGATTCTGCTTCCCCTGGAGTACTTCCACTGTTCACCATTAATTGCTGTGCTGCCGTGTGGGTGGTCAGCAGTAACAATAACAGCAGCAGGGCGCTCCATGGAGCATAAAGCTTCGTAAAGCTCTTTTGCATAACTGTAAATTTTAAAAACCTTATTCAAAAATGATGACTGAATTGTTTTGTGTCATTTTCAGCTGATGCACGGTGGCCATAGCTTTCAATAGTATCGCAGGATCAGCGGCAGGGCCAGCACCCGTGAACAGCAGGCCTTCCATCCTTTTATTCCTGAATTGAATATGATAGCCGTAAATATCTTCTAACTGCTGTGCTACATTGATCAATGATTCGTCGCGATATACCAGGCGGTGTTGTTTCCACGCAGTGAGTTGTGCTGCATCTGCCAGCAGGCGCTGGTGTGCGCCGGGTGTAAACAACATTCTATCGCCGGGCTGCATATGCAGACTATCATTTACCACGATCTTTCCTTCTTCCAGTAATACTTTTACGTTATCGTGCCGGTTATATACATTAAAAGCGGTGCCTTTTACCTCAATGGTCACCTGTGGCATTAACACCCGGAATTTAGGATGCAGGCCCGCAGGTGATTTAGATACATTAAAATAGGCCTCTCCATTTAGTGTTACTGTTCTTACTTTATCCTGCTGCCATCTGGCAGGATAGGTGATGGATGAATTGGCATTGAGCTGTACCACAGATCCATCCGGTAGCTGCACCGTTTTGGTTTCACCAAAACCGGTTTGTACAATGATCTTCTCCGGGACTGCACTACCGGTACCATACCATATAACGGCCAACAGGACTACACAGGCAGCAACCACTGCAGCGCCCAGGACATATAGCCATCTACTGCGCAGTGGTCCGTTATTTTTTTTAATGACGGCATCGTTCAGCAGGTTGTCTATCTGATCTTTTACAGCGTGCATTTCTTCCATACTTACCTCATTACTCCGAAACCGGAATGCCAGTACCATTGCCCTTGCCTCCTGCAGCTCGGATTCTTTTTCCGGATGCGCTGACTGCCAGGCCGCCCAGAAAGCAGCCTTATCTCTATCATGCAGCACCCATGCCTGGAATGAGGCATCTGCCGCAAAATCTGCGGCAGCATATCCACCATAGTTCATAAAAAAGTACCTTATTCAATCAGAAGAGTCGGGAACCGGGTAAATACCCTCAGGAAAATCAATCTATTTTTAAATTATTTTTTAACGGACCATCAGGGCCGATTCATTGGGTGCCAGTAATTCCTTTAATTCAGCTATCGCACGGTATATTAAGGTGCGTGCATATTTTACTTCTTTCAACACCATAATCTCCGCAATCTCCTCATAGGTAAGGTTTTCGTAAAAACGGAGATAGATCGCTTCTTTTTGCCGGAGCGTGAGTGCGTTCAATTTTTGTTGCAGCAGGCGGTTGGCTTGCTCTGTATGTTGGCGGTGGATCAGGATACTTTCAGGAGACAGTTCCAGGTCGAAGAGTGATATCATCCCTTCATCCAGGCTGCCGGGCAGTCTGGATGATTTCTCCAGGTAGCGGAATAATTTTCTTCTGGCAGATACCAGCAGGTAACTTTTCAGATTGACAGGTGTGGCAAGACCGGCACGTTGCAGGAACAGCTGTGAAAAGAAGTCCTGCAACATGTCTTTTACCAGGCTACGATCCGTTGTAAACCGGATACAATACCGGAACAACAGCGGAAAGTAGCGCCGGTATATTTCCCCGAAAGCATCCCGGTCTCCCTCACAGAGCCGGACCCACAGGAACTTTTCGTCTTGCTGTGAATTATAAAGGCTGGTTGACATCTCTTATGTGAATTAGGAATAAGGATTTCTCTAAACTACACATTGGCCGTTTGCCATCATAATTTCCTGTCGAAAAATAACAACTAATTAATGTGAAGGCAAGGTAGCTGTCACCACTTCTTTTATCTGTAATCTATCGCACCAGCCTTTGAAATCACGATAAATCTGCTGTAAGGTCCCTTTCTGCTCCGGCGTTAGTTCCAGCGCATGCGCGCGGCTGATAGTACGCACCGGCAGCCCCCGGAGCTGCAAAAAGTACTTGGCACTCAAGGGATACCCGATATGAATCAGCGGATCTACCCTTTGCAACTCCGTCTGTATCCAGGATACATCTTCCTGTTTGCTTTCATCGTTGATATGGTTACATAGCCAGACCAATATTTCCGGATAAAAATTGCCGGAGATAGAGGACATGCCGGCCGCACCCATTTTCATAGAGGCGACCGCGTTAGGCGTGTGTGCATCGTAGAACTCCAGCCGGCTCCCCGCTGTCACGGCCAGTTTAGCCCTTACGTTTTCCACGCTGCAGGACGTATCTTTATGATAAATCAACCGGTTGGTAGCCAGTAATGTAGCTAAAATCTCCGGAGTTATCACTCTTTTATAAGGTGCAGGGCATTCATACAAACCCAGGGGGATATTTCCCGTGAGCGAAAACAGCTGCTCAAATCTTTGCAGCAGGATATCATCCGGCTCATCTATGTTGGCAAAATGCCCGGTGATCATGATCACCGAATCTACGCCTGTATCATGGATCTTTTGGGTGAACAACGCCTTGTCGGGAATGGTTAATCCAAACGACCCGGTAGCCACTACCGGCGCCCGGCCATTCACATAGCGGACTACATGGCGGGTGAGTTCCAGCCGCTCATCTTCACTGATACTGTACATTTCAGAAGAAAGACAGTTAGCGAAAAAACCTTTCACGCCAGCTTCCAGGTAAAAGTCTATCAGCTGCTCCACCATGTCGTGATCAATCTGTGCTTTCAGATTAAACGGTGTAATCATCACCGGTACAAATTTCTTTTGCATAACAAACAGGTTTAAGATTCAGGGAGTGCCCTGCGTTGCAGCCGCGTTAGCAGCATGCCCGCCAGGAATATTGACAAAGTGCCCACTACAATAATCAGGTGCACATGCAACGGACTACGCCATTGCTCCCATGCCGCAGGCAGGTATTTTGAAAGAGACATCCAGAGAATCACCACCAGACCTATCAGCGTAGCAGTAACGGCGGCAGCATTCTTTGTTCTGGACACAATGCCCAGCAGAAATAAACCCAACATACCGCCGGCGAAGATGCCCGATAATTCCCACCACATATCCAGGATGCTTTTCACTCCTATCATGGAGATGCCAAAAAGAATGGCCAGCAAACCTGTCACCGTAGTAGCGATGTAGAGTACCTTCATATCTTTTCCAGGACCGGATACCCGGTTGATATACCGTTGGTAAATATCTTTCAGAAAAACAGTAGCGGTGCTGTTCATACCACTACTCACGGTGCTCATAGCTGCTGATAGAATAGCGGCTACAATTAATCCCAGCAATCCTTTTGGTACTTTTGTGACCATAAACCAGGGCAATACCTTATCGCCATAATCCGCTGGCAACAAGGTTTCCACGGGCACATGCCGCTCAGCAGCTACCGTTTGCTTTACTGCCAGTATCATTTCCGGATGTTGCTGCGTGTAGGCAAATAAGGCCGTACCAATAAAAAAGAAGACCATACTTACCGGCACATACCAGTATACACATAACCAGATACTGCGGGAAGCTTCCTTCTCAGACCTGGCAGTATGATAGCGTTGTACGTAGTTTTGGTCCATACCGAAATTATTCAGGTTGATGAAAAATCCGTAGAGCAACACTACCCAGAAAGTAGAGGTACGCACATCAGCCGGATTAAAACTCCCCAGTGAAAACTTAGCGTTGTCCATCCCAATCCTGAAAATATCGGCGATCCCGTTGTTCATCCCTGTAATCACCAGCCCCAGGATAATTAACGCTCCGGCGGTTTTAACGATACCCTGCAGTACTTCTGTCCAGATGACTGCTTCCATGCCTCCCAACACTGTATATATGATAATGCAGATGCCTGTAACGGTCATGATTGTACGCATTTCCAAACCTGTAAGCGCCTGTAACGCCAATGCTACACCGAAAAAGATAGACCCCATCCTGGCCAGCTGCATCAACATAAAACAAACCATGGCGTATGTTCTGGCCCAGGGGCCGAAGCGGCGTTCCAGATGTGTATAGGCACTTACTTCACCGCTATGGCGATAGAATGGCACAAAATACTTCGCTGCAATAAAGGCCGCCAGTGGCATCGACAAGCTGAATACAAATGCATTCCAGTTGCTGCCGAAAGATTTTCCGGGCACACCCAGAAAAGTATTGCTGCTTAAAAAAGTAGCGTACAACGAAAGTCCCAATGCCCAGCCCGGAATCGTTCCGGAAGCTGTTGTAAATTGTGCAGCATTCTTATTTTTCCTGGAAAACCACAGTCCCACCAGGATCATACACAGCAGGTAAATCACAATGACAGCCAGATCAATTAAAGGCATTTGATGCATAGGTGTTCGCTATTGGTTGATAATTTCATACGTGGAAACAAAAAATCACAGTGCTGCTTTCTTATGCTAAGGTTGTCTTTTTTTTTGTATCAAACAATGTTGCATGTTATGAAAAGAATGGCTTAAATTACTATCACCATGAATCACCTTGCTGCCAACACACCCAGTACATGGATCTTACCTGACCACCTGAAACGTAAGCTGGAAAAACATCCGCTTGGCAGGAATCTTTTTATTACCAACATTGGCCGCTATCCTGAAAATACTGCCCGAGAACCCGGCGAAGTAAAGGCATCACCGGTATATACCCTGTTGTATTCCGCACATGGCAAGGGCTGGCTGGAAGTGGGCAAAAAAAGAACGGTCATCAAAACCAATCAGTACCTGATCATTCCGGCAAATACCACTTTTCGTTCGGGACCATCTCCGGATGATCCCTGGCGTTTGTATTCGGTACAGTTTTCCGGACTGCTGGCGGATGACATCTACCGCTACCTCGGTACTGCCTTAAAGCCTCACACCATCCCGCCACTGGTGGGCAGGAATGCGCAGTTTGATGATATTCTGCATCACCTGGACCTCATGAATAATATTGAGAACCTGTTATATGCCAACTTCCGGTTCTATAGCTTCCTCGGCACTTTTCGGCTCACTGTTTTTAATTACATGAAACACGGCGCAGAAAATATTATAGAACGATGTATCACGCTAATGAAGCAGCAACTGGATAAACACTTAACGTTGGCAGACCTTTCCCGCGAAACGGGTTTTTCTGCTTCCTATCTTTCTGCGT
Organism: Chitinophaga sp. RAB17; assembly: GCF_052114225.1. Taxonomy (NCBI): domain Bacteria; kingdom Pseudomonadati; phylum Bacteroidota; class Chitinophagia; order Chitinophagales; family Chitinophagaceae; genus Chitinophaga; species Chitinophaga sp. RAB17. Next base: position 140,950 of record NZ_JBFREI010000004.1, on the reverse strand, counting down.
TATTCAAAGAAAAAACACGCTACTCTCCTATTCAGCTGTTCACGTCCCTCCGCATGCAGAAGGCCAGCCAGCTATTAAGAGAAACAGATTTTACCGTGAAAGAAATTGCGGGGGAAATGGGGTATCCGGATCAGTATACTTTTTCCAGGTCTTTTAAATTAATCATGGGCGTGTCGCCCAAAACGTTCAGGGATAAGCTTTGAGCAACATGCGAGGGCTGCACATTGCTCAAAGTATTTTTATCAGAGCATGACCACTTTACCGGTACGTACAGATTCATCACAGGCAAAAGCAATACGGAGACTGTTTACCGCATCCTGCACATGTTCCGTGAGGTCTATATCTTCCCGGATCGCCTGTAAAAAATATAATTGTTCCCGGTCGCATAAGCCCTGATGTCCAGGTTCTCCTTCCATTGTGATCCAGGTATCTTCTTTTACAAATTTCCCGTTTTCATCCAGTGCAGCATGATGGAAACGGAGCGACTCTGTTTTAGTATGTGCGTCTACGTTATCAGACTTACCGGCGCCGCCGGCATCTTTAGCAACAATAGATACAGATCCTTCCGGCCCGATCACATCTTTTACAAAGAAGGCGGTTTCGCTCATCATAGGACCCCAGCCAGCCTCATACCAACCAACAGAACCATCTTCAAAACGGATCTGTAGTTGTCCGTAGTTATAATTATCTGCCGGCACATCATCTGAGAGCCTCGCACCGATAGCGTATACCTGTACTGGCTTTGAGCGGGTCATCTGGCACATCACATCAATATAGTGAACACCGCAATCTACAATAGGACTCAAACTTTGCAACAGGTTACGGTGTACCATCCATTTGTTACCCGAACTTTGCTGATTGAGGTTCATGCGCATCACCAGTGGCTTACCCAATTGCTGCGCCAGTTCTACAAAACGCTGCCAGGAAGGATGATGCCGGAGTATATAACCCACTACCAGTTTCTTACCGGCTTTGCGGGCTGCCGCTGCCACACGCTCCGCTCCTGCAACAGAGTCGGCCAGTGGCTTTTCTATAAATACATGACATCCCTGTTCGAATGCCGTAATAGCAAAGCTTTCATGTGTATCCGGATACGTGGAAATACATACGGCATCCGGTTGGGTGGCTGCCAATGCTTCTTCATAATGACTATACAGACTATAACCTCCACCCAGCTTATCATTCAGTACCTGCTTACTGGCACCGGTAGATACAATACCACAGATTTCAAATCCATCCAATGTGTGAAAGGCAGTGGCATGGGAAGCGCCCATATTACCACAACCCACTACTAATACACGTAAAGGTTTCAATGATTCAGACATACAATGCACGTTTTATGTTTCTTACGGAATGGTAAGATACATTCAAGGCGATAGATTTACAAACGCGGATTCCATAGGCATATGAAATATGTACTATATTTAAGGTTTAAATCTGCATATGAAGCATTTAAAAATAGTTCTGGCTGCAGGAACAATGTTGTCACTATTCGGCTGCGGGCAGACCCCGCGGGCCCCAGTGCAGGAAGTTAAGATAGAAACACCTGATATTAGTAAACCGGTTGAAAACATCACGCCTTCTGCCGATCAGCAACGCAGACGTTTAGCTTCCGAGGCCATATGTGTGGCACATAATATTCCGATATACAATAACCAGAATGCCTTATTTGTGGCGCCGGAAGACAGCGTTACCATCAGGACAAAAGAGGAAGTAGTCAACAGGGCACTGGCATTATGTTTTATGGAATTGAAAAGCGAAAGTGCTGGCAAGGCCATATTAGCAGACTTCGACAAGCACTATCAGGTGATGCAGCATCTTACGGAAGCAGAAAAAGCTTTTATACTCGCAGACCGCCCTACCGCACAGGACATGGCCAACGCCAACTGGAGAGCGGAAGGAACACATGTGATGTTATGGGCATTAGGATATATAGATAGTTTATCTTTCCCGGACGCTGTCTGTAATGTGACGGCAGATGTAGACCTTATTTCTTCATTTAATGCCCCGCAATTCAGGGATAAAGCAAAATTGAGAAGTAAAAAAGAAATACTTGATCAGGCTGATTTGATTTTGAGATATGATTGGGCCTGCACAAGTGCAAATCTTCAACAGCAGAACGCGCCGGGAAACCTGCATCCTGAAGTAGTATTAGAAAGACATATTGCTTTAAACTGGCTGATAAATTATATGAATCAGGCCTGGGATGATGTAAGTCCTGATACCTGATCGTGTTATCTTTAATAGAAAAGGGCAGACATGGATGTCTGCCCTTTTCTATTTATCAGAGCTGCTGTCGCTTCAATTCCTTCACCGCATAATCCGCTGCCCTGGCAGTAATGGCCATATATGTCAGCGAAGGATTCTGACAGGCGGAAGAAGTCATACAAGCACCATCAGTGACGAATATATTTTTAGCGCTATGCACCTGGTTCCATTCATTGAGGATAGAAGTACGGGGATCTTTTCCCATGCGGGCAGTCCCCATTTCATGTATGGCCATACCTGGATAAGAATCCCTGTTGAAAGGCTGCACATTTTTCAGTCCTGCCGCTTCCAGCATCGCCACTGCATCCTGGTCCATATCCTTCCGCATTTGCCGCTCATTATCTTTGAATTCGCAATTCAGCTGCAGTACCGGTTGCCCCCATGCGTCCTTCACACTATGATCCAGGGTGACCTTATTTTCTTCGTAGGGCAGACATTCACCGAAGCCCATTAATCCCATTTGCCAGGGACCTGGTTCAGACAGGTAATCTTTGAAAGCGTCACCAATGCCCAGTTCAGCAATTCCCCTGGACCATCCGCTACGATTGCTGTAACCGGTGTAACCGAATCCCCGCAGATAGGAACGTTTGTCGTTACCCAGGTTGCGGAACCGGGGAATATAAAATCCTGCCGGGCGCTGGCCATAGTAATATTTATCTTTAAAATCTTCTGATATCCCACTTGCGCCGGCATGAAAATGATGATCCATGAGATAATGCCCCAGCACGCCGCTATCATTACCCAATCCTTGCGGGAAACGATTAGAAACAGAGTTCATCAGCACAAAGGTGCTGCCAAGTGTAGAAGCATTTAGAAAGATGATCTTCGCATAGAACTCCTGCATTTCTTTGCTATGCTTATCTATCACCCGTACCCCGGTGGCCTTGCCTTTGCTTTCATCGTAGATAATACTGTTTACAATGGCATCCGGATGCAGAGTAAGATTACCCGTTTTTACCGCAGCAGGCAGTGTAGACGACTGCGTACTGAAATAAGCGCCAAAAGGGCATCCGCGGGCACAGCGATCACGATACTGACACTTCCCCCTGTCGCCGATCGGCTGCGTGAGATTGGCTGTACGGAAAATAGTCATGCGGCGATCCGGGAAGGTGGACTCTATCCTGCTTTTCACCTGTTTCTCAAAACAATTCATTTCCATAGGAGGCTGGAAAATGCCATCCGGCAAATGTGCCAATCCCTCTGCCTGTCCGCTGATGCCGGCAAAAGCTTCCACATGATCATACCAGGGCGCCAGGTCCTTATAACGGATAGGCCAGTCGATGCCTATGCCCTCTTTTATATTGGCTTCAAAATCCAGGTCACTGAGACGGAGCGATCCGCGGCCCCACATAATAGAACGGCCGCCTACGATGTCCGGACGGGCCCAGTCAAAGCGTTTCTTTTCCAGATACGGACTATCCGCATCCTTCAGCCAATAGCTTTCATTAAACTCTGAATATGCCCTTTCACGGATCAGGAAAGGATGCTCTTTCTGTTGAATGTTGGTGAGCGCTCCCCTATGTTGTACTTCCCAGGGAGCTTTCGTTGCAGTGGTGTAGTCTTTTATATGCTCCAGTTGTTTTCCGCGTTCCAGCAGCAATACTTTGAGTCCCTTTTCGCAGAGTTCCTTCGCAGCCCAGCCGCCGGAAATACCGGAGCCTACTACAATAGCATCATACGTATTTAATCCTTTCGCTTTAAGGTTTAAGTTAGCCATACATAGGAGAATATTGGTCCGGCAGGAAAATAATAAAATAATGAGAAAGGAAATTATATTTTGGTATGAGCGGAAACGTGTAAATTTTACGCCACGTGCTTATAATTCGATATAATAGAATACATCAGGTGACTAACTGATATCAGATAACGCTATAATTTTATTGCCTTCAAATTTAAAAACAGACACACCTGATAATTTGAGCTCCGCCCCTTTTTTAAGTCCGTTGGGCAGGTCAATCGCTAAGATGGCAAAGTAGTCGATTTCAATAGTGGTTTTATCCGCTTCATGTACGAACGATAAGATGGTTTGTTTTCTTTCCGAAAGCAGCCGCTTTGCCTGTTCCGCCTGTTGTCTAAAAGCTTCCACGCCCACCAGTGTCATATCTACCTTCCCGTTTGAAATATTTTCAAAGCGGATGTTATCGTCAAAATCGGCCACCATCCTGTCGGCGTCGAAGCTGTTATAAGCAGCAATATAGTTGTTGATGATATGTTCTCTCTGCTTCATCAAACGCGGTCATTTAGTATTAAATATTGGGTGGGTTACAGTAGGATATTACCCAAATTTAAGGCTAAAATTAATTTCTTGTAACAATACGCTGTGAACTTCTTTTTTCACGAGTCCTGTTTTATAGCAACACGCCTGTAAAATGCAGAGGCACTACTTACCTTCCATCAGCCATTTTAATGCATCCTGAAACGTCTTCACCGCAGTTTCCATATGTGAGTAATTCGGGTAAATTGCTGTCTTCACATTGATGGCACCTCCCTTCCTTGCCTGCATATCCCGGATAAAGTCCTTCATATCAGCAGGGGCGCCATCACCGCTGTCACTTTCTAATCCGCCCGCTGTAATATATAATGTGCGTGGGGGCGCCGGGGTATTCCAGGGGATATCTCCCAGTTGTTTAAGCAGGTAATTATCATAGTAAGATAAAGAAGGACTGGCGGCCACAAAATTTTTGAAATAAATACGCTTCTTCAACACTTCTCTTTCCATCGCAAACGTTGTAAAATAGCCACCCAATGAGTGGCCCATAATAGTGCGATTGCTGGTATCTGTACGATAGGCGTTATCAACATATGGTAGCAGCTCCTGCTGAAGAAAATGTAAAAACTTATCTGCCCCACCACTGATGGCAAAGCTATCCTCCGCCAATGCTACCGGGTAAGTATAATCCCGGCTCCTTAAAGAATCATTCTGAACAAAATCAGCGTACCCAACACCTACCAGGATGGGCGCTACGGATAACTCTCTCTTTATATAATCGCTTACCTGGTCAAAATAAGCGTTGGCATCCAACAGGTATACAACCGGGTAAAGACTATCCTTTCTTTTATCATAGTCTTTCGGCACTTTAATAAATATAGAGAAGCTATCCTGTACGAAAGAAGAATATAGTCGAACAGCCGGCAACGTTTCTTTTTCGTCACCATTTTCCGGGTGTTTATCCCGGCGGTTGTTGGATACAAGGGCTGTCATGAACATGCGATAATGATGTGGCGGCACTCTCCACTCTCCCTGGCTTTGGGGGCGGGTAAAGCTCCTGGCTGATCCTCCCAGCTTTACTTCGTAATAAATCGGGGCTGTCTTTTTCTCCAATGGAATAAACTCTATCGCAGCAACAACATCTCCTTTCAAATAGAGATGATACTTTTTCAAATCAAATTTCAGCCAGCCCTTTTGAATAGCATGTGTCTGCACAATACTTTCTTCAAAAATCCGGTTCCCGGGACGTTTACCATCGAAGCTATAAAAATTGATCCGGAAGATACCACTGTCCTTCCGGTCCTCACTGATATACAAACTAAGGCTCGTTACTTTAGCCGCCTTATCATCCAGCCTGACTAACTGGGCGATCTCAAAAATATCGTCCTGATTGGTACTGGCATCTGTGAAATGAACAATTGGATGGTACTTTACAATACCTATTCTCTCTTCCGTCAGCTTTTCCCCGGCAATAGTTACCGGGTTTAACTGGCTTATTTTTTCCTTTAACTCAAATTGTGTAATCTGTCCAATCTTATTGATATTAAAACTTATCGAGGTATACCCTACCATAGAGAAAGTCAGCGTATCATTTCTATATTGCTCCGGAATATTAATCGTAAAAGTGCCGTCCGGATGAGAGATGACGCCAACATTCTTATGCGGGATACCAATGTTTACATAAGGAAGCGGCTTTTTGCTGCCGGCATCTACAACCATTCCTTTCAGCGTAAACTGAGCATTTACAACCTGACTGGTAATACACACAACAAATATCATCATTAACCATCTGGATGCGGGCATAATCATTTATTTATAAGGTGAAGCCGGCATCGCACAGTGCAAGAGGGGGACGGGTATTCAGTGATGCCTACCAGTGAAATTAACCTTATAGGTGCAAACAGAAAGTTAAAGTTTGACGCGTTGCATCGGGAGATATATGCACCCGCTGTTTACCAGGTGCATATAGGCAGATGCATGCTAAAGCAGTTACTCCGTATAATTCAAATCTTTCGAAAACGTTTCTTCCATTTTCCAAAGCGCTAGTAAAGCAGGCATAATAGTGGCGAGCGCAATGATGCCTGCCGCCTGGGTCACACTGGTATGGTCTTTTAACAACAGGAATAATGGTGTAAAAATATTGACACTGCCGCGCACAAAATTAGGCACCGTGGTGGCTACAGTTGCCCGCAGGTTAGTACCAAACTGTTCTGCAGCAATGGTTACAAACAATGCCCAGTAACCAATTGCAAATCCCAGCAATAAGCATAACCCGTAAAAAATGAAAATACTTTGTGAGGTTTGTACCAGGTAGATGACTACCGTAACGAGGGTGAGTATAATGAAAACAAATACCGATTTCCGCCTGCTCCGCAGATACTGACTTAAAAGCCCGCTGCTGATGTCTCCCAGTGAAAGTCCGATATAACAAAACATTACTGCTTTACCGGCGTACACGGTTGTGGTAAGACCAATGGCTTTCCCAAATTCGGGAGAAAAAGTAACCAGTATACCTATCACAAACCAGATAGGCAATCCTATCAGGATGCAGCGCAGGTACTTATAAAACATGGCAGCAGACGTAAATAATGCAAAGAAATTTCCGCGGGAGGTCGTTTCTTTCTTTACAGCTTTAAACATACCCGACTCAAATACATTAAATCGTAGTACGAGTAATGCCAGGCCCAATCCTCCACCGATAAAATAAGCAATTTTCCAGTCAAACATATCCGCCACCACATAGGCCAGCACAGCTCCCAATACCCCTACTGCCGATACAATGGTAGTGCCATAACCCCTTATTTCCTTCGGCAGGATCTCGGCCACCAGCGTGATGCCGGCACCCAGTTCTCCTGCCAGTCCTACCCCTGCAATAAAACGCAGCAACGCATATTGGTCTACCGTAGTCACAAAACCATTGGCAATATTTGCCAGGGAGTATAATAAAATAGAGCCAAACAAAACGGATAACCTTCCTTTCTTGTCGCCGTAAATGCCCCACAGGATGCCTCCCAGCAGCATACCGGCCATTTGCATATTGATCAGGTAAATGCCTTTCTTCAGCAACTCGCTCTCTCCAACATGGAGTGCCTGCAAACTGGGGATGCGCACAATACTGAATAATAACAGGTCGTATATATCTACAAAATAGCCCAATGCCGCTACCATTACAGGGATAGAAAATAATTGCCTGACTTGTATGTTTGCTTTGTCCATTCTTTTAATAACTAAAGACGTTAAATCTGACCGGGCTAATCCCTGTTGGATCTATTTTATTTAAAATAAAATTCCGGAGAGCCACACGCTTTTTTTCGCCAGGTGGAAAATGGGAATCATTATCTTTAGATCCCGTAAAAATATCCGCATGAAAAAAATCATATTCCTGCCCGCCCTGTTTATTTCGCTGGCCGCTTTTTCCCAAACAAAGTCACCTGTGGTGAAAATGATCAATCCCACTACCGTACATGTACCTAAAGGATATTCCCAGGCCGCCGTTATTGACCTGGGCAATTGCAAAATGCTTATCCTCTCCGGCCAGGTAGCCCTCGACAAAGAAGGCAATCTCGTAGGAAAAGACGATGCCGGTAAACAGGCAGAACAGGTATTCCAGAACATTAAAAGCATTATTGAAGATGCCGGCGGAACCATGGACAACGTGGTGAAACTCGGCTATTTTATAACAGATGTGACCCAGGTTCAGGCCATCCGGAATGCCCGGGATAAATTTATCAATACCCAAACACCTCCTGCCAGTACACTGGTGCAGGTGAATAAGCTGTTCCGGAGTGATATACTGATTGAAATTGAAGCTACCGCCATACTCCCGAAAAAATAACAGCTTCCCTGGTAACGCCTGAAACCTGTTCCGTTCATTCATTATATTTTTCCGTATTGCGTAAATTATTTTCCCGATTGGCATAACTAAAGACGCGGTCTGTGATCAACCTTTGCAGTCTAACTGATCACACAACCAAATCACACTTTAAATGTTTCATCGGCTTTTACTTTTAATGACCTATCTGTTTGCCACCACCTGCCTGTATGCGCAAAGTGCAAAAGACAACAACGGTACCATTAAAGGCACTATTACCACCAGTGACGGCAAACCAGCCCCACTCGTTACCATCAGAATTAAAAATGCCAGATGGGGCGACATCAGCAACGAGCAAGGCGTATACACTATCAGGAATGTAAAACCAGGCACCTGGACCTTGCTGGTCAGCGACCTGGTATCTATTGCGGAAGAAAAACAGATCAACGTTATCGCGGGCCAGGCCACACAGGTTGATTTTGTACTGAAAGAGAACGCTGCACAGCTCCATGAAGTAACTGTGTCATCCGGTAATATTAAGAAGGAAAATAAATCAGTGGCCAAAATGCCACTGGAAAAACTCGAAAATCCGCAAGTATATAGTACGGTATCATCCGAGCTTTTAAAGCAACAGGTCATCTCCAACTATGATGATGCCTTACGCAATGTACCCGGCATTACCAGAACCTGGGAATCTACCGGCAGAGCGGGCGATGGCGCCTCCTACTTTGCGCTGCGTGGATTTGATGCACAGCCTTCCCTGTATAATGGTCTGCCCGGCATTACCAGCGGCAATCCGGACCCGGCAGATGTGGAAGAAATAGAAGTCATCAAAGGCCCGTCAGGTACGCTTTTCGGCGGTAGCTTTCAAAGTTATGGTGGTATGATTAACACCATTACCAAAAAACCATACTATACTTTTGGAGGAGAAGTCACTTACAACACTGGTAGCTTTGACTTAAACAGAATCACCATTGACATCAATACCCCGTTAAGCAAAAAGAAAAAGATCGCACTCCGCTTAAACGGCGCTGTTCATAGCGAAAACACCTTCCAGGATGCAGGTTTCAAGAAGTCGTTTTTCATTGCACCTTCCTTTTCCTATGAAGTAAACAGCCGTCTGTCCTTCAGCGTAATGGCAGAAATCATGCAGGAAAAAAGGGCTGCACCACCTATCTTCTTCCAATCCAACAGGGATACTTTACTGGATTTCAAAACCGTGCAGGCGCTGAACCTCAATAACAGGTTATCCTTTACCAACAACGATCTCACGATCCGTAATCCGCGCTTTAACCTACAGGCGCAAATGTTGTATAAGCTCTCTTCTCAATGGAAATCTCAAACAGTGGTATCTACCGGAAGAATTAAATCCGATGGGATTTATACCTATATCTGGGACGATGTGCCCGGTGACAAATGGTTCCAGCAGTATTTCCATTACGAAAATCAAAAGACGAACACACTCGATATCCAACAAAACTTCAACGGCGATTTCAAAATTGGTAATATGAGAAACCGCCTGCTGGTGGGACTGGATTATTACCATCGTCATGTTGTGGAAAACAGCACCGGATGGGCTTCCGCAAGAAACGTTACGCCACAGGGAGAAATAGGTTATTTTAATCCGGAAACCGGCGAACCGGGCCCGCCGATAGATTTAACCATGACTGCTATCAAACAGCTGCTGGCGCCACTGGACAGCACCAAAACCAACATCTCCAATAGTTCCTACAGTGCCTACTTTTCCAACGTACTCAATATCACACCAGCTTTAATTGCCATGGTGAGCCTACGCGCCGACTACTTCGATTCAAAAGGCGATAAAAATAATCCTGATGACGATTACAGCCAGTTTGCCATATCTCCAAAGTTTGGTATCGTATATCAGCCCATCCTGAACAAAGTATCACTGTTTGCCAATTATATGAATGCATTCATCAATGTGGCGCCACAAACAGTATCCGATGCAGATGGCAGTAACAGCCGGGTAAAATCTTTCAAACCAGAACATGCCGATCAATTCGAATACGGTGTTAAAACCACCCTGTTTGATGGCAGGCTAACCGGTACAGTATCTGTATATGATATCAAAGTATCAGACAGGGTAATGCCCGATGCGCTGAACCAGCACGATGTTACACAAGGTGGAAAGGTAGGCAGCAAAGGGATTGAATTTGAAGTAAGCGCTCATCCGTTAAATGGTCTGAATATCATTGCAGGCTATAGCCATAATGAAACCAAAATCATCTCCGGCGCAAAAGATGACTTTTATGGCGAACCAGGCAGAAGTCCGGGTGGACAAGGCCCCCAGGACCTCGCTAATCTTTGGGCCACCTACAGATTCAGTAACGGCATCCTGAAAAACTTCGGACTCGGTTTCGGAGGTAATTATGGCGGCGTGTACAAAGTAATTGATAACAGTATCACCGGCGTATTCTTATTACCTTCCTATACGCTGCTAAATGGTACTGTATTTTACAATGCCAGGAAATTCAGGATTTCACTGGCAGTAAACAATATCACCAACGAAGTTTATTACACCGGTTATTGGTCTATCAACCCGCAGAAACCAAGGAATTTTTCCGCTGGTTTTGCGTATAAATTCTAAAAGGTTTTTAGCAGAAAAGGCCTTCCTGTAAATCAACAGGAAGGCCTTTTCTATTAAAGATTTATCTGGATGCTATTCTTTATTTTTCGGACCCTCCGGTGCGCGCCGCTTAATCTATCCCGCTACACTAATTTACCCAGCACTTCTTTATTGAACCCCTGCCATTCATGCATCCTGTTTTCCCTCAATTTCTGTACCCAGTAAGGATCTGTTAAAATAGACCGGCCTACTGCCACCAGGTCAAATTCATCATTATCCATTCGGCGAATCAGTTCATCAATAGAGGCGGGCGATGAATTTTCACCAACATATAACGAGGTAACATCTTTATCTAAACCAACAGAACCCACGGTGATGGTAGCTTTCCCTGTTAATTTTTTAGCCCAGCCGGCCAGGTTCAGATCAGATCCTGTAAATTCCGGCTCCCAGAACCTGCGGGTAGAGCAATGAAAAATATCTATGCCGGCATCGGCCAGCGGCGTTAGCCACGCTTCCACTTCCTGCGGTGTTGCAGCCAGCTTTTCATGGAAGTTTTTAAAGCTCCATTGCGATATGCGCATGATCAGCGCGAAATCTTCCCCTACCTGTTTTCGTATTTCCTTGGTCACTTCTACGCCAAACCGGGTACGTTCGGCCAGTGTTTTACCACCAAAAAGATCAGTCCTGGTATTGGTATCTTCCCGAAAAAACTGGTCAATAAGATAACCATGCGCGCCCTGCACTTCTATACTGTTAAAGCCCATCCGTTTTGCATTTGCTGCAGCGCGGCCAAAAGCGGCGATGGTATCAGCGATGTCGGCATCCGTCATAGCACGACCATTACCAATACCGGAAGGACCTTCAAACGGCACCGGCGGTGCCCACCCAGCCGGCGCAGCATCCTGTATGCCTGCATGCCAGAGCTGTGGTGCCATTTGGCCTCCTGCGGCGAGGACACCATCTATCACCTGTTGCCAGCCCTCCAGGGAAGGCGCACTATAAAATCTGGGGACATTAGGCTCCATGGAGGAAGAGGGCCGGTCAATGACTGTTCCCTCTGAAATGATTAAGCCTGCTTCGCCTTCCGCTCTTCTGCGGTAATAGCTGGCCACATCAGCGCCAGGCACCCCTCCGGGAGAAAAGGACCTGGTCATAGCCGACATAACAAAACGATTCCTTGTGTTCAGGGATTTCAGGCGGAATGGCCTGAATAAGCTGTCTGTATTCATACTTGCTTTGTTGGTTAGTTATACTCCTCGCGGAAGATAATTTCAACCTCATAACGATCGAAACTCCCGGAGGGGGACAAACTACCTTACAAAGCGTTACTCACGGTAAAAACGCTGCAGGTTACCATCTTTCGTAAAACTAATAAAATAGCGTTCCCTGCTACCATCCAGGGATTGGGGATACCAGCTGAAGCCCTTGTTATCAAATATGGCGTATATATGTGTAAGCGATTTGGTGCCTGTCACACTATCTGCTTTTAGCTGGTAATTACGGTACACCGTTGCCACACTACCGAAACTAATATCATCCAGTTTAATCAGTCGTTTTTGGATATCATCATGTACAGAGAGCTGCACGGGTTCCGGCGCCTTCCAGTGTCCATTCACAAATTCGTATTCATCAATATATGCCGGGTTTTGCGGATGCTGCACTTTGGTACCTATCCTGCCATCATCATAGAAATGAATGCCTTCATATAAATAAATATCTTTTCCTGCGAAGGCCGGTAAGTGACGAAGCGCCTGTTCTGCGGCCGTCAGCCTGGCTGCATTGGCCAGAAAACCATCGCTGCTGCTATGTTCTGTAGACGAGGTCACTGTACTGCTGGTATGTACAGTGGAAGAAGTAACAGTAGTACTGCTGCTCTCTTCCACCATCCTGTTGGCGGCCGGCGTTCCTGCATGCTGACGGGTGCTATCTGTATTAGTACCATTGAAGGTATCATGAATAGAATCCCGGAATGACTGGCAGGACATACACCCTGTCACTAATACGATGGTTATTATCTTTTGTAACTGCATCATGATCATATTTCTTTTAAGCTTCCACATCACTGGCAAAGGCTATCTGTTCCGGTTTTTCTTTCAGGTAGAAAACCGGGACAGTGGCCTGTTTGGCGATGTCCAGTTCCAGGAGCGGAATTATTTTCTTTAACGAAGCAGTATGGCTGATGCCAGAGGCGTCCTGGTAGCGTAGTTCAAACCGTAGCTGGGGTTGCTCGTTAATATAGGTGCCCGTTTGCGAAGCAGATACAATCTGCGCATCGGTACGTATGCCGTAATATTTAAAGCGTAACATGGCGGCCGGCGAGCCTCCGATGAATTTAAATAATTTCATCAGGCCCCAACGGGTCAACAGTAAAATTAAAGGAATCAGGAGGAGGGGGTGATAAAACCTTAGAAAACGCCAGCCCATGCCACTGTTTTCCAGGATATAAGCATAACAGTAATACCCGATAACTGCCGCCACTACTGCTAACCAAACGATGCCCAGTAATAGTATCCCGCCTTTTTTTATGGTTACCTGTACACCATCAGGGGTGATGGGAGGAACGGCCTTGAGCGCAGGATCAATTCGCAACTGGACGCTTTTTCCTGTCTCATATCGGCGGAGGGCAGGCTGACTATCATTTACGACTAGCTTTTCTGTAATCGTTGTGCCCACGAAGTTCTGCAGCGTACATACAATTTCTTTCGTGACAAGATTATTTCCAGCGGAGATCAATTCCTGGCTATGTGTAATCCGGGCTTCTTTCCGCGCCCCATCTGTTAAAAGACGCCTGATATTCCTTTGCATGATAAAGGGCATCAATACCCATTTCCTGAACCAGCCCTGCAATAATATGATCCATAGTATAACAGATATGACCAGGTAGATCAGTGCCAGCCAGGGATTGGTATCCACTTCCACGATCCCATACACCGTCATGTAATAAATAAACAGGGGGAATGGGATCGCAAAGAAGAGGATGTAGATGATCCAGAAATACTTCCAAAAACCTTTCATTCAACTAATTTAGTGATTAAATTTAATCGAAAGGCCTTTAACAATTGCTGTTCCGGATCGCTTTAACAGGAAGATAATGTGATTTAATTTTGAAGGAACTCATTGATCAGGATGAGCAAAGCATCCGGCATTTTACTATGCTTATTGGGCGAATCTATTTCTCCCATGTATGCGCCATGTCCGCCGGGGAAAATGACTAATTGTGCATGTGGCAGCGTACGTGACAGCAGCAGTGCATGATCTGGCAGCACTCCATTGATCGACTCATTCACCACCAGTGCAGGCGCCTGGATGGCTTTAATATCCGTATCGCTGATATCTGTAAATCCTTTCATCCTGGCCACGTCGCGGTCAAACATGCGCTGCAGGCCTTTGGGATCAGGATTAGCTTCCAGGTAAGCCGCCTTCAGTGACTTAGGCATCACATCCAGGGTCGCATTTGAAAAACCATCAAAGAAGCCGGCAGGCATGCCATCCCGTTTGTAGAGCGCGGAAGCCAGGATCAGCTTATGCACGATTTCCGGGTGGCGGATCGCAATTTGCAGCGAAGTGGTGCCACCATTACTGAAGCCCATGATATCCGCTTTTTCGATATGGAGTTCTTTGAGCAATGCAGCCACGTCATCGGCATCCTGCTCAAAGCTCAAAGGGCGGTCTATATCCGCTGTATGCCCATGCGCCTGCATCTCTACAGCAATCACCCGGTGTGTTTTCGCCAGCTCCGGTAAAATACGGCCAAAGCTGGATTGAAGGGTAGATCCACCACCATGAATCAATACCAGTGGTTGTCCGCTGCCATGAATTTCATAATACATTTTTAAGCCGTTCACGGAGGCATATTTACCCGTTTGCTGTTGCGCATTTATTTGTGAAAATGCAGAGATGAGTAGCAATAAGATGAAGGCTGATTTGCGTTTCATATAGTACGTTGTTTAGATGAAACAAACTTACACGAGAATATCCAACAGCAAGGGTTGTAAAAATGTCAAATTGCGGGGCAATTACGTCACACTACCCACGCCGGGTTTATATTGCCACCAAAGAAACGTATATACATGACCGTTTGCCCTACAATGTTACGACCTGCTCCTCTTTTCTGCTCAATGAAAGCACCCGGTACATCACCACACCGCTGATAAGGATCAGGAACATATAACTGAACGACAGGTTCCTGCCATCTTTTGCAGGCAGGAAATATATAAGACTATAACTGAGAACAGACACGATGACATAGGATAAACCACCCGTCAGACCACCGGCAATACCGGCGTTCTTTGGAAATCGCTGCAAACAAAAAGTAAAATAATTATTGTATGTAAAACCGGCGCCTACATGCACCAGGAAAGCAAATACCAGTATCGTCCATAATCCGCCAAACAGGGAAAAAGTTAGCAGCAACGCCACCGCTGATAACAACTGCAATCCAACATTGATGCTCATTTTACGGGGAAAGGGTTTATTGATCATTGCTTTGCCGATAAAGCCGCCTACCATCCAGGCAAATCCCAGCAGCAACGAGCAATACCCGGTAACAACCGGCGACAGATTAAAAAAGTGCTCAATGATAAAAGGACCTGACATGTTGTATACCATCACCATAGAATATCCGAGCCCCAGCAGGGATACGCCCAGTGTAAAGCTGCTGGTACGGAGCATACCCGCATAAATAGACAGGATCTTTTCAGGATGGAACGGGGTGGTATGTTTGATGGTTTCTCCGCTGAAAATAAATTCCAGCAGGAATAAAATAGCCCCAAAAGCACCCAGGAAATAAAAGTTGGAACTCCATCCGAAATTCACTTCCAGGTACCCGCCAATGAAAGGTGCCACAATAGGTCCGGTTGACCATATGATCGTAAAAATGCTGAGATAGTGTTTCAGCTTCTCTCCCGAATACAGGTCCACAAAAAATGCACGCTTACTTACCACCATAGCTGCGATGGTGATACCATGCAATATCCGCATGGCGTAGATGACATAAATACTATGTGTATTGGCAATGGTGACGCAGGAAGCACAAAAGATGAGCATAGATACCAGCGCAATCTTATATCTGCCGTAGCTGTCGAGCAAACTGCCGATAAAAAGCTGTGATAGGCCATAACTGATCAGGAACAGGCTCAGGGTAAGCTGGGCCTGACTATTCGTGATGCCCAGCGAGCTGGCCATTCCCGGCAGAGACGGAATGTAGATGTCTGTAGCGAAACCCGACATGGGGATCATCGCAAATGCGAGAAGGGTGGCAATCCTGATATTTCCGTCCTTTATCGGCTTTGTTTTAACAGTGCTGGTAGTCATTTTACAGTTGCTGGTGATTCGTTCACGGCAAAATTAGGACTTAATAACTTAAGCACCACACGCCACCGGCTTTTTTATTACCTTTAAAAAAATAAGTAAAAGATGGAAAATCAAGGGCTGCTTTTTATTCCTGATATAAGTGGCTTTACCCGTTTTGTGAATGAAATTGAGATCGGGCATAGCCGGCATATTATCCAGCAGTTGCTGGAAGTGCTGATCAATGCCAATGAAACAGACCTGGAAATCTCTGAAATAGAAGGAGATGCCATCCTGTTCTATAAATTCGGCGCGCCACTGGAACTACCGGCATTGTACCGGCAGGTGGAAAAGATGTTCTGTGAATTTCACCGGCATCTGAATACCTACGACCACCGTAAAATCTGTCAATGCCGGGCCTGTATCTCCGCCATTGACCTTACCCTGAAAGTAATCACCCATTACGGAGAGTTCACTACCTACCAGGTAAAGAATTTTAGTAAGTTAATTGGGAAAGATGTGATCCTGGCACATCAATTACTCAAAAACGATATCGAACAACATGAATACTGGCTCGTAACAGATCACCTGTTAAACGGCCCACCACCCGACCTGGCACAATGGATGAAATGGGATGCCAGTACCAAACAAACGGAAACAGGCAACGTTCCCTTTCACTATACCCAACTGAGTGAACTCAAAAACAACATCATCCCCGATCCAGACCCCGCGCCGGCACTGGCAGACAAAAAGAAAATGTTATCGGTGTCCAGAGACTATGATGCAGATATCAAAACACTGGTTTACACCGTGGTACATTTTGAATTCCGTCATCAATGGCAGGAAGATGTAAAGGCAGTGGACGAAGTAGAACATTTTTTACCGGGTATCGGCAGTCGTCACCGGCACGTGATGCAAAACGGGCAGGAAATACTGATGTTTACCAGCAGCTTCACCTATAACCCCGAAGAAAAGGTACTGTTCAGCGAAACAGCTGAAAAAAAGAATTACGTTACCTGTTACACCATCGAAAAAACTGCTGCAAACAAAACCAGGCTGACAATAGATTTTTATTTACCTAAAAATCCGGTCCGGCAAATTCTCTTTCAGCTACAGGAAAAAAAGGAGATGGAAGCCCGGTGGCGGCGGTCTCTGAACAACCTGGAGCCGATAGTAAAACAGATGGTGGTGCCCCTGGAATTCTGACCACAAAAATAAATTTCAATATCATGGGTGATAATAGCCGCCTTGGGGTATAGACTATTGACTAATTTTATCATCAAATGCAAACAATACCTGACAACACCCTGGTTGACCAACTTAAAAACGAAGACGCGGGCGCGTTTGAGCGGCTATATCGGCTATATTCTCCTTCCATATTCACCTATGTTACCCAGCATAACGGCACCACCGCAGATGCAGAAGATATTTTCCAGGAAGCCATGATCGTTCTCCTGCAAAAAGTCCGGCAAACAGACTTTATCCTGTCGTCTTCACTAAAAACCTACTTATTCGCGATCGCCAGAAACCTGTGGCTGAAAAGACTCCGCGATAATAAGCTCGTACCCGTTGATAACCTGGAACACTACCTGCCGGATAGCGGGGTGGCGATGTTCGAATTACAGCGGCCGCCCGACAGAGAAGAAAAAGTGATGGCGTGGCTGACAAAGATCACCGCAAATTGCCAACGTATCTTAAAAGCCATTTTCTTTTACAAGGAACCCATGAGCAGTTTGATGAAAAAAATGGGTTGGAAAAATAAACATACCGCCGCCAACCAGCAATACAAATGCATACAACAGGTAAAAAATAAAGCACAAATAAATGGGTGATAAATAAAAGCATGGGGTATTAATAGTTGAAATCATTTAAAACTACGCCCAATGAACAAAAACACCATGATCATTCTATGTATTGCTGCTGTTGCCTTATTAGCCACCTGCATCTATCACTTTTTCGGATAATCCAAAACTGACCACATGAAAGCATCCCTCAATATCTGGGGTATCAAAGAAGTGGCCGGCGATGGTATCAGCTGCCCGGTCATTCCTGCCAATATCCCCTGGTATAAAAAAATAGTGCTCCTGTTCTTTCGTTTTGGAGTATGTCCATTATGCATTACGATGAGTTTGACGTACACCATAACGACCTTCCTCCGAAAAATGTTTGTGAAGCATCGAAAAGAAATCAACGGACAATAAACTCCGGCACTTAACATCAAAAGCAAAGCCTGCAAACAGTTTGCAGGCTTTGCTGATTTATACGATCATTGCTATTATTGCTTCACCAGCCGAATCGTTTCATCACCATACTTCACAAAATACATTCCGGCTTCTAATGCGGAAACGTCCACATTCGAAGGGGTAGACGATACCGCTATCTTTTTTATCAGTCGTCCTTCCAGGCTATAAATAAACGCTGATGGCTGATCTTTTTGCTTCTTTACAAACAGGTAAAAGCTGTTATGCACGGGATTAGGATACAGCTGCATCTTTGTAGCATCCGGCGTTGCATACGCTGGTGTTTGAGGGGATGCCATGGCATTTTGAGCACTGAGTGGATTCACCACCTGCTCCAGCAGCCAACGCTGATTAGTACCGCCGTTACTGCCACTGGCCGGATACAGAATGATACCGGTGCCGCTGATGGTGCTACTGGCAGAATCATCCAGCACATAATGATTGGACAGGTTACTCTGGATCAGATAGGCGCCGCCGGTAACAGCTACCAGGTTCCATTGCTGGTTAAGTCCATTTTGCACGGTGTATTGTATCGGGTGCGTGCCGGCTGTCTGGCTGCTTCCCGGCAGATCAATGGCTTTGCCGCTACGACGATTGATGATCACCTTCGCGCCATTCTGGGTGCTGAGATACCATTGCAGATGGTAGCCACTACCATTGCTATATTGTGCGATAGTTGCCAGGTCTGCTTTGCTGCTGTCTTTCACGCCGAGATACAAATTACTGTACGCATTCTTTATTTTGTACCAGGTAGTATCAGGGCTACCACCAACCGTAAAAGTGCCGGTAACTGCTGAAGATACATTATTAAAAATGTCCCGGATAGTAACGCGGGCAGTATAGGTACCAGCTGCAAGCGTACCTGCAATAACCGCGCTGCGCTTCTGTGGCACCGTATCCTGCTGAATACTCAGTACAGTGCCTGCTCCATTCAGGATCTCTGCTTTAGCCGATAACTGCGGCCCCGTAGTATTGTTGTTGGTCCAGCTGATGGTGGTAGTACCGCTGCTGTAGGTAGCGCTCACCGTTGATACAACACCGGCAGTGATAACTGGTGCCGTTCCCTGGTTGGTTTGTGCCGGAAGCGACAGCGTACGTCCGGTGCCGAAAGCTGCATCTGGTGTAGTACTTCCGCCATGCACCATAAAATAGGCATCTTCCGTAGCATCATAACCTGCATTAAAAGCCCGGTCGTATATCCCGTTGCGTCCCTGATCACCGGCGTTGGCACTGAAAGTACGACTCGTATGCTTTTGCCATACTCCTGCCGTGTTCAGGTTCCAGCAATCTTTAAAAAATGCTTTACGTACAAAGGCCCCATTCCAGTTAACGTTATCATCCCAGTTTTCCAGGAAGGCATCGTTGCCGGAGCCTAAATTGTTGGCAGGAGCAGGAATCGATAACGTGGCGGTATGAAACCATTGGTTATTACTCAGATTGTTGATGAAAGTAGCAATGTATAATTGTCCCCCAGACTTCCATGACCGGATCACCATATTGTACCAGGTGTTAAGCGTCCAGTTGTAGGGGTTAATGGATTGATACCCATCTCCTTCCCCGCCGAAACGACCGGTATAGGTATTACTGGCTTTATATTGCACCGCGGAGTAAATGCCACCGGCAGTGTTGGGATCCCAGAGGGACGAAATAAGGGTATGTGAGCTTCCTTTGCTGCTGTCAGGCGTCTGTTGCAATCCTGCATAGCCGTTCGTAAAACTATGCATTTCAAAATACTCCGTAAAAGCAGATTGCACAATTTTGATCTTATGCATTTTCAATACCGCATCAGCGGGAAAAGAGAAGGTCAGGTGTTGGGAAGGCGCGGCACCCTGCGCATATGTTTCAGCGGGATGCAGCATCGTTAATAGGAATGACACACCTAAAATGGTGTATAGCCATGATTGTAGCATTTTTTTCATTGTTCGACAGATTTTGGTAGTAGGAAATTGCATTGAATATAATGATTATATTTTATAAAAAATACAAATCCCCTTGCAAAAAACCATCACTCATTTCCCTTTACCTGATCCCCTTTGATAGGTGAATAATCAGTTTTGACAACCCCGTTGACGGTCAGCTTATCAAAAAAACATTTTATGCCGGTAGCCTGATTAAAGTCTTCCGTATTCTGCAAATGAAAATGTAAATGAGGTTCGGAAGAGTTTCCTGAATTTCCGCACTGGCCCAGTAATTGTCCCTGTTTCACCACATCTCCCTGTTTTACCTTTATAGTATTTTGTTTGAAGTGTGCGAAGAAAACGTATTCCTGGTTTTTAGTTTTTATTAAGATAGAATTACCCGGAACGTAGATAGGATTCAGCACGCCCGGGATATTATCCTTGACGCCATCTACCGCCAACACCACTTCCCCATCGCAGGGAGCAATAATGGGTTGACCAAATGCGTAATAATCTTCGTTGGTTTTGCCATTGGTTTTAAAGCTCTTTCCGTCTTTGTTATTCATCACAATATCAAAGGCATTCTTTTGAAACTTCACCACCACGTGATAATTTAATTCTTTGGTATCACCGCCCCAGAACACCGTCCATTCTCCTTTAAAAGGCAGGTGCATAGGCGTTACATTCCGCAGGGTGTCCGGTTCTTCATAAGGCTTCGCATACAATCCTGTAATCGCTTTATTATTGTCTGCCGCTATCTGCAGTAGTATAACGCCTTTTTCAAACGTGGTTTTATATACAGCAAACGGGGCCCGATACTCCAGGAACGTACGCTTCGTAATACGTCCATACCTGTTGTTCAGCTGGGTTAGAAATGCATTGGTTTTATCCGGCGGCAGACTGACTTTGGTTTGTTCAGAAAAGGTAGCAAAAATGCTGTCGTACTGATGCGCATTGAAATATTGCTCAAATTTTGCGGCGGCATACTGGCTTTCCGCAGGTTCCTGGGAGAATGCAGCGCCAAAGACGAATGACAGTAAAATGGAAAAAGCAACTGTTAGCTTCATGGTAAAGGTTTCGATGATTAGTTGTTCAATTTACCAATAAACTTACAGGACATCGTATTTTTCCGGATCAGGTTGACAAGTTGGGGAATATCTTTTTTTCAATATGTGCTAAATGCCCATACACTCCCTTGGGCTGATCTTCCATCTACCCTGAAAACAGGTTCCCCGGATTATCTTATATTTATCTTATCAAAATTATCTTCCATGGCAAAACAAATGTCTATCCTTCCCTTTACGGGAAAACTCGGTCCTCTCATTGGGTATAAACGCAATGGCCAATACTTCCTGCGCAGCATGCCTCAAAGCGTGCAGCAAACGGCTGCTACCCGTCGTGCATCCCGGCGCTTTGGCATCGCCAGCAGGAAAGGCGCTTTTATCCGTAAGGCTTTCTACGGCCACCTGGATATCCACTGTGATGGCGGCCACATCAACCGGCTCAACAAGCTACTCATTGCTGCCGGCGATCATCATGCCGCCCTGACAGGCTTCCGCTTCAATCAGCATACCGGCGTAGATCGTTTCCTTACAGTGACTCCCCGCCTTCTCCCTAACGGAATATTAAATATTCCGGCTCAAACCATCGCCGGGTATAAAGGCATTGCTGCGCTGGAAGTAAAAGTGATCGCCACGCGTATTGATTTTAGATCCCGTCAGGTGGCGGGTAGCGAAACGGTTACGCTCATGATAGCGCCGGATACCACTTTCCAGGAAACAAATGTTTCACTCGATGTGCCCGGGGAGGGCTCACTGATAGTGGTTTTCCAGGTAAGAGCGATGTACAAAGACGGCCCATCGGGCAACAGGCAATATATGGCCGCCGATATTATTGCGGTGGCAGCGCCACAGGTTCCTAAATATGCAAAAAAACGTACTTATCCCAAGCGGACAAGATTGCTTCCTAACCTTACCTATACACACGCATATCCAGCTGTCATTCAACTGGAATGAAGCGATCCTGCCCCCGGAGATATTTTGATGAATAAATCCTTTATACCTGCTTTCTTTAAATAATACATCTCTTTCCGAAGCTACAGCCTGGTACTGAAGTAGCGCTGCTATGGCCACTTCTGACCTCCATACACTTGCTGATGCCATTTTATCCCGGTTATACATCCGAACCTCACCCCCGCATCAAGTCCACCTCTCCTGCACTGCTTCTATAGGTACTAAGCAGGTGCTAAGCATAGCCTCGGCAGAGCCTACATCATCACAATACACTTTTGCAGCTAATCAACCTGATCCTCTTTTCGGGCAAAGGAGGCACCAAAAAGCCCCGTACTACACTGTAGGCGGGGCTTCGCTGCTATAATTTGAAGGATGAACTATTTATGATTGGCCGCCTCCAGAATGAGCGCCACTACTTCTTCAGGATGAGAAGCCAGTGATGCATGGCTGGCATCGAGATGAATAATTTTCTTAGCCTGGATATGTTCCGCCATTTCCTGTTCTGTTTCAGGTGGAATCATCAGGTCTTTATCCGACACCTGGTACCAGCTGGGTTTGGTTTTCCAGGCAGGAGTACCCGTTGCATCACCGAAGCACCGCCCATGTATGGGCTTCTGGGATAACGACATTACCAGGGCTTCTTCTTCCCGCAGGTCCGCACAAAAGGAAGCATGGAATTCATCATACTTCAACCATAAAAACCCTTTGCTATCGGGATAGATGCTGGCGCCTCCCGCTGGCTGCGCCCTGCGCCCGAAAATGGCTCCCAGGCTATCCCCTTCGTCCGGCGCAAAAGCCGCGATGTATACCAGACCCACTACTTTATCATGATTTCCCGCACCAGTAATAACTGCACCACCATAAGAGTGTCCTACCAACAGCACCTTCCCTTCCTGCGCATCAATTAAATCCCGGGTTTTATTGATGTCATCTTCTAAGGAGGTCAGGGGATTCTGTACACTTCTCACATGATACCCTTCCTTATGCAGGGAAGGAATGATATGCCTCCAATGTGAACCATCTCCCCAAGCCCCATGGACAAGGATGATTGTTACCTCTTTGTTTGCCATGATGAAAGTTTTATTGGTTTGAAAAATCTGCCTGAAACAGGATCAGTAATGCAATGGTTAGCTTAAAGCTACGGCAGTAACTTTTATTACAAATGAATGGGGTGTAAAGTTTATATTAAATCAAACAATGAGTCCGCTAACAAAAATGCGGCCACCGGTGAAGGTTGGCCGCATCCTGTTTTGCTTTTAACTTTATTTCATATCTATCACACAAATCTCATACAGCGATGGAGGCGCACTGGCTTTGGTGACCCGGAAGCGCAGCTTGCTGGCGTGATAGCTGCGTGGCAACCTCACTACTTTGCAATCGCCCATGGGTTTCGACTCCATGTAAATCGTTTGCCACTCCCCATTATTGAATATATCTATCGCATATTCCTGGATGCGGGGAAGTCTGATTTGAGAAAAGCCATCCGGCAGTTCTTTCGTGTCTTTGTACTCGAAGATGCTGACCTTATTGAAAGCATCTGCGGGATTCAGATCCATTTCCACGCTGGCAATGGTATCTGTAGCTGCCCAACGGCTATCCAGGTTACCATCATTGACAGCGCTGCCACTATACTTATTGTTTTTATCCGGATATACACTGGAAGCGGCAGCCGGTTTTAATGCTGAAATAAACCGGCCATTCTTGGGTAGTGGTTTGCCTATGGACAATCCCAGTCGCTTACCCAAACTAATTGCCCTGAGCGCCGTATATTCCCTGATACGGCCGGTTTGGTCAGGAGGTACATTCATCACGAGGCAATTGTCGTTATCGGTGCTCCAGTAAAATAACTCCTCCAGTTCATCCAGCTCGCGAACAGGCAACTGTGGGGATTTTTCAAACCAGTTCAGTCGGTCGCTGATACAGATGGTATGTTCAAAGGGAAGGTAATAGGACTGGCCTTTATGCAGATATTGTTTTTTATCAAATCTTGTAATCATTTTCGGATCCCATAAACGGAAATCGGAAGGGAAATACTGGAAGTAATATTTATTGTCAGCGGTCATTTCTCCCGGCACGGTGGGTTGCCGTTTTCCCTCTTCATTTACAATAGTGTGATTGACACTCACGGCGCAGGCAGGATTAAATTTCTTTACCAGCTGATATACCTGGTCAACACCCCATTCGTCTGGCTTCCGGTCCCAGCCCCCATCCAGCCATAGTTCACAGATGCTGCCATAGTTGGTGAACAGTTCGGTCAACTGGTTGAGCATATAGTTCACATACTTTTGTTTGTCCTGATCCTTATAAGATGGTTCATGACGATCCCAGAGAGAATAATAGATCGCAAACTGAAGTCCATATTTTTTACATGCCTCCGATACCGCTTTTACCACATCTGTTTTAACCGGCGAAGCGCCTACATCATAGGTAGTATATTTGCTATCCCATAAACAGAAGCCATCATGATGTTTGGTGATCAGCAATACATAGCGAAATCCTGCATCTCTCGCAGTGCGCACCCATTGGTCCGGATCAAGATGAGTAGGATGATATTTCTCCACCGGGATGCTACCATCTGACCACTCCACATCGGCAAAGGTATTGATCCCAAAATGGATGAACATCCCATAGCCGCGTTTGATCATATCCCGCTGGGCAGCATTAGGCTTTTGAGCTGGTTGCTGCAACTGCGCCTGGCAGTAATTAAGCATCCCGACGAGCGCGCCTAATAATAATATTCTCTTCATCATATATTTCCGTGTTACAAAGTCGAAAATTTAAAAATAGATGAACTATCTCACGCTTTCTGGGACTCAAGTGACTAATAGTAAACTTATTTTAACAAAAAAGGACGATGCAGCAAACAACCCCACTGAAGAGACGCTGCACCAATAGCGGCGTCCTTCATCAAAGAGGTAGACGATATACAGGGAAAGGCACATAATTTAATAGCCGGCACTTACCAGGTGCCGGCTATTAAGCTTACATAAAAAAGTGGCATTATCTATCTCTTAAAAAGATATCCCACACTTACGCCTAAGTAACGGTTTTTTTCTTTTTCGTTTTTGTAAGGACTGGTGTTTACCAGGCCAAGGCTATAGTTTACACTGAACTGTAATCCCATTTTCAGTTCATAACCTACGGTGAAATTAGCACCGGCATCAAAAGGTTTTACGTATATTTCAGTGGCGCTGTACTCAGTCGAATTCTTGAATTTCACTTTATCTTCGTGATTTATGGTAGCAAGATCGGGAGAAGTCATCTTCATCTTGCCACTAATGCCATAAGCAAAATAAGGCCCGAGACCCGCAAATAGTTTACCGCTTCCTGTCTGATGCTTATATAGCAGATTAACAGGTAGCTCCAGGTAATTTAAACGGGTAGTTGTTTTAATTGTAACGGGACGATCAAGCAAATCAGGCGTCACCGCTTCTAACTTAGCTCCTTTCTGACTGAAAAACAAACCTGGTTGCAAGGAAAGTTGATCATCCAGTGCAATATCCACAATGACGCCTGCGTGGAAAGCAGGAATCATTTTGGTGTCGGCCTTTCCGCCAGCAATTCCGCTGTCACCTTCAAATTTGGATGACATGTTGGCGGCGCTAAAACCAGCCTTTAAGCCAAAAGTCACCTGCGCCTGTGTGTATAGGCTACCCACAAGTGCTGCAGTACATAATAGGAAATACTTTTTCATAGATAAATAAAATTATTCCGCAAATATAAAGCGCGTACTCTTTCGTCTTGTAAAGAAATACGTCACTTCTTATCCAGACAATAATTTTATTGATTCCGGGTTTAAAATAAACTTAGTGCGGCTATTCAGCGGTCTGCATTCATTTCCGTCAGTATCATATCTGTGAGGTCGAAACGGGGAAAGTCGCCGGTATTATTCAACAATATAATTACGCCGTCATTATCTTCCTGTTTTACAAACATGGTGTAAAATCCGATATCTGTTCCAGGGTGATAAATGATTTTATGTTGTGCAGCAGACAATGCAAAGCGTCGTTGATCTATCATCCAGCCATATCCATAAAAAGCATCCCAATCCGAATAAGCCACACGTGGCTGATACATTGCTGTCATCGTTTCTTTGGAAAGTAATTTATTGGAAGATAATGCAGCAGACCATTTCTGCAAGTCTGCTGCAGTGGAAACAATGCCACCAGCGCCAAGGGTATTAGCCGTGAAATACAGCGGTTCTTTGGTTTCATACAGATAGCCCGTTGCCATCCTGTTATCGCTGGTAGTATCAATTCCGGCGTAAGTATGCTGCATTCCTGCCGGCAAAAAAATGTTTTCTTTCAATACTTTCACAAACGGTTTACCAAAAATTCCTTCTGCCAGGCAAGCCAGCAGCACATATCCCGAATTGCTGTATTGAAATTGTGTTCCAGGTAAAAACTCCAGTGAATCACTACAGAATTTTGCCACCAGCTCTTTAAGCGAAAAAGATTGATGCATGATTTTCGATAAATAATCAGGATTGTTTGTGTAATTAGGAATCCCCGATTGATGTGTAAGCAACTGTTCAATCGTCACGTCCCCGTGAACATAATCAGGCAGGAACTTTTTAACGGAGTCTTTCAGCTGCAGCTTTCCCTGCTGCATGAGCTGTAGGATGACGATAGCCGTAAATGATTTAGATAAAGAGCCTATGCGGTATTGGGTATTGCTGTCTGCCGGCAGCTTTTGTTCTTTGTCGGCATACCCATAGCTTTTGCTCAGTATAATTCCATTTTTATTTTTTACTAAGGCGGTACCATTAAATTGATTGTTCAGATGATAATAGCTAAGAATGGAATCTATCCTGGCAGGAGGATCGTGGGGCATCTGCTGAATTTTCCCGCGAATCTGTTTTTGCAGCCGGCCGTTTTCATTCCTTGTCTTAAGAATAGCAGCGACTGCTTCTGCATCAAAATCAGGTAACAACATGGTATTGTGGCGCCAGAAATCAGGCTCCAGAGGCGTTGTTTGATTTTCTATGACCTTACCATCACCGAGCCGTTTACCAATAGAAACCGCTTGTTCCTTTGTGGTATCTACAGCGGTAACAATGTAGTTTACTTTTATATCAGCGGTAAAATTGTATTGTCGTTTCTTACTATAAAAATTCAGTAAAGTATTACTCACTACATCAGATAGCACCCAGCGCTCCCCCACTTTCTGATACTCCACGCTCAGCACATCTTTCCGGGGATTGATATGGATATCCAGCAAGGACATCAACGTTTTGGAAGCCAGATCTCCATAACTGGCATAGGACAAACCTCTGGGACTCAGCTCACGCTCTATTTTCAAAAAAGTCAGTGTTTCCTTATCGAGATACAACTTACCTTTGTACAAAGATTTTTTCACGCCTGCACGCTGATCAAATGTAATTTCATAAGCGGGAGCTCCTTTATAATCAACAATGCCCTCGATAGCAAAAAGGTGATTTTTTAATCCTTCTTCACTCAATATCTTACTGTTTTTAATTTCCTTCACCATATCATAGTCAAACAGGTAATCCGGCTTCAGTCCCAGGTCCAGGCCATGAGAAGCGGCTTCGTCTTTGACATACCTCATGCGGATCAGGTACAATTCGTTGCCTGCTTTTTCGCCGTAGCCATGATTGAAGATATCAAAAACGGCTTCGGACAATTGCATATAATCCTCGCCGCGTGTGGTATTGATACGGTAAAAACCCCTTAACTGGTGTGGCTTATTGATATAGTTATCAGGTATCTTTCTGATCGCCTCTTTCAGGAGCTTTACTGGATCTTTCATCACTACTGCCACTTCTTTTAAAACAAGGGAAACAGGTTCCAGCGTGATATTCATTTCCCTGTTCACTACTATCGGCAGGTACTGTACTTTATAACCCAGGGAAGATATTCTCAGCGTATCATGCAATGCATTGGCGGGTACCTGCAAACGAAAGTCACCCATGCTGTTGGTGATAGTTCCGGTACCGCTTCTGTTTATCGTGATGCTGACTCCCCTCAGCGGCTGCTGGCTTTGCAGATCTTTTACCCTTCCTGATATCTCCATTTGCGGTTGTTGGGCAAAAACAAACGATGCGGGTGCTGCTGCAAACAATAGCAATAAGGATAACAATTTGATCTGCATAAGAAGAAATGATTGTTGGGATCAATCTTGTTAAATTACAGATTATAACGGGCGGACAAACGAATGAGTTGTTAAATATTATAGAATATTGGTTCCTGAAATTTAATTCTCCCCGGTTAAACCTGTGCTCTGAATGGGGAAATTAACTGTCATAATTTGCCAATTAAAAATATTACATTATCTTGTAGACACATCTCAGATACCTATTATTTTGATTTCAACCATAAACGTTGAATCAGTTTTATCTTGATTCAACAATTTTAACCATATAATTTTGATAATCCCATTTTTCTGTTTTTATTAATTCTGTATAGCTGTAGTGGAATCCCCAATATATCAATAGGCTAATATTCTGCACGTGTAGTTTGTTTTACAGCTATATGGAGATGTAATCTCAAAATACCAATGTTATCAGTATAAAATACTGCATCTGTCACCTCAATAATAAATTTCCAACTTCGTATGAAACGATTATTATTCTTATGCTTTTCAGCGATGCTGATCCCCTGTATTATATCAGCCCAAACAAACAATGCTGTTCAGCCACCTCCCGGCACGCCTGAAAAGAAAAGTAAAGGCAGGAATAAACCTGCTAAAACCCAGGAAATTATTATTGATTACACCACGGAGGATACAGTTCTGTATGAAGATAGAATGCCTTATAATTCAAGAGTGGGATTAACCATCAAAAATATCAATAAGAAGCTGGTAGATATTGGCAAGAATGTAGCAAAGAAAACATTCAATGAAGAGATGCCCAAAATGTTTGAAATATTTTCTAAAACTACCATTCCTGACGCCAGCCAGGCGGCTGCCGGCTTTTCCGAAGGTAACCTTAAAACCATTCTGTTTGAAGACAGTGATCTCCAACAGGTTCCCCTTTCGCCCGATCGCGATAAGCTAATCGCATTACAAAAAAGATATGCCGCAGTTAGTGCTCAGCTTAATGAACGCATGGGAAATCTGAAGCTTTATAAAGACATTTACTATGAAATCAGATTTCTGCTACAATACCAGGTTGACTTACTGCAAAAGCAATATGTTTGCAACAGGAAATTTACAGACTTACGGAATGATGTAAACAATCTTACTAAAAATTCATTTACAGACCCGAGAATGGCATTGCATGCCTCGGACAAGGCTACTCTTTTAGCAAATTCCAATTATGAGGACAATCGCTTTATTATCGATCGCCATGCAAACAGCTTAATAGCGGCCGAGCTGGAGAAATATAATGAAATAATTAACTTGTTCGCAGCAGGAACGATGGAACGATTAACAAAAGAAACAGTGGCAGTAAGCGAACAAATTTCCGCCGTCAACATTTTATCGAAAAAGGTAAAAAATCCTTTCACCGCCGCTATTAGCAGCACTTTACAAACCCAAAGTGATGTCGACATGCTTCAGCAAGCATTAAAAGATCTTCAATATTTATATGACAAGACAGATATTTCAAAGTTACATGCAGACGTGCTTGGCTTCTCCGCCACTGGCAAGAAGGAGTTACTCGATACTTATGACTACTTCAATGAAAGCAATTTCATCTATCATATAGATACTCAAACCATTAAAGATGATGAGACAATTATCACGGTAAATGTTACACCCAAAGAGAACGTTCCCTGCTCACCTTATTTTCGCTCCTACGAAGTTACCATACGCCCGAAAGGCGGTGTCAAAATAGATTTCAGTACCGGCTTGTTTGTCAACCTTGGCGGTTCCGATTTTATGGATCAGTCATACCATTATGAGGACGTAGACGGACAGCCCACCCAAAGCACTATTCGTAAAAACAAGGCGAAGAATGCTGTTTTCCCATCCGTAGGAGCATTAATGCATATCTATCGCCGCAATGCCAGAGATTTTCATCCTGCCCTTACTTTCGGCGTGAGTACAAAAGATCTTGAAAAGATCAATTATCATCTTGGTGCCTCACTCATATTCGGGTATTCACAAAGGTTTATTCTCAGTGGCGGTGGTACGCTTACCAAAGCCGTACTGATAGCTGACAAGTACGAGGTAGACCAGGTCGTTCCCAGGCCCGCCAGTGACGCAACGGTACCTACATCCAGTTTTAACAGATTTGGTTTCTTCCTGGCATTCACTTATAACGTGTCATCAAAATAAGAATCACCATGAAAAAAATTACGCTATTGCTGTTACTGATGGTAACAGGCAAAGCTCAATCCCAGGATACCCTGGAGCCATTTGTATGTTCCTACAAATGTGAGAACACATTCGCGGCCCTACGCAGCACCTGTACACAAGCCCAATCTATCCTCAATGCTATTCCACTTAGCACCGGTAATGTAAATCCGTATAACGAATTCAAGATGGTTATTTCCCTTTTGACCAGGCTTGATGCACAGCAGCCATTTCCGTTGATTTATTCCTTTAAGCCTTGTGTAACCGTATGTAATGCAGCCTCAGTAACGATTGACTCGCTACAATATATATACTACAACCAAACTTTTCTGAACCAGATCAGGGGCCAGCAGGAAAAGGTGAAATGGGCCATAAGATGTATTATCGCTCATGAAATCGGTCATCATGTTCTTGGGCATACCTTTCCCGGATACAGGCCGGCAAACCTGGAAGAGCAGCGTAAAAACGAGTTGCGGGCAGATCATTTCAGCGCCTTCGTTATCAAACACTTTCCCGATGCTACTTTAGAAGATGCCTATGAGGGGCTTCGTACACTTGACGCAGCCACCTATACTCCCCAAACGGAAAGTCAGGAATCACAGAAACCATATCCCATTCTTTCAAAGCGATATCAGGCTATACAGGAAGGTTTCGATTCCCTTTCCAATCCGGTTACGCTGGCCTTATACAGACATATTGATTCTGTTGGTATACGCTATTATCGCGAAAGAGGTAATTCCATCATTCTGAATGTGATCAACGAACTGCTCACTGCTAATAATCTAAAGGAAGCATCGCAAAAATTACAGGAGTTGAAAAAAAACAATTCTACCTTCTTTGATAAAGAAAACCTCGCACAAACAGAACAATTGATAAATCAACAATTAAAGAAATTTGAAAAAGCAAATATAGAAGCCGCCCAGCCATTATCCCCCGGCCTTGAGCGTGAAATAAAAGATGTACAAATAAAAGCACTCAAGAATAAATACAATAACCTGAAAAATGGATCAATAGAACAAAAAATAGAGGCCGATAAAATAATACAACAGATAAAGACTATAAAAAAAGAAAAAAATACTATCTCACAATAAACAACACATATAAAATTAAATCATACAAAACAGGAATTTTAGCCTTCGGGCCCCTGACATATTATCGGACGGTATCTGAACAGACATAAGCAGAACAGACGTTTAGCGATGAAATGGAAAACAGTATTGGTGACTAGTATTACGACCTCATCATAAAAAATAACTATCTTTGCGCCGAGTCATCATTTAAATCAGGTATAAAATTTCCCCGGTAAATAGGCCATCATGGCCTATTCATATTTACATTGAGATAGTAACAATCAGTTCATGCGCCATACAAATATTAAAAAAATCGCCCTAAAGGCATTAAAAATAATTTCCATATCTATTGCCGCTATTATCTTTTTGCTGTTTTTATTACCTGTTCTTTTTCCTACAACGATATCCAATAAAATAAAAACATGGACTAACAACAGCATCACCGGCGATCTTAATTTTTCCAGGGCCAGGCTGTCGTTCTTTAACCATTTCCCCGCACTGACACTCACGTTATACGACTTTAGCCTGAAAGGAGCCGCTCCTTTTCAAGCCGATACACTGATATCAGCAAACGAGGTAGCATTGGGGATTAACCTGTCCAGCGTATTTTCCAGCGCTATTAATATTGATGAAATCTACCTGACGAAGGGAAATATCCGTGTGCTGGTGGATACAGCAGGACATCCCAACTATAATGTATATAAATCAAGCCCTTCTTCCACACCCAGCAAAACCGACAGTGGCAGCGCCTCTATGCAGATCGCACGTATACAGCTGGAGCATTGCAATATTATTTACAATGATCAGTCGCTCCCCATGTATATCCGTGCCACAGAAGTGAACTACCTGGGTAAAGGGGATCTCAGCAAAGCACAGTTTGACCTGTACTCAAAAGTCAACATCGGTTCATTTGATATCAGCTACGCCGGCACCCAGTACATTTTATCTAAAAAACTGCATGGAGAACTGATCACAAAGATCAACACCAATTCTCTCGACTTCATTTTTGAAAAGAATGATCTGAAAATAAATGAATTGCCGGTGCGGTTTAACGGGGCATTCGGATTCCTGAAAAATGGCTATAAAATGGACTTTCGCCTTAGCTCCATGGAATCAGAGCTGCATGCAATTTTTGGTGCGTTACCCCCGGAATATGCGAAATGGGCGGAACACATGAACATCACCGGAACTGCGGATGTCAATGCCACACTGATCGGTCAATATATAGCGGAAAGCAACACCATGCCCGACCTTACCTTCAATATGAAAGTAAGAAATGGTACTGTCACCAACGATAAATCGCCTGCCCCGGTAAAAAACCTGTTCCTGAACTTCCAGTCCACACTGGCGCAACTCAATACAGATAGCCTTTACGTCAATGTAGATTCTATCTTCTTCAACATCGACAAAGATTATTTCAGCTCAGTCATCCGCGTGAAGGGCCTTAAAACCCCGGATATCCATATTAAAATGAATACGGACATAGACCTGGAGAAATGGAACCAGGCCGTAGGATTAAAATCCATTGACCTGAAAGGAAGACTGCAGGCGCACCTGCAAGCCGATGGCCGGTATGAAAAAACGGTAGTCTATAAAGGCCTGCAACATCGCGCAGACACGGTGATCAGCAGCATCCCGGTCTTTAACTTTGATGCTACTTTAAGAAACGGCTACTTTAAGTTTGCCTCCCTGCCGGAAGCGGTAAAAGACATTCGTTTTAATGCACAGGCCTCCTGCCCGGATGGAAATTACACCCATACCTATTTCAGCATCAACGATATCAATGCCAATATGCTGAGCAATTATATCAGGGGATACTTAAAACTTACCAACGCACAGCAACCACTCATTGACGCTAAACTGGAGTCGTTGCTGCATATGAACGATCTTAAAAAAGTGTACCCGATAGACAGCCTGGATATGACCGGCGACCTGGCGGTAAATGTGGTCACGAAAGGTACCTACCTGCCGGCAAAAAGATTATTCCCGGTTACTACCGCCAAACTGACCATGAATAACGGCGCCGTACAAACGAAATACTATCCCCATCCACTGGAGAAAATTAATATAGACGCCACCGTTACCAACACCACAGGCACCATGCGTTCACTGAACGTAGACCTCAAACCCATCTCCTTCGAGTTTGAAGGACAGCCCTTCGTACTGAAGGCCGACCTGAATAATTTCGATAACCTCCGGTATAACATCGCATCTAACGGAGTAATAGACCTGGGGCGTATCTACCAGCTATTTGCCATAAAAGGCTACGACCTGAAAGGTCTTATAAAAACCAACCTGTTACTGCGTGGCACACAAAGTGATGCCACCTCGGGTCGGTAT
Organism: Chitinophaga sp. RAB17; assembly: GCF_052114225.1. Taxonomy (NCBI): domain Bacteria; kingdom Pseudomonadati; phylum Bacteroidota; class Chitinophagia; order Chitinophagales; family Chitinophagaceae; genus Chitinophaga; species Chitinophaga sp. RAB17. The sequence continues at coordinate 106,970 of NZ_JBFREI010000004.1, read as the reverse complement.
AATAAACTGAGTAACAGCGGCACCCTAATCATAAAAAACATCGCGTTAACATCCGAATTGCTACCCCTGCCCTTTTTAATCAACAACGGCGTTTTCCGTTTTGACCAGGACAAAATGTGGTTCGATCAGTTTAATGCCAGCTACGGCAAATCATTGATTAACCTCAACGGATACCTTAGTAATGTGATTGGCTATGCTACCGCTAAAGACCAGCCTCTCCGCGGGTCATTTGACATGAAAAGCGGTTATATACTGGTAGACGAGATGATGGTAAATGGAGCCGGCAAAAGTACGGAGGCAGGCAAAAGTAGTCCTGCGGGGCCTTCCGGCGTAGTCATCATACCAGGTAATTTGTCACTGACGCTCAATGCCGCTGCCGATAAGATCCGATTCAAGGGGATGGACATCAACAGTTTCCATGGACAGCTGGTGATCGATAGCAGTAAGCTTAAGCTAAACCAAACCGGCTTTACGATCGTTGGTGCGGCAGTGGAAATGGACGCTACCTATGTGAGTCTGCAGCCGAAAAGAGCCATGTTCGACTATCACATCAGTGCAAAAGAATTTGACATCAAAAGAGCCTATAACGAAATAAAGATCTTTCACGATATGGCCTCCTCGGCGTCCTATGCCAGTGGTATCGTTGGCCTGGACTACAGTCTGAATGGCAAGCTGGATGAAAATATGAATCCTGTATATCCTTCCCTGAAAGGCGGAGGCGTGCTATCTGTTAAAAAAATAAAACTAAAGGGCTTTAAGTTATTTAATGCTGTCAGCAGCAGCACTGGCAAAGGAGATATGAAAGACCCGGATCTTTCCCAGGTAGATATCAAAACCACCATCAACAATAATATCATTACCATTAACAGAACAAAAATGCGCATCGCCGGCTTCCGTCCACGTTTCGAAGGACAGGTGAGTCTTGATGGTAAGCTAAACCTCAAAGGACGCCTTGGGCTACCGCCGTTAGGCATATTCGGTATACCCTTCAACGTTACCGGCAGCCAGAATAATCCTGTAGTTAAACTGCGCAGGGGAAGTGATAAAGATAAGCTGGAAGAAACAGAAGATCCGGATGAAGATGATAAAAAATAGTCGTGTTACATCAAAGGGCCGGGAAGTGGTTATTTCACCACTCCCAGCTGCTTCATCATCGTCAGCTCATCGGTCACCCGCCAGTGTTCCGCTATTTTACCATCGATGATTTCTTCAATGTTGACCTGGTTAACAGTTACATATTTTCCCGTAGGCGGAATATTAAATAAGCTGTCCTTCTGCGTTCCGGTCATCACCACTCTTACCACTGCCCTGTTTTTTGTGGCAATAACATCTTTGATCGTATAATGCAGGTCCGGGAAAGCCCTCCTGATAGCCACCACAATTGGTTTTAAGCCCGCTGCCCCTCTCGGAGGATTGGGTACAGAGGGCGTATGATTAATATAGTCGGCACTCAGCAGCTCATCCAGTAACTCCACTTTACCATTATTCCATACCTCGTTAAAGTAGCGCTCCGCCAGCTGCTTATTTTTATCTTCCACCGTCCGATCCGGCTGCTGACAGGCAGACAGTCCCAGGAGGACAGCCCCCAACAGAGCTACAGCAGATCCGGGGATATACGGCTGTTTAAACACGACATTGTCGAGCGCATATTTACCGCTGCCATTCACTATTACCGCCAGCGCCAGGCCTATGATCAGTAAATGGTATTCAAACCCTTCTCCTTTTTGTGTACCAAACCAATTCATAAAGAACCCATTATCCAGGTGTTCCATGAAAATAATTCCCACAAACAGGAAGAGGATGGCGACAGACGAAATTCTGGCCGCAATGCCCAGGATCAATGAAAGTGCGCCAAAAAATTCAATGATGATTACCCCGAAAGCAATTATCCAGGGCAGGTGAAGGGTATCGGTAAAAAAGGCCATTTCCTTTGTGAAACCGGGGCCGCCAAACCATCCGAGTACTTTTTGTGCGCCATGGGGAAATAATATCAATCCCAGTGTCAGTCGGATAATCAGGCCGGTCCAATCGTTGCGTGTGCTAAAGATGTAGTTTTTCATTTATTTGCATGTGCATTTAGAACCACAAATAAACGATGCGGAAAAGTCCAAAAAATTAAAGTAGTTGAAGAAATTACCGGCGACTTTGTTTTTTACGCAGCATGCTCAAAAATACCGGTGTCATACCTAAATAGGCAGCCACCTGCTTTTGAGGAATACGTTGTTCGAGCTGAGGATACTTTTTTACGAAATCTACATATCGTTGTTCTGCTGTAAAGGAGAGATTTTGATTAATCCGTTTTTGCTGTGCGATGAAAGCATTCTGCAGCAGGATTCTGAAAAAACGTTCAAACTTCGGCACCTGCTCGTACAACTGGTCCAGGTGATCCTTTGAAATCTGCCACAGATCTGTATCTTCCAGGGCATCAATATAATAATCGGAAGCCGTGCTGGTGAAAAAACTAAAAAGATCACTGGTCCACCAGCCCTCCACACCAAACATCACGATGTGCTCAAACCCGCTCTCATCTATCGTATACATTCTCACACATCCTTTGGCAATAAAGTTTTCGGTTTTACAAACATCTCCCTGCCTGAGCAGGAATTCTTTCTTTTTTAAAGTCCTGAAAGTTAATAACGAGAAAAGGTAGTCGACTTCCTCCTGCTCCAAATGAATATGCCGTGCTATATTTTGAAGTAATAATTCATCAGTCATAACCTGGTTAATATTGGTAGCGTCAAAGTTATTTGAATTTCGCAAATATCAGGTTGATATCCGCCAACATGCGGTTTATTGACGCTCCTATTTCATGTGTTTATGCTTTCAGGCTGCCAAAAAACTGCCTGATATCAGTAGCTACCAGCTTCGGTACTTCCCATTCAGGGAAATGACCGCCGCGTTCCATCAACGTCCAGCGTTGCACATTGAAAGTACGCTCCGCCCACTCACGGGGTGCAGGAACGTTCACGCCGTCCCGTAAAGGCATCAAAATAGCTGTAGGAACTTCCACACGGCCTTTCATGCCGGGGTCACGGGCAACTTCTTTATATAGCCTTATAGCAGCCGCACCGGCACCGGTAAACCAATGCAGAGAGATATTATCGAGCAGGGCATCCCGTCCGAAATGGTCATCGATCAAAAGACCACCATCCCCCCATCGTTGAAATTTTTCTATGAACCAGCTGGCCAGGCCTATGGGAGAATCTGCCAGGGCGGGTGTCAGCGTCTCCGGACGAAGGGCTTGCAGCTGGGCATATGCCGTTTCCAGCGGCGCCCATTCCTCTACCTGTTTTTGATAGGCTATTTCTGCAGGGCTGAGATCATCCGGCAATGGCAACAGGGAAGAGCTAACAGAAGAACGATGCAGCCCTATCACCCGTTCGGGATATTTAAGCGCAATTTGCTGCTGTATCCATCCACCCTGGTCAGAACCACGACAGGCGAAGCGTTCATATCCCAGTCCTTCTGTCATCAACCGGGTGGCCAGGTCCGCGATCCGGGTAAAGTTCATCCCATGTTCCCGCGGGAATTCCGTAAAAGGGTAACCCGGAGGCGATAGCGCGATCACATCGAAAGAAGGCGTGCCATCAGTCCCTGCCGCCRTCAGCAATGGAATGATCTGTAGCATCTGCACAAAACTACTCGGCCAGCCCTGCATCAGTAACAAGGGAATCGGGTTCGGTCCCTGACCGGCAGCACGGATAAAGTGAAGCTGTGAGCCGTCTACCTCAGCGAGATAATGATCAAAACGATTCAGTGCTGCTTCCCGTTCCCGCCAGTCATATTCAGATAGCCAGTAAGCGGCAAGATCCTGTAAGTAGGCACCATCGGTACCATCCGCCCAGTCGGAGCCGGCAATGGGATGCGCCCAGCGGGTGTGGCGCAGGCGGCGGTGCAGATCTGCAATGTCCTCCTCCGGAATATGAATCTGCATCGGCCGAATTGATATATCTTTCTGCATGACTAAAGTTGGAAGTAAATAAATAGGGTGATCTGGTACTATACAAAAGTATTTAAATAGGCGCTAATGCTGTTGCTGAAAGCAGGTCCGCAATGGGAAAATTATTTACGACAGTAAGACTGCAAAGGGGAATTAATTCCCCCTACTCTCTTACTGAAATGCTTTCAGGAGATTGTCTTTATAAGCCGGTGACACTTCCACGGCGGTGCCATCATTCAGACTAACGTAACCACCCGCGCCTTTGTGGTAAGACTGTACGAAATGAATATTGATGATATGTGATTTATGCACCCGTACAAAGGGATGGGGTAACATCTCAGAGAAGTGTTTCAGGAAACGACAGACCATCTTTTTATTGCCATTGGTAAGATAAACATCTGTAAAATTACCATTCCCTTTCAGGCGCACAATTTCCCCCATCTTCACCACGTCAAATCCATCCAATGTAGGCAGGATCACCTGTTGCATACCAGGATTGACTTCTTTGGCATTTTCCATGATGATGCGGTTCCTGTTCAACCACTGCTTTTGTTGTAATTGTTGCTGCACTTTATTCACCGCCAGGATCAATTCTTCTATGCTCACCGGTTTCAGCAAATAATACGCAGCACTCTGGTTGAGTGCTTTCAGGGAATATTCAGAAAAAGCAGTTACAAAAATGGTTTCAAACTGTAGATCCTGACAGCCTTCAAGTACGTCAAAGGCATTGCCAAAGGGCATTTCCACATCGAGAAACACCAGTTGCGGGCGCAACTCATGTAACAATTGAATCGCTTCCCTGCTATTCTGAGCCGTTCCTGCTACTTCTACCTGGGGGCAGAATTTCCGGAGATAGTTTTGTAAGGCAGCCATCGCAGCGGCTTCATCTTCAACGATAACTGAAATTATTTTTTCTGGTAAGATCATTTCTGTCCATTAAGGGAATTTGCAGGATTATCCGCGTTCCTGTAGCGCCATCCAGCGTTATTTCCTCCATCAGCAGCCGGATATGCAGATGGTATATGTCGTTCAGTAAGCTGATTCGTTCCGTTGTGTTAGTGATTCCCCGCGATTGATGGGCTTTCTGATGCGTTGTTTTCAATTTCTGGCTCTCTGCCAGTCCAATCCCATCATCTTCTATCCGTACCTGCATCATCCCCCCCTGTTTTTCAAAGGTCAGCCTAAGCAACCCTTTCGTGGCTTTATAGCGGAGCCCGTGCCAGACGGCATTTTCAAGATGGGGCTGGATCAGCATATTGGGAATCATTACCACATCTGTATCCAATGTGTCATCTATCTCCAACGCATAAACAAATTTATCACTGAAGCGCAGCTGTTCCAGATCCAGGTAGCTTTCCAGCTGTTCTACCTCTACAGATAAGGGAACAAAGTCTTTACTGGAATGTTCCATCACGTTCCGCATCAGACCGGAATACGCCGTCAGGTATTTATTTGCTTCCACCTCATTACTCTCTGCAATATATTGATTGACGCTATTGAGGCTGTTAAAAATAAAATGTGGATTCATCTCCCGCCGCAAAGACTGCAAAGCAATTTTTTTATTCTTGATCTTGATGGCACGTAACGCGCGGATAATGAAAAACAATAACACTGCCATGGCCAGGATGGACGCCGTCAGGAAATAGTTGAGGGTACTTTTATTAGTGATCAATGCCTGTTGCAAAGCCCTCTCCCTTTCCAGGTCTTTAATCCGTCCTTCTGTAACATCAAACAGGCTTGCATCTACAAGCGAGCTATCTGTTCTGATGAGCGTATCCAAATGATGCAGGAAATCATCGTACCGGCTTAGAGCAGCATCTTCCCGGCGCTGTTCCCGGTAATATTTTGTCAGTGCCAGCAAACAGTCTTTTGTTTTGGAAGTATTACCACTACTGAATGCCAGCGCATATGCTTCCTCCAACAGGCTAGCCGTTTTTTCTGGTTGTTGTTTCCTGGAATACAGTTGCGCCAGCTCACGAACCTGGTCTATTTGCAGGTCTACGTTCTGTTCCCGTTTTGCTTTTTCCAGGATGGATTCATTCAGCAGGATCGCCTCATCAATATTATTTCCAGCCACATATACTTTGGATATCTTCTTACTGATAGCGCTGATTTCCCCGGTATTGTCACTCTTTTCAATCGCTTTCTTATAGCTGGCAATAGCATCAGATGTATTATGTTGTGATAGCTGACTATTACCCAGTTGCTTGTAGGCATCTGCGGCTTCCTGTTTCTTTCCTTCCTTTTCAAAAATGACAAGATTGGATTGTACGTAACCTATTTGCGCCTGGGGATTGCTGTTATTCCGCAAACGGTTGGCATCATTAAAGTTAATGCTCTCCAGCGTTTTATCTTTCGTCAGGTCACCGGCCGACTGATAATTCTGTATGGCCGGAATTATTTTTTCCTGCAACTCCTGCACTTTAGCCAGGGCACGTCCGGTGGTGGCAGCAGCATCTTTATCATTCAGCCGGGTGTATATTTCCAATGCCTTTTTAAGATACTCTTCTGCTTTGGCATATTCATTTTGATCCGTCAGCTCTTTTGCCAGGGCCTCGTAGTGACTGGCTGTTTTCAGGGCATCATCATCGCTGGAAAGTGATTTTTTCAAATCCCTCGCTGCTTTGGATACCCCACCCTTTTTACCCTGCGCCCCGGCTGTTTCACAGACACCGAAGCAGCCCAACAAGATAATTATATAAATACCGTAACGTACCATGTTAATTGATTCAACCGCAAAATAGGTTTTTTCAGTGTGGGCAACCCGGTATTTCACCCATTCAAAACACGATTTCACCAAGTGGTCCCTAACAGGCAAATAAGACCCACTATTTTCACGGGGTCATCTTAAATCAAGCAACATGAAAACGACACTATTAGCCAGCGCAATGCTGGCATCGGGATTCCTGGTATGGAAATATGATACACGTCCATACCTCCTGGATAAAGAAAGCGATAAAGCTACTCCAATATGTGCTTATGTGACCCCTCCTTCCGCCGAAGACAACACCCACATACAGGTAGCTTTACTACTGGATACCTCTAATAGCATGGATGGATTGATAGACCAGGCAAAATCAAGGTTGTGGAATATTATCAATACCCTTACCACCCTGAGATATAAAGGGAAAGCACCGGTGATCGAGATTTCCCTTTATGAATATGGTAATGACGGTCTTTCTCCCGCAAGTAATTTCATCCGGCAGGTGACGCCACTCACCACCGACCTGGACCTCATCTCTGAAAAACTATTTACCCTTCGCACCAATGGCGGTTCAGAATATTGTGGTGCAGTCATCACCGAAGCGGTAAAATCACTGCGTTGGGGAAAGGACCAGGCAGATATGAAACTCATTTATATAGCCGGTAACGAAGCATTTACCCAGGGACGAATCAGTTATAAAGAAGCCGCCAGTGAAGCTGTTGGCAAGAACATCTTTATAAATACGATCTACTGTGGTGATAAACAGGAAGGCATCAGCACCAACTGGAAAGATGGCGCCGACAGAGGTCATGGCCAATATTTCAATATCGACTCCGATAAAAAAGTTGTTTTTATTGAAACCCCTTATGATGGAAAAATAGAGGCCTGCAATGAACGCATCAACCAAACCTATATCGGGTACGGCGCTTATGGCGCCTCAAAGAAAAGTAACCAGATCATGCAGGATAAAAATGCGAAGTCACTATCCTCGGCTAACTCAGTTGAACGTTATGTCAGTAAATCAAAAGGCGCTTATAGAAATGAAAGCTGGGACCTTGTGGACCGTGTTAACCAGGACAAAACCGTTTTGAAAAGCATTAGCCAACGTGATTTACCCAAAGAACTGCAGGGAAAAAGTGTCACCGAGCTGGAAGCCCTGGTAGCAGCCAAAAGCAAGGAACGGGAAAGCATTCAAAAAGAAATGGCCACACTGGGCAAACAACGACAAAAATATATTGATGAGGCAGTAAAAAAGACGGTTACGACCGATGATCTCGGCGCTGCGATCAACCATTCCATTGTACGACTGGCAGCGGCAAAAGGATACACCGCAGAAAACTAGACCCGGCCAGGCATCCATTGTCAGAACGATGGCAGCAATGCACCTGGTCGGTATACCCCATAAAAAGCCTGCGCAGTTGTCGCAGGTTTTTTATGGGGTATACCGACCACCAGATATATTATGAAAATATCACTATGTTAAAATTTCGCTTTAACGTTAAAAAATTGTTACTTATTTAAGTAATAATTGTTTTTTTACGCACATGTGGACATGATTTCTTTTTTTCTATCAAACTTTTATTACTTTTGGTCCCCGAATGAGAGTAGTAATATTTTTTGCATGCTTATGTTTCCTACTGCTAAGAGGAGATAAATGCGCATTTTCATTTACGCCTCATCACAATATCTGCAACAACCCCACGAAGCATCTCAATAGCCAATGGCTATTAAAAGTTACAGACACCAATCAGGACGACACCATCGCTTCCGATACCGATTTGGATGAGGAAACCGAATACCTGGTAAGTGATGATGTGGAAGATGACGATGCAAGTAATTTCCTTGTCAGAAAATACAGGCTACTGGCCAGGTGCGATTTGTCACGCGCTCACCTATCTACTTTAAGTTATCTCCGCAAATACTTTGAAGCCCCACCACCCTTTTGGGGACATCTTTCCAATATTTATCTTACGCAAAGAGCACTAAGGATCTGATCTGTCACCTGTATCAGTTACCGAAAGTGTGACCATGCCAACCTGATAGATGTATATTGATAGTACATCCTCCTGCATTGCCGTTCAGGTTACCCTGGCGACTGATAATGTTCTGCATCCATAGGCGTCTTTGCCTTACTACCATGCCATCGCTTAATATCCATTAAATATCATGAATAGAATTGTCATGTTTACGGGCTTCTTTGCCCTGCTGTACTTAACAAGCTGTAAACCTAAAAAGGAAGAAAAAGAAGAGGCTGGCAAATACACCGTTACCAGTCCATCCAGAGTTGATACTTCATTCACCCATGAATATGTTTCCCAGATAAAATCTGTCAGGAACATAGAAATCAGGGTACAGGAAAGGGGTTACCTCCAAAACATCTATGTAGATGAGGGACAGTTTGTGAAAGCTGGCCAGCTGTTGTTCAGGATCATGCCGAAAATGTATGAGGCAGAACTACAGAAAGCAGAAGCGGAAACCAGGGCGGCAGAAATAGAACTGCAGAATACCAAAACCCTGGTCGACAAAAATGTAGTCTCCAAAAATGAGCAGGCAATGGCGCAGGCCAAACTGGATCAGGCCAAAGCAGAAATGGCATTGGCGAAACTTCACCTGTCATTCACTGAAATCAGGGCGCCGTTTGATGGCACCATTGACCGTATCCCATTTAAACTGGGTAGCGTAATCGATGAAGGTGGGTTGCTGACAAGTCTTTCAGACAACACCCAGATGTTTGCCTACTTCAACGTATCTGAACCGGAATACCTGGACTACGCCACCAACACCAAAGGCCGTGGCAACAATAAAGTAGGACTACTGCTAGCCAATAATCAGCCCCTCCAGTACAAAGGAGATGTGGAAACCATTGAAAGTGAATTCAACAATGAAACAGGAAACATTGCCTTCAGGGCAAGATTCCCGAATCCTGAGAAGCTGCTGAGAAATGGAGAAACAGGTAAAGTACTGATGACCATTCCCCTTAAAAATGCGTTAGTCATCCCACAAAAGGCGACTTACGAAATACAGGATAAGCTGTATGTTTTTGTGGTGGACAACAACAATGTGGTAAGGTCCCGCAACATTGCCATCCGCGGTCAGATGCCCGACCTGTATGTAGTAGAAAGTGGCATTTCAGAAAATGATAAGATACTGCTCGAAGGTGTTCAGAAGGTAAAAGATGATGACAAAATCAAGTATGAATACCGGAAACCAGAGGAAGTTATTTCCCAACTGCGATTGAAAGCGGAATAGTAGTTCAGTTCAAGTCCTAATAGCGTAGCGCAATGTTTAATAAATTTATACAGCGACCGGTTCTATCCATAGTGATATCGCTCATTATCGTGTTCCTGGGGGTGCTGGCCATTACCCAGTTACCAGTAACACAATTCCCGTCTATATCTCCACCAAAGGTAAATGTGACAGCGGAATATCCCGGAGCAAACGGTGAACTAATGATCAAATCTGTGATCATTCCCCTGGAAAGAGCCATCAACGGCGTTCCGGGGCTTAAATATATCGCATCAGATGCGGGTAACGATGGAGAGGCTTCCATACAGGTAGTATTTAACCTGGGAACCGATCCTAACCAGGCATCATTGAATGTTCAAAACAGGGTGGCATCAGTAGTGAATAAACTGCCCCCACTGGTGGTACGTGAAGGTGTTAAGATTACCCGTGAGGAATCAAACATGCTGATGTACATCAACCTTTACAGTAATGACCCACAGGCGGATCAGAAATTCCTGTTCAACTTCGCCGACATCAATATATTGCCTGAGCTGAAAAGAGTGGATGGTGTTGGGTTTGCTGACATTCTGGGTAACAGGGAATATGCCATGAGGATCTGGCTGAAACCCGACCGCATGCTGGCTTATAAGATTTCTGCCGATGAAGTGATGAAAGCCCTGGGAGAACAAAGCCTGGAAGCGTCTCCCGGTAAAACCGGTGAAAGCTCTGGTAAAAGATCCCAGACCTTCGAATATGTACTGAAATATCCCGGCAGGTTCACCACGAAGGAAGGATACGAGAATGTTATCTTAAGATCCAGCCCCAATGGCGAAATACTCCGCCTGAAAGATGTGGCGGGTGTAGAGTTCGGAAGCTCGATGTATGATATTTACTCCAACCTGAATGGCAAACCTTCTGCCGCCATTGTGTTAAAGCAATCGTATGGAAGTAATGCCAGCCAGGTAATCAAGGATATCAAAGCAAAAATGAAGGAGATCAAATCCAGCTCTTTCCCTAAAGGAATGGATTATGAGATCAGCTATGATGTATCAAAATTCCTGGATGCTTCCATTGAAAAAGTAATCCATACCCTGGTGGAAGCCTTCATCCTTGTAGGATTGGTGGTATTCCTGTTCCTGGGCGACTGGCGCTCTACCCTGATTCCTGCCATGGCGGTACCGGTATCTCTTATCGGAACATTTATGTTCATGCAGTTTTTCGGTATTACACTTAACCTCATCACGCTGTTTGCGTTGGTGCTGGCCATTGGTGTGGTGGTGGATGATGCGATCGTGGTGATTGAAGCAGTGCATGCCAAAATGGAAGAAGAACACCTCTCCCCATTGAAGGCCACCAAAAAAGCGATGCATGAAATCAGCGGGGCGATCATTGCCATTACGTTCTTAATGGCGGCGGTATTTATCCCGGTAGCATTTATGTCCGGCCCGGTAGGGATCTTCTACAGACAGTTTTCCATTACCATGGCAACAGCCATTATTCTTTCGGGTGTGGTAGCGCTGACCCTTACACCAGCGCTTTGCGCCATGATATTGAAGAATGGACATGGACAACCTAAAAAGAAAAATCCAGTAGACAGGTTCCTCGATGGCTTTAATAATTCATTCAACCGTGCATCCGGAAAATACCAGAAAATACTGGGCGCCATCGTTAACAGAAGAGTAGTCACCATTGTGGTATTACTCACTTTCTGCGCCGGCACCTGGATACTGAACAGCAACGTTCCTTCCGGTTTTATCCCGAATGAAGACCAGGGAATGTTCTATGCCATCATACAAACACCTCCGGGATCATCGCTGGAAAGAACCAACCAGATAGCCGAGAAGCTGCAAAAAGTAGCGGAAGGTATTGAAGGCGTGCAATCTGTTTCTGCGCTGGCAGGCTATGAAATCCTGACAGAAGGAACAGGATCCAACTCGGGTACCTGTTTGATTAACCTGAAAAGCTGGGAAGATCGCAAACATTCCGTGCAGGAAATCATGACCGAGCTGGAAGAGAAATCCAAAGACATTCCAGGCGCTACCATCGAATTTTTCCAGCCACCTGCTGTCCCAGGATATGGTGCTGCCGGTGGTTTCGAGCTGCGCTTGCTGGATAAAGCCGGATCAGGTGATTATAAAAAGATGGAAACCGTGAGCAGGGAGTTTGTAAAAGAACTTACCAAACGCCGCGAACTATCTTCTGTATTCAGTTTCTACAGCGCCAGCTTCCCGCAATATATGCTGAGAGTGGACAATGATATTGCCCAACAAAAAGGTGTCAGCATTGATAATGCCATGAACACACTTTCTACACTCATAGGAAGTAACTACGAAATCAGCTTTATTAAATTCGATCGTCAATACAAAGTGATCATACAGGCATCGCCGGAATACCGCGCATTGCCGGAAGACATCCTGAAGCTGTATGTAAAAAATGACCGTGATGAAATGGTGCCTTTCTCTGCTTTCATGAAAATGGAAAAAGTATATGGCCTGTCAGAGATCACGCGGCATAATATGTACAACGCATCAGAAATAAGTGGGGCTGCCGCACCGGGATACAGTAGTGGTGAAGCCATTAAAGTCATCGATGAAGTAGCGAAGAAAACCTTACCCAGAGGATTTGGGATAGACTGGGCAGGTATTTCCAAAGATGAAGTGGCGCAGGGCAACCAGGCCATTTATATATTCCTCATCTGTCTTGGTTTCGTATACCTGATCCTTGCGGCACAATATGAAAGCTTTATCCTGCCGCTGGCAGTGGTACTGTCGCTGCCTCCCGGAATTTTCGGTGCGTTCCTGTTGCTCAAATTACTGGGACTGGAAAATAACATTTATGCGCAGGTAGCAATGGTAATGCTCATCGGTTTGCTGGGTAAAAATGCGGTGCTGATTGTGGAATTTGCCGTACAGAAACACCGGGGTGGAGCCACTGTGCTTCAAGCCGCCATGGAGGGTTCTAAGGTAAGGTTCCGTCCTATCCTGATGACTTCCTTCGCATTTATTGCGGGATTGATTCCATTGGTAATGGCGTCTGGCCCGGGTGCATTGGGTAACAGAACCATTGGTACTGCTGCGGCCGGGGGGATGCTTTTCGGAACCGTATTCGGCGTGCTGATTATTCCCGGACTGTATTACATATTCGGCAGAATTGCAGAGCGACATGCACTTGTGAAAGACGAAGAAGAAAATCCATTAACAGAAGAAATTGATCACAATGTATAAATTCAGGATACATAGCGGCATTGGTATGCTGAGTGCTTGTCTGGCGATAGCCAGCTGCAAGGTGCCGGCAATAATGCCATCGGCTGAAAACAAGGCTGTTCCGGCATCCTACGACAACAATGCTGATACGACCAATACATCCAGCTTGCAGTGGCGCAACTTTTTTACCGATAAGAACCTGGTAAGTCTGATTGATACCGCACTGAAAAATAACCAGGAGTTGCTGGTCACCTTACAGGAAATTGAAATTGCAAAGAGTGAAATCCGGTTCAAACACGGGGCATTACTTCCTACAGTTACGGCGAAAGCAGGTGCAGGCGTTGAAAAAGTAGGAAGATATACCAGCCAGGGTGCCGGTGATGCCTCCACTGAAATTGAGCCAGGCAAAGAGATGCCGGATCCACTGACGGATTTTACCATTGGCGCTTACGCTAACTGGGAAGTGGATATCTGGAAGAAACTGCATAACGCCAAGAAAGCCGCAGTAACCAGGTATTTATCTACGGTAGAAGGCAAAAATTTCGTACTGACCAACCTGATCGCAGAGGTAGCCAATTCTTACTATGAATTGCTATCGCTCGATAAGCAGTTCGAGATCGTTAAACAAAATATCGAGCTGCAAAAAAATGCGCTTGAAATTGTAAAGGTGCAGAAAGAAGCCACCAGGGCGACTGAACTGGCAGTTCAAAAATTCCAGGCGGAAGTATTAAAGTCACAGAGCCTGGAGTTTGATATACTGCAGAATATAAAAGAGGCAGAAAACAAAATCAACTTCCTGCTGGGCAGATATCCGCAGGAAATTATCCGGGATAAAGATGCCTTCTCCGGTTCTCTCCCTTTGACTATCAGCGCCGGTATTCCATCACAATTGCTGGCCAATCGTCCGGATATTAAACAGGCAGAACTGGAATTAACAGCCGCGAAGCTGGACGTAAAAGTGGCCCGGGCAGAATTTTATCCTTCCCTCGGTATTTCAGCCGGACTGGGATTACAAGCCTTCAAGCCATCTTACCTGGTGAAGTCGCCGGAGTCGTTGCTGTACTCGCTGGCCGGGGAGCTTGCCGGGCCATTGATTAACCGGAATGCCATCAAAGCGGAGTTTAATAAGGCCAATGCCAAACAGCTACAGGCCATGTATAATTATGAGCGTACCATTTTACATGCATACCTCGAAGTATCCAATCAACTTTCCAGCATCAGCAACCTGGAAAAGAGCTATGATTTAAAGTCGAAACAAGTGGATGCACTCACCAGGTCGATCGACATTTCCAATGACCTGTTTAAGTCTGCCAGGGCCGATTACCTGGAAGTACTGATGACACAACGGGATGCACTGGAATCCAAACTCGAACTGATAGAAACAAAAAAACAACAACTGAATGCGGTCATCAATGTTTACAGAGACCTCGGCGGCGGTTGGAAATAAAATAACCTGGTAAACAGAAGAGCCGGCAGCCCAATGGTTGCCGGCTCTTCTATTTATATCCCATATTTTAATTTCACCATTCCTGCATCTCCTCTTCCATCCCTTACCGAAAAATATTTTACATTTATTGAAAAAAGAGATGCAATATTTCATTCATCAGACACCCAAAGAAATACGATTAGTCACCGTTTCGGATATAACAGCAGAAAAGATAAGCACGCAAATGAAGGGCTTCCGGATACAAACCGGGACAGTGGAAACCTGGGAGAAAGAGGAGAAAATGCCCGCCAACTTCCCGGAGAAATTGCTGAAGCACGGATACGAAACCATCACAGAAACACAGTACGAGGAGCACCTTAAAACAGCCGCTGCTGCGTTGTTGGCATTAACACAGGAACCATCGGGGAAAGACTATCATATTGTTCCCTGGGAAACAATTGAAACACAATTTGAACCACCGTTTCTGAACGATGTCAATGAATATTTACCAGCCCCCGCACTCCGCAATTTCTGCCTGTATCCCGGCGATACTGTTATTGAAGGAGACCTGGTGATTGACTATTCCGAACTGGCAGCAACTGCCCAAACCGCCAGCAGGAATATCATCGTGAATGGCCATCTCACGATCAACGGCAACCTCGATGCCGGTCGGAATATAGAAACATTACCTCAATTCATTTACGTTACCGGTGATCTCCGGGCCAACAACCTCCTGTTATCCGGATGGCTGGACATCATCATAGGAGGAAATGCCACCATTGCCGGAACGGTGCTGGGCTACTACGGAGAACCAGGCGGCAGACTGCTGATAAAAGGGAACCTGACCACCACACATCTCCTGAATGGTTTTATGTACCAGATCAACGTAGAAGGTAACTCCCAGGGCACATGTTACAGCTTTGACAAATACGACACCGAAGGATTGGAACCACAGGAAATAAAAAGTAGTTTCACCAGCGAACAGGTGCCTGATGGATATCCATTAGCTCCGGCGGTGATACCTTTCGATACAGATTTAAAAGAATACAGTTTCAGGTTTGAAACGGCCTGCGCACTGCTCCGCGAGGGACAGACTATTTTTGTATAGCGGGATAAGGAAATTCGGAATTAATTATTACACCATGAGGTTTTCAAATAAGGCTTATAAATATCTTGATAAATTAAACCRTGATAAGGAATTCGTTATTGCAGACAGCAATGAGGTCGTGAATTATCTGGCTAAACAAAATATTACAGCCTTCCACTCCGTCATTGATTTTCAGATGAAGTTTTCAGGATTGGAGCTGACGATTTCAAAAAATCCGGGGTCAACATTTAACGCAAGGCTTTTCTCCAGGAGCAACGTTGCAAAAAACACTAAAATTGAGCTGGTAAAGGTAAACGGGCAGTCTTATTTCTTTTGTGGCGACCATGAAACTGCGCAAATCTGGTTTGTGTTAAGTGAGCAAGGACAACTATGTACCTACAACAGCAACAATGGCTCCGTCAATACCATTTTTTCTTCTTTCGATAAATTTATTGAAACCTACGCTTTGGAAGATCTCCTAAGCAAGGAAAACAAATATGAACATCCTTCATTCTACGACTTAATTAACCCAAAAGAATTTGACCGGCTCACAAAGGACTACTTCCTGCATTTGACGGCAAGTGATGACTACCATAAATGGTTATCATCCGGCGACATTGTTATTCATAAAGGAACCTGGTACGATCGTGCTGCCTGCTATGTGCATGTTTATGGCGACACTAAACAGCGTTGCGAAACATTTGTCAACTCCTTAAAGAGCGCCGCGATCATCGCCTAACGGGTTTCCACATCATTGATGAACCAGGCACCTGAAACTCATATCAGGTGCCTGGTTACAATTAAATACTACTCAGCTGTTGATATTTACTTTCCTGTGGGACTGATGCCGTATTGTTATCTGCCCAATAGCCCAGGATCACAAATAGCCACTGAAACTGGGCAGCCCAGGCGAGTGCTGTAACATTTTCAGGAACAGGTCCCCAAAAGTTGGAAAGCTGTACTGCGAGGAGTAAAAGGATATTCACCCAGAAAATAATCCTTGCTTTTGCATTTAAAGGAGTTGTTGAGCGCAGGTAAAAAACAATGCCGGATATAAACAATATCAATTCTACCAACAATGTGCCTCCTACGGAAGACCAGAGCGAAAATCCAACTTTCACCGGTGAGCCGGGAGATAACGGCAAATCATGAAAGTGTACAATAAGGTCCAGCAACCAGTGACTGAGCACCGCAGCTCCTAATATCAGGGCATTCCTTGCATTTTTCTTGATCCCATAATATACGGCACCAAATAAGACCGCCAATATGAAAGCACCCACCAGGCTATGTGTAAATGGATAGCTTGTAAACTCAATGGCTCTTTGTCCTTCAAGTTCTGGATGCAGCGCTACTTTTTCTACACCCAGCAGCAATAAGGTGGGCCAGATGAGGTCAGAAAACTGTACTGCCATAAAAAGTGTTCCCAGCGAGAGTTGTGGGGCTATTTTTTTGGTAACCATCCCTAGTCCGAAATGTCCGATAAACATAAGATTTGTTTTAAATTATAACGTTACGTAAAACGCTGACAAGTGTTTATTTAGTACTCATCAACGATGATGCGTATGAATTTTCTTCTCCACAAATATTGCATTTGATCGGGATAGTCTGCTTGACAAAAATCAAGAATTTTTCCTGACGCTGCTTAGCATCCGGTAGTCTCTACGCTCCTGCCTTAAACAATCTATCTCCCTTAGCCACTACAATGGAAGCCCATTCCTTTTGTCCCGGGAGGATTTTAAACCATTTTTTTTGGTATTTTCCAAACTTATATGCCGGTAGCGTCAGAAAAGTAAACATCTGCGTAACAGGAAAGGCAATGAGCCAGCACAAACCATCCTTTGGCATCAATGCCTGATGATCATTCATTATTGCAGCAAAGCAGGTCCGTCACAGGTCTTTATTACTGGCAACTACGTGTAACCGTTATCGTCAGTGCGTAACACAATATAGCCAACCACCTGTTTCTTTGCAATAATTAACCATCTGTCTGCTCTTTTTAACCCGGTGACTGATTATCAGCGTTTGTTAGTTACTTTTAACCTAATATTATTGGACATTCATTAAAAAAACACTCAGATGTTTTCACCCGAAACATACGCCAAAAGAAGAAACAAGCTGCAATCAGATATAGGCAGCGGAATTATTTTACTACCCGGCAATGATGACAGCGGTATGAACTACCAGGACAACGTCTATCCATTCCGGCAAGACAGCAGCTTTTTATACTTTGCGGGCATCGACAGGCAAGGGCTTACATTTGTTATTGATGTAGATAATAACAGGGAGATTTTATTTGGAGATGAACTCACGATAGAGGAAATCATGTGGACAGGCCCCGTAGATTCGCTGGCAGCACAGGCAGCCAGGGCGGGCATCACGGAGATACAGCCTTTGTCCCGGCTTTCGGACTTCCTGACCGGCTGTATCAGTAGCAAACAAACAGTTCATTTTCTTTTACCTTACAGAGCCGACAACACTATAAAACTGAGTGCCTGGCTGGGCATACCCGCCAGCATGATACCACAGCGCGTATCCCAAAAGCTGATTCATGCCATCATTCGTCAGCGGGCTATTAAAACCGCAGAAGAGGTAGAACAAATAGAGATCGCTGTGAACACCACCATCGACATGCAACTAAAAGCCATGGAACTGGCAGCTGAAGGTGTTACCGAAACAGAGATCGCTGGTCGCTTACAGGCCGTGGCAATTGCAGCCGGAGGCAATATCTCCTTCCCTGTTATTCTTACTGCCAACGGACAGTTTCTGCATAATCATCCACACCGGACGCTCCTTCAAAACGGACAGTTGGTATTATGTGACTGCGGTGCGGAAAATGAAATGCGCTATGCCGGAGATCTTACCCGCACCCATCCTGTCAATAAAAAATTCACAACGGCCCAAAGAGAAATTTATGACATTGTGTATCATGCATACAAAGCCGCCGCAGATGCCGTGAAACCAGGTATACGTTATAAAGACGTGCACCTGCTGGCCTGCGAACAGCTGGCGGAAGGACTGATTGCACTGGGGCTGATGAAGGGCAATGCGAAAGAAGCAGTAGCTGCCGGCGCACATACGCTGTTCTTCCCCTGCGGCTTGGGACATATGCTGGGACTGGATATTCATGACATGGAAAACCTGGGAGAGGAATATGTAGGTTACACAAATACATTACAGAAAAGTACGGCGTTCGGATTAAAATCGCTGCGCCTTGGACGTGAGCTGGAAGAAGGGTTTGTATTGACCATCGAACCTGGTATTTATTTTAATCCTTTGCTCACGGAGTCCTGGCAGGCAGTAGGTAAATGTGCTTCTTTTATCAACTATGAGAAATTAGCGCCTTACGCTACTTTCGGGGGCGTACGACTGGAAGATAATTTCCTGATAACGGCCGATGGCAGCCGCCTCCTGGGTCGACCCTTTGCCAGAACCGCCACTGAAATTGAAAACCTGATCGCTTTATAAATATCCTGTTATACATGAGAAACAAACTACTACTGGTATCCGTTTTATTTGTGCTCGCCTGTAATGCCAGCAAAAATGAGGATACCGGAAATAACAAATTAAATCTCCTGGCAGAAAAATATGTGCGGCTCGGATTGAGTATTGGTCAATATGATCCCGACTTTGTAGATGCTTATTACGGCCCGGATTCCTTAAAGCCTGCTACAAAGCAGGCCAGCTTCCCCAAAGATAGCTTCCTAGTCGCAGTGGATGCATTAAAGGCATCACTGCAACAGCTCTCTGGTGAAACCAAAGATGACACTGTCCGCATCAGGGCTAACTGGATCACAAAACAACTCACGGCCTTCAGCAGGCGCATAAAAATATTTTCCGGCGAATACGGTTCTTTCGATATGGAATCAAAGGAATTGTTTGATGCCACCGCACCCAGCTACCCGGAGAAATATTATCAGTCGCTGGTAGCGAAGCTGGATAGCCTGCTGCCTGGTAAAGGTCCCGTGCAGGACCGTTTCCAGCAACTGGCCAATCGCTTCATCATTCCGAAGGATAAACTGGATACCGTTTTTAAAGCTGCTATTGCAGAAGCCCGCAAACGCACCTTACAACACTATGCATTACCATCAACGGAAAACTTTACCCTGGAATATGTTGCCGGTAAACCCTGGATGGGCTACAACTGGTACAAGGGAAATTATGTGAGCCTGATTCAAATCAGCGCGGACCTGAATATCTTCATCGAAAAAGCAATAGACCTGGCCTGTCATGAAGGATACCCCGGGCATCATGTGTACAATATGATGCTGGAAAAAAATCTTTACCATGATAAAGGCTGGGTGGAAATTTCACTCTATCCTTTATTCAGCCCTCAGTCGCTTATCGCGGAAGGCAGCGCTAACTACGGGATAGAAATCGCTTTCCCCGGAGACGAGAAAAATACGTTTACCAAAAACATCTTACTGCCACTCGCAGGATTGGACACTACCGGCTTAGACACCTATTTCAATGCGCTGGCTATAAAAGGAGCGCTCAACTATGCCCGCAATGAAGTAGGCAGAGGCTTGCTGAATGGTAGCATGTCCGACGCTACTGCTGTACACTGGCTGCTGGACTATACATTACTGAACCAGGAAGCCGCAGCGAAAGGGTTACTGTTTATTAAGAAAAACCGTAGCTATGTCATCAACTACAATTATGGACAGGACCTGATCAAAAACTATATCTCCGCCAGCGCCAATGGTGATCAGCAAAAGAGATGGGAAAGCTTTGGCCACCTGCTCAGCAACGAAATTACACCGACCGACCTGAAAGGGAATCAGCCATAATTATGCGTCAAAACGCTGTCTGCTTACTTACGGGCAACCGCCATGGCAGACAGCCGTTTTGAAATCAGCAACAGCAATACACCTGCCGCCCCCACCATAATTACAAAAAGCAGGAAGAAGTCGTACGCATCGCGGATGATATACCCCCCGAAACTAATCGTCCTCCCGCGTTCAGGATACAGGGTACTTAATACGCCCGCAATCTTGTTAGCCGCCGCAGTAGCCAGGAACCATACCGCCATCAGTAAGGAAGAGAATTTCAGCGGTGATAATTTATTGACAAGTGAAAGCCCTATTGGCGACAAACAAAGCTCTCCGAAGGAATGCAACGCATACATTCCGGTAATCCAGATAATGCTTACTTTGGTACCGGGTGCTACGGCATTCACCCCAAATGCAATCCATAAATATCCCAACGATAGCAATAACAAACCTATAGCCATCTTCACCGGGGCGGAAGGTTCATATTTTCCCAGCCGGGGCCACAGCCAGGCAAAGAAAGGTGCAAACAATACGATATAGATGGAGCCCAGGGAAAGAAACAGGCTGGGTGGTATTTCATGCAGCGACAACACATTTTCATGTTGCAGGAGAAAATACGCATTCACCCCAACAATGCCCGCCAGGAAGAGAAATAATAGTCCGTATACCGTATTACGCAATAAATGATCCGCAGCGGATGCCAGCTGTCTTCCGGCCTTGCGGAACAATCGGTATAACCCGTACAGTAAAAAAACAGATACCAGCTGAATGCTCCATACGGGTATTTGCCAGCCCAGTTGCCGGTTGGTTTGTTCGTCCGCAAAAAATGTCAGAGAAGCACCCGCCTGTTCAAAAGCAGCCCAGAAGAATATCACAAAAAAGGAAATGATAAAAATTAATTTGATCCGCTGCTTTTCTGCCAGCGTGAGCGATTTATCCCTAAAAATAATTACTGCAATCAGCAATACTGCTGCCAGCAACAAATAAGACAGGTAATTGACTACTTCTGCATCCAGGTAGAGTAACCCTATCATCAGAAAGGTAGTCAGCAACAACCCGATAATAACAATAAGCGGCTGTAATAGCTTAACCGGTGCACCTTCCGGGATCAGGCCCAGCACATTTCCGTTGGGGTCTTTCACATACCGGTGATGAAATGCTACCTGTACCAACACGCTGATGACCATGCTGATGCCACCTGCCAGGAAAGCCCATTTGAAATCTGCCGGGTTGCCGGTATCACCGGTAAGGCCACAGATGATAGGCCCCAGCGCCCCGCCGGTATTAATGCCCATGTAAAAAATTGTATAGGCAGTGTCTTTCCTTTTATCTCCATCTACATATAACTGCCCTACCAGGGAAGATATGTTGGGTTTAAAGAAACCGTTGCCGGAAATCATAAAGCCAAGACCGCAAAAGAACAGTAGCAGCGAAACCGGGGCATAGCTATGAAATAAGGAGGCACTGACGAAGAGGATCAACTCTCCTATGGCCATCACAATACCACCAGTAATGATGGAACGCCGGTTGCCCCAGTAACGGTCGGCGATATAGCCACCCAGTAGCGGTGTAAGATAAATAAGTCCCGTATAGCTCCCATACAGGTTGGCGGCAAACACCTTACTGAATAACAACGCTTTGGTCATAAACAGGATCAGTACAGCACGCATTCCATAATAGTTGAACCGTTCCCACATTTCGGTGACAAACAATATATAAAGACCTTTGGGATGAGATAACGGCCGGGAAGCATCAGGCATAGGAATGTTTTTTTAGTACCAGGTTAAGTCAGGGCACTATATCAAATATGCCTT
The DNA here is from genome assembly GCF_052114225.1 of Chitinophaga sp. RAB17. Taxonomy (NCBI): domain Bacteria; kingdom Pseudomonadati; phylum Bacteroidota; class Chitinophagia; order Chitinophagales; family Chitinophagaceae; genus Chitinophaga; species Chitinophaga sp. RAB17. The sequence goes on along the minus strand of NZ_JBFREI010000004.1, from coordinate 84,802 downwards.
TCTTTGGCAGATATCTGTTTGCAGTAATTAACAAAATATGCGTTCATTTTAACTTTATCAGGTTCCCATATCAACTATCAGGGGTATACGGGGATTTTCACGGGTATATGCCATGGCGGTACTCGTTATATTTGTTGCAACTATCACTGCAAAGCCCTATTTTATGACAACTCCCAACATTCCCTCAAAAAGTGTAAATGCCTGGATTTACCTAAATGAAGATGAACCCAAGGGCACAGGCTACACCTCCTTAAACAGCAGCTACCAGTCGCTGGTCAACAACAACGTTTATAAAAATACAGATATGGTGATGATCTGTTTCTTCGCCGTATTACTAAACGAACAAGGCTATTACACGATCGACATCGGCAATGCGGGTACTGTTCACCCGGACGGTTCTACCACCGCCCAATACCTGCAATATACCATACAGGATGCCCGTGCACAAAATCCGGATGTGAAGCTATTGGCCACCATCAACTACAACACCAATACCCTTTCCCAGATTTTTTCATCCGACTCCAGTCAGTGGCAGACAGAAGCCGCGAACTTTGCGACCAATGCCACTAACTTCCTGGTCACCAACCAGATGAATGGTATCGATATCGACTGGGAAGGAAGTTTCTCTGTCGCCATTACCGCCCGGCAATTCAGCATTCTTTTCAATGCGATCCGGCAGGCTTTCAATGCCAACAGTGGCTCCTATCTGTACCTGAGCCTTTCACCCGCATCAGTAGGCAACCTGGACGTGGCAACCATGAACAGCTGCTTTGATATCGTGAACCTGCAGCTGTATTCCGGGTTCACGTCTGTTGGTTCATTTGTTGACATAGGCATCAATCCCTTGCTGATGGCCTACGGCGCTAAGTTCGAATCCAATTACCAGAATGCCAGCAACGCATACGATCAGGCCTGCAAAGGATTTAAATACAAAAACCAGCAATACATCTATCATAATATCACCCAGTGGCGGTTGAATTCAAACAACTATGAGTTTGAGCAGGGACAACAAATATTGCTGTACGAGCTGGCTTACGGTATTTCCGGTGTTTCCTTTAACGATGGTACGATTGTGAGTAAAGCTGGTAACCCGCCTATTACGAGTCTTAGTATCAACAGTGGTGAAGTGCTGGATGCATTGCAGGCCACCAATACCTGGACCACCAGTGGTACACAAAATGTATTGGGCCTGTTACAGCATGGTGGGAACGGTGGACACAACCAGACGATCAACCTGGCTCCCGGTGAACTGATCACCGAAGTGTATGGCTACAGTGGTATTTGGTTTGGTTGGGAGATCATTGCACAGCTATCCTTTAAAACCAGTTCAGGAAATGTACACGGCCCTTTCGGCACTATGAATAATGTTTCATCTTCTATTGCTTTTAATTTCACGGCTCCTTCAGGCCAGAGTATTGTCGCCTTCAACGGCGAAACGGTGCAGTTACCGGTTGCCGGTGGCGGTACTACGATGGTCATCTCTTCCCTCACAGTAAGCTACGGATAAGCAAAACAAAGGCGCGATTAATCGCGCCTTTATTTTTTTTTATGATGTGGATGGATTACAATTTCTGTATTTTCCTTACACTCATTTTTCCGTTATAAGTCAGAGACAGTATATAGGTGCCTGTTGGTTTATTGCCTGCATCAAACGGGTAATTATAAACGCCTGCCTCTAAACGTTGTGAAGTGATCAATGCTTTTACCCTTTTACCATTGATGTCATATACGTCCAGACTCACCATACCTGCTTTTTTCAGTTTGAAGCTGATGCTGGCGTGGTCATTAAACGGATTGGGGTAACTGTTTAATGCGAAGGGATCTTCTGCCACGGGTGTAACACTCATCTTCGCTGTTGCCAGCGCGCTGCCACCTGTTTGTATCCTTACTTCCGTATAGCTGTTCCATGCATTTACACTGTTACCATGACCCACTATGCGTACGTATCTCCCGTTTTTAGGTGTGAATGAAAACGTTTGCAGATTAAGTGATGTGCCGCCGCTCACCAGCCCGGCTGCTGCGGTTGTCCAATTCACTGTATCATTACCTACCAGTACATCAAATGTAGAGGTCCGTACATTACCGCTTAAGAATGCGATTTGCACACCTGATACCACCATGGTATCATCCAGGCAAAATTGTATCCATTGTCCGTTGCCGTTGGCAGACCAACGGGTATTCAGGTCTCCATCCAATACATTCGCCGGTACATTGCCATCATCGCTGCTTGCAATAACAGGCTGACAGGCCGGTGTGAGGTCACTGGCAAAAGGGCCCACCATGGCAGGTGTGAGTATACGGGCAATAACAGGAGCAGTGGAAACTTCATCGGCTCCTTTATCCAGCGGTGAATTGCGTGGCTGTCCATCCATGTCGGTGATAACAGCGGTGTAAGACCCCGTACCTGCATTGATTGCAGGGCTTCCTGCCTGCAGGTGGAAAGTGCCGGTGCTATCTCTTGCCAGCAATGGATTAGCCGTAGTATATCCGCTGCTGGGCATACTACCGGCGCCATTGGTATTATAAAGCAAATTACCAGACCATACGCCTCCTGTATAAGGACCTGCAATGGAAGCTGCCGGGCCTCCACCCTGGATCACATTATTGACAACAGTTTGCGTAGTAGCACCCAGTCCATTTGTGCGACCATTCTGTACTATATTCCCGGTGTTATTCACCAGGGTATTATAGGCTATCAGCGTACGATCAGGACGATCATGTACCGTCAGCGCATCGCCGTTTGCCACCTCTCCATCACCATTCCCGATGTTGATAGCAGGATTACAATTTTCAAAATGGTTGCTGAAAATGTTGTGATCATCTCCGAAAATGCGGATGCCTGGTGTGTTAATAAAATAGTTGCCATACACGTCGCAGTGATTACCATGCCGCAAAGTAAACTGGGCAGGGCAATTCCGGATGGTGTTGTAACGCACCGTAACCGCCGATGATTTCACGGACAGCAACTCATTTTCGCCTGCACAATCTTCAAACAGATTATACTCAACAATACTGTTGGAAGAAGAGAGACTAAAACCGCTCAGCCCGAACTGGAACGTTTCCGCACCATTTCCTGTCTGCGGCTGTTGATCCAGGAAGTAGTTATGATGGATATGCAGGCGCTGTGAAATCTGGCTGCCGCTGCCACGTACAGCAATAAATCGTCCCATGGCATTTTTATGCTGAAAGGTATTATGATCTATCTCCTGATCATTTCCGTATATCAACAGGTTTTCTCCCGCGCCGGGATTCTGGAAAACATTGCAGGTCCACCGGCAAAAACTGGTACCGGTGGCCATGGTAGCCTGGGAGGCATTGTGTGTAAATTTGAATCCCCGGATGATAATATATTTTGCGGGGCTGAGAATACTAAAACCGGCAGTACCGTTTATTTCCGCTCCGCCTATGGTTTGTGCAGCAATGGTAATAGGCTGTGCTGCAGTCCCCTGTTTGCTGATCGTAATATCTGCGGATGCGGTATATACACCATTGGCAAGAATGATGATATCACCTGCCACCGCGTTGTTGATCGCTGTTTGCAGAGCTGATAAAGAAGATACATTAATAGTAGCAGCTGAAAGTCTTATTGCCGCCGTCAGGCATAACAAACAAAAAATAGTGCGTTTCATCATGCGGCGCATCTGCAGCCCGCATAACAGGGAGTAGTTTTTCCGACTCATTTTGATCGATTTAGAAGGTGATTTTGATTGAAATTGACATACACTTTTTTCATATGGAATTCGTAACATCAACGGGGAATATAGCAGGTAACACAGGATCCTTCTATTGCGCAATACATACATCATCAACAGGTCTTACTCATGGCATTTACGCCTGACCTTTCTCTAAAATAAGTATTTTATTTGAAAATGCAATCGTTTGCATAAATTTTATATCTCCCTGCTGATTACCCGCAGTGGGATCTTCCCTCTGTGTTGCGGACCTCATTCAAAACATGTACGTTTCAACAAAGTAATTTGAACGTTTTAACAAAATGGCCGTACCAAATTGAGCCGACCTTTGATAAACACTAACTTATAAATGAATGGCAAAAGTTTGGTTTATTACCGGCAGTTCCCGCGGACTGGGAAGGAGTCTGACTACAGCAGTGTTAGCCAACGGCGACCTCGTAGCTGCCACCGCCAGGCATCCGGAACAATTAACCGATCTGGCTGAAAAGTATCCCGATCACATCTATCCGTTAACGTTAGATGTCACCAACCCCACAGCAATCATTGCGGCAGTTGAAAATACGATGGAGAAATTTGGCCGGATAGACGTACTGGTGAATAATGCCGGCTTTGGCATCCTGGGCGCTGCGGAGGCTTACAGCGGGGAACAGGTGCGCAGCCAGCTGGAAACAAATTTGTATGCACCCATCGCCATCACCCGTGCCATATTACCTTATATGCGCCGGCAACGTTCCGGCAGGATCTTACAAATCAGTTCCATAGGTGGCCGGGTAGGTAGTCCTGCCCTTACCATCTACCAGGCAGCAAAATTCGGTTTGAGTGGCTTCAGCGAGGCGCTGGCGAAAGAAGTGAAGCCTCTGGGCATACTGGTAACCAGTATTGAGCCGGGCGGTTTCCGTACCGAAGTATTTAGTTCCATGAGCTGCGCTCCCACCATAGAGGGCTATGAAAGCACTGTTGGCATACGGATAGAGCAGTTTAAAAGCAGTAACTTTATCCTGGCAGGTGACCCCGACAAAGCCGCAAAGGTAATGATCGCCCTGGTGGATCATCCGGAACCGCCGGTACACCTGCTACTGGGGAGTGACGCCATCGGCAGGATAAAACAAACCAGTACTGCTACAAACGAAGAAATGGAAAAATGGCTGCCGGTAAGCATTTCCACCGATGCCGCCACGCCATAGATTTTATGCAAACGGAAACGGATAAACGTTTTCCTGCGCAACGCAATAATAAATGTAAGGATGCCACTACTCAATAAAAAACCATCGCCCATTGCTTATTCCTGCTACACTGCCAGCAGCAGGGCGGGAGAACAATTTATACCTGAGTTTGCATTCAGCTACCAGGCATCAGGCACGATGATCATGAATGATGGCAGCCAGGAGTATATTTTTAGGCCCGGCGACTTTAGACTCGGCAGGCGGAACCAGCTGATGAAATTCAATAAACTGCCGCCGGATGGAGGGGAATTCCGATCGATATCCGTTCACTTCGACCAACCCTTTTTACGGAACTTCAGCATGGAAACCGGGTATACCGCTGAAAAGCATGTCCCCGGCAACGCTGTTATATGCCTGAAACAGGATCCTTTGTATAAAAACTATTTTGATTCGCTGTTGTCGTATATGCCGCTGAATGGCGAAGCCGATGCACCCTTGATTACCGTGAAACTGAAAGAAGCCATCCTGCTGCTGCTAAAAGTAAACCCCGAAATGAAAGATATCCTGTTCAATTTCAGCGAGCCCGGGAAAATAGACCTGGAGGCTTTTATGAACAGGAATTTCCACTTTAATGTAGACCTTAACCGGTTTGCTTACCTGACCGGCAGGAGTCTGGGCACCTTCAAGCGGGATTTCGAAAAACTGTTCCACTCCACTCCCAGCCGCTGGCTGCAGCAACGTAGGTTACAGGAAGCCTATTATCTTATTAAGGAACAAGGCAAAACCCCCTCCGATATTTACCTGGACCTGGGTTTTGAGGACCTCTCCCATTTTTCATTTGCTTTCAAAAAGCAATATGGGGCTGCGCCTACAAAAATCTAATGTGCAAGCCCGTTTTACATCATCCGCTTTTTCATAGGAGTTGGCAGACAAACGTTTGTGCTGATTTTGACAATTATTTTGTATATATTCGTCTTAATCAGAAGACAAAATACTATATGAAAGGATACGCTTTATTACTGCTTTTACTTGCTTCATTTTCCGGATTTGCCCAGAACACGATCAATAACTACAAGTACGTGCTGGTACCGGAAAAATTCAATTTCTCCAGAGAAGAAAACCAGTATGGGTTAAATACCCTGGCCAAATCACTGCTGGAAGAAAAAGGATTTACCGTTTATTTTGACAATTCGGAAGTACCAAAAGAACTGGCCGGCAACAGATGTAACGCGCTGAATACTGAGGTAGTGCAGAAAAAAGGACTGTTTGTAACTAATCTGACCGTTATACTCAAGGACTGCCAGGGTAATATCATTTTTAAAAGTAAAGAAGGTAAAAGCAGGGAGAAGGAATTTGCAACTTCCTATAATCTTGCTTTGAGAGATGCCTTTACGTCACTGAATGATGTACCGTATGCTTATAATGGCACCATCAATGAAAAGCCACAACAAGTGACACCTGCTGCCGCTACTACTGGTGTTGTCATTGCTACCGGTACCGTTGTTCCCGCACCTTCTCCTGTCGCCACACCGGTGGTAGCAGAGGTAAAGGAAGCTGCCGGTACATTATACGCCCAGGCAACAGCCAATGGATATCAGTTAATTGATACCGCACCAAAAATAGTTTTAACCTTACTGAAAACTTCAGCTCCCGATTATTTTATTGCCGACAACGCAACATCTCATGGAATAGTGCTGAAGAAAGGCGGAGAATGGCATTTTGAATACTATAAAGATGGTAAGCTGATCTCTGAAAAACTGTTGATTAAGTTTTAACAATTACTGAATTAATGTTCATATAATGAGCCTTCAAGTCTAACGATTTGAAGGCTTTTATTTTCTTCCTGTATATTCACCTCATCACAGCAGAAAATATGACCAAAGCATCTTCCGTTATCATGCCGGCAGGCATACAAATTTCCAGGGAATCCGCGGTCCCTTTGTACATGCAACTATACCAGCAGATCAAGGAACTGATTGCGTCCAAACAACTACGACCAGGCAACCGCATTCCTTCCAGCAGAGTCCTCGCTTCGGAACTTAACGTATCACGCGTCATCGTGAGTCAGTGTTTTGAATATCTTATTATGGAAGGATATCTTGAAGGTAAAACCGGCTCCGGCACCTTTGTGGCTCAGGTACAACCAGAGCAGCTATTACAGGTCAACAGGTCATCCGCAAACAATCCACCTGCCTTAAAAACAACACCAGCACCAGCCGAAAAAAAATCAGGTAGCCGCATTACAGCCCAGCCTTTCCAGATAGGCATGCCCTCCCTGGACCGTTTCCCGTATCATATCTGGCAGAAGATCGGTAACCATGTATTAAGGGATCTGAAAAAATATCATCTGGGATATGAAGACACCCTGGGATTATGGGAACTCCGTAAAGAGATTGCCGTGTACCTGAGACTGGCCCGTGGCGTTACCTGTGAAGCCGCACAGGTAATGGTGGTGACGGGTTCCCAACAAGGACTCAACCTGGTAGTGCAGGCACTACTTCGGCCCGGCGATAAAGCCTGGATGGAAGATCCCGGTTATCATGGCGCCCGCCTTGCGTTTAAACATGCCCATATCACCGCCTGCCCGGTTCCGGTGCAGGAAGATGGTCTGGATATCAGTTATGCCATGAAACATTACCCGGATGCTAAGCTAGCCTATGTAACGCCCTCACATCAATTCCCAACCGGGTATACCCTCTCACCGGAAAAGAAAAAACTGTTGCTGCAATGGGCCGCAACCAATAACAGCTGGATACTGGAAGATGATTACGACAGCGAATACCGTTACGAAGGCACGCCCCTCCCTTGTTTGCAGGGAGCCGATCATGCCGGCAGAGTAATCTATGCCGGTACCTTTAGCAAGGTATTGTTCCCGGGGTTGAGACTGGCTTACCTAGTACTCCCTTCTTCGGAACTGATCAGCAAATTCAAAAAAATCAAGGAAAACACCGATCGCCAATCCCCCGCCATGGAACAGTATCTGCTATACCATTTCATGGAGGGAGGTCATTTCCTGCGCCATATCCGTAAAATGCGGTTGCTCTATGCGGAACGCCAGCAACTGCTCATTCAACTCATTCATGCAAAACTGGATGATTACCTGGAGGTGCACAATACTCCTTCCGGCATGCATCTCCTTTGTTGGTTAAAAGAAGGTATCGATGTCACGAAACTAAAACAGGAAATCAAATCACAGGCATTGAGTGCTTCCTTTGTAGAAAATTTCACCATTACCCATCATTTGCCACCAGCCATTTTGTTAGGCTTCACAGCTTATTCCGGATACAAGCTTAAAACAGGTATTGAAAAACTGGCCACCTGCCTGCAGCGTGCTACACAATAAATTACAGGTGGTCTTAGTCAAATGGTGAAAATGGTCTTAATCAGTTATCGCTGAGGAAAGTAGTTTTGTTTCATAAATAAAAACCGATGAAAACAACTACTCCTGAAATGACTGAAACTACTATCAGCAACACTGATCATCTGCCCCGTAAAACTGTGATGGCACTGGATACTGAAATTAGCTACATTGACGCAGGTGAGGGCGAACCTGTCGTGTTTCTGCACGGCAACCCCACCTCGTCCTATTTGTGGCGCAATATTATTCCCTGGCTGAGTAAGTACCGTCGTTGCCTGGCTCCTGACCTGGCAGGCATGGGAAAATCAGGCAAATCGCCGAAGCAACGCTACCAGTTTACAGACCATGCCGCCTACCTTGATGCATGGTTTGAAGCGGTAGGATTAAAACAAAACATAATACTGGTATTACATGACTGGGGCTCTGCGTTAGGCTTCCACCGGGCCTTTCGCTATCCTGAACAAATCAAAGGCATTGCCTATATGGAAGCCATTGTACAACCCAGACGCTGGGAAGACTTCCCTACCGGCAGGGATGCTATTTTCCGTGCATTGTTATCCGATAAAGGAGAAGAGATGATTATGAAAGATAACTTTTTCATCGAAACGGTACTGCCCAAAAGCATCATTCGAAAGCTGGATGAAGTTGAAATGGAGGCATACCGGGCGCCTTTCCGGATGGAGGAAGACAGACTGCCCACACTGATCTTCCCTCGTTCACTCCCTATCGATGGGTCGCCTGCAGACATCGCCCTGATCGTGGAGCAATATGGAAAATGGATGGCAGAAAATCAACTACCGAAATTATTAATCTCCGCAGAGCCTGGAGCACTGCTGGTTGGCAGGGCATTGGATTTTTGCCGTACCTGGCATAACCAGCGGGAAGTAACGGTGAAAGGCATTCACTACATACAGGAAGACTCCCCCGCAGAAATTGGTATAGCACTCAGAGAGTTCGTCCTGCATGATTGCGCCACCAGGTAAAAGAACGGGCTGACCCCAAAACATAAATCCGGTCAGCCCTTTTTTATGATTTAAAAAACCGGAATCAGTATCTTGTCAACTCATAAAAAACAACATGCAACGTTTAATCGCCACGTTGGAAGCGCTCACTCCTCTGCCGCCATCACTGATTGCCTCTCTGCCGGAAATTGTTTTTTCAGCCAACCACCCAAAAGGTACCCTGCTTGCTGAACAAGGGAAACCTTGTCGCTATATCTACTTCATTGAAAAAGGATTACTGAGGGGCTTCTATCAGCATGGCTCAAAAGATATCACCACCTGGTTTGCACGTGAACAGGATATGGTTACTTCGATGTCGGCATTTCTAACGGGGCAACCTGCTATTGAAAACATAGAAGTACTGGAAGATGCCAGCGTAAAAGGTATCAGCTACGATCACCTGCAGCTGCTATATCAGCGTTTCCCGGAATTTAACATAGTAGGAAGACTGCTTTCCGAAAAATATTATATCGAACTGGAAACACGTACACTGTCGTTGCAGTACCATTCTGCCCGGGAGAGATATTTGAAATTGCTGGATGAACAACCCTATATACTACAAAAAGTAGCCCTCGGACAAGTTGCCTCTTATCTTGGTATGTCACAGGAAACATTAAGCCGTATCCGCAAGCACCTGTAGTGGCTTTTCTTTTTTGACTTTTATCAAATTTCTATCTGCTGCGCAGTCCCTAGTTTTGTGTCGAAAATAATGACGATGCAAAAGAAATGGCAACTGACCTTCCTCCTGCTTCAGTTGAGTATTTATGTCCAGGCACAACAAAAGATCCTGGGCAAATGGCGCTCAGAAGATAAGGCCGGCATTACAGAAATATATATGGAGCGTGGAAAATATCTGGGGAAACTGGTATGGCTGCAGCTTCCCAATGATGCGAATGGCCGCCCCTATACAGATTCAGAAAATCCTGACAAAAGTAAAAGACTACAGCCACTGATAAACCTGGTTATACTGAAAGACTTCCGCTATAAAGATCATATATGGAAAGATGGCAGCATCTACGATCCGGAAAAAGGAAAGCTGTATAAATGCATCATGTGGCTCGAAGATGACAACACCCTGATGGTTCGTGGATACTGGGGCCTTTTTCACCAAACACAAACCTGGACAAGGGCGCAATGAAACAGCTCCGGTATTTCTTCCTGATCACAGACCTGGGCTTTATTGCCTATTGGTTGATTACGATTTTGCATCTCCTTCCTGCCGAATATTTATACAACAATTACCAGTCGCCTGTAATGGTTAGCTGGAACTGGTCATTTTTTCCACTGGATATGCTCATTTCCGGCAGTGGACTTTTGAGTATAGCCCTGCATCAGAAAAATAACAGGGACTGGAAAAAATGGGCACTTGTTTCTCTAATATTGACAAGCGTTTCAGGACTGCAGGCGATTTCTTATTGGGCGCTGTCAGGAGATGTTGATCTTACCTGGTGGCTGCCCAATTTATTTCTGCTGTGCTATCCCTTCTTCTTTCTGCCAAAGCTGTTTAGAACGCTATAGGTTGCGCTGACGCTTCTTTTTTTTCATATAGCCGGTACCGTGCCGGCCCTGCGGAATTGCCCTGCTCAGCTCCTTAATAAACAGACTGTTATCAAAACGGCATAGGAATTCCCGCATTTATTTATTTAAATTGCTGTAGTAAAACGCCACGTTGTGAATACTATAGCTGCTTTGAAACAAGGTAACCTTTTGGTATTTAATGAAGTATACTATTCGTGCCACAAAAGGATCTACTATTTTATTCTTCAGAAAACAAAGTCTTCTTTCATTGCAGAGGAGGTGGCACAACTTACTTTCATTAAATGCTGGAACTACCGGGAAAGTCTGGCAGACGATCTCGATATACAGGTACAACTGTTCCGGATTGCCCGCACCACGCTGATCGATTTTCTACGCAAAGAAACCGTGTACAAAGAAAAGGTGATCCACGTCATAGAGCGCTACACCCTGCCGGCGGATGACCTCTGGGGCAAACTGGCCGAAAAAGAACTACAGCATAAACTGGCGCATGCATTGGAAGAAATGCCGCCTATGCGCCGCAAAGTATTTGAAATGAGCCGCTTCAAAGGTATGAGCTACCAACAGATAGCACATGAACTTTCCTTGTCTTCCAGAACGGTGGAATCACATATTTTCCAGGCCATCAAGCAAATAAAACATTATCTCGGTATACTCCTCCCTCTTGTAGCCTGGCTTTTCCCGTTTTAAAAATATTTTTTCGTTTCGACTAAGTAGTCTGCCTTTCACAAACGTATTACTTATCTATCAGCCGTACATAACATGATAAATGACGAATTACTGGCGCGGTTCTTTAGCAATCAATGCACTCCGGCAGAAGCCCGTGAGGTAGCTATCTATCTGCAGGCACATCCCGATATACTGGAGAAATATTTGTCGGAGGAGGAGTTTTTGCAATTACAGGAAGATGGCAATTTCCCGGAAACTGTTTCACAACAGTGGCTGAAAAATATTCACCGTCAAACGGTATATACCAATAGCCGCACGGTATGGGCTAAACGATTGGCTATCGCTGCAGTAACAGCAGGCGTGCTGATTGGAGCGACGATGTTACTGACAAATCGCAGGCATCAGAAAGAAACAGGCATCACTGCTACCACGGTTGCTGCTATTCCGGCGGAACAACAGCAACACACCAGGAATAACAGTGGCAAAACAATGGCCATCGTATTACCGGATGGATCTGTAGTACAGCTTTTGCCAACCGCAGACATCATTTATAATAAACAGTTCAGAGAAAACAGGAACATATACCTGAGCGGAGAAGCTGATTTCACCGTAGTAGCCGATAAATTACATCCCTTCGTTGTATATAGCAGCGAATTATACACCACCGCCCTAGGCACCTATTTTCATGTAAAAGCCATACCCGGAGAGGACATCATTACGGTGCGGCTCAACACCGGCAAAGTGCTGGTACAGGGAGCCTCCAACAAAAAGAAAGTGATCAGCGATGTGGTACTTACACCGGGCAAAGAACTCCGGTACTACCGCAAGACCGGGAAAGCCATCGTAGCAGATTTCAATACTACGGGCACGGATATACTGGTAAAAGCAGGAAACAATGGTACCAGTAATGCAAAACCAGACTGGTATAAATTTAATAATCAACCAATGGCACAGGTCCTCGACCAGCTGAGTAACTATTACGGAATAGCCATCTATTATTATCCATCAGACGTGACGGAGATTTATTTCGATGGTAAATTTGAAAAGACAGACTCGCTGGTGAAGATACTAACCGACTTAACGCTTCCCAATAATCTGAAGCTTATCCGAAACGATAGCGGATTTATTATTAAGAAGAAATAATTCAACAACTATAGTTCTATTCCACAAAAGGCGCAAAGGCGCCCGGGGCTTGCTATGTCCCGGATTTAAAAAACACGTTCCAGTTATGAAGATGTTCTATCGACCAAAATGGCGTCTGCTCCTGCTGTTATGCATGCTGATATCAGGCGTTTCTATGTACACACAGGCGCAGGGTCGCCTGCAGGTAACCGGCACCGTGCGCACTGATCAGGGCGAACTCCTTTCCAATGCCTCCGTAGTGGCGTTGAATGAAAAAACAAAATATTCCGCCGGCGTAGTCACCGACAGCAATGGCATATTCCGCTTCTCCGGATTACCACCGGAGGGCAAATATCTACTCAGCATTTCTTACATGGGTTTTGAAACACAACAGATCAATCACATCACGATTAAATCGGGCGCCACACTCACCTTTTCTGTGCGTCTCGTGAAAACCGTGGCGGCATTGAATGATATCGTTGTTATCGGCTATGGCAGCGCCAGAAAAAAAGATGTGGTAGGCGCCTTTAATGTAGTATCCGTAAAAGAAGCCGGCGCCGTAAATGCTACCAATCCCTCGCAGTTACTCATCGGTAAAGCAGCCGGCGTACAGGTACTGCAAAGCAGCGGAAGCGCCGGTGCAGATGCACAGATCATTATCCGCGGTACCGGTAGTTTTACCGACATCAACCCCTTGTATGTAATCGATGGTATACAGGGCACCAAGAACCTTTTTAATACGCTCAATCCCCAGGATATAGAAAACATCACCATTCTGAAAGATGCCTCTTCTACTGCCATCTATGGCTCTGCGGCCGCTAACGGGGTGGTGATCATCACCACCAGAAAAGGTAAAACCGGCCCTCCCCGCATCAGCCTTTCCACGCAATGGGGCATCGCCAAAGCATGGAAACAATTACACCTGCTCAATGCGGCACAATATGTAGATGCGTTGAAAGACCTCGCTGCTGCGAAGAACGCTGTATTGCCGGCGAAATTCAATACCCCGGCGGTATTGCAGGACAGTACCGACTGGCAGGACGCTATTTTTCAAAATGCCCTGGTATCTGAAAACGACCTGAACATCAGCGGCGGCGGTGAAAAAGTAAACTACGCTGTATCTGCCACCTACATCAATCAGCAGGCGATCTTAACCAATGCTACCAACAAAAGATTTCAGGCACGCGTGGGCCTGGAAGAAATACTGGGACGTTTTAAGTTTACGCAAAACCTTATATTCAGACAATACACAGGTAACGGGAACTATGCCAGTATCATCAATGCCATTCAGTACGCGCCCTACAAACCTATCATGGATCCATCTATACAAGGTGGTTATTCTATCCTCTCCAACATCGACGACTACAGCAACGCCAGCAATCCCCTGCAGGATATCGCCATGAAGAGTCAAACGAGTAAATCGCTGGCTTTTTTTCCGCAGCTGTCAGGAGAAGTACGTATCATCGATGGGCTGAAATTCCGTTCACAGTTTGCAGCAGAAGTAAACTCCAGCCGGAACAACAGCTACCAGCAACAATACCAGTCCTCCAATTTTTTGAACCAGGCCCGCCAGTCTACGCTGGGATTTACGGAGAACTCCTATTACATGCTGGAAAACTACCTGTCGTACGACAAAGTACATGGTAAGCATCAGCTGTTTTTAATAGCCGGGCAAAGCTATATTGATCCCGGCGTCACCAACTCCTCCACCATCAGAGGTACCGGTCAGCCGAATGATAATATTACGGGGGTAGTGGTGGCTTCTTCCCAATCCGTTACCGGCTCCTATTCCAATTATGCCCGTCCTTCCGTGATCTCCTACTATGGCCGGCTTAACTATACTTTTGATGATAAATATATATTGACTACCAGCTATCGCAGAGATGGTGCCTCCAACTTTGGCCCTAACAACCGCTATGGCAATTTCTCCGCAGTAGGCCTGTCATGGCGCTTTTCAGAGGAAGGATTTATGAAGAAAAAATTCCCGGTACTATCGGATGGTAAGCTGAGCGCCAGCTGGGGACAAACGGGCAACAACAATATTCCCAACTTCCTGAATACGGCCAAAACCTACCAGGGTACTCCAGGAGGTGCACTGGTATATTCTCTTGGCAGTACAGAAACATTTATTTCCGGCACTACGCTCACTACGTTAAGCAATCCGGATTTAAAATGGGAACAAACCAATCAGACAGATATCGGGATCGATCTCGCATTCTTAAATAATCGCCTGACCATCGAAGCGGATTGGTACGACCGGAAAAGTACCGGCCTGCTGGTGACCACCTTACTGCCCGCCAGTATTGGTGTAAGTCCCACCGGCAACCAGCCAAAGAAAACCGTGAATGCAGCAGATGCAGAGAATAAAGGCTTTGAGCTCACCATCGGTTATAAGGATAAAATCAGTAACGATTTCAGCTTCAACCTAAGTATTAACGGATCGGTCAATAGCAACAAGGTATTGTCTTTAGGCAACCAGTTTTCTGCACCTATACAGGCAGGCGGCTTTTCACCGGTACCAGCTACCACCTATACTGCAGCCGGCTATGCCATCGGTTCCTTTTATGGCTACCGTTTAGATCATGTGGCTAAAGATGCGGCAGAAGTGACCGCGCTGGATCTGGCAGCGGCCAAAAAAACCGGCCAGCCCAACGCTAAATACCAGGATGGATTGTTACCCGGAGATTTTATTTATAAAGATATTGATGGCGATGGCGTAGTCACCGCGAAAGACCAGGAAATATTAGGCAATGCTATTCCAAAATACATTTATGGTATCAATGCCGGCATAACCTATAAAAACTTTGATCTCAACCTGGTACTATCCGGTATCAGCGGACTAAAACTCCTGAATGGTTTAAAATTAAACACCAGCATTATGGCCACCGGTCATAACTCCTCTACCGACATACTGGACAGATGGCGCAAATCCGGTGATGTGGCGGCTTTACCAAGATTAGGTCAGAATGCTACCGGTAACGGCAATCTCCGTCCATCAGACTGGTGGCTGGAGGATGGCAGCTACCTCCGTTTAAGAAACATTACCATTGGCTACAATGCCCCCCTGCCGATGTTAAGCAGTGTGACCAAAGGCGCCATTAAATCACTTCGCATTTATGTAGCAGCACAGAATTTAATCACCATCACCAATTACACCGGTTACGATCCGGAAGTGGCCGGCGACTATCTGTTTGCACGCGGTATTGATCAGGGACAGGTGCCGCAACCAAGAACTTTCCTGGCAGGTATTCAATTAGGGTTTTAATTTTTAAAAGTGATTTTATGAAGAAGTATATATATCCATTACTGCTGATAGCCGGGCTGATGACCATCGTATCGGGATGCAGGAAATCACGCCTGGACCTGGTAGATCAGAGTGCCTACGCGTACAATACTTATTTTACAAACATTGGCGCCCTGAACCAGGCTACCATCGCCAGCTACGCTACGTTGGTACATCCGGGATTATGGGCCAGGGAATATTATTATATTTTCGACCTGCTAGGCCATGAAGCCAAACGCGCAAGCTTCTTACAAGGCGCAGAACAGGAATTAGGTGACTACAGTTTTGGCAGCAACAATGCCGACCTTAGCTCATTGTGGAGTTCTCTGTACCGGATGATATTCAGAACCAACCTGGTGATCGACCGGGCCGCCGCCTGGAATCCTACGGCTACTGCGGATCGCGCCAAACTGAATCAATACCTCGCCGAAGTAAAGTTCCTCCGCGCATATGCGTATTTTCATTTAGTAACATTATGGGGAGATGTACCACTGTATGTTGACTACCAAACCACGCTTAACAATAACTATTTGTCCCGCAGTCCGGCAGCGGATGTATGGAAGCAAATAGAAAAAGACCTGACAGAAGCGGAAGCTACGACCGAATTACCTGCCGTATATCCTGCTGCAGAACTGGGACGTGCCACCAAAGGTGCTGTGATAGCCTTACTCGGCAAAGTCTATTTATACCAGAAAAAATGGGCTCCTGCACAAACAACGTTCGAAAAACTGATGGGGGCGCCGTATGCCTACAAACTTGATGCTGACTTTGATAATGTTTTCAGTATCACCAACCAGAACACGCCGGAAAACATCTTCCAGATCATGGACCAGCAATGGACTGACTGGGGCATCGGTTCACCATACTATATGTTTGGAAACGGTGCGGAACAGGTAGGCAAACAAACGCATACCGGTCGTGCTATGGAGTATGGCTGGAACGATTGGAAGAATGTATACATCAGCAACGCTGCCGTAAAAGCATTCACTTACACTAACCCTGCCAATGGGCAGCTGTATACGGATCCACGCGCCAAATCTACCTTCTACGGCACCACTGCTTCTGGTGGAGAAACCGTTTACTGCCAGCAATGCGCTGCCGGAGCAAAGACCTATCCTTTTGATGCCACCGATCCGCAAGGCGATTATCGCTGGAAGAAGTATGAGTATTATCATCTCATGGAAAAATATGGTGACCCTAAAAGCCCTATTAACGGTCAGGTGATCCGCCTCGCAGATGTGATGCTGATGCTGGCCGAAGCACAGATCCAGCAAGGAAATATGGGTACCGCGCCACTCGCATTGATCGATAGCATCCGTTCCCGCTCACATGCATTTTTATATACCACATTGGGCGATAAAGAAAACGCGATGAAAATACTGATGCGCGAACGACAGCTGGAATTATGTGGTGAGCAATCCCGGTATTTTGATTTGCTGCGCTGGGGCATTATCAAACAAACCATCAACGCAGAAAAGGCGGCAGAACCAGGAACGGGTACACAACCCTTCCAGGACAAACACAGGTTGTTTCCTATTCCTGACGTAGAAAAAAATTACAATCCTAATGTTGCTAAAGATATCCGGAATGGCTGGAATTAATCATCTCACAAAAAAACAGGCTTATTGCCGGCCATTATTTTGTTTGCGTGCATTGCCTATACAGAAATAAAATCACTTGAAAGGATTAACCACCGACAGGAAATAAATAGCCAGTTACTATTTCTCACCATTTGATTCCACTTATGTAAAATCACTACCATGAAATGGAGTAAACCACTATTTTTATCAGGGTTGTTAACCTTGTGTTGCCATGTATTGTCTGTAGCACAAACATACAACTGGTCATCCGTCCGGATTGGAGGCGGCGGCCTTGTATCCAGCGTACAGGCGCACCCGTTAGTTCCCCATCTGCGTTTCATTACCACAGACGTAGGCAACCCCTATCGCTGGAATGAAAGCACACAACGCTGGGAAGGGTTGCTGAACGGACTTCCCGCAGCATATTGGCCATCGGCAGCCGGCAATCTTGCTTTTGCACCCAACGATGCCACCGGTAACATCTTATATGTTTCCATTGGAAAAGGTACCGGTGCCGCCGGTACTATTTTGAAGTCCACCAACCGCGGTACTACGTGGACAGATTTAAACATGCCCATCTGGCTAAACCCCAACAGCACAGACGAAAAAAGAAACGGACAACGACTGGTGGTAGACCCTAACAACAGCAGCGTGATATACGTCACTACCCGCATTCCTGCCAGCGGCAGCGAAACCACCAACGGTACTTACAAGAGCCTCGATGGCGGCAGCTCCTGGACGAAAATCGACACACTGCATGGGCGCTTTATTGTGTTTGACACCAGCGGTGGCACACTGTCCGGTCTTACCAAAAGGTTGTACGTGGCCAACTTAAATGGCGTGTATGTAAGCAACGATGCCGGCGCCACTTTTTCATTGATACCAGGTAGTCCTGCAGGGTTAAGACGGGGCGTGTTACAGGGCGGTGGTATTTTATATGCCGCCGGTAACGGACTCGTATACAAATATAATGGCACTACCTGGAGTACTATTACGCCACCGTATAGTGGCAGTTTTACCAGCATAGCCGTAAATCCCAATAACAGCCTCCAGATCATGACTAACATAGATGCCTTTACCGGCGCTATGTATAAAAGTAATAACGGTGGTTCCAGCTGGACACCTGTAAAAGGTACACGCGATTACAGTGAAATACCTTTTCACGCCGGTAATAACATCGGCAACACCATCATTGATTTAGCCTGGGATCCGTTCGATTCCACCCAGGTGTGGATGGCCGACCTGCTCAATGCTTACCAGGGCACCAACATCTGGTCGGATGCTGCAGTGTGGAAAGTTCGCGCCGTAGGTCATGAAGAAGTAGTAGTGACCGGGCCGTTGATTTGCCCGCCATCAGGCGATAATTTATTGATGACCGTTACTGCCGATGTAGCGGGTTTCGATCACAAATCACTGACTAATCCTCCCGCAAAAGCTATTTCCGATGACTTTCAATATTATAATTCCCAGGGCGTGCATATGACCGGCGCCGCCATCCAGGAAACAAATCCCAACTTCATTGTAAGAGTAGGCCGCAGAGGCTGGAGCGGAACCGGGTTAGGTGGCTACTCCACGGATGGCGGTTTGCATTATACACAATGGGTTTGTCCTGCCGGCATGACCGGCGGCAGGATCGCCGTTTCTGCCACCAATGAAACCATCATCTGGACTACACAGGGTGGCTATACTTATCGCTCGGTGGACAGAGGCGATACCTGGACAAAAATAAACAGTATTACCAACAGCGCCATCGGTATACTGAACACGACTGGTTCCATTTTTACGGTACCTCCGGACATGAATCCCCTGGCCGCCGATAAAGTAAATGGTAATAAATTCTACCTGTATTTTTTTGGTAAGATGATGGTGAGTGAAGATGGAGGATTAACATTTGTACAGAAATATGCGAGTCTGCCCAACGTGCAAAACGTAGCGTTTGTAAAAGTAGAAACCACGCCCGGTAAAGAAGGTGATGTTTGGGTATCGATAGAAGGGAATGGTCTTTATCACTCTACCAATTCCGGTGGTAACTTCACGAAGATCACAAAGGTGCAATCTGCTAAGCTGATGGCCATTGGAAAGGCCGCAGTAAATGATCCTGCCATTTATGTGGTAGGTACCGTGGATAATATTCCCAACAGCGTTTTCCGTTCAGATGATAACGGTACCAACTGGACGATAGTATCTAATCCCGCCATCAGTGAGCCACGTAACCTGGCCGCCGATCGGCGCACGTACGGGAAAATATATATGGGCAGCGCCGGCAATGGTATTTATATCGGGGAAACCGCCGCAGGTCCTGTAACCGGCGTTACCGTGAGTCCTGCCGCCGTCTCAATAGCGGTAGGTAACCGTGCCACTTTAACAGCTTACGTGGTGCCTGCATGGGCAGGTAATAAAAAAGTATCCTGGAGTTCGGGAGATACCACCAAAGTGAAGGTAAACGATAGCACGGGCGTTATTACCGGTGTGTCTATAACGTCAACGCCTGTACTGATAACCGCTACTACACAAGACAGCAGTAAAACAGCCGCTGTAAGCGTAACCGTCACCAGAGCCATTGCCGTTTCCGGTATCGCAATTACCCCCAATCCCGACACTGTAGGTGTGGGGAGCATGGTATCATTAGCCACCGTGATTACGCCCGCCAATGCCAGCAACAAAACACTGCGTTGGACTTCTTCCGATACTACTATTGCAAAAGTGGCCACGGATACCGCCCTGGTGACCGGCATCGCACCTGGTACTGCAGTTATCACGGCTACTGCGCTCGATAGCGGCTATACTTCCACCGCTACCGTGGTTGTTTACAACGTAACACCTACAGCGCTCACCGTTACCGGTACGGCTTCTGTAGGCACCGGCGACACCGTCAGGTTAAGCACGATATTTACGCCGGCGAATACCAGCAATAAAACAGTTAACTGGACCTCTTCCGATACCGCCATTGCCAAAGTAAATGCCAGCGGTATAGTAACAGCCGTTGCAGCTGGTAATGTTACCATTACTGCAACAGCAGCAGTTGGTGGCATCACCGGCACCAGAACCATCACCGTAGTGAGTGCAGGCGTATGCGGCATATTACCCAATAATGGTTTTGAAGGTGGCCTCAATAACTGGATGATAGTGGGCAACATAGTCAACGGCAATCCGCCGGCGGCCATTGTAGCCAGCAACGCACATAGCGGCACTAAAGCCGCCGTGATTTCCGGAGAAGGCGGTGCAAGCAGCACCGTTCTGATGCCGGTAGCCGGCAGAAAAGCAGTGACCTTCACCGCATGGGCCAAAATCATTGACCTTCCGGCATGGGCAGGTTTTGGTATCGACTACATCGATTCTTCCAACAATAAAATTGTGGCAGACCAGTTCAGCGTCACCAATTCTTCCTATGCACAATTCAGTGTGGTAAGGGTGACACCACCCAATACCGCCAGGGTAAATATCTGGACTTATAAAACCAGCAGCGCCGGTAAACTTTGTTTCGATGATTTCTGCGTCACCGTAGCCGCCGTAGTAGATGCTGCCAGCGTATCTGTGGCTCCCAATCCGGCTTCGGTAGCCGTGGGCTATACCAAAGCATTAACCGCAACCGTGTTGCCGGCAAATGCCACTATTAAAACCGTTGCGTGGACATCTTCCAATACGGCCATTGCTACTGTTAATGCTTCAGGCGTAGTCACCGGCGTAGCATTGGGTACTGTTACCATTACCGCCACAACGACCAGCGGTGGCTTCACCGCCAGCACCACAGTGACGGTAACGCCACCGATAGCACTTACCGGCGTGAATATTACACCGGATAGTGTGACCATTGGTGTAGCAGATTCCTATACATTAACGGCCACCACCATGCCTGCCAACGCCAGCAACCAGAACGTTGCATGGACCAGTTCCAATACCGCCATTGCCACCGTCAACGCCACTACCGGCGCAGTAAAAGCTGTGGCCGTTGGCACAGCTGTGATCAGAGGCGTTACACAGGAAGGCAGCTACCCCGATAGCAGCATTGTAACGGTCATTCCGCAGGGACAATGCGGACAAATTGCCAACAACGGTTTTGAAAGCAGCCTGGTAGGATGGTCCAATATCAACAATGCCTCCACTATTACAACAGATGCACACAGCGGCTTAAAGGCAGTAGCTGTTACCGGTCAGGGTGGCGTAGGTCGTGTGCCCACGTTCTCCTTTGCGGCAGGTGATACCATCGTATTTACTGCCTGGGCCAAAGTATCCGGCGGACCTGCATGGGCAGGCTTCAGCCTCGATTTCCAGAATGCATCTTACGTAAAACTGGCTACCGCTCAATCGACTGTTACGGCTACCACCTATACGGAGTACACACAGAGTATAGTCGTTCCCGTTGGTACTACCAACTTCAATATCTGGTCTTCTAAATCCGGTACAGCGGGTATACTGTACCTGGATGATTTCTGCTTAACCGTGAAGCCAGGTGGTGGCAGCATGTTGCGCAGCACAGGCCTCGTACCTGTCGGCAAAGATGTGACGGCAACCACCGGTAACGTTTCGGTGAGCGCATATCCCAACCCGGTGTTAAGTGATATCAATATACGCTTAACCAATTATAAGGGTAGTCGTATCGCGGCTACGCTGGCCGATCTTAACGGAAGAATCGTGTACCGGGAAACGATTACTACCCAGAAAGGAACCACCCTTTACCGGTTACATAATGCCAGGAAACCTGAAAAAGGATTGTATATACTTACCGTCAGAGGAGAAGGAATGATAAGTAGTTTCAAGATATTAGTGCAATAGATGATGATGACTGATAAAAGCCCGGGGCATTGCTCCGGGCTTTTTGCGTAATACCAGCCTTACCACCTACCTCCACTATTCATCCTTTTAGCGGGAAAATCTTAATGCTTTTGTTGATAACGAATCCAGCTTATCCATCTTCTTTACGAGAAACTGCGGCGCTTTCAGGCGATAGCCGATGAATGCTTTTACTACGGCGTGATTATCTTCATTAATGATCGTTGTATTTTGTTGTTTATTCACGGTACTGAAAGCAGCTGTATAGGCGCCTACAAAGAATCGCCTGCCATTATAACCCAGCCCCAGGCGCCCATCTATACGAACAGCGGGAGTGTTGCTATGAGTGATCACGTTGCCGGAAGCGGAGCGGGTGGTCAATTTGGTAAAAATATATCCGTAGGCGGGGGTCAGTCCCAGCGAAAGGTAGCACTGCTTAAAAACAAAAGTATATTGATATCCGGCCCCAGCCAATACTTCGAAGCTGGCGGATTTTTGAGTAGATGAAATTACCGGAGACCGGTCATCGGTGATATAATACCTGTACAAAAGAAGCGGGATAAAGCTACCCGCGCTTTTAACCTGTCGCTCGGTTTGTGCAACCACCGAGTTTACAGAAAACTTTCGGTTGAAGCTATAGCCAGTGGTCCCCTGAAAATTGGTATAATATAATTGGGGAAATTGTACATAAGGCATGCCCTCCTGCCAGGATGGTACATAGTCTTTGGTGTTTTCCAGGTAAAACCCCTTTACACGGTTATAACTTAACTCCTGTTGCCAGTGATCAAAATTAAAATTTAACCCAAAGCCATGGCTGGCAGTCTTCCCTTTGATATCGTCATCATTATTTCCCCCGATGAAACGTGGCGCAAAATTCAGGTTGGCACTGATGAAGCGGTAGGAAAAACTAAGCTGGCTAACGCTGGAAACATTAGGGCTCAGGTAAATATTATTCTTACCAGTAACGACAGAGAGCTTTTCTACGTCTGAACTTTGTGTGAATTTCAGCGTGATCATTTTATCCATTTTCTCAACCCAGGGATTATAGGTTTTCCCGGGCGTAGAATCGGCAACGCAAAAAAATGATTTGACAGCAAATAAAGTTATACATAAGCCGGTTACAGGCATATACGGGCATTAAGGTTATAATATGCAAATCTGCATTTGCAAGCAAAAGTAGCATATTGATTTTCATTCATAGCAACTTCTTCGCCTTGGATGCACGTTACAGAACATATATTCATTTTATAAATATAATTACCTGAGAGGCTGTTAATGTAAAAATGTTTTACTTTGATCCAAACAATCTGATAGTAAATTATGCGATACTTTTCCCTTTTTAAAACTGTCCTGTTATTAGTTCTGACTGTCTCCTGTTACTTTACTTCCTTCAGCCAAACCGGCAAAAAACATGATGTTATTGTAAAACTGAATGGTGACCAGCTCAATGGTGATGTGCTTGAAATTACGGATAGCACT
Source organism: Chitinophaga sp. RAB17 (assembly GCF_052114225.1). Taxonomy (NCBI): domain Bacteria; kingdom Pseudomonadati; phylum Bacteroidota; class Chitinophagia; order Chitinophagales; family Chitinophagaceae; genus Chitinophaga; species Chitinophaga sp. RAB17. Next base: position 61,149 of record NZ_JBFREI010000004.1, on the reverse strand, counting down.
ATCCGGTTTACTTACACCGGAGAAAAATTAGTTTACAATATCAAAAAATCTGATATCCTGAAAATAACCTTCGCCAGCGGCAGAGTGGAAACAATTAACACACCGGCCACCACAGTGCAGAATACGCCTGTTAATACAGGAGCGCCCACGCAGAAAAGTGCGGAAGAGCGCCGCAACAAGGTCGCTATTCTGCCATTTTCATTTGTAAAAGACGGCCAGAATGCCGCGCAGGAAGTCAGTGATGAAGTACAAAATGAATTGTTCGCTTTATTAAGTAAACACTCAGGCGTATACACAGTAGTGAGCCCCCGCGCCACCAATGTGCTGTTAAATAAAGCAGGGATCACCAAAGCAACCATGCTCAATTATACAATGGCTGAAATATGTCAGATTCTCGGCGTTGAATTTATAATAGATGGACTGATTACCCAAAACCGGACTACTCAAACCAGCTATGGCAATACTTCCTATAGCGATAAAACCAAGAAAAAAGAAGATTCTGACGACAAAAAAAGCAGTGGTTATGCGAGTACTTCTTCTACCAGTGTCCAAAATTATGAAACAACCATGGATATGAAAATATACAATGACAAAAGTGAAATTGTATATAATCAGAACAGAAAGGCATTTTGGAACACCGGTGATGCTTATAAGAATACCATGGAATACCTGATAAAACGCAGCCCTCTTTATAAAAAATAATTAAGAAGAACGTACAAGCGCATACGCATACATTAGATTTTCCACTTAAACTCGTTGCTTTTGTACTCTCCTTCTACATAGCCTCCTGGCACATAGCGGTGTTTATCGTTCGTGTGCCAGGAGTATACTCCCGTAAAATTAGCTCCCCGCACTGCTATTAAAATGTGGTACGCTATGTTCGCTCAATGAATGGGGCGTAACGTAATATTGGGATGCTCCGCAATAATCTCCAGCAGTATGTCAAAATAGGTCTGCCCCTCTCCTTTATTCAGCGCATCCAGTTTTTCGCGGAAATGTTCCTTATCAAAGGGAGAGTCTGGCAGGAGTTTCTCTTCGTAATATTGTTTGGTGACCTCATAGCCCAGGGCCAGCCTGCTTTTTTCCATCTGCTTCCATACCAGGGTAACCGGTTCGTTGCTTTCGATGGCTCCAAATCCACCGTAAAGGAGGTCATTAAAGGCGTCCAGGCTATTGCCCAGGGTCCAGTCTTCACCAGTCATAAATACGCGGTTTAATTCCCCGTAAAACGAGGGAATATCGTTGATCAGGTTTCCATCAATAACAATCTGTTTTTCCATGGCTGGTTTTATTTTATAAAGATAGGGAAACAAAAATAGCTCTGAGAGGATAGCAGGATCAGAAAAGCGTGACACATTCTTTCGAATGTATCACGCTTTTCTGATCCTATATCAAATAACTAGTCTGGTGTAGTTTAGTGCCAGAACCGGCTGTTGCTATTATGTCTTCTGAATTTCCTGATGGCTTCTAAATTCATTCTCAGCTTCTTGTTCTGGTCAGAAGATTTCGCTGCTTCAAATGCGCCCACTGACTTGAATGCCATTACCATGTCGTAGTCCATGGCTACCTGACCGGAGTCGAAAGGTACGTTGCCATAATTATTCCGGAACCACAGGTTCCACTTAGGGCTGCCAGGCGTATATACGAACAAGGTATCATTCGGGAAGGGACCAGGTAACAGGAAGGAGTTAAATGAATCCTGTGCCGGGCTATGGCAACTCATACAGGAAGACAGTGCCAGGTTTTTATATTCCTTGCCCGTATTAATATCGTAGGCTACCTGGGCTACAGCACCATCATTCGGGCCGCTTAACCGGCCGCCCCAACCCAGTGTTTCCCGGCTATATTCCGGCGCCAACGGATTAATAACGGTTTCCTTCAGCTTACGATTGGGTTCTAACGTACTGTTTATGCCCGGGTCATCGCCCCACATGGCTCCAAGCGGAACCATCTTTCCCCATGGTGTTGAAGCAGGCTTGTACCTGTCATATACGAAGGTGGAATATACCCATCCGGTTTCAGGAGAGGTAGCGCTATCCTTTACAATGATATCCATCTGGAAAAAGCTGACGGTACGCATCTGGTATCCAAGTCTGGGATCGGCTTTTGTTGGAATGGTATCATACACGTGGAAGGTTTGCGCACCTTCCATAGGAGCCCAGTCCGGGCCGTTGATATTAGAAAAAGCCAGCTTTACGACCACACTACCTTCTTTAAATTGTGTGGCATCGTTCATCAGGTTAACTTTCTGGCCGGTTTTACCCCAGATTTGTCCAACCGTATAAGCAGCAGTGGAATCGTATAAAACAAGCGCGTATCCGGCTTCATCTTCTTTTAAAGTCTTGAACATATTGGCGGGGTTGCCGTTGCCTAAATAGGCTCCCAGGATGGCTTCCCGCTGAGTTCCCAGCCAGGGTTCATTAAACCAGCCATATTTTGCGGATGTCCAGGAGGTATTGTTGGTAAAGAATGGGATTACACGGGGAGCGATGTAGCTCTTTAATGAATCCATGTAGGCAAATACATTCGAAGCGGAGATGGGCTGCCCGTTTAATGCACGACGCCAGGGAGGGTCTACAACAGGTGTTACTGTTGTTGGGTAGTCATGGCTGAGTACAAATAAAGAATCGGGGTACTGTTGTGCTGAGGGCACGGAATCCCTGTGGTTCAGAAATGCGCCATCCGTGACAGATACCTTCAAATCAGATTTTGCATCGGTGTCTGTTTTGTTGTTGCTTGCACAGTTATATGCTAATATAACTATAACAGATAAGGTAAATAGAACACCGGTAACGCTGTGTGTTTTCTTCATAGCATGTAGAATTTTGGTTAAAACGATTTGTGAAGTGGAATTAAAAAAGTTATTTTGAGAATGGGGAAATTCACACGATTGCTTATCAGATTCGTTTCAAAACGATATATAAATATATCGAAAAAAATAAATCATCTTCATTTTTAATCCATAAAACAGCTAATAATTATAACAGGCCACTCAAACAGCGTATCCTTCGGAAGGTGTGAACCCTTTGTTTCCGAAATCAGTTATGTATATAGGCAGCTTACCTAACTATTCGTGAAAGCCATATGATGGTGGGCGGCAGGAGATCCGGTTTATAACAGAAGGGCCACCTCATAGATTTTAACTATTGAAACATAGAAATTAATTGATTGTGATTATTACTTCAATACCATAACTTTATAATTCTGCACAAATACCAGGTGCAAGCATGTGTTCATTTCGTACCCTAAACATTCAAAAATGGAGAAAGAACTAAACGACATCAGTAAATGCCCGTTTCATAATGGCACTATGAAGCACAATGTTGGCGGTGGCGGCACCAGGAACCATGACTGGTGGCCCAACCAGTTAAAGCTGAGTATCCTGCGTCAACACTCATCCTTATCAGACCCTATGGGTGAAGATTTTAACTATGCCGAAGCTTTCAAAAGCCTCGACCTGGAAGCAGTGAAAAAGGACCTCCATGCACTCATGACCGACTCGCAGGAATGGTGGCCGGCAGATTTTGGACATTATGGCCCCCTGTTCATCCGTATGGCCTGGCACAGTGCAGGTACCTATCGTGTAGGTGATGGCCGTGGTGGAGCAGGCGCGGGACAGCAGCGTTTTGCCCCGCTGAACAGCTGGCCCGATAATGTGAGTCTCGACAAAGCCCGCAGACTACTCTGGCCAATCAAACAGAAATATGGCCGCAAAATTTCATGGGCAGATTTGCTGATCCTTACCGGTAACATAGCACTGGAGTCCATGGGCTTTAAGACCTTCGGGTTTGCCGGCGGACGTGAAGATGTATGGGAACCGGATGAAGCAGTATACTGGGGTACAGAAACAACGTGGCTTGGCGGCGACCTCCGTTATGCACATGGCTCCCCCGGCGTAGACGAAAAACATGGCGTAGTAGTATCCGATGACGATGCCAATGGTGATATCCACTCCCGCAACCTGGAAAAACCGCTTGCTGCGGTGCAGATGGGATTGATCTATGTAAATCCCGAAGGTCCGGATGGTAATCCCGACCCGATTGCCGCCGCTAAAGACATCCGGGATACCTTTGGCCGCATGGCCATGAACGATGAGGAAACGGTGGCCCTGATAGCAGGCGGACATAGCTTTGGTAAAACCCATGGCGCCGCTCCTGCCACTCACGTAGGCAAAGAACCCGAAGCCACCGATATGGAAGCGCAGGGCCTGGGCTGGAAAAACAGCTATGGCTCCGGTAAAGGTGCTGACACCATTACCAGCGGCCTGGAAGTAATTTGGACGAAAACGCCCACTCAATGGAGTAATAACTTCTTCGAAAACCTGTTTGCGTTTGAATGGCAACTTTCTAAAAGTCCTGCCGGCGCACACCAATGGGTAGCCAAAAATGCTGAAGCCATAATTCCTGATGCATATGATGGTTCCAAAAAACATGTACCCACCATGTTGACAACCGATCTCTCATTAAGACTGGATCCGGCCTACGAAAAAATCTCCCGCCGCTTCCTGGAGAATCCAGATCAGTTTGCAGATGCATTTGCCCGGGCATGGTTTAAATTAACACACCGTGATATGGGTCCCCGTGCACGTTACCTGGGCCCTGACGTACCAGCAGAAGAGCTGCTGTGGCAGGATCCTATTCCTGCCCTGAACCATCCATTAATAGACGAAAATGATATTACTTCCCTGAAGGCAAAAGTATTGGCATCCGGCCTGAGCGTATCAGAACTGGTGTCTACCGCCTGGGCCTCCGCGTCCAGCTTCCGTGGTTCAGACAAACGAGGAGGTGCCAATGGCGCCCGCATCCGTTTGGCGCCACAGAAATACTGGCAGGTAAACAATCCACCGCAACTGCAAAAAGTGCTGGATAAATTAGAAGGCATTCAAAAAGAATTTAATGGTGCACAGTCTGGTGGTAAAAAAGTTTCCCTGGCAGATCTGATTGTATTAGCTGGTACTGCTGCTGTTGAAAAAGCAGCAAAGGATGCCGGCAACGCCATCACCGTTCCTTTCACAGCCGGCCGCATGGATGCTTCCCAGGAACAAACCGATGTAGAATCCATGGGCTTCCTCGAACCATTTGCCGACGGCTTCCGCAACTACCGCAGATCAAAACCATCAGTATCAACAGAAGAGTTGCTGCTGGATAAAGCACAGTTGCTCACACTTACTCCTCCTGAATTAACCGTACTGGTAGGTGGTATGCGTGCATTGGATACCAATTTTGATCATTCTGCAAATGGTATCCTCACTAAACGCCCTGGCCAGCTGACCAATGACTTCTTCGTAACACTGCTCGACATGAACATTGCCTGGGCACCTGTTGGAACAGACAAAGAAGTATATGCAGGCGTAAACCGGACTACCAATGAACCCATTGGAAATGCCACGCGTGCAGACCTTGTATTTGGTGCAAACTCAGAACTGAGGGCAATCGCTGAAGTTTATGGCAGCGCCGATGCGCAGGAAAAATTCGTGAAAGACTTTGTGGCTGCCTGGAGTAAAGTGATGAATTTAGACAGGTTTGATTTAGCCTGATGACAAAATTTAATGAATAACATAATAGAGAGCCTCCGTTTACCGGAGGCTTTTTTTATGACCGTATATTGGAATTGCCCAATCTGCTGTTCTATGCTTTTGGCTACAACAAAACCTGTTCTGGATACATCTGTTTTGTCGCTGCGATGGATCTTTGCATCAACAAACAAACAGCATATGAACATCGTACTTACAGGATCATTAGGGAATATTGGAAAACCGCTTGCACAGGACCTGGTGCAAAAGGGACATGCGGTTACCGTTATCAGCAGCAAACCCGAAAGACAAAAAGATATCGAAGCATTGGGCGCAAAAGCCGCCATTGGCAGCATCCAGGACGTGGATTTTCTATTGGCCGCTTTCAAAGGTGCAGATATCGTTTATCTGATGGAAACACTGGACGCTGCCGGCGCTTTCTTTGATCAAAATATTGACTTCATAGGTACGATCAGCCAGATTGGCCGTAACTACAAACAAGCCATCCAGGAGTCAGGCGTGAAGCGGGTGATACATCTCAGCAGCGTTGGTGCACACATGGATAAAGGAAATGGTATCCTTGCTTTTCACTACAATGTAGAAACCATTCTCAAACAACTTCCAGCCGATGTGTCCATTAAATTCATGCGCCCTGTTGGGTTCTACACCAACATGTTTGGGTTGATACGAAACATCAAGGCAAAAGGCGCCATCGTACAAAATTATGGAGGCGACAACAAAGAACCCTGGGTTTCTCCTTTGGATATTGCCGCGGTAATTGCGGAAGAAGTGGAAAAGCCTTTTGAAGGCCGCACTATCCGTTACATCGCCAGCGATGAATTTTCTCCGAACGAGGCGGCATTCATGGTGGGCGAAGCTATCGGAAAACCGGACCTTCAATGGCAGGTCATTCCGGATGAAGAATTATTGAATGGCTGGTTAGCAGCAGGCATGAACCAGCAGGTTGCCAAAGGTTTTACGGAAATGCAGGCACGCATGGGAGATGGTGTGTTGTATGAGGATTACTATAGGAATAAACCAACATTGGGAAAAGTGAAGCTCGTCGATTTTGTGAAAGAATTTGCGGCGGTTTATCATCAGCAATAAAATAGCCATCTTTCTCATCAAAAATTAATACCAATAAGGAACCAGGATGTATTACAGCACCTGGCTCCTTATTGGTTTAATATATTATGGGAAGTACAATTGCTGATGAACATTCCTCCTCATTTTTCATTTAGTCATCTCTTAAATGCCTGTGATTTTTTTAAGAAAATCCATAAAGCTGCCGGCAAATTCTTCAAACGCCCAACGTCCCATACCGTGCCGGCTAAACAGTATCGGCGCATCACCATTACTGATCATTGACAGATCCAGGCAATAAGGATCTCCGCCATCATCGGCGATAACTAACAGGTGTGGAGGCCAATCTTGTATGACCTGGTCGGTGACAGGATTAAAAGCGTACCCCTGTTGACGTACTATTAATTCCTGCGCTCCGTAAAGATGCAGCCCCTGTTCAATATCGCCACCGTCGAGCATTACATGCAATGGTGAAAAATCTCTCAGAAATAACGCATACGTTTCAGGCAAGGTCCATTTTTCATTAATGCGCGCCAGGTCATTTTCATTGGCGATGACCAGCAGGTTACCGGGATTAGCCTTATCGTATTGCTCTTTGCGATATTTTGCCAGTTGTTTTTCAAGTTTTGCGGCCAGCATTTCCAACGGTGTTACCGGTTGCTGTAAGGCCGGATGTGTTGCAGGAGCCGTATACCCAACACCCAATGAATACCCTTCTTCCTGCCACTTCAATAGCGCGGGAAGCGGCAATTGTTCAGCCTTCCAATAGCCTGGATCACCGGGAAGATCACTATCGAATTTTTGTTCGCTATGTACCGATAAGCATTTGATGGCATTTGCACGCACCTCCAATTTCACCTCATCACTCATGGCCATTGTCACCAGTAAGGGATAAGCTTCCTTACCGGCTGTTTTCAGGTATCCGTTGACCGCCCAGTAGGACAGGTCAGGAACGGTCAGCGCCCATTTGAAAAATGCGGCGTAAGCCTCCTCTCCTTCCAGCACCAGTCCGATAATGTCTGTCATCAGGAAGTTGCGCCAATGCAGGAGTTTACCTTCCCTGGCGTAACGTACAAATGCCTGTATTACCGCCTCTCGTTCTGATTCGCCAAAATTCTTTATCAGTTTATCTTTAAGACGGGAAAACTTTGTCCCATCCGTTTCTTCGGACAACTTATACTCCAGCTCTTCTCTTTTGTTCATTTTCATACTGAAAAATGTAGCATTTAAAAATGTGGCCAATAGAGCGTAATTATTAAAATAAGCTCCCCTGTACTACTGCTGGTGGCATCGTGGGTTGAAACAACCCAACAATTGTAAACGGCTGCCTGGAACTTGCATGTGCATTTTGTGTGGTACCCAGGAAGAAATAAAGATCCGTATTCCTGGCATATTCCTGCTGGTATTTCTTTTTTACCTCGTTGATAGCTTTCTGTTCTTTTTCAATACCAGCGCCTTTTTTCAGGCTTTTCCAATACAGGGAGGCCAGTTCCCAGTCTTCTATGGGGAGTGTGATCTCTTCGTTTTTATCATCAATAAAACGGAATGAAAACTTATAAGGCAGTTTTTTCATTACTGCAAAAGGATCTTCCGGCTGCTCATATACGTTCCCGTTTTCTTTCTCTTCCTGTAATTTCTCCAAACGGACGCTGTTCCATTCCCGCTCCGTTTCTTCCACTACAAAACCCAGTATCCGTGTAGGTTTGAACACCACCAGCGAGGTATAAAACGCTTCGTGTTTCGCTTCCATCATTAACGTGGACAGGTTGCGGTATACACTCCTCAGCACCATGGCTTTCCGTTCACTCCAATGATCTTCCGTACCCAGGTGTCCTGTCTTTTTTACCGCAGCATCTACTGCTACAGGTCTGAAACTTTCCAGCCTGAAGTCACGGGTGTTACGCACAAGATCCAGCTCCACCCAGTCGTATAACTGATATTGCTCTTCATAAGTTTTTTTTGAAAACGGGATGGGATATATCCTTATAAAGGTTCCATCTTCTCTTACACCGGCGATGCTAACCTGCTCATCATAATGGGAAGATACGGTGGGGTAACTTTTAACAGTGATCAAAACTTTCGTCAAGGGCATGCGCAAGATGTTTTATAAAATATAAGTGCCGTATTAATTTTCTGTAAAATATGCGGCAAAACTAGGTTAATCATTGAAAATAAAAAAGTTAGCGATAATGCCGGCAGCATTTTCCAAGGCTGTTTTATCTCCTGATAATTTACCATATAGATTTTCCCCACTCCCCGATCGAAACATTCTATGTGTATTATTCCACCTAATTTGTGTACTTTGTACGCATAAAATTTTAACACATGAGTTTTCAAGATGAGCTGAAGAACCTCTTTGTTGAAGAAAATGAAATACCCGAAGAATTCCGTATTTCTGAAATTCATCAGAGAGAGTACCTGGTAAACGGGGAGATGAAACAATGGAATGGACCGGTGAGTGAGGTATATTCTCCTATTAATATCCCCACTGCGGATGGCCTGAAACGCAAGCTGATAGGCACTTACCCGCTGGGCACAGAAAAAGAGGCCTTCGAAGCGCTGGATGCTGCCCTCGCAGCATATGATAACGGTCGCGGTGAATGGCCAACGATGGGACTGGATGGGCGCATCAACTGTCTCACTGTATTTGCCCGTAAAATGACGGAGCAACGCTCCCTGATCGTAAAGCTGATCATGTGGGAAATCGGAAAATCCTATGCTGACTCTGTCAAGGAATTTGACCGCACCATAGAATATATTAACGCTACTATAGACGCGCTCAAGGAAATTGACCGCAGCTCTTCCCGCTTCGAAATCAAAGAAGGCACCATCGCACAGATCCGCCGTTCACCACTGGGTGTGGTACTTTGTATGGGACCATTCAACTACCCATTGAATGAAACCTTTACTACACTGATTCCTGCACTGCTAATGGGTAACACCATCCTCTTCAAACCACCAAAACATGGTACCCTGGTGCATTATCCATTACTACGTGCATTCATGGAATCATTCCCTAAAGGTGTGGTGAACACTGTATATGGTCGCGGCGCCTCCGTAATACCAGGCATCATGGCTACCGGTAAGATCAACGTACTGGCCTTTATCGGCTCCAGTAAAGTGGCCAACGACCTGCGTAAACACCATCCCAAACTGAACCGCCTGCGTGCTGTCCTCAGCCTGGATGCCAAGAATGCCGCTATCATCACGCAACATGCGGATATACAGGTGGCCGTAAATGAATGCATCCTGGGCGCATTATCGTATAATGGTCAACGTTGTACCGCCATCAAAATATTATTTGTACACCGCTCCATTGCCAACGAATTCAATGCGCGTCTCAGTGAGTCTATCAGCAAAATGAAATTCGGCATGCCATGGGAGAAAGGCGTACAACTCACGCCGGTAGCGGAACCTGGTAAGCCTGCTTATATTCATGAAGTGATTGAAGATGCGATCGCCCACGGAGCTGCCGTGATCAATGAAAATGGTGGCGCCAGCAACGAATCATTTGTATTCCCTGCGGTAATATTCCCGGTAAATAATAAAATGAAACTCTATAAGGAGGAACAATTCGGTCCCGTAATCCCTGTTGTACCTTATGATGAGATAGAAGAAACGATCGACTACCTGATCGAATCGCCACATGGCCAGCAGGTAAGCATCTTTAGCAATAATCCCGATGAAGTGGCTTCACTGATAGATCCGTTGGTAAACCAGGTAAGCAGGGTGAATATCAACAGTCAGTGCCAGCGTGGACCGGATGTATTCCCGTTCACCGGCCGGAAAGACAGTGCAGAAGGAACGCTCTCTGTGCATGACGCGCTGCGTTCATTCTCTATCCGCTCACTGGTAACTACCAAGATGAACGACACCAACAAAAAGCTGCTGGAAGATATCGTGAATCAACACAGCTCTGACTTCCTCAGTACCAATTTTATTTTCTAGCATATCCGTATGTTATGAAAGACCTTGCAGCTACCCGCTGTAAGGTCTTTTTTATGCTATGCCCCACATCTTCCCCCACATTCCTCCTCATCACTCTTTACCTCTTTCATACCTGTATTTGCCAGATTCGAAATAATGAGCAGGGCAAAGAAACAAAACAACACCAGGATCCCGATCACCATCCAGTTTGCGCGACAGCCTGACAGCATCACGATGGCGGAAAAAAAGAGAAAGACCAAAGACCAGTTTTTAAATGGAGCAGATCGCTGACGGGGTAACCCCAGGGGGAAATGTTTCTTCCAGATATCAGCAGGAGGATCTTTCCTGAAAACCTGCCTATATTTTACCAGCGTATCTTTCAGCCAGTGTTCGTGTTTCTTTTTTTCGTGAGGACCTCCTTTCGAAGGATGATGATGCAATTTTCTACCGAGCGTTTTATCGCAAAATTCTTCCCAGTAATTTTGGGTGTATTCGAGATGAAGATGCCATACTGCGTCAACAACCTGAGAAGGAGAAGCACCTGTGGGTGATATACAGCTGAGGTATACGAAGCGTTTGTATTCATGAATGGCTCGCCGGGTAAAGTCTTCACTCCAGTTTTGTGTCCTGGCCAGTTTGCCGGAGAACGGAATCCTGGCCTCGGGGTCATCAATACTGAAATCGTTGATCCGTTGCCAGAGCTGGTCTTCGGAATAAACGAGATGGTTGAGATCTTTCATGACGATTATTTAGGGTGTGCTCCCACAAAGGTGTAGTAATGCCACAAGATGAAAATCTTGTAATGATATTATTAAGGCCTATAATCGTATTATAATCGTATTGGTGGTTTATTGATCTTTCTTAAAACGTAAGGGGGATATATTCGTTAACCTGTCCTGGAACAGCTTAGCATGATAAGCAGCCTTCATTTCCTTCAGACAATTAAGGCAGAGACAATCTGAAAATTGTTCCTGAATATAACTTCTTTCCAGATCATCCAATGGCAGCAAAGTACATTGGCAAATCAGAATGGATCCTACCTTACACTGAAATGCGCTGTTACAGCGCGGGCAATATTTCTGCTCATGTTCGCACATACTTTACGGTTTTAATGAATCAGGATATGGTTCCATATAAAATAATGGGTTGCAGTAAGGTATCTGCAACCCATTTCGCTTTAAATTACATCTTATAAATGAAGATCTCTTGCTCCTTTTACTTCTGTAGATATTTCACCTAACATCGTTCCTGCACTACAGTTCTGACCGGTATATACCTTTACAAAATCAATCGCATTCAAGGTTACTGCAGTACCACTGGCATTTACAGCCCAGGAGATGTCGAAAGTATTATAGCCGAGTGTTGGATACTCGCTGGAATAACTGTCGGAATATCCCCATGCGAACGCAAGATTGGTAATGATGCCACCAGTTTGTAATGTATTTACAAGTTTGGTGCCTGTAAAGGCGATTGAGTCCTGGTTAGGCGCCATTGCGGGATAATAGTTGTTCGTAGTGTGGTAAGCGTTAGCCTGCACATAACCGGTAGCTCCCTGGTTATCTTTCCACAACACACTGGTACCCACAGCATGAGGATTATAATACGTGATACGGTAATTTTTGATAGTACCTGTTGCGGTATACTGGCTACCAGCCAACTCATACCAGGTATCATCAGGAATGCCATTACCGTTGGTATCCTGGCTAACCATCACCACTCCCGGCTCTGACCACTGATAGGTGGGACCCAAGGGATTACCATAAATACCCAAATCATTGCCGGCACTGTTCACTACAGAGTGATCAAATCCAAATACTATGTAGCCGCCAAAGCCACCAAGTGATACCAGGTTGCTGGTACTGCCCACCAGGCTTTGCGCTACTGTGGTAGTGCCATACGACGCATCATTGATAAATTGTCCTGCGGCAGGCATGTACGTATATACATGGCTGATAAGGGGACTGCTGGTCAGTAAAGCTGGTCTTACTGTTACGTTGCTGACAAGCGAAGCGGAAGACTTCTTCATAGGTTCCAGGCCGGCAGAAAGGTTTTCTTTCTGACAGGCAGCCAACATTAAAAGACTACCAATGCCTAAAGATGTCAAATAGGATTTTCGCATACTAATTATTGTTGAGGTTTAAAAAACAGTTAAATAGTTCCCATCTTAATAAAATACGGGAAGTGTAGGGAAATAATATCCGGCATAGCGTACTGTTTGCTTTAAAGAACCGGTAGTAGCGTCATAGAATAACCATCTGTTGTCATTACTGCTGCCCCACTCATCCGTCAGGGTCAGCACCACGAGTTCTTTTGTTCTTTCATTGAATCTCACAGCCGAGCCATAAAAATATTGGCCATTAGGAATCGTGATGAATGGCGCTGCAAAAGAAGCCTCGTTGCCAGCTGTGTATTTATATATTTTGGTTCCACTATATTCCAGCGTACCACCAATGCCAGGTCCATCTTTACGTTCCGCAATGAATACCTCGTTACCGGATCTGCTGGTAGTGATACCACCTGAATGCCATGACCACAATGCCCATGGATTGGTTACTTTAAATGGTACGGGGGTTTCAGTTACAGCAAGACTAACCGGGTCAATGCGTAACAGTGCGGAGTCTCCTGCCGCCCACACCGCGCCGTCTTTCGTACGGGCAAAGCCTATAGTACCTTTGGGATATTTCTTAACGATACTGTAGTCTGAGGTTTTCAATATAACGATACCATCATTTTGTGTAAGTACAAATACATAGTCTCCGGCTACCAGCATATCACCGGCAGATGAATTAATTCCATCTATCTTAGTCCCTATAGTCGGACCAGCGAGGTTTACACGGTATACACCATCCACTGCGCTTAACAAACCTCTTGCATCATCTATTCCTGTAAAGGCATGACCTTCCTCCTGCGGAAGATGATCTACCCTCCCTGTTTCTTTCATGGTATATGCATCGGCTACCACCAAAGGCCCACCTACTTTTACAGACATATACACCTTGCCTTTATGGATGGTGGCGAACTGCAGTGTTGCACTGGTCGGTCCAAAATCTTTGCCGGGATTTTCTGTTTTAAATACATCTTTAACAATCTTATTACTATCATAACTATAATAGAATAAGTCGCCGGAGGTAGTTCCATACTGTCCTTCCTGTACTACCAAAAATCCGTTTTCATATTTACCCCACACCTTTACCTGGTAGATCACTGAGTCTGAAGCGCCGGCATTGCTGGCTGTAAATACGATATGGTAATCCCCCCGGGCACTTGCCGTGAACGTATACACAGAATCATTTCCGACTGCATTTCCATTTATTTTCCAGCTGAACGTAGCACCAACGGGATTGTTTATCCTGGGATGATAAGAAAGCGTAGCGCCAATATGTATAGAATCTGCACCTCCGGTTTTGTCCACACCGGGACCGGGAATGGCGTCGTCATTTTTTTTACATGACATCGCCAGTGCTAAAATAGAAACTACAAAGAAAGTACTTCCCGAAAATCGCATGTTTATATATTTGATTGATGATTAAGCTACAGTTGTTTCAATTATGCATGTAATGCTTTGGGGTACCGGTATTTCAGCATTTCAAAAGAACCAAAGAATACAGTTGAATAAAAAAGATTTGCTACGAGCATATTCTTTAAAAATGGTAAAGCGAGATAGTAACATTGCAACAAACCTGCAAGGTTGTACATATAGGGTTTACCGGTAGTAATATTAATACCATGATTGATCCACACGCCGAAATCAGCAACGATCCAATGTATCAATCCGGCAGACAGGGCGGAAAGAAGTATGCGGAGAGGCGTTACTTTTTTGATGATCACTCTGCCTGCTGTTACCATGAGAGCAAAGGCTGCATAGTTCCATGCCCAGCCACTATAAAGCAATCCCGTAGCGTATTCCGGATATATCACATGAGATATGATAATATCGCTGATGAATAATGTCAGAACAGGAAAGGCATACGACTTGAAAAGATTACTGAAATAAGCGCCTGCAAAAAGGGCCATAGCGCCAATCGGCGTAAAGTTTGGATAAGGCATCAGATTACCCGCACCTAATACACGTATGAGGCCAGCGCCTAAAATAAAAAGGAGTAAAACAAGAAAACGTGGGTCAATTTTTTTATCAGACATTGTTAATAGTTATTTTAAAGGGAATAGGGATTCTGCATGAAGAAATCAAATGATCTCTCACGAAAAAAAACATACATACTATAGATGAATGACATGCGCTATCAGGCACAGTCAATCAGATACAAAAATTCTTTTTTACCAAAATAAAAACCGGAACACCGGGAAAATACATCCATGTTCTTCACCCGAAAACATGATATATAGTTGCAAAAGGCAGGTCTTCTGGCTTTCCTGCTTTTTCGGTCGCCTTCCCGTTCCGGATAAGCGGAACAGTGGCAAGGAGGAATTAACTCCGAAAAAACGATACCTGTGGGCACACAGGCAGCAGGATTTACAGCTACGGGGATAGCTCCGGTTTTACACCGGATTCCCTTTTAATATTCTTGCATACGTGCTAGAATAACCAGTTGCAGCCGCAAATTAATGAAAGCAGATGGTTTCTCCAAATGTTGTGACAACAGGAATTGAGAATTACGAATTAGGAATTACGAATTACGATTGGGTGAGTAGATATAAGCGACGTTGATCTTCGCGTTTACTATCTACTCACCCAATCGTAATTCGTAATTCCTAATTTGTAATTCTCACCTGATCCCTATAAACTATATCGCAGCCCCAACTGCATTTGCCAGCGCGAGGCCAGCGGATCGATGGAGTAAGGCATACCCGGATCCCTGAACTGGTAAAGCGGATACCCCTGCGAACTACGTGCAGGAATATACGGCTGCAGGCCGATACTGGCAGTTGAGTTATAGGTGTTCGGCGAAAAATAGCTCCACCCCCATTCCTTGTTGAGCAGATTGGTGAAGTTCATGATGTCTACAGAAAACATAATAGTATGGCGGTCTTTCAATGGTTTCTCTTTAAAGAGTGTAAGTTCCTGCGAAAGGTGCAGATCGGCATTTACATTCCAGGGAGTTCTTCCGGTATTACGTTCTGTAAAATCGCCTCTGCGTGAACTTAGATATTTGTTGTTGTCTATGAAATGATCGAAAGCAGCTGCCTGCTCCTGTGCAGTACTGATAATCGTATTTCCGTCTGCCGCATATTGCGTAGCAAAAAAATTGATTGTTTCACCTTTTGCCGGTATATATGCCAACGCGATCTGCTGCGGCGTATTTTGCGGCGTATAGTTAACGAATCCATAGGTAAACGGACTACCTGATTGCGCCGAAAAGAAAATCGAAATCACACTGCGCCACCTATCGGACCAACGACGGTCGTATCCCGTCATAGCAATAATCCGATGCCTGATATCAAAATTGGATAAAGACAACGCAGGATCATTGGGATTCAGCGCCTGGTTTAACTGCCAGTTCGATTCCATAGAATTCCGGATACCGTTGGAGATATCTTTCGATTTCCCATAGGTATAAGCAGCGGTGAAATGAAAGCCACTAGTAAACCTACGGCTTACTTTAGCCGTAAGACTGTATCTGAAACCTTTGTCAGTATTGGTAAGCAGGTATCCGTTTGCCAACCGCGGGTCAACGCTGCCTGCATATATCGGCTGCTTTCTCAAATGTTGTGCAGTGTCGTATGCGTAGTAGGAAGGATTATCTTTCAGATTGATTTGTATAAATCTTACATCTTTGATCGTTTTGGTATAGATGCCCTCCAGCGAATAATTGAATCCATGCTGATCGGTATAGTCCACTGCAAGGCTGCTTCTCATTACAGCAGGCATCACAAAATTGTTGTCTATTACATCGATCTGTGTTTGTCCGGCATTGGGATCATTCACTACCCGGCCCTGCTGATGAGCAAAGGCGGCAATACCATCATATGGACTGCTTTCCGGCCGCAGTAAAGGATCGGTGCCCGGTTGGAAAGGATTAGGCGGAACACCATTTGTTCGCAGATCGATGGAACCAAAAGAATTACCGGTGTTATAATAGGCGTATCCCAGCCATGCCAAAGGAATACGGCCCGTGAAAACACCTACCCCACCCCTCAGTATCAGCGTGCGATTTTCATTCAGGTCGGCCCTGAAACCAATGCGTGGTGATATCTGCGGTTGTGACAAATATTTTTGATTGATGTCACTCATGGGCGTATATGTATAGGTGGTTCCGAAATAAGGATCACGAAAAGCCTCTTTGGTGCGGTTACTCAGTGGTGCTTTGCCCGGAATATTTGCCCAATCTATTCTAACACCCGGCATCACTTTAAATCGCGGTGAAACCCTGATTTCATCCTGCACATAGGCACTGAGGAAATTAACTTTAAAACTGGCCGGTGGATGGTTGTACAGGTAGTCACGGTTGTTGTTGAAGTAGTTAAAATTCCCCTGCACTCTTTGTGGGTTGTTGGACAGGAAGTCTTCAATACTTTGATAGGTTACCCTGCCATTCCAGCTGTTCACAAATCCATACCCGATATTATAAAACTCGTTATGCGTACCAGCCGTGAGTGTATGTTTACCCATTCTAACAGTTACATTATCTGTAAACTCAAAGGTCTTTTGTCGCAGGTTAAAAACAGCAGCTTCCCTGTCGGTGCCAAAGAAGATGGTCGTTCCCGGTGTGCGTCCTACAATCTGCACCTGCGGAAAATCAGCCCTGCTATTGGGTTCGCGATAATCGTGAATATCGGTGTAACCGATGATGAGGTTGTTGGATACCCGGTTGTTGATGCGGGACTTCAGCTCTATCACTGTGGAAGATTGATTATTGAGCTGTTTGAATCCGATACTGGAAAAACGAAAATTGAACTGATCTCTTTCCATTTGCATGGCTTCAGACAAAACAGTATTGTTGCGGACCACCAATTGATGGCGATCGTTGATATTCCAGTCCAGCCGGTTGAAGATTTTTTTGGAACGGGCAAAAGTATTGTACAGTTGATGTTCTCCGGGATCAAAATTATATTTGCTTTTACTGTGTTGTACGATTTGCGTAGCATCTTCCAGGCTTAAAATATTATCTGATCCGTTACTCCCTGCTACCTGCTGAACAGGTTCCCGTCTGTCTGTAATTTCTGCATTGGTAAAAAAGAACAGTTTGTCTTTGATGATGGGAAAACCCACCCTGGCACCTGTTTGCAGGTCATAGAAAGAAGATGGTAACGTCTTGCTGCTTTCTGTATTCGTCCTGTCGGGACCTACCAGTGAAGCATTTCTACCAAAAACATACACGGATCCATGTACTTCATTGGTACCTGATCTGGTAACAGCATTGATACTACCACCGGTGAAATTACCAATTTTAATATCGAAGGGAGAAAGGTATACCTGCATTTCTTCGATGGCATCCAGGGAAATTGGATTGGTTCGTGTAGAACTGCCGGGCATGTTGGAGGTACCGGTTTGTCCACCTACAGACGGACTGAATCCAATAGCATCGTTGTTGATAGCGCCATCCAGGGTAACGTTGTTATAACGAAAATTACTGCCTGCAAAACTATTATCTTTCGTGGCCTGCGGCACTACTCTCGTGATGTCGGTAATACTGCGCGACATAGTGGGCATGGTTTGTACTATCTGCCGGCTGATCTGTTCTTCCGCGCCCAATCGGGTATTTTTGGATTTCCCTGAAGTAGCCGTAATCGTTATACCGGCCAGTCCCACCGTAGCTTCCTGTAATTGCAGGGATATGATTTGCGCATCTCCCAATGAAATTTTCGCGACAGTGGTATCTATTTTCTTCATACCTACATAGCTTACCTCCAGGTGATAGGGGCCTCCTATTTTGAGATTGCTGAAATAGAAGTGACCATCTTTCAGGGTAGAAAGATGATACCGCGTAGCAGAAGACAAATGCGTGAGTGTTACCGCGGCAGCTTCCAGTCCTTTCTTTCCGKGGTCGGTAATCCACCCTTCCAGTGCACCGCCTGTTTCCTGCGCCCGGAGTGCCGGAGTGCAAAACAACAACCCGATAAATACCAATACCGAAAGGTGCATTGAAGCTCTATTCCGGGAGAAAAATATCTTTTTCATTATATCATGAGGATTATAAAAATCAAGGTAAAATGATCTGATCGATCAGATGGGCAACGCCATTGGTGGCTTTGATATTTGCTTGTATAATGTTGGGGAAGATAATATTGCTCCCTGCTTTCAGCCTGGCAGATCCGGGTTCTAGTGTGCCATTCATAAAGTAGTCAGGCGTAAAAAAATATCCCTTATCAATGTGCATTCTCAGCAGATTATTGAGGCCGCCAGGACTGAGTTGTGCAATGTCTTCCAAACTATTATAACCAAGTGCATGAAAAGCCGCATCGGTAGGGCATAACACTGTGGAGGTCATCCAGTTACTTTCAGGCAATCCGGTGTCTAATATCTTCCTGTAATCTAATGAGGAAGATGGCTGTCCGGGTATCGATGTAGTCCGTTCTATGGCGGCAGCCAACATGGTCAGGTTCCTGTTGTTTTTAATCATTTCCCACAGTGTGATGGTTCCGGGAAATACCACGTTGTCCATTTTATGTACCACTCCGTCTCCCAGGTCGCTGGAGCCTGTTGCACCAGTACCGTTCAGAAAAAGGCCGTAATAGTTGCGGGAAAGAATGGGATTAAACGTACTATCCAGACACAATGCACTCAATTTAAAATATCCTGCCACCGTAGCACTGCCGAGTCTACCGGATAAAATCTGACCATAAATAATCTTTCTTAAGGAGTCTTTATTAAAATTACTGATCGACTGTACCGTCATACCAGCCTTCGCAAAGGCGGCATCTG
Source organism: Chitinophaga sp. RAB17 (assembly GCF_052114225.1). Classification (NCBI taxonomy): domain Bacteria; kingdom Pseudomonadati; phylum Bacteroidota; class Chitinophagia; order Chitinophagales; family Chitinophagaceae; genus Chitinophaga; species Chitinophaga sp. RAB17. The sequence goes on along the minus strand of NZ_JBFREI010000004.1, from coordinate 41,806 downwards.
TAGGGGCAAAAAAACTAAATGGGCCTCTCTTCAGGTAGGAAGTATCTGCTGTAAGATTAATGCGGTTCAACGCAGCATTAAAGCAGGATAATTCCGTGTCGGCTGCAATATATTCAAGGCAGGTTTGTTTGCCGGTATTAACGTTTTTATTCACCAGTTCTTTGGAGCACGCGAATAATACCAGGGACATCATCACTAAACCGGCGTAGCATATTTTTTTAAACATATGGTCTTGTTTTGTCGTTGGGCATTATGGAAGAAGTATATTATCGATGTGATGTACCACACCATTGCCTGCCGGGAAATTGGCGAAATTATAGCGCTCATAGCCCCACCGGTAGATCTTTGCCGATGTATTGTTTTTGTTACCTGAAAAAGTGGTGGAATTGTACGTTTGTGCATCTCCACCGATCACTAAGCGTTCCCCACTCAGCGTAGTAAGCGCATGATTGGCGGCCGTATCTGCCATACGATGTATCCGGTCCAGAAAACATCGGCCTTTCAGCAAATGATACTTAAGCAATGTCGCCAGTTCGGTCGGATTCGTGGCCAGGATGCTGTCGGGGGTAGTAAGATTCAATCCCGGCTTAATGGCGCCTTTCTGTCGCATCACCTCATTCACCGGAGCCAGCAGAGTGTATTCCCCTGTCTGTAACAAAGGAAGCAGTCCACTATGCTGTATTGCCAATGTAAAGAGCGTCAGTGTGGTATCTCCCAGTATAAACTGCTGCAGGTTTGATACATTCTCTGGCTGTATCACCTGTGTCAGCACCTGCAGTAATCCGTTACCGGTTTTTATATCTGTATCCGACAGCAGGACTCCATTCACCCGCGTGATGGTATCTGTGCCAGGCAGGTAGCGGCTTACATATAGATAGTGACCATTGCCCGTCAAAACGGGCTGATTGTCACCTAAGGGCAGTTTCCGGAATGACTGCACACCAGGGACCGTGCTATAGCTTGCCATGGTAATGCACCAGTTGTTATCGTATTGTGATGAAGGAATATCGCGTATCCTTAGGCCCAGTGTACTAAAAGCGTCGTTGTCCGACGCAAGGAAAGTAGATGCTGCGCTTCCTTTCAACAACTTCGTTTGCCCGGTATAAACCAGCAATCCGTTGCAAACAGAAAAATTAAAATTATCTTCCAAAACATACCCCGTGCGGGTCCTGTCTATCACTTCCCCACCGGATGAAACGGGATCTTTACTACATCCGGGCAGGAGCTGCAAAAGAAATAGCGCAGCCAACCAGTAACCTATTGAACAAAACCTTTGTAGTTTCCGATGTATCATAAAACTGATTGCTTAATTGAAAGGGTAAAAAAGTTTATCTACCTTATAGATCACGCCGTTGTCGAGATTATAATTATTCACCGGCTTCCATGGATCAGCATCCAGCGGTATCATTATTTTCTCCTGGTGACTGCTCCATTGCACATAAGCGATTCCATTGCTGCCTGAAAACTGCAAATCATACGGGTATTTCATATAAGGGAACAATACTACCGCAGTGCCTCGGACCATTTTGTTAAAGATGCCATTATTGATTTTTCCTTTGAGCATATCCGCATATAAAATACGCACAGGATATTTTGACTCATAGTCTCCTGTAATGCTCTCCAATATATTCCGGCCCAGCAAAGTGTCCAGGGAGGAAAACCGGTAGTCAAACATGATCTCTGTATAATCGTCGTTTATCCGGGCTGTTACCCCAAATGGATATCTGTAGGCAAGGGTCCTCAGATCATCAATAGAATGAAAACCGGCGTCATGAAATGCCTTATTGGTAGGCGCCAGCAATGCGGGCGTTGTCTTCTGGTAAATGGTTCCATCTACCGGGTTTGTTTTTCGGGCCGAAAGCAACGGCTGGTCGAGAGGAGGAGAAAGAAAATCAAAAAACAGCGTTCCATCAAAATAGGCGTCGCTTCGTTTAATGCTATCCAGTAATATAACAGCATCCCGATACATGCTCAGTTCAGGATCGGTTTCAACGACATCCCACATCGTTCTGCTTTCATCTACAGGCGGTTTGACAATCACTTTTCCAATCGGGTAAATAAAACCGTTCGCAGTCGTAACAGGTGGGGTATTACCTGCTACTGCGTAGCTATTGACATACAACTGATCGCCCTTTTGTATGGATAGCCATGATGTTTTTATAATAAACTTTTGTTGAGGCACCAGCACTGTATCATTTTTCAAAGTTGGCAGAAACAGTGATACCATCAGGCTTTCGAATGCCTGTTCATCATAGGCGCCTGCCAGAATATGATAGGAAACGATTTTGCGCAGCGAATCCGGGGAAAGCTGCCCGATCTTATCTGCATTAAGTCCTGCCAGTTGCATCGCCGCATTTCCCGGCGCAAAGAGGGTATACATGTTATTCGTTTCGAGCATAGCAGCATACCCGGACTTATTCAGCGCCTGGAAAAAAAGGCTCAGCGAATCAATACCTGCTATCGCTTTCGTTAAATTTCCCCTCTCGGATTTTAAGGAGGCGGATGGCTGAATAAGGGAGTCAGAAGATTTAATGCATCCTGCAGCCAGGATCAGGATAACCATCCATAGTATCATCACCCGGCTCTTGTTTATTGTATATTTTACGTACATACGAAATGTTATTAAGGTTATCGGATCCGCGCACTGTCGGGAATTACCGGCAACTGATCTAACTGGTGAACAATTCCATTCACCGCCAGCTTACCAGGTTTGCTATAAAGCAAGTCTACCCAGTCCCCATAAAAAATAGTACGAAGATTATATTCCGGATCACGGTAATTAAGCGGAAATACTTTAATGCGGATACCGTTTCCGTTATTAGTCCTTACAATTGATAGCAATACATCGTCTTTCAGAAAAGGCCCGCTGGGTGCTGCAACTTTCATATCGGTCAGAAAAAAGAAGGCAGGACTCAGCACATAACTATCGAATACCAACTTTTTATAATCCGCCACCTGCATATTATTGATACCATCTACATCCCAGTTATACGAAGCAAATGCTTCATTGGTAGGCGCCAATATTACACATGGTTTTCTGGTATCTAGTGCATCCCATTGTCCAAATTTTTTCAATCCGGCTACGAGGCAACTATAATCGGGATTAAGTGCAAGAATATCCTGCACAGATCTTGCCGGGACTGTCAGCGCTTTTTCCAACGCATGAATGACCCCGTTTCGGGCATAGATGTTCTTTTTAACTACAGTAACACCATTCACATATAAATTTGTGTCCAGCGAGGTAGTAGAAGTATACAGGCTATCCAGCGCCAGGGTCGGATATGGAAAGTTATACGCCTGTGGAATCCCGGCACTACCTATTTTCCCTGGTACTACGTGGTATAATATCAGTTTCCTTAAATCGTCTGTCGACATTTTCCGTAAACTATCGGCAGTAATACCGGAGCGGCCAAAGGCGGCATTATCAGGAGCCAGCAGCGTATAGCCGCCGGTTTCATTATCCAGCAAAGTATCTGCGCCGGTTTTTTTCAGCGCTTCATAAAACATGCTGAAGGAAAAATTATTAGTCAGCAGACTTCTTAAATTGGCCGCAGTACTATCGGGCGGTGTTGCTTCTATCGCTTCTTTCTTGATACAACCTGCTGTTGTCAGCAAGAGCAGGAAAACAACGTATCTGATATAATCTCGCATCGCTTTTTCAATTATTTTTTATTGAGGAATTTCGTTGAATCCACGTTGTACCCGCATCATGTAAATCCTATCATACACGATCTCCATGATGTTGAGCGTAGCAGATACCTGGTACTTGTTTCCTGCACTGGTGATTAAATTAAGATTAGGCACCACGTTGATATTAACCGGCAGATCCGGGCTGGAAAGAAAAGGGCTGTACCGGTAAATATTGTATACAGCCGGATCGGCCGAGTATTGCACTACCGTGATTACCTTTCCGGGCCTTTCGCTGTCTCCGAAAGTAAACTCAGCGTAGGGCAGCGAATTCAGTGCTCTGCCAGCCGTATTCAGGTCATCCACCCTGTAGTAGGTCCGCAACGTATCTTTCTCAAAAAAATAGTTCTTCGGCAGCAGCGGTAGCATCATATAGTTAATGTCCGTATCCATTTTCTCCGTCAGGTTAGTATAAAAAATATTATCGTACCCGGGTAGCGATGGATAAGTGCTGGTACTTCTATCCAGCATCTTATAACTGTATCTTATACTGGTTTTTTCGGGAAAACTGGAGGCGAAGAAAAGTTGCGCCTGCTTAGGCATTACACCAGACAGATTAATGAATCCCACATAAATTTTGTCTTCTTCATATGCCTGGTGCGTAAACTGTTCTTTTCTTACATACAATCCGAATTGATTCTTGTCCAGGTCGCGACTAAGTATCTGTAAAGTATATACTTCATCTTTTTCAAAATCAATTACCGTATCCACCAATACCTGGTTTCTTATTTCCTGCGACAGGTTGGGAAAGGCAATGCTGTTCCTGGGACGATTCACAAATACAATGCGATGCTTTCCTGCCGGAATCTGCGCCCATGCGGAAAGATCAAATCCATTGATAACAGGCGCCGTCAATACATGTGCATTACCAGGATATTCATAGTTCAAGGGCGTTGTGCTATAAACTTTTCTGCCATACCTGTCAATGACATACTGTCCTTCTGAACTATTACCAGCGTTGATAGGACGCGAGGTACTATACAATTGCCTGGTGGTCAGAAAATCTCCCATCACCCTGGCATTCACCGGGATGCCATTGGCATCTGTTTCAGGGTCCATCAGGAAAGTAAAAAAAGAAGAAACCCCACCACCCTGTAACACATCGGGTGTAACAGCTACCGAATTGAACACCCTCATATAAGCCGTATCTGCGCCGGGATCCAGTTCCTTGTATTTATAACAACCAACCAGAAGTGATACCATCGGCGCTATAAAAAACAGGTATGTTATTTTATTGCTCATGAATTGCTTATTTATTGTGTTTGATAACAATTAACCGGGCTTTGGCGCCGGCTATTCCGCCCACTAACGCCATCGTGTATACGCCATTTTCTGCCGGTGGTTTCATATCAGGGTTGGAGTACATCCGGTCGTTGGCCGTAAATGTGTTGATGCAGGTAACCGGAGTAATGTCCGTCAGCAGAATGCCCGGCGACTGACCAGCAGCAGTATTATTCACCCAGATTTTAACCGGGAAGTAACTGACGTCTGGTCCATAGTCCGGGGTACCATCGGCCCTGTATCCTATCGCGTTGGGCAGCGGATAAATGACGCTGCCATTTTTAGGAGGAACAACACCGGGCATCAGGTTACGGTATGCCGATGGAAAACGCAAGGTATCGGGATAAATATACTCGGGCAGAAAAAGCTGCCCGTTGTTGGTGAAGGTGATGACTGGTTGTTCGTTGCAAAAGTTCATGAAGCGGCTCTGCCAGGCATAGGTAAATCTGAGTCGCCGGCGCTCTCCGTCTGTACCATCATCCGGGCCCAGCACCCCGCTGGGATCGTTACCGGTTCTATAGATCGTATTGGTCATGTCGTTGGCAGTAAATACCAGTTGTATCTTTCCGGCTTTGTCCTGATACACCCAGATGGTATTGTTGTCAAATGGATATACCTGGTGCGTGGTGACTGCCAGCACATTACCCGCTTCGTCCAGCGCCTGAATAGTATGATTACCCTGTATCACTGTATGATATACTGCAGGTACAGCTTTGTCCCGGAAGATGTTGCCGATATAGTCCAGCGGACCTTCGCTCATTGAATGGCCATCTACCTTTATCGTTATCTTCTTCCCTGGAATGGTATTGACGGCATTGAGGCGGGCGTAGGTGAGATTAACACCCGGATCAAGATCTGTGATAACCTGATAGGCGTTGGCCTTTCGCGATTCCCGGCCAGTGGCGCCTCCGCAGGTATAGTCGTAGGTAAACAGGCTGTTAATCACCATGATGGTATATACTCCCCCTGGCTTAAAGATGACCACCGGCGGCATGAAACCTTCCTGTGGTAATGCACCTGGTATACAGTAGTTGAATGCCGGGAGAATATTATCTGTCACCAGCTGTTTTTTAAAATCAACGATCCCTCCTGCCCCTGCAAATAATTTGAATTGATAAGCACCATAAGGTATTTCAACATATGCAGAAGAGGCCCCATTTGCAATCCCTTTCAACTGTGGATCTATGCTGGCACCATCTGCAAACGTGAGTGATACCGGTCCTCCCAGATTGAATGCAGAATTGGGATCTCCCAGGTTCACGATGCGGATCTTAAAATTCTGCGGATTCACCGGCGGTGCATTGTTACGCGGAAAGCTCACAATTTTACCGGTAGGCAACAGGTAAAAATCCATGGGATTCACGGGATCATTTTTTATCAATGTGTCTTTAAACGTTACTTCACTATTCACAACCGGTATAGAAAGATAAGCACCGCCGGATTTATCGAGCAATGCGGTAGGTATAGAAAAAGATGTTTTATTTTTCCAGATGCCATCAGGAAAAATTTGTTTACCAATCGCCGAGATATTCAGTTCTTCCGTGGTGGTACCTCTTGGCGCAGCCAGCACTATGTTGTTCACTACTACAGACTGATCACGCTGACTGATATTGAATAAACGGATATTGGAGTTGGTAAGGTTGAGCAGGTTATCCTGCGGTATCACGGCTGATAATTTTGTTTTTGTACAGCCCATGTTTATACCTAAACAAAACAGGAATAACAGATGCCATAAGCGATGTTGCAGATAACAGTACATGACGCTTTATTTTTAAGAATTGGTTTTATAAGATTTTGTACGCAATACCCAATGAAAACTCCGAGCCTCGCTTGTACTGTCTGTATATATAAGTGCTGCCATGATATTGACCATTGTTGCCTGCATTGGTATATACCTGCCTATAGTATGGATCCAGCATATTTTTAGCAAACCCTTTCACCTGAAAATACTTGCCTAACTGTTGTGAAAACACGAAGTCGAGCATGGGCACCGGGCGATCAAAAATATCGGGGGTACCATCCAGCTGCACCTGTACCAGCCTCGCTCCCACTATATTGAAATTGCAGGAAATGTTGGTGAGTGTTTTTGGATTATTATAATCCAGTGCGGTATTGATGGAATAAGGCGCCTGTTCAAAAACCGGGCTGGTAGCAGGCGAACGGCGATCGTTAATCCGCGATGCTTCCAGTCGCTGCGGACTCTTTTCAATCCGGCTCATGGCCAGCATAATGTTGGCATTGAAGAACAGGTATTTCAAAGAAGGTGACAGGAAGCCCAGGTTGCGGCGCCATTCAAATTCTGTTCCGTACACCTGTCCTTCATTGGGATCGTTCTGAAAATTAATCAGCGGAAACTCCGGTGATGTTGACAGGCTTCCCTGAGATTTGTAGTTAAACACTTTCTGCAGCTGATGACGGATCGACTTCGAAAACGCAGAAACAGCCAGCACCTCATTCGGCGCTGTAAACCACTCCCAGCGGAAGTCCATACTGCGGGTGAGTTGATTTTGCAGACCGGGATTACCACCTACTACCGCAAACTGGAATGGATCGAAGGAATAGATATTGGTGAGTTCGCGTAACTCCGGTCTTGCCAAAGACGTACTGTAAGCCAGTCGCACATTCATATTGTCCTTTACCGCATAGGTGATGTTGGCCGAATAATACGGTTTATAGTCCACTACATAATTCGAGAAAGGCCTATCCGTCACATTTTTGATGCTTACACCAGGCAAATTGGAGGCAAGGTCTAACAACGGCGGCAGGTATACCTGGTTGGTATCTACGGTGGCATTAATAACAGTAGATTCGAAACGTACGCCACCGGCTATACGTAACCGGGAGCCCACATGAGCATCCGTCATGAAATAAAATGCCCTCGTTTCATAGGTACCGGTGTAATTGTTGGGTGATTTTTTTATCTGGTATAAAAATCCTCCTACCCTGGGTTGTCCTTCCTCATCATAGGAAGAAGGCCCTTTCAGGCCGATATAGCGCGTAGAAACCAACTGATTGATATCTCCCTTCACGGCGCCCAGCAAGTTGCCTCCACCGCCTAAGCTGCTGCCCGGCAGGCCCAATATATTTTCCTGGTAGTCACGCTCCCGCCGCAGAAAGGCGCCCCCTATCCGGATGATCTGCTGAAAGCCGCCTACCATAAAGGGTTGCGTCAGATCTGCCTTGGCGTTGTAATTATCTTCATTCAGTTTTCTGTATTGGCGCCCGTTGGGATCGGCAATGATGGCACTCGAATAGTCATTGCCCAAACCATGCGTTAACCCCGTAACAAAAGCATAGGTGTCTGAACCAATGCCAGCGCCATTGGGATTCATTTGTTGTACCGTTCTTAGCTGTGCATAGTTGCTGGAACGGAAATCCGGTTCATCCTGTATGGTTTTGGAACTGCTAAGATTATAGGTTAAACGGGGCGACCATTCTTTGTTCAGGAATTTATGTTCTCCCTGTATATTGTAAGTATCAAAGGTGCGATAGGATAATTTTAACTGGTTAATGATGTTGTATACCGGGAAATTAAGTCCTGTATTTTTCCATTGCCCTGTAAGGTTGCTGGCGATAGCTTCCGCGCCACGGCTGCCTACAAATTGAAATTGCAGCACATGACGGGGATTGAACTGGTAAGCCAGGCCAACCAGTCCTCCGTAATTGATGGTACGTTTACCCGTGTTCTCATTATAACCAATATAATGGCCGAGTCGCGGATAAGCCGGTGAAATGAAATCGGGTATATGCAGCTGATTGAAGATCTTACCCGACCCGGTCACCACGCCCTGGTACAGGCTATATTGATTCCGTTCACCATTGTAAATGTCTTCGTATCGTTGATAATAATTGGCGCTTAGAATGAGGCCTAACTTATGTCCGTTAAAAACTTTGTAGGAGTTCCCAAATGAAATGCTGTACAGCTGATTCGGACTTGCCTTTTTATAGCTTGTGGTCAGCACCGGGTCGATCCCCTGCATGATGCTGTTGATCCGCATGGACTCCTTCGCCAATGCAGGGTTATTGCGGCTCTGGATAAACACATCCTGCATCTGGATCAAACCACCCGGATACTGATTCGACAGTTGCAGGAAATCAGGGGTGAGCGAATGCGTTTTCACTTTTTGTCCCCAGAAGCCAACGTTATCGTTATAGAAGCCGTTGTACTGCCCGTTAAGACCGATGTTCGTATTAAATCCTACCTGGGCGGTCACCTCCAATGTTTGTTTCGCAGGAACCGATTTCGTTTTCAATTCAACGATACCGGCAGCGGCATCGGCGGCTCTGTCGGGAGACAGTGTTTTATATACAGTGATATTATCCAGCAATCCCGCCGGGATCAGGTCGAGCGGAACAGTGCTGCGGTCGGGGTCTGATGAAGAAAGTCTTGCCCCATTCAACTCCGCAATAACACTTCGGTCGCCGAGCCCACGTATGGCCACATATTTATCGTCTGTAATCGATACACCGGTAACTCTCTGCAGCGCCTGCGTGGTGGTGATGCTCGCCGTTCTTTCTATCTGCTGCGCAGAAATACCATCTGAAATCACCGCTGCTTTTCTCCGCTCGGCGAGCAGGGAGGCATCTGTATTATGGTTTCTGATCGCAGAAACCGTTACTTCATTGAGCCTGTTTTTAGACTGTACGAGCTTAATAGCCAGGAAGGCGCTGCCAGCCAGCACTTCCTGCCGGTCATATCCAACATGACTTATGACTATTCGTGTATTGGCACTGCCATTGCTGAGACTGAACATTCCCTTTTCATTGGTGGCAGTACCCTTATTGGAATTACCAATAGTAACGGTAGTACCCGGCAAAGGATCTCCATTTTCAGCATCAGTGACAAGGCCATGAATGTTAGTTAAACCGCCTTCTTCAAGGGCACTTTTCAGTTCGTTTTTTTTGTCGATTCTCAGAATGATCTTAACGGGTGAAAAGATGCTGTATTCAATATTGGCCTGTACGCGAATCGCGTCCAGTACATCTTGCAGGGAAACTGACTGTGCTTTGAGCTTTATTGTTACGGGTAATTTCTCTATGACATCTTTACCATAGGAAAAACGTATATCCGTTTGCGTTTCAATCGCCTTTGCCAATTCACCTACTGTCAGTTGTATCTTTTGAAGACGAATCTTTTGCTGCGTCTGTGCCTGCATCCGTACCATGAACATGACCGAAAAGAGCATGAGAACAAAATGCCTGATAAATTTTCTGTGCCGCATTATAATTGTTTCTACAGTTTATATTGTTGGATTTGTTTACAGCAATCTTTTAATAAATAGTGATGTGTTGTCCCGTCATTTTGTAATTGTTCCCCAATGTTTGAGAAAGCAGACGCATGACATCCTGAATAGATAAGTTGGTTTCGAAATGCATGGTGACCTTTTCTGCATTCCATTTATTACCGGCTATAGTCACCGGCATTTTATACCATTGGCTGATAGTTTGTAACATTTCCGGTAAGGGAGTTTGATCGAAATAAAAATCACCGTTCCACCAGCTACAGATGCTGGTGGCATTAACGCTATCTATGGTTCCCAGGGGATTAGCCAGCGATACATCTACGCTCAGCCGCTTGTTCATGGTAAGTTCTGTGAGTTGGCGCCCCTTATAGGCCACAGCGACCTTACCCGTTTTCACCACCACGGTGGGATGTTGATGGGAAAGCGTATTCACTTCAAAAGAGGTACCCAATACGCGGGTTTGGAGATCCCCGGAGGCTACATAAAAAGCTTTGCTCTCGTCTGGTTTTACATCGAAAAATACGCGGCCGGTAACTTTTACTTTCCGATCCGATTGGTTGTAATTATCGGGCACCTCTATTACAGATCCGGGAAATAAACAGGCATCCGATCCATCCGGTAATTTATAGTGCAGTGCACTACCCTCTTTGGCGATGATGGAAGCATGGACCGGCGTTCTCTCCTGATGCTTTCCGGTAATATATTTAATGATACCTGCTGCCATCAATAAAAAGAGCAGCGAGGCGGCGATCCGCGGGAGGTACTTTTGTCTGAATAGCGCAACAATACCGCGTTTACGGACAGATGCTTCTTCAACACCAATACCAGCCATGATGTTATTCCAAAAGTATTGGGTCAGCTCTTCTCTTTTTAAAGGAGTCAGATCAGCTGCATCGGCTGTTGGGCGATCGAGCCAGTCCTCCATCTGTTTCTTTTCTTCCTTTGATGCGTTGCCCGCGAGGTATTTGTCGATTAAAATTTCCAGTTCAGATAGTTTCATATAGCTATGCTTACATACAAGCGTACAAAACGCAGCATTTTAACTATCCGGGGTGTATTACGAAATTGTTAACAAGGGTAGAGCAACCTGAGAATCAGAGTTGACTAAAGAGTATCATGGTCAGGATAGCTTCTCCCAGACCCACTTTCATCTTCTTAATAGCCGTATTAAGCTGGTTGCGCACACTTTGTTCTGAAAGCTGTAGTTGTAGTGAAATTTCCCTGATCGTAAGGTTTTGTTCCCGTGCCATTTTGAATATTTCTTTCATTCTTTTAGGTAACTTTTCTTCTTCCCTCTTCACCAGCAGATCTATTTCCTGCGCTTCCATCGGCGTAAGCGTTTCTTCAAATGCCGGCAGGATGGTATTGATAAGGATATCCTGTTTTTCACGGGCTTTTATGGATCTGGAAATAAAAGAGAGTAGTTCGTAGCGGGCAATACTGAAAAGATAGGCTTCTACGGATGTTTGTATGATAATCTGGCCACGTTTCAACCAGAATGAAATGAAGATATTCTGTATAATATCTTTGGCGTCATCTTCAGAATTAAGCTTCTTGTAGGCGTATAAATAAAGTCTTTCCCAGTACTTCCTGAACAAAAGGTTGAACGCTTGTACGTCATCCTGTTTCATTTGACGGAACAATTCAATTTCCTGATCAGCATTCATAAAAGCCTGGGTTTTGACAAACAAAGGTAGGAATGCGATATAGATGTGGGAAGACGTGAATCTTATGTTATTATTAAATTTAAGTAGGGTGGCTTATATATTAACACGGTGCCAATACCTGAAAACAGGTAGTTTTCCGATACCCGTTAACAGCTACGCGTTAAAACTGAAAAGGTAATTATTTCGAATAATCCTGTACGCTTATACTGCTTCATCTGTTTTCTACTATACATTTTGTCTTATTTCGTATTCAACACCATTATTCTCCAAATCCTCCACCTTAATGAAGTTAAGTCGCTCAAGCAATTTTATTGCGCGCTCATTTTGTTGCGTTGTTTCCGCCCAGATACGTTTTAGTTGCATATTATTTATGCCAAAATCTATAGCCAATGACATAGCAGCCGTCATAAAGCCTTGTCCGCGATATGACGGCAATAAAATGCAACCCAATTCTCCGGTACCTTTATCGAGCCCGCGATAATAACCACAAGTCCCGATAATTTTATTGGTCACATTCTCTGCAATACCCCAGTGAATAGAATTACCGTCCTTATAGTCCTGGTTGATGTTATCCTGCATCGCTATCGCCTGCTGCAAAGTTGTTGCCTGAACAGCATCGTAAAATGAAATTTCAATAATATCATTGATGTCGGAAAGCTGAATTTGTCGTAGGGAAATGTTGTCGCCGGTAATGATGGGGAAAACGCCGTAGGGTGGTAAATTCATTTTGTCATCTTATTACTGCTAAATAGTTTTTATGTGATACAAGGTAGCGATTACAGGAATAGATCTCTTTAAATCAGCTCTATGGTCTGCATTTACATAGGGATAGGGACAAAAGTTACTTACAATTAACCCAAGCCACAACCTGATACTTTAATAAGTTGTTTGATGTCCGTAATACAGATCTTCCTGCTATGTGATGTTAAAATACCGGCAGCTTTAAACTCTGTTAGAAATCTAACAATATTCTCTTTACCCGTACCTACCATATTTGCCAGATCACTACGGGAAAGATTAATCATAATATCTTCACCTGCAACTGTTTCCTGTTTAAATTTTTCACGCAAAACAATTAACGTGATTGCAAGCCTCTCTTTAACAGAACGTTGAGCAAATACAGAAATACTATTTGCCAATACGGTGAATTCATGACTGAGTGCTTTGAGTAATCTACGTGGCAGCACGCTGGATCTTCCCATAATAGTCATAAAATCCTCTTTGGGTATAAATGCAATGACACTTTCTTCTAATGTAGCAGCAGAGTCAGGATAACGTTCATCTGCTAAAATAGCATGATACCCGATTAACTCCCCTGCATTGGCAACGTATATAATTTGTTCTCTACCAGTTTGATCAACCTGGTATTTTTTAACTTTACCTTTTTTTACAAAGAAAATACCGGAAGCAACGGCTCCCTCTCTAAATATAACTTCCCCTTTCCCATATCGCTGCTCCTGCATATGGGAATAAAGATCTGCACATTCATCCTCCGGTAAATTAGTCAGGATGGACTGAGATTTAAAATTCCACTTATAAATGGGAAACAAACCGTCTAAACTCATAATAATTGACCCATTGGGCTAAAAAGTGATTTTTTGCAGTTTTTTAATTGAAAAGTATCAATGAAACCAAATCCTATCAAAGGTACCTTTGCAATATGAAAATATCAACTATTTCTCGCCCGAGAATCAATTTCACAAATAATCATGAGTGGATTGATTTAAACGGAAGTGTTGGGTTTGTAGGAGTTTCTGCACATAGACTAAAAGAAATTAAAAATATAGTTAATATAATATGGTATAATCCGAAAGGAATTATTGATAAGGGAACCATTATTGCCGAGCTCCATACCGTTGACGAAATTATACCTATACATGCTCCTGTTAGTTGTAAATATCTTGGCCGGAATCAAAAATTATCCGGTAATCTAAATCTTATATTGGAAAGTCCGCAAGACAATGGCTGGGTATTTTTCGTGACCCCGCTTAAATTTCACAACCAGGACCCGCTTCTTTCACCTGAAAACTATCAGAAATTAATTCGATCCCAAGTTGTCAATTGATTATTTAGTAATAACGTGAACACCTTGGTGAAACTTAACGGATAGTATTAGCGGGCATCTTACCTGTCAAATGTAATATCGAACATTGAAGCTGTCGCCGCTTCGTCCTTATCTGCATCAGAAATGTATCTATCAGGCATACATATGAAGATCAGAAGAAAACATTGTGATGAAGAAATCTAATTTTATTACTGGCATTTTGGAAAATAAATGCCCTCGTTGCAGAAAAGGAAAATTATTTAAAAATGACAACCCATACGAGCTAAGAAAGGTTCTGGATATGTACGATAATTGCCCCGTGTGTGGCCAGCGAACGGAACTGGAAATAGGCTTCTGGTATGGAACGGGGTATGTTAGCTATGTTTTGGCAGTGATGTTTTCAATACTAAACTTAATATGGTATTGGCTAATTTTTGGTATCACCTGGAGAGATAACAGCATCTTTCATTGGCTCATAGTTAATGGCATAATCCTTATACTTACGATGCCTTTGTTAATGAGATTGTCCAGAACATTATATCTGACCTTTTACGTAGGTCATGACCCTGAAGCGGAAGATCGGAAGAAAAAAGAAGAACTATTATAACTACCTGATATTTTACATTAATAACCTAAACTATTACTATATCAGGAACCAACCGTTTATTGAATTTCCCCGGCAATACCTGCCGCATATGAAAAGTTAAACAAAAGCATATAGCGTCACGGATGACATAGCTATATATGATTTGATCGTTAGGAAAAGAAGGAGTACCTCTGTACTCCTTCATTCCATTTTTACTTTTCCTGTCAAAAAATTACCTGCCTGGTTTAAACAATGCTGGACGATAAGGCCGGTATGAACGACAGGTCAGCATTCAACTATCAATTAACGCTGACTGAAAAATGGGGGATACAGTTACACTAAAGGACATTCAGATACCTTCCTGCCATCCCCGGCCCTGGCAGAATATTGCCATATTTAACCGCAGAAAATTTCTATTACCCAACTCCCCTGTTGATTTATCTTTATATAAATCAACAGGGGAGTTGGCAGCACATGCCGCGTTACAAAAACACAGGGATATTATCTTATCTGAGTTTTTATAAATGGAAGCCGGCAGATTTTCGCCGCGCACATCTTATCTCTTATCTTTATAAAAATAGTGCTATCCTCCCAGGCAAAATCACTGTCAATATATCCCAAACCAATTGCTTTCTTTAGCGAAGGCGATTGTGTACCTGAAGTCACCTTTCCAATAGGTACCTTGTTTGCACTATAAATTTTATGATTATGCCGCGGAATACTTTTCTCCATCATCTCAAATCCAACTAACTTACGAGAAAGGCCACCAGCCTTTTGCCTTTCAAGAAGATCATCCGCCGTAAATGTCTTGACAAATTTTGTAATCCAGCCCAGTCCAGCCTCCAACGGTGAAGTAGCATCATCAATATCATTGCCATACAGGCAGTATCCCATTTCCAGACGCAAAGTATCTCTTGCACCAAGGCCTATCGGTTTTATACCAAATTGTGTCCCTGCATCAAAAATATAATGCCAGAGCGTTGCAGCATCCTCATTAGGAAAATACAGCTCAAACCCACCAGCACCGGTATAACCGGTATTCGAAATAATTACATTGGATACACCCCCCAACGTTGCTATTCTGAATCCATAGTAAGGGATTTCAGATAAATTAACCGTAGTTAGCTTTTGTAAGGTAGCCAACGCCATGGGCCCTTGTACTGCCAATAAAGAAATGCTGCATGAAATATTATCAATTTCCGTGTTGAAAGTGTTCTTCAATTTCATCCAGCTGAGATCCTTTTCTATATTTGATGCATTCACTACTAGCATATAAGTAGTTGCGTCCAATCTATATACCAGCAGGTCATCCACTATTCCACCCATATCATTGGTGAGACAGGAATACTGTATCTTACCATCCACCAGTTTAGACGCATCGTTAGTAGTTACCTGCTGAATGAAGGATAAGGCCTCCGGTCCTTTGATAATAATTTCTCCCATATGGGATACATCAAATACACCAACACCTTTTCTCACGGTTTCATGTTCAATATTTATTCCCTCATATTGAATTGGCATGTTATAACCGGCAAATCCTCCTATCCTGGCCCCCAATTGACGATGAACATCTGTCAACGCTGTATCTTTCATTTTGTATAAAATATATTTAGAATCTATCTTCCTTTATAAGATAATGTCGTTAGTCATCTTTTATTGAACAAGATTTGTATACTGTTCGGCAGTGAGCAGGTTGGTCGTATCTATAGGTAGCTTTACCTGTACTTTAATAATCCAGCTGCCATAGGGGTCTTTATTAACCAGTTCAGGGCTTTTTTCAAGTAAACTATTAACTTCCATCACCTTACCTGCAACCGGCATAAAAAGATCTGACACTGTTTTCACTGCTTCTACTGTTCCGAAAATAGTCTCGGATTCAAGTGCTTTATTCATTGAAGGAATGTCCAGGAAAACAATATCTCCCAGCTCTTTTTGCGCGAAATCAGAAATGCCTATATACGCATACTCGCCATCAAGGTGAATCCATTCATGATCTTTTGAATACAACAAATGTGTTGGATAATACATGCTTATATTAAAATTTTAGCTTTGTTTATAATTTGATCCAGAATTTAAGCAAATGATCTATGTGTGTACCCACCATCTGGTATCCATGCGGAGCCTCCGCTTCTGCACAGTGATAGGTGGCAAGCCTCGTGCCCGCAGGCATTCTTTCAAGTTGATGAAATAAATACCTGTTATATTGATGATACAGGTTCCTGGAATAGGTGAGCTTATTGTCTATCTTATAAGTGCCGGGCAGGTTTTCATAAAAGGAGTTGAAAAAGTAAAAATGGTCATATTGTGTAAAATCCAATTCCATTACATTACCGTGCATGTAAGTAACATTATTAATCCCGGCCATTTCCTGGGCAATAGTTGCATAGCTTACCAGGTCATGACGCTGCTCAATGCCGTAAAAAAATGCATCGGGGTTGTAATATGCTCCTCCAAGGCAAAATTTACCCGCTCCACTCCCGATATCCAATACCTTAACACCCGGAGATGCAGCCAGAAATCCGGATGCTTTCTGAACTACCTTTAACGGGGTCCAGTGTTTCTGAGCCAGCGCCTGTATGTATAGCGGATAAAGATGATGGAAACTATCATCTGAATCAAACCACTTGTCCAAGTGTCCACGTAATGGAGTTGACGGTGTTGTTAATGACATGTATTATTTAAAAAATTTCGTTTACGATTGAAGTGGTAAAACTACCTGAATGTAACTAGCAGCTCCATGCTGTAAAGGTATTTATCATTCCATCTCGCTGCGGTAAACTTTATCATCCTAAAAAGTGAGTTTTATCAATTTTAAAAATGTTAATTTTGTGTGCTATGAGTATCAAGGGTATATTTCCAATAGATAAATGGGATTTCAAAAGTGAATCCATCCTTGCTGACTTACCCCATGATGTTTATGAGCTGCTGACAGCCCATAAGAGTGAGCAGATATATAAAAAAAACGAGGTCCTTTTCAGAGAAGGATCCTATCCATCTGGTATATTTTACATCACCAGGGGAAAGGTCAAAAAATATAAGGTTGATAATGAAGGTAAAGAGCAGATCATCTATTTGGCCAATACCGGACAACTGATCGGCTATCATGCCATCTTATCGGAAGATCGTTATCCTGATGCTGCTGCCGTGCTGGAAGAAAGTACCATCGCCTTCATCCCTAAAGAGGATTTTTTAAATGCGCTGGATTATTCTCCTTTGCTTAACAACAGGCTACTAAAAGCTTTAAGCCATGAATTTGCAGTACTCGCTAACAGCTTAACAATGTTTGCACAGAAAACTGTAAGGGAAAGACTGGCGCTGCAATTGATCATTATACGGGAAAAATATAAAGAGGATTACGTAGATGGTATGTCCATAGAAATAAATATAAGTCGTGAAGATTTAGCCAGCCTCGTTGGTACCGCCAGAGAAAATATCGTAAGAGTCCTGACTGAATTCAAGGAGGATGACATACTTGAAACGAAAGGCAGGAAAATTATAATAAAAGATGTCAACAAGTTGATCAAAATAGCTAATTATAAATAGTTACGCAGGCTAAATCAGCCAATACTATTATCTGCTTACTACCAATGCTCTTTTATCCCGAATCATGATGCGATGTACCATTTTGGAAAACATCACGCGAAAAACATCATAAAACATAGCAATAACTAATACAACTGCCGGTAAATAAAAGGCGAAATACCCAAGTTTCAAAAACATATATCCTCCTACAATTCCGCCTGTCAGAAAAAAGAATATGATAACGAGTCGCAGGATAATTTTTTTCCTGATAACGGCAGCTACTTTACCAGGCGTTGATATCAATGTATAAAGATCAATACCAAGATCTGTAAACATACCAGTAAGATGCGTAGTTCTAACCACATATCCGGAAATAGTTGATACCAAAGCATTTTGCATTCCCATGGCGAATAAAAGGCTACCTGCAAAGTATTCTGTCTTGATAATAGACTGATCAAATGTGTAGCCGAAGCTACCTACCAGTATAAGAATTACGATCTCAGTTACTATAGGTACTACATAGCCAAATCTTTTGTTCTTTCCTATTTTACCGGTACAAAAACTTGAAAAAAATGCCCCGGCAAGAAAGAGTACCAGCCATAAACCAACCATTCTTGCAGATCGTAAATCTCCGGTTACTAACTTATGTGCCAGTAATGCAGCGTGGCCGGTGACATTAGTGGTCAGTACCGAGAAGGCAACGAAACCGGCTGCGTTCACCATTCCTGCTGTAAAACACAAAAGCACTGCCAGCCGCAAATTATGCCTGTAGTTTCTCTTTCTTCCTATATGACGCAGCATTTATTAATTTTGTTGAAAACCTGACATCAAAAATAAGCGCACGGATATTAGTTTTATACCAATTCCATCATCGGATATTTTCTCAGGTATATATTAGCGTAACGTAAACATCCCCATTGCGTACTATTCCAATTAATGGGTGATAGATTTTCCAGCCAGGCCTGTAAGCCCAATACGAATGGCTTAATCATACCTTTATACCCCGTTTGCTCAATACCAGCAATTGCTACTGAAATAATTATTTCCACCTGGCTATTATCCCGGGCTGATTTCAGCTCTTCAATTACTAACAATACATATTTATCAGCTGCCATCATTTTTTATTTTAACCTAACGTCTTATTCACTTTCAGTTATCTCTTTATCCACATTTTCAAAAGAAAATCAACCGTTGCATCTACCAACTGGTAACTGGGTGGTATTTCGTCTTCCAGGCTATGAAAGGTAACTAATCTCGTACCTCCCGGTCTATTATCCAGTCCTTTGAACATGTAGCGCGAATAATAATTGTACAAGCCAGTGGAATATTCCATCTCCTGGTCAATCTGTCCCTCGTTAACAAGATTTTCAAAAAAAGAATTATAAAAATAAAAGTGATCAAATGCCTCAAAATCTATCTGCGTAAAATTGCCATTTATGAACTCAACATTCCTTGTGGCTGTCATTTTTTTTGCGGCTTGCGCAAAATGATATAACTCTTTTCGTTGTTCCACACCGTAAAATGTGGCTTCCGGAAACTGATGTCCTCCAATAAGACAAAACTTGCCGACACCACTGCCAATATCAAGAATTCTCCTGCCTGAACCCGAAGTCAAAAATTTAGCAGATTTTCTTGCCACCTCCATAGGGGTCCAATGTCGCTTGGATAATTGTTGTATCCTTTCCGGATACAACCAGTCAAATGCCGCATCATTCACATACCAGGTTGCATTAGATGTAATATTTTCCATGTTTATTGCTGACTATCTAAAGAATATATTGTGATCGTTTGGAAAAGGTTAACCGGATTAACAGAAAAACTGGCACTTTATTTATACGGCAAAGTTATCAGAAGATTCATTCTGTTTAATTGATACTTTGCAATTTTAAAGCTGCAAAAAGTCACTTTTTGAGTAAGTGAACGGGGAGGCGCAATAACTAAACACGGTTAATCTAGAAGAAAAAAGAAGACCGCGCTTTGCGAATAACGGGAATTACACTATTGCCTGGTACAATTCCCTGTAGTAGCCGACCAGGTCATTCAATGTGAAGCTTCGATTTAAGCCACTCGGGTTCGGCAGTACCCAAACTTTGGCTCCACAGCAAGCTTCCGGCTGAAGCCCCCATGCAATTTGCTTTTTCCCTGAAAACGCCATGTAGGCAGGTTTGCCCAGAAACGCAATATACTTTGGTTGAAAATGATTCATTTTTGTTTTAAAGGCTTCAATGGAATTGTGAAACTCTTCTTTTGAAAGCTCGTCCGCACGAACAGTGGCTCTTTCCACTGCCGTAGTCAGCCCATACCCGAAATCGAGGATCGTTGCATCATCATCTGGTGCTATTTGGTGCGGTGTAAACCCTGCCTGGTTCAATACCCGCCAAAAACGATTGCTTCGGTTGGAAAAATGGTGCCCGTATTGTGCAGATGTTAAACCGGGATTAATTCCGCAAAAAATGATGGTCAGGTCTTTTTTTATAATATCAGTTAACATGCTTCAAATTTAAAACCAACTATATCGTCTCCTATTCACGGAACCAGCCGCTCCCCTTCCTTTACAATACCTCTTCGGTCATCTCCCTGATGGATACCACCCCTTCGATATTGGCTAGCCCCCAGTCCTGAATGCCTTCCAGAATGCCCATGAGGGAATGCCCTTTGGGTGAGAGCAGGTATTCTACATGCTGTTTCTTAGGATCATATTGTTTCCGTATGATCAAACCATCGGTCTCCAGCTCATGCAGATGCGCAGAAAGCATTTTCCTGCTGATATTGGGAATAATCCTGTGCAGGTCGTTATACCGCATAGGTTTTATAGCCAGATAGCAAATGATACAGGGTTTCCACTTGGTGGAGAATATTTTAAGCGCACCAATCACCGCGCATTTTTTGATATTATAGGTATCACTTTGCCTTTTTCTGACTGGTAACCTTTTTGTAACTTCTTGACTCATGTTCGCTACCGATTTACCTTTGAAGATAATTTTTTTCTATGACTTATCATATAGCACAGATCAATATCGGCAGAGTGCTCGCTCCGATGGACAGCCCGGTAATGAGCACTTTCGTTGAGCGCCTGGACGACATCAATGCGTTGGCGGACAACAGCGAAGGTTTTGTATGGAGACTGAAAGATGATAACAATAATGCATCATCTATCCGGGTTTTTGAGGATGACACCTTAATCGTGAACATGTCTGTCTGGAAAGACATAGATACGTTATACGCCTATACTTACCAGACGGCCCATACAGAAATCCTGAAGAGAAGGAAAGAGTGGTTTGAAAAAATGGGAGAAATGCAGCTGGCGCTCTGGTATGTGCCGCAAGGCCATGTACCCACCGTGGCAGAAGCGGAAGAACGTTTGACTTATTTAAGGGAAAATGGTCCTACACCTTATGCATTTACCTTCAAACAACGGTTTAGTTACGAGGAGGCCATGACGTTCACAAATGAAAATACCCGGGTATAAAGTACAATCCATGCTATACGCCCGGCAGTTAAATAAAACAGAGCGGCTGTCTTAGCCTTTCTGTTTTATTTAGTCTCCAGGGGGTACTATGTTTGTTTGCGTGGCCTGAAAAAGGGAGTATCAATCAAATGAAAGGGAAGAATCGTTTCGGGATATTTTTTGGTACTACCATATTGGATTATGTACAAGATCCGCAGCATCTTGTTTTTGTAGGATTACTTGCTCGGGTAATCCTACCATCACACCACTAATGCACTAACCTACTTTTTGGTAAGTTATTGACATTAAAAGGCAATAGAAATACTTTTGGTTCTCACCCAATCGTAAAGAAATAATGATTGACCAACCCAAAATTTTCAATAAAAATTCGTTCAGTATAGATCCGGGGCTTCTGTTCATAAATGGCAGGTGGAAGCCAGCATCGAATGGCCAAACATTCGACCTGATCAACCCTTCAGATGAATCGCTGATCACCACTATTGCAGCCAGCAGCCCGGATGATGTTAATGAGGCTGTAGATGCAGCAAGACTGGCTTTTAATGAAGGACCCTGGAAGATTATAAAACCTTCTGAACGGGCAAGTCTGCTCTTCAAAATTGCCGACCTGATAGCAGCGCATGCCGAGGAACTAGCCTTTTGCGAGGCAGTGGAAATCGGTATGCTCTTTAAGGACTCCCTGAACATCAATATACCCCACATCGTCAATATGTTCCGTTATTACGGTGGCTGGGCAACCAAACTGGAGGGCCGGCAAAAACCGGTGGAAGGCTGGCCGGGCGAACATCTCTATTGCTTTACACGAAAAGAACCGCTAGGTGTGGTGGCTGGGATTACTCCCTATAACTTTCCGCTTATATTGTCTGTAAGCAAAATAGCACCCGCTTTAGCTGCCGGTAACACATTTATTCATAAACCCGCATCCGGCGCGCCATTATCGGCTATAAAACTTGCTAAAATAATAGAAGCTTCGGGCATCCCGGCAGGGGTTTATAATTTACTGACCGGTTCCGGAAGCGCCATAGGAAGTATATTAACGGCGCATCCGGATATAGCAAAAATTGCTATTACGGGTTCCACCGAAACGGGTAAACAAATTATCAAGGACGGCGCGGACACACTCAAACATGTAACGGTTGAATTAGGCGGCAAATCTCCACATATCATTTTTTCGGATGCCGATCTTGAAAAGGCGGTCGAAAGTGCCTACTTCGCGCTGTTCTGGAATAAGGGCGAGGTCTGTGTTGCAGGTTCAAGATTACTGGTGGAGGATGCCATCTACGATGATTTTATAGCAAGACTTACTGAACGGCTTTCCAAAGTGAAGGTTGGCGACCCATTCGATCCGTTAGCTGATTACGGACCCATGTCGGGCAAAAGTGCTTATGATAAAGTCAATAGCTACATCAGTATAGGAAAACAGGAGGGCGCGAAAATAATCACCGGCAGCACGGAAAGAGCATCGTCAGAAAAGGGATATTATATCCGTCCAACCATTTTTGCAGATGCCACCAATAACATGCGCATAGCCAGAGAAGAAATATTCGGACCTGTATTGCCGGTTATCAGGTTTCAGGGCTTTGACGAAGCCATTCGCATCGCAAATGATACCACCTACGGACTTGCTTCCGGTGTGCAGACCACCGACCTCAGAAAGGCAATAAAAGCCAGCGAGTTACTCCAGTCGGGCATGGTATGGCTCAATACCTGGCACCATTATTCACCTGCCGCTCCTTTTGGAGGCTATAAACAATCCGGTTACGGGCGGGAAAATGGTATGGAGGCGCTTGACTACTATACCCAAACCAAAACTGTGTGGATGGACCTAAACAGTTAAAAATTAAATTTGGTATAATTATCTTTAGAAATGATAAGCATTCATTGAAAATTATAAAACGACTCATGAACAAACAAATTCAACACATCAATCCCGATGGGATGATAAAGAGTCCGGCATTTTCTCAGGCGATTATCACACAAGGTAATGGAACTACCATCTATATCGGTGGCCAAAACGCGGTGAATGAGCAGGGTGCCCTTATTGGCAAAGGAGATATCGAACAACAGACGGAACAGGTGATGAAGAATATCTTACTCGTGCTTTCCGCCTGTAATGCTACCTTCCAGGACGTAGTAAAGCTGAACATTTACCTGGTACAAGGCCAGGATGCACGTATTGCGTTTGGCACCGCTAAAAAATTTATGGGAGACGGCACCAACCCACCCGTAGTAACGGTGCTGATGGTGGCAGGATTGGTTAACCCGGATTGGTTGTTGGAAATAGATGCCATTGCTTTTACTGGTCAATAGCACTAAATCATAATTTGACATCGATAGGGGCAATAATGGCCCCCCCCCATTAAGTCCTGTGAACGAAATAAACGAATCCGGAAATGAGATATCCTAGCGGTGTCTCATTTCCTTATAGCTCCTCCCGCTGAAATAAATACCCCTCCCTTCTGCTCCACTGATATGCGTTTTCATGATAACATGGTATACTGTTTTGTGGAGTTACACCAGGTTCGCGAATGTTAATTCTTAGCAATGCAAATCAGAAGCAGCGCGATACCCGAATTTTGATTTATTAGCGTGGCTTTCGCTCAAAGCGTTAACACCATTGTATCTCCCTATTACCTAGCAACTAAATTCTATCCGATGAAAACATTTTTACATCTGCTTAACTCAATGCTCAGCGTGTTATTGGTATTACTATTCTCCTCCCGAAGTTACGGACAAACAGTGTATGCAAACAGCCAATCCAATTCTATTACCGGTTTATGTCTGTTATGCAGTATCACCAACCCCAACAATGCCGTTGATACTAACCTCAATAATTATTCGGAATTTGTGGTACCTGTGCAATTATTAGGTACCAAATTATCTCAAACACTGATTTTCCCTTCCGCAGGAAGTGCCGCCTGCGATTCACTGATTATAAAAGTAGGAAGCAGTTATTCATTAAGTGCCGGCGCTTTTAGCAATATTACGCTACGCACATACAACGGTAGTACTGCGAATAATGATTCACTCACCCCCTCCGCAGCACAAATACATATTCTGCCGGATAATACGCAGGCAGAACTATTATTGCGACCAGGTCAATCCTTTGACCGGGTGGTAATAACCTACAATCTGGGATTGGCTGGGCTATTAGGAAACTTCAGGATATATTATGCACGGCGTAAACAGTCATTACCTGCACCCTTCACTATACCGTCAAAAGATACTACGGTATGCCAGGGGAATCCTGTAAAAATACGTCCATTGCGTAACGCCAATACTACATACCGCTGGTATGATGCCGTAACAGGTGGAAATCTGATATCATCAGATCCCGCCGATTATTCCATTACTGTTAATCCTCCAACTACTACCACCTATTATGTGGAAGCAGAAAGCGGAGGATGTATAAGTCAGCGTACACCAGTAAAGGTACTTATCAATCCCCGGCCTGCTAATCCGGTATACTCAGTACCGCAGTCTATTGCCTGCGGCAATACTGCCATATCCGTATCCAACTATCAGTCTGGTATTAACTATAATGTCCGGCTTAAATATTCCGGGCTTTTTGGTCTCATAAAAGATACTTCCTTTACGGTAACCAATAGTGGCATTGTGAATATAGCAGACATTGCCTATTTCTTCAACGCTAATGTTGACATTTACTTACAGGCGGTGAACGCCCTTACTGGCTGCCTGTCTGATAGTGTACATATGGC
Organism: Chitinophaga sp. RAB17; assembly: GCF_052114225.1. NCBI lineage: Bacteria > Pseudomonadati > Bacteroidota > Chitinophagia > Chitinophagales > Chitinophagaceae > Chitinophaga > Chitinophaga sp. RAB17. The sequence goes on along the minus strand of NZ_JBFREI010000004.1, from coordinate 16,591 downwards.
ATTTAGCATAGGAGGCCATGCCACCTATGTTGCGTTGGATGCAGACAGTATCACCATTTGTAAAGGTGACAGTGCTACTTTCCATGCATTTATTCATGATAACCCCGGTGATGACATCGCCATTATTCGCTGGTATGATGCGCCTGTGGGAGGTCATTTACTTGGCATCGGTAAGTATTTCAAAGCTAGCCCCACTGCTACAACTACCTATTATGTTACTGCTGCATATCAATGTGAATATCCCGTTCGGATTCCGGCAACTGCAGTTGTCCGTAAATTACCTGATCCGGTATATACTGTTCCGCAGGGAATGGTTTGTGGCAGCCAGACATTACCAGTCCAAAACCACCAGGCAGGCTTTAACTACCGCGTACATCTATTGTACAAAAATTTTTCAGGTATATTTCTTGACACTGCCTATGTGATAACCAATAGCAGTAGTATCACCACCCCTGCATTCTTGCCACCTGTTCCATCCCAGGTTGATGTTTCTGTTCAGGCGGTCGATCCTGTTTCCGGATGCAGGTCTGATACCATTTATAAATCATATAATATGGGTGGCGCTTCTCAGCTTCCACATGTTGATGCAGATAGCATTAATATATGCATAAATGATAGTGCCACGTTGCATGCATTTGTTCCTGTATTTACACTGTCGATTATCAGGTGGTACGATGCGTCAACAGGAGGTAATTTATTATTTACAGGCAACTATTTCAAAGTCAGTCCATCCACCACCAGGATTTATTACGCGAGCGCTGGTTACGAATGTGAATACCCGGTAAGGAAACCAGTAAAGGTAATTGTTAATCAATGCCTGTCCATTAGTAAAAACGCCGGCACTTCGCCTGAATCACTCGAATGCTATCCCAATCCCACCAGCGGCCTGCTTCAGATACGCCATAAGGAGAACCTGGAAGGAAGTACTATCCGCGTAAACGATCTTCAGGGCAAACCTGTTTATCAGGGTATTCTGAAAGCTAACTATATACAGCTGCCATCATCTGTACCAACCGGCATTTATATTATACAGGTACGGGTAAAAACAGGAAAAATACTGATCGGAAAAGTGATTGTAAATAAATAGTATTCAGGAGCATTGAAAAGTCCCGGTACATTCATCCCGGGACTTTCCTGATCACTCATCCCACTGATCAAAGCAGGCTATATCCTTTGGACTTAATGGTGGCAAGTATTTCCCGTATATGCGACACCGTAGTAACGGGATTCAGAATAGTAAACTTCAGGTAAAAGTTGTTCTCCACTTTGGTGCTGGCTACTATACAGACACCTTCGAAAAAAAGGGCTTGTTTAATCCGAAGATTCAGGGCCGACAAATCTGTCTTAATACCTGCCGGCCTGAAACGGAATACCAGTACTCCCAGATCTGAACTACTGAGCAGATCAAACTCCGGGTCCTGTTGCAGCAAGGCAGCAGTGGCTGCTGCAGTATCTATCATCATATCCGTATATACGCCAAGTTTATGTTTTCCTGTCAGTCGCAGCGTACACCAGAGCTTTAAGGCATCAAAGCGGCGGGTGCTCTGGGTAATAGATTTATTGATCTGTGCCGGTAGTTCATCATAGTCCTGGTCCTCCGGGTTCAGATAATCCGCATGGTGCCTGACCAATTGCAGTGTGGATTTGTCCCTCACCAAAAAGGCGCTGCTGCTGATAGGCTGGAAGAAAGATTTATGATAGTCAATGGTAACGGAATCCGCTTGTTCTATCCCTTTCAACAGGTGGCGATATTTGTTGGACAATAACAGACCGCAGCCATAGGCAGCGTCTACATGCATCCACAGCTGGTATGTAGCCGCGATGTCCGCGATGGGCTGCAATGGGTCTATATTACCGAAATCAGTAGTACCAGCGGTGGCGACAATAGCAATCGGAATATTCCCCTGGCTCAACTGCTCATCCACAGCAGCTTTGAGTGCGGCGGTATCCATTCGGAAACGACTGTCTGTCTTCACTTTTACAATCGCCTGCTCCCCCATTCCTAACAGCCAGGCATTTTTCTGGTTGCTGAAATGGGCCTTGTCTGAAACAAATATCCTGAAACGGGATGCCTGTGCAGGTAGACCATCCTCCTTAATATGATGTCCGAGCATCTTTATGGCAAAATGGTCTCTGGCTAATAACAACCCCATAAGGTTGGACTGTGAACCGCCTCCTGTAAACACACCATCCGCATTCGTATATCCAATCTCGTTAGCAGTCCAGTCTATCAGTCTTCTCTCAATAAAGGTGCCGCCTGCGCTCTGATCATAAGTATCCTGGGAGGAGTTAACAGCGCTGATGATGACTTCAGCAGCCAAGGCAGGTATCACTACCGGGCAATTCAGGTGAGCGATATACTCAGGTAGATGAAATGCTGTAGCATGGCGGATGTACAACTCATTCACCTCCTCCAGCAGCGCATCGTAACCGGCAAGTGGCCGGCTCAGGTCCACGCTGTACACCAGCTCCTGTATGGCAGCTGGTTTTATACCTGTAAAGGGTTGTTTGGTGTCCCGCAGGAAACCCATCACAGCTGCCCGGGCTTTTTCCACGGCCTGGTGGTATTCTGCACCGGTTGCTTCATATAATAGGTCGTTCAGTAATGGGTTGCTCCTGTTGTATAAGGGGGGGGCAGCCATTGTAAGCTGATCTGTATGCATAAGTAAGTTTTTTGTATAAAAGAAAAGGTTAACGGAAGATGCTGCCATAATGCTCTTCCATGATAAAATAAGGATCTTCTGTTTTGGTGACCTCCCGGATGTTGATGAGACTCGTCTTACTCATCATACGCAACATCATTCTCCGTTCGCAGGGCACCAGCACACCTTTTTCTTCCCGGTAGCCTGCCAGAAAAGCATTTCTTCCGTGTGCACAGAGATGATTATTGACGAAGATGAGGTCACCGGCGGCAGGTACAAAATCATTATAGATATACGTTTTGGCCACCCGCCAGAATTCTTCCAGGTGGTGCATGGCTTCTCCACTCTGATTGGTATCAGGATTATAGAGTTGCTCGGCTGCATCAAAACGGATGAAAGGGTATGTTTTATTGCCATACAGTACCGCTGTGGTCACCTCTTCTCCTGCGGCCGTATCCTGAGCATAATTGGCGTCTTTGGGACATTTATACAGCGGCCGGAATAACGGCCGCATCACCTCGTCTGTAGCACCATGCGAACGAATGGAATACAGCGTGGAAGGAACCTGCTCTTCATTCCTGATAAACAGGAAACTCAGGAAATCGGCCTGATGAAAGAGAAATGCATCTTCGGTATGTACAAACAGATCAGTACGTGAGCCGCTGCCCGTTTGAGTATGGCTCATTTTCTCATCCGGTATGATGGCATGCATCAGCCCTCCACCTTTACGCTGGGCATAATACTGTACCGGTTTACTGGGCACCGAACCATGCATCAGGCTACTGATAAAACCATATGCCATTAACTTTTCGTAATCTGCCTCCTTCCAGCTGGAAGGAGTTTTGCCCAGTTCATCCTGGTCCACCTGTATCAGTCCCCTGAATACAATTGCACCATATTGAGTGGCAGAATAATCTGTACCGAAATTGCTGAGTATACGTGCAATACGCTCCGGTAGCAGCTGATAGGCATTCAGGTGCAGCGAGGCGATGAATGCCGGATTTTCGTAACTGCCATATTCCCTGATCAGCTTTTGACCTATGTAGAACATGGCGGTAGATTCTCTGGCGGTAATGTCCACAATGAGCGGCGCTGACGGCGGTGTTATAGAAGGCTCCTTCCATATTTCCGTTGTGCTGTCGGGTAGTGTTACTATTGCGTTATTCATGTTGAAGGGTTTAAATGGATCATTAATTTTTTCCTTTTCTCGTGCTGCAGGATTCTCCAACCCTCTGCACGATATTGAGCGGCCATTTTACCGCCATCGATGTGGTTCCAGCCTGGAGGCATCACAATGTATTTCAGTTTGTTTTTCAGGCCCGGAGCATGCTTTATGTCCGTCCACAGATCCCGCCAAAGCTGCAGTTGTACCTGCAACAGGTTTTTACCACTGATTTTATCATTGAGTATACCGTAAACAGGTTTCACCTGGTCTATCTCTGATTGAAAAGTGCTGAAGATCCTGTCCCATATGGAGAACGTTTCTCCATAATTCCTGTCCAGGTAGATGTGATTCTTTGCATGGTGCACGCGGTGTACGGAAGGAGTAATGAACAAACACTCCAGCCAGCGTTGTTTTCCCACAATCTCATCAAAGTGATCGTTCACATGCTCATAAAGACCGTACAACCTTGCAATGGCTTCGCAGATGAAGATTATAAAAGGATCAAATCCCAATATGGGCAGGGCTATAACGGTAAGGGGTATATGTAGAAACCCCAGGAAGGAACCGCGAACAGCCACGGTCAGTTTCATTTCCTCAGCGGTATGATGTACCCCATGGATGCACCAGAAAAAGCGTACTTTATGTCCGAGGTAATGCACCAGCCAGAACATAAAATCATACACCAGGTAAGCCAGTATCCAGATATACCACGCATATCCAAGGGTAAAAAAACGGTACTCGTACATCCACATCATGGTACCGAAAATGAAAATCCTGCCCAGAAATAAATAAGGAAAACTGTCCAATACATAGGAAATCACATTTACCCAGCCCTCCTTATTGCTTTCCATTTTTTTTGTGATGACCAGTATTACCCACTCCAGTACTACCAACCCAAGTACAATATATCCGAATACGCTCTGCATTTTACCCAGCAACAGCGGAAGATAAGTTTCCATAATAGAATAGTTATGCGGGTTAAAAAATTAATAGAGCCATGTTGTTTTTTTGTCAATGTCAGTGCGCTTTTTAGCGCTACAGTAATTTTGCCGGTCATAATACCCCATGTAAAAGAAGCCCAGGCACTGTTCATTTTCTGCCAGCCAGTTTTCCCTGGCGTAGGCGATGCAGGCATCGCAACTGTCCCAGTAGGCGCCGATATCATAGGCCTCACACGTCAGCGCCATATTTTGCACAGCGCAACATACAGCTGCCATTTCTTCCCATTCCTTTATATCAATCTTTGTGTTACACCGCATGATGATGACGATAATACAGGGTGCTTTCAATGGATATAGCCTTGCCCGTTCATGCCTGCTGTATGACCATTCTGTTGCGGATAGCCGTTTCCGGTAGTACGCCGCCAGGTACTCCCCGAAAGGTGCACGCTGACTGTCCTGCAATACAATGAAACGCCAGGGCTGCGTCATTTTATAGGTGGGCGCCCAGGTGGCATTAGTAAGTATCTCGCGGATAATAACTTCCGGTACTGGCATATCCAGGTAGTCATCGGCAAATACACTTCGCCTCCGGCGGATAATGTCCGTCAGCACCTGCTGACGGACATGTCGTTTTTCTTCACACATCATCATTGACTCAGGGTATTTTCCAGCCCGGCGGGAGCTACGGTGCTACGTTTGAAAGGAGCAATCGGGTTCTGTAACATACCCGCCAGTTGCAGGCTTCCGGCCGGATCGGCCAGGTCTACCATCTGCCTGTTATTACGGAGTTGCAGGCGGTTCAGACAGGATAAAATAAACTCCGGCGCAAACATATCATACTGATCAAATTTGGCAGCATGTTGCGGTTGATCTTCCTGGTATGCATATACACATGCCGCTACCTGCCGCCAGAAATCCTCTTCCCGGTAATCACATTTGGTCACGAGAATATCTGACAGGAACCTGAAAAAGCAATCAAAAATATCTGTGAGTATGCTCAGTATCCGCAGTTCCTCCGGAACAGTCACGCATATACGTCTTCCTTTCTCTGCTATGTCAGTATTCATACGGAACACACCAATTTCTTCGGTGATGTCCTTCATAATGGCCTTCACCGGCACATGATTCTCCAGCACCAGGATCAGGTTCTCTCCATGCGGCATAAATACAAGGTCATGTTCGTAGAAACAATGCAGCAGTGGTGTAAGATATGCCTGCAGATAACGCTCCAGCCAATCGTGTACAGAGATACCGGAGGCAGCTACCAGTGCAGGCAACAAAGCATTACCCTGGTAATCGGTATGCAACAGTGCTGCCATCGTCATCAACTGCTGGCCGGGTTGCAGTACTTTCGCCGGGCTCTCTCTCCAAAGACTGGCCAGCATCTTATTATAAGCCACCTGCTTCCCAAACGGCTCATAATAAAAGTTCCGGTAACCAACTGTAGCTACTTCACACAGCAGTGTAAAGCCATTCTGTTTGAGATAGGGATCTTCACCTACATATTTACGTATCCACTCCGTAATAGGCGGCGTGCTGTCCATATAGTACGGGGTAAGCCCGCGTACAAATCCCATATTCAAAATAGACAGCGCCGTTTTGGTATAATGTTTTTCAGGATGACTGAGGTTATAAAACGTACGGATAGATTGCTGCGCATTGAACAGATCCGGGCTGTATCCCAGGCACACCAGGTGCTGATTCGCCAGGTCAGGTGCGCAGATGATAGCGAGTTTATTATACCACTGCCACGGATGTACGGGAATAAAAAAATAATCATCAGGAGAAAGACCCTTGTCTTTCAGTTTTTTGTTGAATGATGCCAACGTTTCCACTCCCAGTTCATCCGCAATAAGCTTACTGTAGGGCAGCTCTTCTACGGCACTGTAAGCAGTGCGGCTTTTATGACCGGCCAGCCATACCAGTTGCATCGGCTGGTCTGATTCAGGGGCGTATCTGCCATAGTCGTTGGCATCAAAACCAATCCGCCCGTTGTTCGCTACAAAGCATGGGTGACCGGAAGTCATGGCATGCTCAAAAACCTGGTAGTCTGATTGTGCCAACGCACTCATAGACAACTGCGGCCTGCTCATCATATAGGCGCTGCCGTTAAGCGTACTGGTGATCTCTTCCAGGTAGGAAGGAAGGTTTTCTGTACTGATGTTTAACTGGCTCTGGAACTCCTGTATCAACAGGATACTGTCCAGTGGAAGGTCTTGTCCGTTATTCACTTTACGGATACTGTCCGCATCAATAGACCAATGATTCAGGCTGAGGATACGGGCACGGAAAAAGTAAGTAATGGCTACTGCATCCGGAGCTGTTAACCGGTATTGCGACCATTCCTGGTCATCACTGATCCATTCAGGCTGCAACAGCAACTCGTGGGCAAACTCACTGATAATTTTGGCCACATGCAGACGGTTGGCCATAGCCCAGATAGCAGGTTGCAGATGATTGATAACCTCTTCGGGGGAATTCATGATAGTTTCGTTGGTATTCATATTCAGTTATTTTTTTTTGCATTTAAATATTGTGTCCGGGTACAGAAGGCCAGGGCAGCGGTTTTATGTGGCAGCTGCACTTCCTTCTCATAGATAAAGCCTGCCCTCCTGTTGATATGATGTATTTTTTCGTTGCGGATATCGGGTTCCACTACCACCCTTTTGTGTTGGGGATTATCAAACAGGAAGTCCATAACGATAGAGAATATCTGCCACGTAAAGCCATGAACAGGTATCTCCGGCGGGCCAACCAATATATGCATCCCTATGTCTCCGGGTTGAGGTTCGTAGAAACTGCCAATGAGATCATATACCGGGTCGTAGCATTCACAGAGAAAAGCTGTTTTCCCATTTATCTTCCCCATTAATGCACAGGCATGATCGTTATTATCTATGGCTGTATATTCCGCCAGCACCGCTTCGTAAGATTTGGTGCTCATGCCCCAATAGTGCGCATACGGCTGGGTTACCCAACGATAAATTTCCGGCGTATCATGTTGCAGGTCCATGGGCCATAGCTCCACAGTGCCCAGGAGAGGAACGGAAACCTGGTACGCGGGCATTAGTTGTAATGGTATGATCGGTGTCTTCATTTACAGGATGGATTAACCGGGTGAACATAAGGACGTGCCAACTGGTAATACATGGCCGTTACCAGCAGGTAGCCCGCAAAGGCGGCTATGAACGGGACATGCAGCGGATAATGCTCCACAAGTATACCGACAGAAAATGATGCAGTGAGCACGCCCAGGTTTTGAAAGAAATGTATTTTGCTGTATTCAACAGCATAGGAAGTCGGGTCGCAGACATGAAACAACAGGGCATCGAAACGGACAGCCGACTGGAAAAATGCCCAGCCATAGAGGCATCGGCCGGCAATGATGGTTACTGTGGATGGATAGGATTGCAACAGCAATCCCACCAATGCCAGCAGCAACGCCGGTAGGATAGCATGCCAGGGCGTATCCGGTACTTTGCGGCGGCGATTCATCCAGAGGGCCAGGGCAGCCACTGCTGCCGGAATAGCATATACCCCCCCCGATAGAATCCTGCTGTGCAGCATGGATACTGTTTCCCAGTATTTCACGAAAAAAGGGCGAATGATGAAATCACTGTAGTAAAAAAACAGGGTGATCACACTCAACCGCAGCACAGTACCGGAGGGTATCAGCGCTGTCCAGCTTTGTGAATGCGGTTCCGTTACCGTTGGTCCTGGAATCGTTTCTCCACGACTCCACAACAGGTATCCGCTCAGCCCTGCCTGGAAGAAATCTCCCGCGGCCATGCCCAGGTATATGTACTGCGGTTGCATCCAGTCTATGACCATACCGCCAACCACCGCTCCCAATACACTTCCCAGGTGTATAATCACTGACAGTATGCTGATAATGCCCACATGTTTATCAGTGTCCGTGATACGCAGTATAAAAGGGTATACCAGCAGATAACTGCCTTTAAAAATGATGATCGCCAGTGATACCACCCAGAACATCGTATAGTTGGTGATGTAGGTACAGAAGACAGCCAGTATGCCCGCAATGACCTGTGTATACACCAGTATGCGAAGTTCCGGCATGCGCCTTGATACCATCGCCCATACGGGGAATGCCACCATTACGGTAGCACATACAGCACTGAAGTAGGTGCCGGTGACACGTGGATCCTGTATGCCAAAGCGGGAAGCAAAGAACAACGGATAAAACGGATGCATCATATAATCACTGACTACAGCCACCAGCGTCATTAGTATCAGATAAAATCGCAGTGGCATATCAGATCAGGTGAGGTTGCGTGAGTACTGTTTCTTCATCGGCACTTACAGCAAACTGCTGAAAAGCGATCCGCTGTTCAATCGGATATACCTCCCGGCCCAGCATCTCCCGGATAATCCAGGCGTTGCGGTAGCAGCCCATGCCCAGGTCGGGCGCTGCAAAACCGTGGGTATGCAGCTCCGCGTTTTGTACAAATATGGAACCCGCCTGATCGATGGTGTAGTTGCGGTTTACTTCATAACGTCCTTTTTCATCCAGCTGCACTTTGTGGAGGATAGGTGCTATAAAATCAGGAATGCGGGAGGTGTAACCGGTGGCCAGCACCAGGCCAGCCGTCTGGTGAACATAATGTTTTTCCTGTTCCTCCTGGAAAAAGGTCATACGAAAACTTTCTGCCTGCTGATCATATATCACCTCGCGCAGGTCCGCATTGGTACGCAGAGAGATATCAACATCACCTATCAGCTTCTTTGCATAAATGGTATCAAAAATAGCGGCGATCAGATCGTTGTTAATGCCTTTGTACAGATGCTTCTGGCTATGCAATAACTTATCCCGTTTAAAAGGCGGGAGATCGTAGAAATAGTCAACATATTCGGGGGATGTCATCTCCAGTGTAAGCTTACTGTACTCCAGCGGATAAAACCTTGGAGAGCGGGTAATCCAATGCAGGGAGTAACCATAGGTATCTATATCCTGCAACAGGTCATAGTAGATCTCCGCAGCGCTCTGGCCGCTGCCAACGATGGTGATGGAGCGTTTGGACTGCAGCAGATGTTTGTGTTTCAGGTAATTGGCTGAATGTACCGCTGCTGTCATCAGCTCCCGGCAGCTGGCAGGCACATAGGGCACAGTTCCGGTACCCAGTACCAGTTTGCGTGTCCTGATCTGCAAATCTCCCTGGGTGGCATCAGTGCATTGCAGCAGGTAAAGGCCGGCAGTTTCATCATAATCAATCCTTTTTACAGCAGTATTGAAACGGACCTCCGGCAGTTTGCTGATGGCCCACTGGCAATACTGATTGTATTCATTGCGGAGCATTTTGAAATTTTCCCGGATATAAAAACCGTATATACGTCCCCGTTCCTTGAGATAATTCAGGAAGCTGAATGGATTAGTGGGATCAGCCAGGGTTACATGGTCTGCCAGGAAAGGTACCTGCAGGGTCGTATCCTGCATCAGCATCCCCGGATGCCAGTTAAAATCCGGTCTTTTGTCAAGAAATATACCGTTCAGATCAGGAATAGCATGAGTGAGGCATGCCAGTCCGAGGTTAAAAGGGCCAACACCAACAGCCGCAAAATCATAAATCATTTTGTCCATAGAATTTTCATTTTAATAATACAGGGTATTAAAAGTACGTGTGTCTTACAGCGCAACCAATCACCCCGTGATGCTAAAATGCTGGTAGTGGTATGGTATCCGAACTACCATGATCGTGGTATAAAATTCGGAAAAGGAGCAGTGGAACAAAATAAAGAGGGGTAACTGTTTTTACACAGTTACCCCTCTTTATGACAGGAAAATTACCTGACTCAGGATTCGAGTTTAACGATACCGGTTTCCAGTGCGTAGTTACACAATTCAACAGCAGAATGTAACTGCAGTTTCCGCATAATATTCCTGCGGTGGGTATGAATGGTGTGTTGACTTAAATGCATAGATCCCGCAATTTCTTTGTTGGATTTTCCGCTGACTATCTGACGGATGACATCCGTTTCCCTGACAGACAGCCCTTCCGGTGGAAGACTACGAACTGAAAGCGTTTTTCTCCTATCGGCCAGCAATAGGTCCAGGGCAAAAGTGCAAAAGAATTTTTCACCGCGCAACGTACAACTGATGGCCTGGTGGATATCACGTTTTTTGCATTCTTTGGTAAGTACACAGTAAATATTGCTGTCAAGCAACCGGAAAATATCTACTTTTTTCTGTTGGCTGGAAAGGAGTATCACCTTGCATTCCGGGATAACAGACAAGGTATTCACCAGTTCATCAGCATCAAAATAACCCGGATCATAATCCAGTATGAGTATGTCCGGCTGAAAGGAGAGTAAAGCAGGTCGCAGTTCTTCGCTGTTGCCTGCTTCTTCAATCCGGTAATTACTTTGATGATCCGCTAACAAACTTTTGATTCCTTCTCTGTAAACAGGTTGCGCATCCGCCAGTATAATACGGGTCGTGATTGAACTGTTCATTATGCTGATAACACTTTACAATGACCTGTTTCAAGCAGGAAGATATATGGTTAATGTTACTTCAGGGTTACCGGTTTTTCTTGTCGGGTCCTCTTCAGCTGGCTGCTCTTATCCCCCCGTGGCGTTACCTGTTTTTTGTTTCGTCTTCCCCACCAGATATAAAACCCGGTAACCGGCAGGGAGGCGGCGATCAGGGAAGCCAGGAAGGCCAGTATCTTTCCTGGTATGCCAAGTACCGCGCCTACGTGTATATCATAATTCATAGCATTGATCCGCTCTCCATTGCTCATATCAGCAAAAGCCCTGCGCGTAAGCATAACAGCGGAATGCTGGTCATATTGCATACGAACGGCGCTATAAAGCGGCTTACCATCCCGGCGGGCAAATACGGAAACAGCAGCTTTGCCATTTTTAGGGATCCCCACAAAAAAGGTATTCCCCTCAGGAGCTTTCAGGATGGCATCTGCCAATATCTTTTCCAGGGAATAAACACCCGGGTGAGTAGTATCAGATAACACAGGAGCAGGCAATACAGTCGGCTTTCCTCCGTTGGCGATCCATTGTATGCCGTTGCTGACCCATTGATAGGAGAAAACTAATCCTGTAATGGCAATGACCAGCAGTATAAGCATGGAATAAAATCCAAGGATATTATGCAGATCATAATTTTTACGTTTCCATTTGGTAGTGGTTTTCCACTTGAAACTGAAACGCTGTTTCGCAGCAGATTTATTAGCCGGCCACCACAGAACAATCCCGGATATCAGCATCACCACAAAAATCAGAACGGACCAATTCACAATAGTTCCGCCTATCTTCGGCCCGAGTAACAGGTTGATGTGCAGGTTCACGACAGTATTGAAAAACTCCCACTTGGTATTCTCTATCTTCAGCACCGCCCCAGTATATGGGTTTACGTAAATGCGATAGAAGTACTCCATATAGGTAGCATACGAGAGGCCGTCAGGATTCACTTTCAGCGTACGAAACGACACGCTTCTTTCTGCAGCCATCGGCACTTCTGCCAATTGCAACTTATACTCCTGCCCTATCGCCTCCTGTGCTTTTTCCCTGATAACATTCATTGGCAAACGTCTGCCGCCTTCCGGCACATCCACAAACATACGCTGCCGATACACGATGGGCTTTAGTTCATCAATAAATGCATACATGCATCCGGTGATGCCCAGTATAAATACAACCAGCCCGGACGTAAGTCCGAGCCAGCGATGTATTTTCAGGATAGTCTTTTTTAAGGGCATATATGGATTATTTAATTACATCCTTACAATAGTTCAAGGACTTAAAATTAAAAACGATATCCAACGCTCATTCTCACATTACGTCCGGGTTCTGTCTGCCAGTAATAGATCTTGTTCCCATAGTTGTCTGCAGAAGGTGCGCCGGTGTACAGGTATTTATCCAATACATTATTTACCAGTACGTTCACACTAAATTTATTGATGGTATATCCAAGACCTGCATCCATCCGGAAATAGTCAGGCAGGAAGTTTTCACTCTTGTCATATACCTGGCCGGCAATACGGCCGGCCTGATACTGATAGCCGATGTTTGCACGTAGCCCTTTCAACGCACCGTTGCCAAGCGTATAGGTCAGCCAGGTGTTCTGAATATGTTTGGCAATGCCTGGTACGTTGTTGCCTTGCAGTTTGGGATCGGCATCCTTAGAAACGATACCATCGGTATATGCATAGTTCACCATCAGGTTCAGCCCTTTCACTACCTCACCCTGGAAATCGGCCTCCAGCCCTTTGATACGCTGCTGCCCATTTTGACGGCTATAGATGAACTGGTTCGAAGCAGGGTCCCTGTGTTCCAGGTCTGTTGTCAGTACATTATTTTTGGTGATCTGGTATACGGCCAGTGTAGAGGTAAAGCGGCCCTGAAACCAGTCGCGTTTGACACCGAACTCGATGTTGTCGCCTGTCATAGGATCGAATGGTTTCTTCTGCCAGTCCAGGCCCGGGGTCTGAATAAAACTCACATCATATACGCCATATACGGAACTGTTCTTATCGAGAGAGTAGCTGATACCAAAGCGGGGCGTGAATTTGCTGTCTTTGTTGGTTCCATCGTACGGGCTTATTACCTTATTGGTGGTATAACGGCCGGCCAGTGTTACCCGCAGGCGATCGTTGAAGAAACCAAGCTGGTCCTGGAGATAGACAGCACTGTAACCATAATTGTATTGTACGCCACGGGTACGGATATCCGTAGAGCGGTCCCATTTGGGTTGAGTAACGGCACCGTGTTTAGGATTGTAGATGTTAAAAGTGGAATCACCGAATGATGCTCCCTGTCCCCAGTCCGCATAATAGTTACTGTATTTCATGTCCACGCCTCCAAGTATATTATGAGTAACGGCGCCTGTGCGAATAGTACCATTCACAAATACCTGCGCAGTTTTGTTCAGACCCAATGCATCCCAGATGTTCATACTCCGTTGTAAAAGACTGTCGTTCCCTTTTGTGGAGAAACCAGCTGGCCACATGCTCTGACCGATCTGTTTGTAATGGAAGAAACCAAATTGGGCATTTAGCTTCCAGTCGGGACTAAACTTATGTTCATAATAAGCCATTACGCTGTTGTCATTAATCTTTGTAGGGTCCATATTGCCTTCAATAGTGGTGAAGTTCACAGGCAGATCGCCATAACCACGTTTGGAGAAGGAATAGTTGCCGCCGATTACCGGCAGTTGCATGTACTGGAGGTTGTATTCCAGCGTAACGGTGTTTTTCTCGTCTATCAGGTATTTTAATACCGGAGAAATACTGTAACGGTTGGTATAATCGAAATCGCGCCAGCCGTTCTTCAACTCTCCGGCCAGGTTAAGGCGATATAGCAGTTTACCATTTTTGGACAGTTTACCGTCGAGGTCCAGTGTGGTACGGTAGTTATCATAMCTGCCAAGAGAAAGGGTTACTTCACCCTGATCTACACCGGTAGGCTTTTTGGTCACCACGTTATACATGCCGCCGGGTTCTCCGTTGGACATCATAAAACCAGCGGGCCCCTTCACGAACTCGATACGGTCTACCATGCTCATATCTTCTGTCAGCGGACTCCATGGGCTGATAAATACGTTCATCCCATTGCGGAGGGAGCTGGCGCGGGAACCGCGGATCTGGATATTGGAGTACATGTCCCAGTGACCCAGTCTGGAAGCACCGCTCACATTCCGGGTAACGCCTTCCTGCATATTATAGATCTGCTGGTCTGCCAATACTTCCCTGGAAACTTCCGTAATGCTTTGAGGCACCTGTACCAGGGGGGCATTCAGTCGCAGTGAATTGGAGGGGGTAAGTACCGTATATTTATTATACTCCCCAACTACGGTCACTTCCTTCATTTGCTGACCGGAAGCACCGAGCGTAATGGTGGTACGGGTGATCCCATCTGTTTCTACCGCTACTTCCTGGAGTACGTTCTCATATCCTACAAGAGATATAATAAGGGTATATTTTCCGGGCTTCACTTTTTTGATTACAAATTCACCATTGGCATCTGTGAGGGCGCCATGGTTGGAGTTTTGTATTCTAACAGTAACGTAAGGTGCGGGTAAGCCATCCGAAGTAAGTACTTTTCCTTTTATGGCTGATAAAATGTCTTCCGCTATGGTTTGGGTGCAAACAGCAAACAAGAGTATAAACAGGGCAAATACCTTCTTTACTGGAATGCGCAGATAAAATTGCTTCATTGCTTTTTCCTTTTGCATGCAAATGTAGCTGCCTCCAAAACGATAAAGGCCGCCTATCGGGAATTTGATTTTCGCAATCGGGAAAATCTATAAACCATATCATATAGATTGACAATCATCACTATTAAAATATGACGCGCGGTAACTACCTTCATTATACATAGGCGAAACCAACATTAAGGAGACTTTTGTTTTTTAATTTTCATGTCATATTGATACAAAATAGATATTCAATGAAAAAGGTCGCCTCATTATTGATGAGACGACCTCTTGTTAAAAAACATTGGGAACTGATTGCTGCTATACTAACTGATTATCCTTTTAATTGTTCCAGAATACCTTTGATGATAGCAGCATTATGTTTCAGGTTATTCGCTTCAGTAATCATCTTTTCGTGTTTCCCTTTACCTTCGTAAATGTTGTATGCCCCGGTAGTGGCGCCTTCCCAGCGA
The DNA here is from genome assembly GCF_052114225.1 of Chitinophaga sp. RAB17. Classification (NCBI taxonomy): domain Bacteria; kingdom Pseudomonadati; phylum Bacteroidota; class Chitinophagia; order Chitinophagales; family Chitinophagaceae; genus Chitinophaga; species Chitinophaga sp. RAB17. The sequence goes on along the minus strand of NZ_JBFREI010000004.1, from coordinate 1,202 downwards.
TAATCTGCATCTGCTCTCTTCTCTCCGTTTTTCACCAGGTAAATGTCAGCATCTATCACRCCATCATTCACCATGCGATTATGATATTGTGAATAGGCATAGGCATCATCAAGCATTCCGGCTTTCAGTTCTTCTTCCACACCTGATAACTGTTGTCCCAGTATGTCAGTCATTATCTTTCCCAGTTCATCCTTACTGATACTTTCATCTTCTGCCTGACGTATTATTCTTACCGAATCAATCAATATAACAGCTGATACACGATGTCCTGCAGCCATCAATACTTTCGCCACTTCAAATGTCAGGTTTCCTCCTATGGAGTATCCCATCAGGATATACGGACCCTTTGTCTGCAGTTTTGTGATCAGGTTTACATAGCTGTTGAGTCTGTCGGGATCTTCAATGTAATCGAAACTATACATAGCATGAGACTTAATCGAACCGGCCAGTCCGGCGTAAACAATCCCCTGAGCAAAAGCAGGTGGGAACATCATTACACCTTGTTCCGTTTTCTGATTCAGTAAAGCCACGTGTTCGGGTACTGGTATAGCCTCTTTCTTATACGCTGATAAGACTGCTGCGAGATCCTGCAAAACAGGATATCTGAATATATCCGCCGGCGGCAATGTTGTCTGGAAGTGTTTGTTGATCTTTGCAACAGCTAATAATGTTTTCAGCGAGTGCCCACCCAGCTCAAAAAAGTGATCGTTTACGCCTACCCTTTCTATATCCAGCAATGTTGCCCATATGTCTGCCAGCTGCTGCTCAGTTTCGTTGCGCGGCGCTGTGTATGCCCGTTGAGACAATACCGCCCCCGAAGGAGCAGGCAGTTTTTTCTTATCTACCTTGCCGTTGACTGTCAGGGGCAGTTGTTCCAGTTCTATGAGCAATGGTACCATATATGCCGGCAATAAACTCTTCAGGTAAACAAGCAGATCTTCTTTATTAAAATGTCCATCAGGTACCACATAACCCAACAATTGTTTATCTCCCACAGCATCTGTACGCAATGTTACCACCGTTTGTTTCACCAGGTTGCTTTGCTGCAATACACGTTCTATTTCACCCAATTCGATGCGGTAGCCCCGAACTTTTACCTGTTCATCGGCGCGGCCCAGGTACAGGATATTGCCATCTGACAACCATTTGCCCATATCACCGGTACGGTACATCCATTTGCCCATATCACCGGTACGGTACAT